>NZ_AP022589.1:3008015-3616031 GCF_010731755.1 Mycolicibacter minnesotensis
CTGTTCGCGCAGGTTCATCCCGCCACTGCACAGGTAGCGCGCTGCGGCCAGGGTTGCGTCGTAGACGTTCTGCGGGTCCGCGCGACCGTCGCCGTCACCGTCGGCGGCATACCGTGACCAGGTCCCGGGCAGGAACTGCATGGGACCCAGCGCGCGGGCGTAGACCACCCGGCCGGGGGCGTTGCTGGCCACGATAACTTCGTTGCCGGGCAGCGTGCCGTCCAGCGCGGGCCCATAGATCGGTTGGAGCACGTTGCCGCGGGCGTCGGTGGCCCCGCCGTTGGCGTGCCCGGATTCGATGCGGCCGATACCGGCCAGCAGGTTCCAGCTGATCCCGCATTCAGGTGCGGCGACCGACATCTGTTGTTCGGCGTTGCGATAGGCGGCCAGCGCCGTGCTGGGGATCCCCAAGGTGCCCGGCGCATAGACCACCGCCGCCGGTGGCGCCGACGGAGCGCCCGCCGCCACCCGCAGATTCGTCTGCGGGCGGGGAACCGCAACCACCGATGGGCCCGAGGAACGGCCGGTTGAGGAGGTGTTCACCGAGGCCGCCAGCGGGGTCACCGCGGCACTGCGCAGCGGCAGTGTCGTCGACGGGGAGCGGGGTGTGGCGCCCACGGCGCCGGCAAAGACCAACGGAGTGATGAACGTCAGGCCGAACGCAGGCCGCAGGGCGGAACGCGCCGCACGCCGCAATCTGGCGGTGCGGGAAACGCGCTCCGTTGCGCCGCCCCCTGTTGGCACTCGATCGCCCCTAATTTCTGCTAGATGAAACCGTCCGGGCTTCGTGAACTAGGTCACCATACCCAACGGCGATGCTGCTGATGGTCGTTATCTGGTCTGGGTCACGTGTCACCCCGGCCGGTTCGCGGTCTCCGCGGTGGGGGGCTCAGGCTCAGGGCGAAGTGACTCGAGCAGTTCCCGAACGCGTTCGAGCTCATGGTGCAGATAGTCGCGGGTGGCCACCTCGCCGACCGCCAGGCGCAGGGACGCCAGCTCCCGGGCCAGATACTCGGTGTCGGCCTTGGTCTGAGCGGCACGCCGACGGTCCTCGTCCAAACTGACGCGGTCGCGGTTCTCCTGACGGTTCTGAGCCAGCAGGATCAACGGCGCGGCGTAGGCGGCCTGGGTCGAAAATGCCAGGTTGAGCAGGATGAACGGGTAGGGATCCCACTGGAACCGGATCGCGTAGACGTTCAGCAGAATCCATCCCACCACCAGCACCGTCTGAATGGCCAGGTAGCGCCCGGTGCCGAAGAACCGCGCCACCGATTCGGTGAACCGGCCCAGCGCGTCGGGATCCATGTTCAGGCTGGGCAGCCGTGAGGTGCGGGGCGTAGAGAGCCGCTGTGATGTGGAGCGGTCGGTCACGACGGCCTCCCGGAGAGTTTCGGCCCCAGGTCCGGTTCGGGTGTTTCGCGCCAGTCATCCGGCAGCAGGTGGTCCAGCACGTCGTCGACCGTCACCGCACCCAGCAGGTGATTCTGTTCGTCGAGCACCGGCCCGCAGACCAGGTTGTAGGCGGCGAAGTAGCGGGTGAGCTCGGCCAGCGACACCTCGGGGTTCAATGCCGGCAGGTCGGAATCGACGAACCCACCAATGAGTTCGGCCGGTGGCACTCGCAGCAGCCGCTGCAGCGCTACGCAGCCCAGGTAGCGGCCGGTCGGGGTGGCCGTGGGGGCCCGGGTCACGAACACCAGCGACGACAGCGCCGGCGTGAGGTCGGGGTCGCGTACCCGGGCCAGCGCCTCGGCGACCGAGGTGTCGGCGGTCAATACCACCGGGTTGGTGGTCATCAACCCGCCCGCGGTGTCCGGGGAGTGCTCCAGCAGCCGGCGGACCGGATCGGAGTCGTCGGGGTCCATCCGCGCTAGCAGGGCTTCGGCTTCGGTCGGGTTCATCACGCCCAGTAGGTCCGCGGCGTCGTCGGGGTCCATCTCCTCAAGGACATCGGCGGCCCGGTCGGTGCCCAGCTGGCCCAGCACGACGGCCTGACGTTCCTCCGGCAGCTCCTGGAGGATGTCGGCGAGACGGGCGTTGTCCAGCGCGTTGAAGACCTCGTAGCGGCGTTTGGGCGGCAGGTCGCGGATGGCGTCGGCGACCTCGATCGGCCGCCACCCCTCGAATTGCTGCAACAGTTGTGCGACGCCCTGCCCCGGCATGGCCAGCGCGGACGGAGTCAGTCCCTGCACGTTGTGCCAGTCCACGATGTGCACCGCGGCGCGTCGCCCCAACCGCCGAGAATGCCGCACCGCGATCCGCGTCACCAGCCAGTCGCGGGTGCGGCTCTGCTCGATGGCCAGGTCGGTGATCGCCACGTCGACGCCGGCCAGCTCCGGGAGCTCCAGATCGGAGACCCGGACCTTGGTGTCCAGAACCTGGCCGAGTACCAGGGCCTCGCCGGGCCGCTGGTTGAACTTGCGCAGTGACACCGTTCCGGTGTTCAGGGTGACCGCGTTGGGCTCGATCGAGGCGACCCGCAGAATCGGTACGAAGATGCGCCGACGGGTGGGCAGTTCGACGACAAGGCCCAGCACGCGCGGCTGTTGGCGCACGATGCTGAGACTGACCACGACATCGCGGACCCGGCCGACGGATTCACCGAAGGGGCCCAGTACGAGCATCCGCGCGAGCCGCGCTGCATAAACCCTGTTGCTCGACGCCATGGTTGAAAGGGTAGGAGTATTTAGGTGACCAACGCATATCGCCCCCGCCGTACTTGCCTGTCAGTACCTGGCAGCAGTCAGAAGATGATCGACAAGGCCAAGGGCCTGCCTGCCGACGAAGTCTTCCTCGACTTGGAGGATGCGGTGGCTCCGGCGGCCAAGGAGCAGGCGCGGACGTTGGTCGCCGCGGCGCTCACCGCGAAGGACTGGACGGCGCCGTTGCTCGGGGTCCGGGTCAACGACTGGACCACCCCGTGGACCCACGCCGACCTGATCGAGGTGGTCTCGGCGGTCGGCGCCGCCGGGGCTCGGCTCGACGTCATCGTGCTACCCAAGGTGTCCGATGCCTCGCACGTGCAGGCGCTGGATCTGCTGCTCACCCAGCTGGAGACCATCCACGGGCTGCCGGTCGGGCAGATCGGTGTCGACGCCCAGATCGAGGACGCCCGCGGCTTGATGAATATCAACGCCATTGCCGCGGCACCCCGAGTGCAGGCGTTGGTGCTCGGACCCGCCGACCTGATGGCCAGCCTCAACACCCGGACCTTGGAAGTCGGCGAGCAGCCCGAGGGCTACACCGAGGGCGACGCCTACCACCACGTGTTGATGACGATCTTGGTGGCGGCGCGCGCCCATGGGGTCGCTGCGGTCGATGGGCCGTATCTGAAAGTGCGTGACGTGGAAGCGTTCCGGCGGGTCGCCGGCCGCTCGGCCGCGCTCGGCTTCGATGGCAAATGGGTGCTGCACCCCGACCAGATCGCCGCGGGCAACGAGATCTTCAGTCCGCGCCAGTCCGAGTACGACCATGCCGAGTTGATCCTGGAGGCTTACGCCTGGCACACGTCGCAGGCCGGCGGCGCTCGCGGTGCGGTGATGCTCGGTGATGAGATGCTCGACGAGGCCAGCCGCAAGATGGCGCTGGTGGTGGCGGGTAAGGGCCGCGCGGCCGGAATGCGCCGTGAGGCGCCACCGTTCACACCGCCGTCGGCCTAGCCAGTCCTGGCCGCTCGGCGGCTGTCTCGGCCCAGTCCTGGCCGCCCAGATCTAATTGACGGCGATCATCGCCAGGATCAACGAAAACGTCACGGCCACACCGCCGATCGCCGTGCCGGCTACCGCAAGGCCGTGGCCGGCCTCACCGTTGGACTTGATCTGGTTGAGCGCGACCACTCCGAGGATGACACCGGCCAGCCCCAGCGGCCAGAACACCAGGCCGAGCAGCGACACCACCAGTGAGCTGACAGCCAAGACATTGGTCTTCTGTGCCTGGCCGGGATTGAGGTAGTTGCCCGGATACGGCGTGCCGTAGCCCGGGTAAGTGGGGGGCGGTGTGCCGTAGCTCGGCGGCGGGTAGCCCGGCGGGGCTCCCAGCCCCGGGTAGTCGCCCGGGGCGGGGGGCGCCGGGGGCAGGTAGCCACCGGGGGGCAGGTAGTTGCCCGGCGGTGGGGGAGGCGGATAGCTGCCGGCACCGGGGGGCGGCGGGAATCCGGGCGGCGGGAAACCGGGAGGCGGCGGGAAACCGGGCGGGGGATAGCCAGGCCCCGGCGGGTAGCCTTCGAAGCCCGACGGGTACGGCCATCCGCCCTGGTCGGGCGTGGGCGCTCCCGGGTCGGCCCAGGGCTGGTTGGGGTTGCCTCGTGGATTCTCGCCAGAATCCCCGCCGGGAGCTGTCATGCTGTTCAACCTAGCCGATGCGCCGGGTTCGGCCTGTCGTCCGACAGTCCGCAACTCGGAGCGAGGAGAGAGAAATCCCATGACCAGCCCCTTCCAGCCCGGACAAGGCCCCGGTCCGATCGGTGCGGCAGGCCCGCCGGGACGTCGTGACCCGGCCCGACTGCCGACCCCGCCGCAAGGCTGGCCGATCGGGTCCTACCCCACCTACGCCGAGGCGCAGCGCGCGGTGGACTATCTGTCCGATCAGCAGTTCCCTGTTCAGCAGGTGACGATCGTCGGCGTGGACCTCATGCAGGTCGAGCGGGTCACCGGCCGGCTCACCTGGCCCAAGGTGCTCGGCGGCGGAGTGCTGACCGGCGCCTGGCTGGGCTTGTTCATCGGCCTGGTGCTGGGCATTTTCAGCGACAACCCCACCCAGGCGTTGGTGACCGGTCTGATCGCCGGAGTGTTCTTCGGCTTGATCACCTCGTCGGTTCCCTATGCGATGGCCCGCGGGACAAGGGATTTCAGTTCGACCATGCAACTGGTTGCGGGCCGCTACGACGTGCTGTGCGATCCGCAGAGCGCCGAGCAGGGCCGGGATCTGTTGGCCAAGCTCACTCTCTGACTCTGCGTTGTTGCGTAGCGTGGCCGGGCGGCCTTACCGTCGTGGCACGAAACGGCAACGGGAGGCAAGAGGCGTGGCGAGTCGGCGCGGTCGCGTACGGCGGCTGGGCGCGGCTGCGCTGACCGCACTCACCGTTGCCTCGACGGGAACGGCGTGTGGGTCCGCAGGTGACGGCGCCGGCGTGCCGGTGATCAGCGTCTATACCCCGGCCAATGACACCGCGACGTTTCGTGTTCTCGCGCGGCGCTGCACCGAACAGGCCGGCGGCCGCTACCGAGTGCAGCAGTTCAGCCTCCCGCGCGCCGCTGACGACCAGCGTCTGCAACTGGCGCGCCGGCTCACCGGCAATGACCGCTCCCTGGACGTGATGGGTCTGGACGTGGTGTGGACCGCCGAGTTCGCCGAGGCCGGCTGGGCGTTGCCGCTGTCGGCGGACCCGGCGGGCAGGGCCGAGGCCGACGCGGTCGACGACACGCTGCCAGGACCGCTCGCCACCGCCCGTTGGAAGGGTCGGCTCTACGCCGCGCCGGCGGTCACCAATACCCAATTGCTCTGGTATCGGCCAGATCTGATGAAGACCGCGCCGGCCACCTGGGATGGCATGGTTTCCGAGGCCACCCGCCTGCACGCTGCCGGGGAGCCCAGCTGGATCGCGGTGCAGGCCAAGCAGTACGAGGGCCTGGTGGTGTGGTTCAACACCCTGCTGCAAAGCGCCGGCGGCCAGGTTCTTGCCGACGATGGCAAAACCGTCACCCTCACCGACACTGCCGAGCACCGGGCCGCCACGGTCGCCGCGCTGCGCGTGATGAAAGCCGTCGCGACCGCCCCGGGAGCCGACCCGTCGATCACGCAGAGCGATGAGGGCACCTCCCGACTGGCGTTCGAGCAGGGCAAGGCGGCGCTGGAGGTCAACTGGCCCTTCGTGCTGCCGTCCATGCTGGAGAACGCGGTCAAGGGCGGGGTGGGATTCCTTCCGCTGCAGGGACGGCCGGATCTGGCCGGCAGCATCGACGGCATCGGCTCCTTTGCGCCCAGCGACGAGCAGTACCGGATCGCCTACGACGCCAGCCGCGGCGTGCTGGGGTTCGCGCCCTATCCGGAGGTGGTGCCGGGTCACCCGGCCAAGGTGACCCTCGGTGGGTTGAACCTGGCTGTGGCAAAGACCTCCCGCCACCGCAGCGAAGCCTTCGAGGTGGTGCGCTGCCTGCGCGACGTGGCGAACCAGAAATATGTGGCCATCGAGGGCGGACTGCCCGCGGTGCGCGCCTCGGTCTACTCCGACCCGCAGTTCCAGGAGAAGTATCCGCAGCACAAGGTGATCCGTCAGCAACTCACCGATGCCGCGCTGCGTCCGGCGACGCCGGTGTATCAGGCGGTGTCGACGCGGATATCGGCGACCTTGGCGCCCATCACCGCGATCGACCCCGAACGAACCGCCGACGAGCTCACCGTCGAGGTGCGCAAGGCCATCGACGGCAAGGGACTGATTCCGTGACCCGCGCTGACGACGTTCGTGCGCAGCGGCGCCTGGCGTTGGTTCTGGTCGGTCCCGCGGTGATCCTGATGCTGGCCGTCACCGCCTATCCCATCGGTTACGCGATCTGGCTCAGCATGCTGCGCTACAACCTGGCCACCCCCGACGACACCGCGTTCGTCGGCCTGGCCAACTATCAGACCACCCTGACCGACTCCTACTGGTGGACCGCGTTCGCGGTGACGCTGGGGATCACCGTGGTGTCGGTGGCCATCGAATTCGTCCTCGGCTTGGCGCTGGCGCTGGTCATGCACCGCAGCCTGTTCGCCAAGGGGATGGTGCGCACGGCGGTGCTGGTGCCCTACGGGATCGTCACGGTCGCTGCCGCCTACAGCTGGTACTACGCCTGGACGCCAGGCACCGGCTACCTGGCCGATCTGCTGCCATCCGGCAGTGCCCCCTTGACTCAGCAGCTGCCCTCGCTGGCCATCGTCGTGCTCGCCGAGGTCTGGAAGACCACACCGTTCATGGCGCTGTTGCTACTGGCCGGGCTGGCGCTGGTACCCGAGGAACTGCTCAAGGCGGCGCAGATGGACGGCGCCGGGCCCTGGCGCCGGTTGGTGACCATCATCCTGCCCATGATGAAACCGGCGATTCTGGTGGCCCTGCTGTTCCGCACACTGGACGCGTTTCGCATCTTCGACAACATCTATGTGCTCACCGGAGGCTCCAACAGCACCGGTTCGGTGTCGATCCTGGGCTACGACAACCTTTTCAAGGGCTTCAACGTGGGCCTGGGCTCGGCGATATCGGTGCTGATCTTCGTCTGCGTTGCGCTGATCGCGTGGCTGTTCGTCAAGGTTTTCGGCGCCGCCGCACCGGGATCGAGCCAACAGTGACCGAGATTCGTCGTCGCACCGCCTGGCTGATCATCGACCTGGCCGTTGTGGTGTACGCGCTTGTCCCGGTGTTGTGGATCTTCTCGCTGTCGCTCAAGCCCACATCGACGGTCAAGGACGGCAAGCTGATTCCGTCGTCGATCACATTGGACAACTATCGCGGTATCTTCGCCGGCGACGTCTTCGGCTCGGCCCTGATCAACTCGGTGGGAATCGGCCTGATCACCACGGTGATCGCCGTCGTGATCGGGGCGATGGCCGCCTACGCGGTGGCCCGCCTCGAATTCGTCGGCAAGAGGCTCTTGGTCGGGGCAGCCCTGCTGATCGCCATGTTTCCGCAGATATCTTTGGTGACACCTATTTTCAACATCGAGCGAGCCACCGGATTGTTCGACACCTGGCTGGGACTGATCATCCCCTACATCACCTTCGCGCTGCCGCTGGCGATCTACACGCTCTCGGCGTTCTTCCAAGAGATCCCCTGGGATTTGGAGAAGGCCGCCAAAATGGACGGTGCCACCCCCGGTCAGGCGTTCCGCAAGGTGATCGCACCCCTGGCAGCGCCGGGGATCGTCACCGCCGCGATCCTGGTGTTCATCTTCGCCTGGAACGATCTGCTGTTGGCGCTGTCTCTGACGGCCACCAAGTCCTCGGTCACTGCGCCGGTGGCGATCGCCAACTTCACCGGCAGTTCGCAATTCGAGGAGCCGACCGGTTCGATCGCGGCCGGGGCCATGGTGATCACGGTGCCGATCATCGTCTTTGTTCTCATCTTCCAACGACGGATCGTGGCGGGATTGACCTCCGGCGCGGTGAAGGGATAAGCCGATGGCCGAGATCGAACTCCTCCACATCAGCAAGAGCTACCCCGACGGTGCCGTGGCGGTGAAAGATCTGTCGCTGAGCATCGCCGATGGCGAGTTCATCATTCTGGTGGGCCCCTCGGGCTGCGGAAAATCGACCACGCTCAACATGATCGCGGGGCTTGAGGAGATCACGTCGGGGGAGCTGCGCATCGGTGGACAGCGGGTCAACGAGCGCGCACCCAAGGACCGTGACATCGCGATGGTGTTCCAGTCCTACGCGTTGTACCCGCACATGACCGTGCGGCAGAACATCGCGTTCCCCCTGACGCTGGCCAAGATGAAGAAGCCGCAGATCGCCGAGAAGGTGGACGAGGTGGCCAAGATCCTCGACCTGTCCGCCCTGCTGGATCGCAAGCCTTCGCAGCTGTCGGGTGGCCAGCGTCAGCGTGTCGCGATGGGACGCGCGATAGTGCGGCACCCCAAGGCATTTCTGATGGACGAGCCGCTGTCGAATCTGGACGCCAAGCTGCGGGTGCAGATGCGCAGCGAGATCGCCCGCCTGCAGCGCAGGCTGGGCACCACCACCGTCTACGTCACACATGACCAGACCGAGGCCATGACGCTGGGAGACCGGGTGGTGGTGATGCACGGCGGAATCGCCCAGCAGATCGGTACCCCCGACGAGCTCTACCAGCGACCCGCCAATATGTTCGTCGCCGGTTTCGTCGGCTCGCCGGCGATGAATTTCTTCCCGGGCACGCTGACGCCGGCCGGCGTACGGCTGGCCGTCGGCGAAGTCCCGCTCAGTGCCGAGGTTCGTGACGTGATCGGGAGGCATCCGGACCCGGCCGGCGGCGCAGTGGTGGTCGGAGTGCGACCTGAGCATCTCGGCGATGCCGCGCTGCTCGACGAGGTCGCGCGGTCCGCGGCGGTGACGTTGGGGGCCCGCGTGGATCTGGTCGAATCGCTGGGGGCCGACAAGTACCTGTACTTCACTCCCGCCGCCTCAGGCGAAAATCCGGTCGAGAACGAGCTGGTCGCACGGGTTCCCGCTGCCTCCAAAGCGGTTGCCGGGCAACCGATCGAGTTGGCGCTGCGACCCGAGACAGTGGTGGTTTTCGACGCCACCACCGGGGCGAACCTCAGTGTCGCCCCGGCCGGGCGGTGAGCTGTCGGTGAGTGTCGATCTGAAGCTCGTGCGCGAGCATGTCGGGCAGCACTTCGCCGCGGCGGGATTGCCCGCCGCGCCCGACACCGCACGGGTGACGTTCTTGGGGGTCGAGGCCATCGAGGTGCTGCGATTCGGTCCGGGACCGGACCGGATGGTGCATTACGTCTCGGCGGGTTGTTCGCGCCACCCGATGGGCGACCCCGGCCAGCTGGTCGCGGACCCGGTCCTCGGCCCCCTGGCCGAAATTGTTGTGCGCCTGCGATCGTCGGGCTCAGACACCGGGCTGGCCCGCAGCCTCGCTGCGGTGGCGGCAGCCCCGGTGGTCGAGGGGGTGGTGCTGGCGCCTGACGCGCTGATCGACCTCGGCGGGCCACTGTGGACGGGGCCTTCGGGTCCGGTGCCGTTCACCGCAGTGTTGTTGGGCGAAAGTGACATCGCCGATTTGGCGCTGGCGCCGCCACGTGAACCGGTGCGGTTCCTGGCTGCCATCCCGATCACCGCCACCGAGGCGGCCTGGGTGCGGCTCAAGGGCGCCGAGGCCCTGCGGGAGGCCTGGCGCTCCGACGGCGTGGACACCTTCGACCCGGATCGCCGCGCCTCCCAGCCGCAGTAGGTGGCGCCTAGAGCCAGCCGTTGCGGCGAAAGGCGCGGTAGAGCACCGCGGAGATCACGCCCATGCCCGTCACCACCAGGGGATAGCTGAACACCCAGTGCAGCGCGGGCATGTAGTCGAAGTTCATGCCGTAGATGCCGGCGATCATGGTCGGGACGGCGATGATGCCGGCCCAGGCCGACATCTTGCGCATGTCGGTGTTCTGCTGCATGCCCACCCGCGCCAGCGCGGCCTGCACCAGCGAGCTGAGCAACTCGTCGTAACCGGCGATCTGCTCGGCGGCGCGCGTCTGGTGGTCGGCGACGTCGCGCAGATACCGCCGTACCTCTTTGGAGATCAGATCCCGATAGTCGGTCTGCATCCGCTCAAACGGCACCGACAGTGGCGCCACAGCACGTCGCAGTTCGACGACCTCACGCTTGAGCTGGTAGATCGGTTCGACGTCGGTGCGGGTGCCCGGTGCGAACGCGGCCTCCTCGATGACGTCGATATCGCTCTCCATGAGGTTGGTCACCTCGACATAGCGGTCCACCACGTAGTCGGCGATGGCATGCATCACGGCGAACGGACCCAGTCGCATCTGCTCGGGATCGCTGTCCATCCGCCTGCGGACGTCGGCGAGGCCGCTGTGGTCGCCGTGACGGACGGTCACCACGAAGTTCTTGCCGACGAAGATCATGATCTCGCCGGTCTCGACGATCTCGCGCGGCAGCACGGCCGACTCGTGCGGGACGTAGTTGACGGTCTTGAGCGCCAGGAACAGGGTGTCGTCGTAGCGTTCCAGCTTGGGCCGCTGGTGTGCCTGAACGGCATCTTCTACCGACAGTGGGTGCAGTTGGAACGTGGTTGCCACACCCTGCATCTGGGCCTCGCCCGGCTCGTGCAGGCCGACCCAGACGAATGCCGGGCGGCCTTCGGCCTCGATCTCACGCACTTTGGCGCGTGCGCCCGCGGGGGTAAACGTCCCGGGAACCCGCTCGCCGTCGGCGTAGACACCGCAGTCCACCAGTACGCGGGGTGCCGGATCGTGCAACGCGGTCATCGCGGCTCTCCCTCCGGCGCAGGTGCCGGTGAAATGCTACGCGCCTGGCGCGGACCTGCACGGTGAGCGCGTTTCTTCGGCGGGGTCCCCGAGTTTCGGGCAGGACGCCGGTGCGCTAGTTTCGACCCGGACCTAAGCCAGACCAGCCGAACTCGTTCGAGGAGCACTTGACGTGAGCACAACCCCACTCAAGGTGGCCGTCACCGGCGCCGCCGGCCAGATCGGCTACAGCCTGCTGTTCCGCCTTGCCAGCGGCTCCCTGCTGGGCCCCGACCGGCCGATCGAACTTCGCCTGCTGGAGATCGAGCCCGCCCTCAAGGCACTTGAGGGCGTGGTCATGGAGCTCGACGACTGTGCCTTCCCGCTGCTGTCGGGCGTGCAGATCGGCTCGGACGCGAACACGATCTTCGACGGCGTCAACCTGGCGCTGCTGGTCGGCGCCCGCCCCCGCGGACCGGGCATGGAGCGCAGCGACCTGCTTGAGGCCAACGGTGCGATCTTCACCGCGCAGGGCAAGGCGCTGAACGCCGTCGCCGCCTCCGACATCCGGGTGGGTGTGACCGGCAACCCGGCCAACACCAACGCGCTGATCGCGATGACCAACGCCCCCGACATCCCCAACGAGCGCTTCTCCGCGCTGACCCGCCTGGACCACAACCGGGCGATCTCGCAGCTGGCCTCCAAGACCGGCGCCAAGGTCACCGACATCAAGAAGATGACGATCTGGGGCAACCACTCCGCGAGCCAGTACCCGGACGTGTTCCACGCCGAAGTCGGCGGGCGTAACGCCGCCGAGGTCGTGGGCGACCAGGCTTGGATCGAGAACGACTTCATCCCCACCGTCGCCAAGCGCGGCGCGGCGATCATCGATGCGCGGGGCGCCTCGTCGGCAGCTTCGGCCGCGTCGGCCACCGTCGACGCAGCGCGGAGCTGGCTGCTCGGCACTCCCGACAATGACTGGGTGTCGATGGCCGTGGTCTCCGACGGCTCCTACGGCGTGCCGGAGGGCCTGATCTCGTCGTTCCCGGTCACCACCTCCGGCGGCGACTGGAGCATCGTGCAGGGCCTGGAGATCGACGACTTCTCCCGCAGCCGGATCGACGCCTCGACCGCTGAGCTGGCCGAGGAGCGCGAAGCCGTCACCGGACTGGGCCTGATCTGAGCGCGGCGGGCGCCCACGGGCGCTTGCCGTCGACGGTCGAGGTACAGCAGCGCAGTACCCTGGACTTCCGATGACCGAGAACCTTGCGAACATGGTGAACAGCACTCCGATCGTCATCGGAGATGAAGAGATCTTCGAAGCCCATGCGGGCGGAAAGATCTCAGTCGACCTGAAAACCCCACTGGACAGCCAACGCGCGCTCTCTATCGCCTACACCCCGGGTGTCGCTCAGGTCAGTCGCGCCATCGCCGCCGACCACACGCTGGCGGCCCGCTACACCTGGGCGCACCGGCTGGTGGCCGTGGTCAGCGACGGTACGTCGGTACTCGGTCTAGGCGACCTCGGGCCATCGGCGTCGCTGCCGGTGATGGAGGGCAAGGCCGCGCTGTTCAAGACGTTCGCCGGCCTGGACTCCATTCCGATTGTGTTGGCCACCAAGGATCCAGACGAGATCGTGGAGACGCTGGTGCGCCTGCGGCCCTCGTTCGGCGCGGTCAACCTGGAGGACATCTCCGCCCCGAGGTGTTTCGAGATCGAGCGCCGCGTGATCGAGGCGCTGGACTGCCCGGTGATGCACGACGACCAGCACGGCACCGCGATCGTGGCCCTGGCGGCCCTGCTCGGTGCGGCCAAGGTGCTCGACCGCGATATCGCGTCCCTGCGGGTGGTGGTCTCCGGTGCCGGCGCCGCGGGTGTGGCTTGCGCCAACATCCTGCTCTCGAGGGGCATCACGGAGATGATCGTGCTGGATTCCCAGGGTGTGCTGCATCCAGAGCGTCCCGGCATGAACGACGTCAAGCTTGAGCTGGCGCAGCGGACCAATCCCCGGGGACTGACCGGCGGCTTGGCCGAGGCGCTGGCCGGTGCCGACGTCTTCCTGGGCGCCTCAGGGGGAGTCGTGCCCGAGGAGTTGATCGCCACGATGGCTCCGGGTGGGGTGGTGTTCGCGCTGTCCAACCCCGACCCTGAGATCCACCCCGAACTGGCGGCCAAGTACGCGGCGGTGGTCGCGACCGGTCGCAGTGATTTCCCCAATCAGATCAACAACGTGCTGGCCTTCCCCGGCGTGTTCCGCGGTGCACTGGACGCCGGTGCGCGCCGGATCACCGAGGCGATGAAGTTGGCTGCCGCGGAGGCGATCTTCTCCGTGGTCGCCGACGATCTTGCGCCCGACCGCATCGTCCCCAGCCCGTTAGACCCGCGGGTCGAGCCGGCCGTGGCCGCGGCTGTCGCGGCGGCTGCCGATACAGCGTCGTAGAGCCCACGGTGCCCAGGCCGCTAGGACATCACCTGCGCCGCCTGGCGCTGGTAAGCGTGGCCGTGTTGCTCGCCGGTTGCGGCGCGCATCCGGGCCCGGCGCCGCTGGCGGTTGGCATGTCGCCGGACCCGCAGTCGCAGATACTGGCTCACCTGTATGCCAGCGCCTTACGCGGTACGGGTGCGGCGGTGCGCGTGGAGTCCGCCGCCGACCCGGTCGCCGCACTGGATGCGGGGGAGCTGACCGTCGTGCCCGGTTTCACCGGACGCTTCCTGGTGATGTTCGCCCATGATTCCGCCGCGCGCTCCGACCGTGGCGTCTACTGGGCGCTGGCCGGTGCGCTGCCGGAGGGGCTTGCGGTCGGCGACTACGCGATGACCGCCGAGGACAAGCCCACGCTGGCGGTGACGAAGGCGACCGTGGCGGCGTGGGACGGCGCCGACCTGGCCACACTGGCACGGCATTGCGCCGGATTGACGGTCGGCAGCGTCCGGGGTGTCTCGGTGCCGAACGCGGTGGGAAGCTGCACGTTGGCCAAGTCCCGCGAATTCTCTGACGATGCAGCGTTGTTCGCGGCATTGCAGGCCCGCCAGATCGGCGCGGCCTGGTCCAGCACTGCGGCCCCCGACGTGCCGGAGGGTGCGGTGCTGCTCAGCGACGCCCACCCCGCACTGGTGCGCGCCGAGAACGTGGTGCCGCTGTATCGCCGCAATGAGCTGACCGAAGCCCAGGTGCTGGCGGTCAACCAGGTGGCCGGCGTGCTGGACACCGAGGCGCTGGCGGACATGCGTCGCCAGGTGGCCGACGGCGCCTATCCACAGACGGTGGTGGACGCTTTCCTCGACGAGCACCCGCTCGGGCGCTAGGAGCAGCCGTACGGCCGCCGCGAGCCGGAATATCGCTGCGAGACACGCCGGTGTGGCGTCGTCAGTTTCCGGCTGGGCGGCCCTGATCGGCCCCTGCTCCTCTACCGGGGCCGGAGCTTGGGGATCCCGAACGAGAACAGCCGCTGATACTTGGAACCCAGGATGCGCACCAGCAGGTCAAGAATCCGCGCGTCGTTTCCGATCAGCACGCGGGCCCGGCCCTTGCTGACCCCGTCGAGTATCACTCGGGCGGCCTCTTCGGCGCTGGTGGAGGCCAGCTTCCGGTCGAAGAATTCGGCCATCGCCGCGGCGTCCAACCCTTCGACCACGGTGGCATTGCGGGCGATCGCGGTCTGAATGCCACCCGGGTGCACCGTGGTGACCTTGACCGGATGCTTGGCGATAGCCATCTCCTGGTTCAACGCCTCGGTGAAGCCACGGACGGCGAACTTGGCTGCGTTGTAGGCAGCCTGGCCGGGCATTGCCAGCAGACCGAACAGGCTGGAGATGTTGATGACGTGTCCGTCGCCAGATTCGATCAGGTGCGGCAGGAAGGCCTTGGTGCCATTGACCACGCCCCAGAAGTCGACATCCATCACCCGCTCGATGTCCTTGAACGGGCTGACTTCGACGTCGCCGCTGAACGCGATGCCGGCGTTGTTGTAGATCTGATTGACCTTGCCGAAGTGTTCCTTGACCTCGTCGGCGTAGGCCAGGAACGCCTCGCGTTCGGTGACGTCGAGGCGGTCGGCCTTGACTCGTACGCCCAGTGCGGTCAATCGCCGCTCGGTCTGGGCCAGGCCCTCGGTGTCGACGTCGCTGATCGCCAGCTGCGCTCCGGCGCGGGCCAACTCGATGGCCAGCGCCTGACCGATGCCTGAACCGGCACCGGTGACGACAGCGACTTTCCCGGCGAATCCCTGCATGTGCTCTCTCCAACGGTCGGTGGAACAACCGAGCTTAACCGGTACCGCCGGTACCGAATAGATGGCCCCGTCGAGTGCCTCAGCCGTGCGGCTTCGTTCCTCAGCCGAAAGCCGAGTCGATGATCTCCTGCTGCTCGACGGCGTGCACCTTCGACGACCCAGACGACGGTGCCGACATCGCCCGTCGCGAGATCCGCCTGATGCCGGTCAGCTTCTCCGGCAGCAATTCGGGCAACTCCAGACCGAACCGCGGCCACGCCCCCTGGTTGGCCGGCTCCTCCTGGACCCAGAAGAACTCGCGGGCGTTCGGGTAACGGTCCAGAGTCTCCGCGAGGCGACGCTTAGGCAGCGGGGCCAACTGCTCCACGCGCACGATCGCGATGTCGTCGCGGCTGTCCTTGGCCTTGCGGGCCGCCAGCTCGTAGTAGATCTTGCCGCTGGTCAGCAGTACCCGACTCACCGTGCTGCGGTCGCCGATGCCGTCCTCGTAGGTGGGTTCCTCGAGCACCGAGCGGAACTTGACGTCGGTGAAGTCCTTGATGTCGCTGATCGCCGCCTTGTTGCGCAGCATCGACTTCGGAGTGAACACGATCAGCGGCCGCTGGATTCCGTCGAGTGCATGCCTGCGCAGCAGGTGGAAGTAGTTCGACGGCGTCGAGGGGACCGCGATGGTCATCGAGCCCTCGGCCCACAGCTGCAGGAATCGCTCGATGCGCCCGGAGGTGTGGTCGGGACCTTGCCCCTCGTGGCCGTGCGGCAGCAGCAGCACCACGTTGGACAGCTGGCCCCACTTGGCCTCGCCCGAGCTGATGAACTCGTCGATGATCGACTGCGCGCCGTTGACGAAGTCGCCGAACTGCGCCTCCCACAGCACCATGGCTTCCGGGTTGCCCACGGTGTAGCCGTATTCGAAGCCGACGGCCGCGAACTCCGACAGCGGTGAGTCGTAGACCAGGAACTTGCCTCCGGACGGGCTCCCGTCGGCGTTGGTGGCCAGCAGCTGCAGCGGGCTGAACTCCGCGCCGTTGACCTGGTCGATGATCACCGAATGCCGCTGCGAGAAGGTGCCGCGGCGGGTGTCCTGCCCGGAGAGCCGGATCAGCTTGCCGTCGGCCACCAGCGAGCCCAGCGCCAGCAGTTCGCCGAAGGCCCAGTCCACCTTGCCCTCATACGCCATCTCGCGACGTCGCTCCAACACCGGCAGGACGCGCGGGTGCACGGTGAAGCCCTCGGGGATCGACATGAACGCGTCGCCGATGCGGGACAGCATCGCCTTGTCGACGGCGGTGTTCAGGCCGCGCGGCATCGCCTGTTCGGACTCGACCGATTCGCTGGGCAGCGCGGCATGCTTCTCCAGCTCGCGGATCTCGTTGAACACGCGTTCCAGCTGGCCGTGGTAGTCGCGCAAAGCGTCCTCGGCCTCTTTCAGCGAAATATCGCCGCGGCCGATCAGGTCTTCGGTGTAGCTCTTGCGGACACCGCTCTTGGTGCCGATCACGTCGTACATGTACGGGTTGGTCATCGACGGGTCGTCGCCCTCATTGTGCCCGCGGCGGCGGTAGCACAGCATGTCGATGATGACGTCCTTGTGGAACTTCTGCCGGAAGTCCACCGCCAGGCGTGCCACCCAGTCGCAGGCCTCGGGATCGTCGCCGTTGACGTGGAAGATCGGCGCGCCGATCATCTTGGCCACGTCGGTGCAGTACTCGCTGGAACGGGAATAGTCCGGTGCCGTGGTGAAACCGATCTGGTTGTTGACCACGATGTGGATGGTGCCGCCGGTCTGGTAGCCGGGCAGCAAGGCCATGTTCAGCACCTCGGCGACCACGCCCTGGCCGGCGAATGCGGCGTCGCCGTGCAGCATCATCGGTACCACCGAGAAGGCCGGCTCTTCGTCGGTGCCCAAGGTGCCCCGGTCCAACAGGTCCTGACGCGCGCGGACCAGGCCTTCGAGCACCGGGTCCACTGCCTCCAGGTGAGACGGGTTGGCGGTCAACGACACCTGAATGTCGTTGTCTCCGAACATCTGCAGGTACACCCCGGTTGCGCCCAAGTGGTACTTGACGTCGCCGGAGCCGTGCGCCTCGGCCGGATTCAGGTTGCCCTCGAACTCGGTGAAGATCTGCGAGTAGGGCTTGCCCACGATGTTGGCCAAGACGTTGAGCCGGCCACGGTGCGGCATGCCGATGACTACCTCATCCAGACCGTGCTCGGCGCACTGGTCGATGGCCGCGTCCATCATGGGGATGACGGTCTCGGCGCCCTCCAGCGAGAAGCGCTTCTGGCCGACGTACTTGGTCTGCAGGAAGCTCTCGAACGCCTCGGCCGCGTTGAGCTTGCTCAGAATGTACTTCTGCTGCGCCACAGTGGGTTTGACGTGCTTGACCTCGATGCGCTCCTGCAACCACTGCTGCTGCTCGGGCTCGAGGATGTGGGTGTACTCCACGCCGACGTGGCGGCAGTAGGCGTCGCGCAGCACCGACAGGATCTCGCGAAGCTTGCGGATGTCATTGCCGGGCAGGCCGGTGACCTTGAACTCCCGATCCAGGTCCCACAACGTCAGACCGTGACTCTGCACGTCCAGGTCGGGGTGGCTGCGGAATCGGGTGTTGTCCAGGCGCAGTGGGTCGATGTCGGCCATCAGGTGGCCGCGGTTGCGGTAGGCGGCGATCAGCTCGACCACGCGGGCGTTCTTGTCGACGACTGAGTCCGGGTTGTCGGTGCGCCACCGGACCGGCTCGTAGGGGATGGACAGCTCGAAGAAGATCTCGTCCCAGAACGCATCCGATAGCAGCATCTCGTGCACGGTGCGTAGGAAGTCGCCCGACTCCGCGCCCTGGATGATCCGGTGGTCATAGGTCGAGGTCAAGGTGATCACCTTGCCCACACCGAGCTGGGCGATGCGCTGTTCGCTGGCCCCCTGGAACTCTGCCGGGTATTCCATGGCACCGACACCGATGATGGCGCCCTGACCGGCCATCAGCCGGGGCACCGAGTGCACGGTGCCGATGGTTCCGGGGTTGGTCAGCGAGATCGTGACGCCGGCGAAGTCTTCGGCGGTGAGCTTGCCGTCCCGGGCCCGGCGGACGATGTCTTCGTAGGCGTCGACGAACTGTGCGAAGCGCAGCGACTCCGAGCCCTTGATGGCGGCCACCACCAAAGACCGCTTGCCGCCGGCTCCGTGCAGGTCGATGGCCAGCCCCAGGTTGGTGTGGGCGGGTGTGACCGCGTTCGGCTTCCCGTCGATCTCGGCGAAGTGCCGGTTCATGTTCGGGAACTGCTTGACGGCCTGCACGATCGCATAACCCAGCAGGTGGGTGAACGAGATCTTGCCGCCGCGGGTCCGCTTGAGCTGGTTGTTGATGACGATGCGGTTGTCGATCATCAGCTTGGCCGGCACCGCGCGCACGCTGGTGGCCGTGGGCACCGCCAACGAGGTGGACATGTTCTTCACCACAGCGGCCGCGGCACCACGCAACACCTGCAGCTCGTCATCGCCGGCCGGAGCGGGCGCCGCCGCCGGTGCGGGCTTGGCGGCGGGCTTGGCGGGCGCCGCAGCGGCCGGGGCGGGCTTGGCGGCCGGCGCCGCGGGGGCAGGAGCAGCTGCGGCAGGAGCGGGTGCAGCTGCGGGCGCCGGGGGTGCCGCGGCAGGGGCGGGCTTCGCAGCGCCGTCGCCTTGCGATGCGTCAGGTTTGTAGTCCGCCAGGAACTCGTGCCAGCTCGGATCCACCGAGGAGGGATCCTCGCGGAATTTGCGGTACATCTCCTCGACTAGCCACTCGTTCTGACCGAAGGGTGAACTGATACCGCTCACGACAGCTTCTCGCCTCGATTCCTGGTCGTCTGGCGAGGCACTTGCGCCCGCGCCCACCTGCCTCATAAAGGCTAGCCCCTCCCGGATATTCCGCCAGGCTCGCGGCCTGTTGTCCGCCGGTCCGGATGCCGCCGACGACTATGCGGAGTGGGCATCGTCGTCGCGCAGCGCAGGCACCAGGTGCAGATTCACCGGCCAGCGGTGGCTCGGGGGGCCGAACGCCTTGGTGGCGTTGCTGATGATCTTCTTGCCCATCAGGCGGTTGCCGACCGCCCCGATCAGCGCACCCAGGCCCACTGGCAGCAACTTTCCGAACGCCAAGGCCCCGCGACGCAGGGTGAAACGCTTGACGAAGTAGCGCAGCAGCCGGGAGTTCAGTTCCCTGACTGCAGGAAGCGGCAACGCTGCTACGCCTGCGGACCCCTCGGCGAGCCACGCGCCGCCGGTACGTCCCGAGCCCAGCAGGTCGGCGATCGCGCCCTTGCCCTGGTCGCCCACCAACACCGCCAGCACCAGCGCCCGCCGCCGATCGCGGTCGTCCACGGGGATGCCGTGCACCTCCGCGACGGACAGCACGAAGAACGCGGTGGCCTCCAGGAAGACCGCGGTCTCCCCGGCCACCGCCGACAACGCCATCAGGGTGCCGATCGCCGGCACCGCTGCGGTGGCACCGACTGCGGCGCCGCTGGCCGTCGCCGCCGCTAGGAAACGTTTCTCTAGCTTCGCGATGACGTGCGCGGGAGTGGCGTCGGGATCGCTTCGGCGCAGCCGCTCCACATAGGCCCGCACCGCGGGACCCTGCACCCGCTGACTGCGTTCGATCACCCGCGCCAACGCCCGGGCCGCCATGGTCGGCTTCTCCTCGTCGAAGGTCTCGGCCGGAGCCTGGGCCGGCCGTCGCCGCCGAAAGATGCCCATGGTTGCCTCCCATTTCGACTAGGTGCTCTTCAGGCTAACGCGCGGATGGTTGTTTACCCGTTTCAACGGTGCGGCCGGCTCCTGACAGCGAACCGCTGCACGGCGATCCGAGTTGTTCGGAACACCATCTGTCCGTAGCGTCGCAGGAGGTGGCGTGACGCCCGGACAGCACAGCGCAGCGAGGGGAGGGGCGGCGCTTGAGCAGCACGAACAGCCGGACCCGACCGAGTGACGGCGGTCCCGCACGCCCCGCCGATCCGATCAACCCGTGGAATGCCCTGTGGGCGATGATGCTGGGCTTCTTCGTGATCCTGGTCGACTCCACGATCGTGGCGGTCGCCAACCCCAGCATCATGTCCGCGCTCGATATCGGCTACGACACGGTGATCTGGGTGACCAGCGCCTATCTGCTGGGCTACGCCGTACCCCTGCTGGTCGCCGGTCGTCTGGGCGATCAGTTCGGCCCGAAGAACCTCTACCTGATCGGCCTGGCGGTGTTCACCGCAGCGTCCCTGTGGTGCGGTCTGGCCGGCGGTATCGACACATTGATCGCGGCACGGGCGGTTCAAGGCGTCGGGGCCGCCCTGCTGACCCCGCAAACCCTGTCTGTCATCACCCGCACCTTTCCTCCGGAACGACGCGGCGCGGCGATGAGTGTTTGGGGCGCGACCGCCGGAGTGGCCACGCTGGTCGGCCCGCTGGCCGGCGGTGTCCTGGTGGACCGGCTGGGCTGGGAGTGGATCTTCTTCGTCAACGTCCCGATCGGCATCGTCGGCCTGGTGCTGGCCATGGTGCTGATTCCCGACCTGCCGGTGAACCGGCACAGATTCGACCTGCTCGGCGTGGCGCTGTCGGGCCTCGGAATGTTCCTGCTGGTCTTTGCTCTGCAGGAGGGTGAGTCCCAGGGGTGGGCGCCATGGATCTGGGCGCAGGTCATCGGTGGCCTGTGCTGCCTGGTGGCCTTCGTCTACTGGCAGTCGGCCACCCGGGGCGAGCCGCTGGTCCCGCTGCGCATCTTCGATGACCGTGACTTCGGCCTGGCCAACCTCGGGGTGGCCGTCATCGGCTTTGCGGTCACCGGGATGGTGCTGCCGGTGATGTTCTACGCACAGGTGGTGTGCGGCATGTCACCTACCCGGTCGGCGCTGCTGACCGCGCCCATGGCGATCGCCAGCGGAGTGCTGGCCCCGGTCGTGGGAAAGATCGTCGACCGGGCACATCCGCGGACCGTGGTCGGATTCGGTTTCTCGATGCTGGCGATCGCACTCACCTGGCTGTCGATCGAGATGACGCCCGTGACCCCCATCTGGCGGCTTGTGCTGCCATTCGTGGCAGTCGGTGTCGGCATGGCCTTCATCTGGGCGCCGCTGGCCGCCACCGCCACCCGCAACCTCGCGTCGCAGCTGGCCGGTGCCGGGTCCGGGGTGTACAACGCCACGCGGCAAGTCGGGGCGGTGTTGGGCAGTGCTGGGATGGCTGCCTTCATGACGTCAAGGATCGCGGCGAACCTGCCGCCGATGCCCGACGGCCTGCAGGCGGAGCATCCCGCGGCGGTCGTGCAGGTGCCTGAGTTCCTGCATGAGCCGTTTGCGATGGCGATGTCGGAAGCGACGCTGCTGCCGGCGTTTGTGGCGCTGTTTGGGGTGGTCGCCGCGTTGTTCATGGTCGGGTTCTCCGCGCGCCCCGCTCGCCGTGAACTCGTTCTTATCGACGCCGACGAGCCTGACGACGCCTACCAGGTTGAGGAGGCCTTCGAGCCCGAGGAGGCCTTCGAGTCCGAAGGCCTGAGTCCCGCACGCCGGGTTGACGAGCCCACCGAGCCCATCCCGGCCGTCGCACCGCCGCGCCAGCTGCCCAACCGGCAGGAGATTGCCGAAGACCCCGCGACCGAACCGCTGACCGTCGAGCGCGCGCCGGCCCGGATGGTCCGGGCGGCACTCGAACCGGTGTCTGTGCAGCGCAATGGCTTTCATGTCGATGCCGGACGACACTTTCATTCGCTCAGCGACGGGGCAGCGGCACCCGACGTGCTCGCGAAATTCGGGATCACCAGCCACAGTCCCACGCGCCGCAATCGGCACTATCGACAAGATCCCGACGACACCGACGCCTTCGGGCGGCATATGCGTCGCGACAGCCGCCACTAGACCTCAGCGGGCGGTGTTGCCGACGACCTCCACGCCTGAGCCGTTCCAGTGGAACTTCACCAACCCGGTCAACCCCGGTATACCGCTGGAATTCTGTAGGGCCACCGTGTCGCCGGTGCAGTGCGCCAGGTCGATGCCGCTGAATCCGTAGGTGTCCACCACGGATTGGGGCAGGAATTCCCCGCGGTGAAACAGCACCGCACGAGTGCTCGGATGTTCGGCGTTGGTGTTGGCCTTCACGATCACCGCCGAGATATCGGCACACGTGTTGTAGTTGCCGGCCAGCGGCTCGGGGCTCCATGGTTGGCCACTACGCGGATCGCGGGGCAGGTCCGAGACGGCCTTGGCGATCTGCGGGGCAGCCAGATCGACCGCGCACGGATCGGCGGGTGCCGGGCTGCTCGACGGAGCGGAAACCGAGCTGGGCGCCGCCGGGGGCGGCGCGGCCGGGCTGGTGTTCTGCGGCGTCTTGGCGACAGTGGAGTCACCCGAGCCGCAACCGGCCAGCAACGCGGTGGCCAGCGTGGCGATCAGGACGGACGGTTTGTGGACACCCGGCACACGGGCACCGTACCGCTGACTTCCGGCCGCGGACCAACTGCGGCATGGGGAGCGCGTCTTTACCCGTAGACTGCTAAGCGCTATGACCTCGTCTGATACCCCCTCTGAGCCGTTCCCGGACCCCACCGTGTCTTTCGCTGACTCGCCCGACCCGAGCTTCGCCGACCTGCAGATCCACCCCTCGGTGCTCAAGGCCGTCGCTGATGTCGGCTACGAGACGCCCTCGGCGATTCAGGCTGCCACCATTCCAGCACTGCTGGAGGGCTCCGATGTCGTCGGACTCGCGCAGACCGGCACCGGCAAGACTGCCGCATTCGCCATTCCGATCCTGTCGCGCATCGACACCTCCAGTAAAGCCACCCAGGCGTTGGTGCTGGCGCCGACCCGCGAACTCGCCCTGCAGGTCGCCGAGGCGTTCGGGCGCTACGGTGCGCACCTGCCGCGCATCAATGTGCTGCCGATCTACGGCGGCGCTTCCTACACGGTGCAGCTGTCTGGGCTCAAGCGCGGCGCGCAGGTGGTGGTCGGCACTCCGGGCCGGGTCATCGACCACCTGGAGCGCGGCAGCCTGGACTTGTCGCACCTGGACTATCTGGTGCTCGACGAGGCCGACGAGATGCTGGCGATGGGTTTCGCCGAGGACGTCGAACGCATCCTGGCCGACACCCCTGAGTACAAGCAGGTGGCCCTGTTCTCGGCGACCATGCCCTCGGCCATTCGCCGCATCACCAACAAGTACCTGCATGACCCGGTGGAAGTCACGGTCAAGGCCAAGACCGCGACCGCGGAGAACATCACCCAGCGCTACATCGAGGTGGCCGGCCCGCGGAAGATGGACGCGCTGACCAGAGTTCTCGAGGTCGAATCCTTCGAGGCGATGATCGTGTTCGTCCGCACCAAGCAGGCCACCGAGGAGGTCGCCGAAAAGCTGCGTGCCCGAGGGTTTGCCGCGGCGGCCATCAACGGTGACATCGCGCAGGCACAGCGCGAGCGCACCATCGCGGCGTTGAAGAACGGCACCATCGACATTCTGGTAGCCACCGACGTCGCCGCTCGCGGACTGGATGTGGAGCGCATCTCCCACGTCGTCAACTACGACATTCCCAACGACCCCGAGGCCTACGTGCACCGCATCGGTCGCACGGGGCGGGCCGGGCGGTCGGGGACCGCACTGCTGTTCGTCAACCCGCGGGAACGTCACCTGCTCAGGCTGATCGAGAAGGTGACGCGCCAGAAGCTGGTGGAAGCCGAGCTGCCCAGCGTCGACGACGTCAATGCCCAGCGGGTGGCCAAGTTCGCCGACGCGATCACCAACCATCTCGGTGCCTCGAGTATCGAGCTGTTCCGCCGCCTGGTCGAGGACTACAGCCGCGAGCACAACGTGCCGATGGCCGACATTGCCGCCGCACTGGCTGTGCAGTCCCGCGACGGCGAGGCGTTCCTGATGGTGGAACCGCCGCCGGACAAGCGACGCGAGCGCGCCAAGCCGGATCGTGACGGCGGCCGGGACGACCGCAAGGGTGACCGCAAGGGCCCGCCGAAGGATGGATTCGCCACCTACCGGATCGCGGTCGGTAAACGGCACAAGGTAAATCCGGGCGCGATCGTCGGGGCGCTGGCCAATGAGGGCGGATTGAATCGCAGCGATTTCGGCGCCATCAGCATCAAGGTGGACCACTCGCTGGTGGAGCTGCCGGCCAAGCTTTCCGGCGCGACCCTGAAAGCTTTGGAGAACACCAGAATTCAGGGCCAGTTGATCAACATGCGTCGCGAGCGGCCCTCCGGTAAGCCCGAACGTCGCGGCGAAGGTGGGTACCGGAAACGGACCGAATGACCTTGCCGCGCGACGAGGTCGCCCAGGGCGGGCTGGAGCAGGTCGCTGGAGTGGATCGGGTCGCGTCGCTGACCGGTGTGCGCGCGGTGGCTGCGATCCTGGTGGTCGGAACGCATGCGGCCTACACCACCGGCAAGTACACCCACGGCTACGCCGGACTGCTGGGTTCCCGGATGGAGATCGGCGTGCCGATCTTCTTCGTGCTCTCCGGCTTCCTGTTGTTCCAGCCGTGGGTGCGGGCCACCGCTTTCGGGGGGCCGGCCCCCTCGGTGCGCCGGTATGCCTGGCATCGGGTGCGGCGCATCATGCCGGCTTATGTGGTCACGGTGCTGTTGGCCTATGTGATCTATCACTACCGCACCGCGGGCCCGAACCCCGGCCATAACTGGATCGGGCTGCTCCGCAACCTGACGTTCACCCAGATCTATACCGACAACTACATGTTCGGCTACCTGCATCAGGGGCTCACCCAGATGTGGAGCCTCGCAGTGGAAGTCGCCTTCTACGTGGTGTTGCCCCTGTTGGCGTACCTGACGTTGGTCGTGTTGTGCCGCCGGCAGTGGCGCCCGGGGCTGCTGCTGGTCGGGCTGGCCGCCGCGGCGGCCATCACCCCGGCCTGGTTGACGCTGGTACACACCACCGACTTCCTGCCCGACGGTGCCCGGCTGTGGCTGCCGGGCTACCTGGCCTGGTTCGTCGGCGGCATGGTCTTGGCGGTGCTGCAGGCCATGGGCGTGCGTTGCTATGGCTTCGTGGCGCTTCCGTTGGCGCTCATCTGCTACCTGATCGCGTCCACACCCATCGCCGGACAGCCCACCACCTCACCGTCCGAACTGTCCGAGGCGCTGGTCAAGGCGGGGTTCTACGCGGTGATCGCCGCCTTGCTGGTGGCGCCGCTGGCGTTGGGCAACCGCGGCTGGTACGCGCGGTTGCTGGCCAGTCGGCCGATGGTGTGGCTGGGGGAGATCTCCTACGAGATCTTCCTGGTGCACCTGGTGTTGATGGAGGTGGCGATGGTGTGCGTGCTGCGTGCTCCGGTCTACACCGGATCGATGCTGGGCCTGTTCGTCGTCACCATGGTGATCACGGTGCCGGTGTCGTGGCTACTGCACCGGCTCACCCGGGTGCGGAGTCGAGTGGCCCCGACGTTCTCGCCCTCCCGCCCCTTCCGCCGAGCGTGAAGTTGCCTTCACGCTCACGGGTCGAACGTGAAGCTGACTTCACGCTCGGCGGGCGATTTGGCCGGAGGCTACGCAGACCGCGCCGTCGACGAGACGACGACCGGTACCACGAACTGCGCCAGCATCTCTCGCTCGTCGTCGGCGTCGCGTCCCGGAAAGCTCAGTAGCGACGTCACCACCCGGACCACCCAGCGGGCGCGTTGCTGCTGTGCCGCGTCGCTGTCGTCGGTGCCCAATGCCGACAGGAACGACGCCACCATCACGGTGATCACGTCGGACTGGGCGGCCATCGTGGCACCGATCTGCGGTCCGTTCTCGGTGAACCACGACGCCAGCGCCGGGTTTCCCCGCACCAATGCCAGCGACTCGGTCATACCGGTGATCAACCGTTGCGCGGGGTCGTTGATGCCGGCCAGGCGCTGGGTCAGTTCGCGGTAGAGCGCGTTGGCCCACCGATGCACATAGGCGGTGTGTAGCGCGTCGCGGCTCTCGAAGTAGCGGTAGAGGGTGGCGCGGGAGCAGCCGGCGGCGCGGGCGACCTCATTCATGCCCACCGCGGCCGGATCGTGCTCGGCGAACAGCTTCTCGGCGGCGTCGAGAATCTTCTCCGCTGCCAGCTCACCGCGCTGATCCGACAGCCAGGCCCGGCCGGCCATCACGATCCGGCGGTGAAGGGTACCGACAGTGGGCGGCGCACGTAACTGCCGCCGGCCCAGACGATCCCGGACTCGTCGATCGTGTAGTCCGGGCAGCGGGCCAGCAACTCTTCGAGCGCCACCCGTGCTTGCATCCGGGCTGCCTGGTTGCCGATGCAATGGTGCGCGCCGTAGCTGAAGGTGAGGATCTGGTGTGGTTTGCGCGCCACGTTGAGCTCACCGGCGTCCGGTCCGAATTGGCGTTCGTCGCGGTTGCCCGAGCCGTAGAGCAGCAGCACCTTGCGGTTCGCCGGAATGGTGGTGTCGCCGATGGTGACGTCGCGGGTGGTGGTGCGCGACAGTCCCTGCACCGGGGACGTCAGCCGCAGCAGCTCTTCCACGGCGTCACGGATGCGCTCCGGCTGCTCGATGAGCAACTGGCGCTGATCGCGGTGTTGCTGGAGCAGTTGTACGGACCCGCCGAGCATGCCGGTCGTCGTGTCGTTGCCGCCGGTCACCATGGTGAAGGTGAAGGCCAGTACCGACAGCAGTCCCTGGATGTCGCCGTCGGCGCCGATCCCGGCCGCCACCAGATGCGAGACAGTGTCGTCCTGCGGGTCGGTGCGGCGACGTTCGATCAGCCCGGTGAAGTAGCCCATCATCTCGCCGATCGCCTCCCCGGCCGAGGCGACGCCGTCCGGGTTGACCGTGGCCGCGACCACCGCGTCGGTCCAGCCGTCGAATTGGCCGCGGTCCTCCTCGGGAACCCCCAGGTAGTGCGCGACCACCATCGACGGCAGCGGCTTGAACAGTTCGCCGACGATGTCGCCGGTACCACCGTTGGCCCGCAGTCGCTCCAGGCGCTCGACCACGAACTCGCGCACCTTCGGTTCCAGCAACTCCACCTGCCGCGGCATGAATCCCCGGGCCACCAGCTTGCGAAACTCGGTGTGCACCGGCGGGTCCTGCATCACCATGGGCGGATTGTCGGCCAGGCCGATCATTTCGAGCTCGCGATAGTTGACCGTCAGCCCCTGAGCGGAGGAGAACGTCTCGTGGTCGGCGGCTGCCGCCCAGATGTCGGCATGCCGGGACAGCACGTAGTAGTCCTGGTCGGGTGCCTCCGGCGGGACCACGCGGTGGACCGGGTCGTGATCGCGCAACGCGGCGTACATCGGCCACGGGTTGGGCCAGGTTTCAGCGGTGCCGAGCTCAAACTTCGGATGAGACATCGTGGTCGTCATGTCTCATTGATACGACAGCATACATGCGAGTGTCAATGGTGGGTTCAGATCCCCGACCCGGGATTGAGGATGCCCAGGGGATCGAGCGCTGCTTTGACCCGCTGGTTCAGTGCCATCACGTCAGGTCCCAGCTGCTCACCCAGCCACGGCCGCTTCAACCGCCCCACGCCGTGCTCGCCGGTGATCGTGCCCCCCAACGCCAAAGCCAGGTCCATGATCTCGCCGTAGGCGAGTTCGGCGCGCCGCACCTGATCGGGGTCCCGCGGGTCATGCACGATCAGCGGGTGGGTGTTGCCGTCGCCGGCGTGCGCGATCACTGAGATCAGCAACTGGCGCTCCTCGGCGATCTTCTCGATGCCGGTGATCAGCTCCGCCAGCCTCGGCACCGGCACCCCGACGTCTTCCAGCAGCAACGGCCCCTTCGCCTCGACCGCCGGGATGCAGAATCGCCGGGCCGCCACGAATCCTTCGGCCTCGACCGGGTCGTCGGTGGAGAACACCTCCTTGGCGTGGTGTTCGGCGAACACCCGTGCCATCAACTCGACATCTTCGGCGCCGGCGTGGCCACGCTCGTCAGAGGCCGCCACCAGCATGGCGGCGGCGTCGCGATCCAGGCCCATGCGCAGTTGGTCCTCGACGGCGTTGATCGCCGCGGCATCCATGAACTCCAGCATCGACGGGCGCAGCCGACCGGACACGTCGAGCACCGCGTCGGCCGCCGCGGTCACCGAGTCGAAGGTGGCCACCACCACCGAGGAGGCCGGCTGCGCGGGCAACAGCCGCAGGGTCACCTCGGTGACCACGCCGAGGGTGCCTTCACTGCCGACGAAAAGCTTGGTCAGGGAGAGCCCGGCGACGTCCTTGAGCCGTGGCCCGCCCAGTCGCACCGCGGTTCCGTCGGCCAGCACCACTTGCAGGCCCAGCACGTAGTCGGTGGTCACGCCGTACTTGACGCAGCACAGGCCGCCGGCGTTGGTAGCGATGTTGCCGCCGATGCTGCAGATCTCGAACGACGACGGATCTGGGGGATACCACAACCCGTGCGCCGCGACGGCCTTCTTCACCTCGGCGTTGAGCAGGCCGGGCTGGCAGACCGCGGTCCGGGTGACGGGGTCGACGGTGATCTCACGCATCTTCTCGGTGCAGAGCACGATCCCGCCGTCGATCGCGGTGGCCCCGCCGGACAGGCCGGTCCCGGCGCCGCGAGTGACCACGGGCACCTGGTGGGCGGTGGCCCACCGCAGTACCTGTTGCACCTGTTCGGTGCGCAGCGGGCGGACCACCGCCAGGGGTTCACCGGCGGACGGGTCCAGGGCTTTGTCTTGGCGATAACCCGCGGTGATCGTGGGGTCGGTGACCACCATGCCCTCGGGGAGCTCGGCTGTCAGCTGGGTCAGCGCGTCGGCGTTCACGCAGGTGATCCTAGCTGCGGCGTCGGGTCGCACGCCCCTGGTGACGGCCTCAGCTCGTGACCAGACCGCCCAGCGTGCCGACCAGTCCCAGCACCGGATCCAGCAGGTACTCCTGGACCCCGGTGACGTCGTACAGCAGTTGGACTGCTTCGCCGATAGGGCCCGCGATCGCGGTGAAGGCGGTGAAGGGATTGAAGACGTCGTTGAGCCAGGACACCGCCTGTGCGTAGGGAATGCCGATCTCTTCGGCCGACCAGGCTTGAGCGTCGTCGAAGAGGCCCATCAACTCGGCGTAGCCAGGAAGGTCCAGACCGAACAGGTTGAGTGCGTTGTCGGTGCCCTGCACGCTCGCCTGCGCGAACTGCAGCAGGAAGGTCACCGGGTCCAGCGTCGGGATCAGCTCCGCGGGCGTGGGTTCCCCGAACGGCACCGACCTGTCATAGCCGGCTTCGACGATCACCCGCAGTGCCGGCTGTACGACCTCCAGCCATGACTCGGGGACCCCCAACGTCCGCAGCGGACTCAGCAGCGGCAGCTCGGCCGTCGGGATGAAGTAGAAGGTGGTGTCGCCGGTGACCTGTTTAACGATGTCCGTGGAGCCCAACACGTATTCGTCTACATACGGGCCGGTCATCGGTTCGGTCGGCGGCCACACCGCGGGAACCAACTGCGGCAGTGGCCCGCCGCCATAACCCCCGTGGGTGTAGATGAAGCCGAGCAAGGAGTTGAGGCCGGCCACCAGGTTGATGGGAAACTGCGGGTAGTCCGCATTCGCGTCGTATTGCGCCGTGACGTCGACGGTGGTGATGCCACCATTGGTGGGTTCGGCCCCATTGAAGTTCAGGCCGGGCGCGCCCGGGATCACCAGGCCCTCGAAGCGCTCCAGGAATCCGCCGTTGGGGCGGTTGCCCGAGCCGAGCAGAAAGAAGGTGACGTCGGGTGCGGGCAGCCCCGACTCCATCAGATTGATCTTCTCCAAGACCGCGATCTGAGCGCTCTGCGAATACCCCGACACCAGATACGGCAGATCATCGGGCTGTTGCGCCATCGCTGCTTGCAGGTTGGCCAGACCGGTGGGGATCGATGTGCTGGCACCCGACGCCGGATAGGGAACCATGACCGGTGTGTAGGTGCCCCCGGTGGCCGGATCGATGTAGTCGGTGACGATGGCGTCCTGCCAGCGCTGGCTGGGCGTTGGCATGAAGGTGCCGCCCATGATCAGCGCGGTCAACGCGTCCTCGGGGACATCGGCGCGGGCCGGCGCCACCGGTGCGGCGAACAGCACGGTCGCGGCGCACAGCAACACCGGCAGAACGCGATCGGAAAGTCGGCGCAAGCCCATGGTCAGCCCCTTTCCGCCTGAAGGTCGGTCAACTATGTCTGAGAATCTCTCAGAGAGCAAGGCTCTGTGCTCGCCGACTGCCGCGGGCATGCAGAGTGAGACCATGCTCAACCACCCCCGCACCGGCCAGCCGTTCGAGTCGCCGGTGCCGCCCGGGGCAGGCTGGCCCGGAGACCCGGCCACCCCCGCCACCGCGCGGGCTGCCGACGCCACGGAGGTGACGCGACTGGCCGGGGCGGCGCAGTCGATCGGCGAGCTCGACGCGCTGATCAGCGTCTGCCGGGCCTGCCCGCGGTTGGTGACGTGGCGCGAACAGGTGGCCTCGGTCAAGCGAAAGTCCTTCGCCGACCAGCCCTATTGGGGGCGACCGGTGCCCGGCTGGGGTTCGACAGAACCGAAGATCGTGATCGTCGGTCTGGCCCCGGCTGCCAACGGCGCCAACCGCACCGGCCGCACCTTCACTGGCGACCGCTCCGGCGACCAGTTGTATGCGGCCTTGCACCGTGCCGGCCTGGTCAACCAGCCGACCAGCGTCGATGCAGCGGATGGATTGCGTGCCAACGGCATCCGGATCATCGCCCCGGTGCGCTGCGCGCCGCCGGACAACGCTCCCACGACCGCCGAGCGCAACGCCTGTGCGCCCTGGCTCGACACGGAATGGCGGCTGATCGCCCCGCACGTGCGGGTGATGGTCGCGCTGGGCGGCTTCGCCTGGCAGGTCGCGCTGCGGATCGCCGCCGATCCCATGCTCAAGCCCAAACCGAAGTTCAGTCACGGGGCGGTCGCCGACTTGGGCCCGACGTTACGGCTGTTGGGTTGTTATCACCCGAGTCAGCAGAACATGTTCACCGGTCGCCTGACCCCGGCCATGCTGGACGACATCTTCACCAACGCCGCCACCCTTGCCGGCATGAGGAACTGACACGGCTGGCTAGGTCGGCGACGCCCGGGAAGGTTCAGCCCACTGCGGGCGTTGTAAGACGACGTGCGTCTTTCCGTTCTCGATCTCGTTCCGGTCCGTACCGACCAGTCCACCGCGGACGCGCTTGCCGCGACGGTGCGGCTGGCGCAGACCGCTGACCGGCTTGGCTTCACCAGATACTGGGTGGCCGAACATCACAACATGCCCTCGGTCGGGGCCACCAGCCCGCCGGTGCTGCTCGCCTACCTGGCGGCGCAGACCTCGCGGGTGCGGCTGGGCTCGGGCGGGGTGATGCTGCCCAACCACGCACCGCTGGCCGTCGCCGAGCAGTTCGCGCTGCTGGAGGCCGCGGCCCCCGGCCGCATCGACTTGGGGATCGGCCGGGCGCCGGGGTCGGATCCGGTGACCTCGGTGATGTTGCGGGCCGGCCGCGGTGAGGAAGACATCGAGAACTTCCCCGATTACCTCGACCATGTGCGGGCCATGATGAGCAGTCGCGGCGTGCAGGTGCAATTGCGTGACGGCGACTACCTGCTCAAGGCCACCCCGGCGGCCACGAGTGAGCCGCGGCTGTGGCTACTGGGATCGAGCATGTATTCGGCCCGGCTGGCCGCCGCCAAGGGGCTGCCCTATGTGTTCGCCCATCATTTCTCCGGTCAGGGCACCGAGGAGGCCTTGGCCTACTACCGGGCGAACTTCACCCCGAGTGAGGGGTGTGCGGTACCGACGACGTTTCTGACGGTCAACGCGGCGGTGGCCGAAACCCATGATGAGGCAACGGCGTTGATGCTGCCCAACCTGCAGATGATGGCCCGGTTGCGGACCGGACGGCCGCTGGGAGCGGTGGATCTGGTCGAGGATGCCCAAGCAGTGGCGGTCTCCGATGCCGAGCAGCGGATCATCGACAGCGGGCTGCGGCGCGCGGTCGTCGGCGCACCGGCCGAAGCCGCCGAGCAGCTCGCGGCGTTGGCGGAGCAGTTCGGCGTCGACGAGGTGATGATCAATCCGGTTGCCTCAGCGCACCGCGGCACCGACCCCGCCTCCGCGCCTGGTCGTGAACGCACCTGCGAGCTGCTCGCCAAAGAGCTGTTGTAAGCCTCAGCGGCTGATGATGGTGGTGCCGTAGCCGCTCGGCTTGTAGTCGATGTAGACCGGATTCACCGAGAACGGGTAGTAGCCGCTGTTGGCGGCTCCGCCGGACGTCACATATGGACCGTTGTTGGTGGTCGTGTAGGAGTACAGCAGGGTGCTGCCGTCGGCGTTGTACACCGAGATCACCGTGCCGGCCGGAACCTGCGAACCGACCCCGAGTTGTGGGAACAGCGACTGCGGAATGCTGCCGTACATGCCGCCGGAATCGATCGAGGTCGTGACGGCAACCGGGGCGGCACCGTTGATGGAGATCATCGTGTCGACGTACGGCGATCCGGAAACGGAGGTCTCGGGGTCGAGCGGGTTCGGACCAAAGATCACTTGGCCGGTCTGCTCGTCGATGAGCACGCCCTGGTTGAGCGCGCCGGGCAGCGCCGAGATGATCGTGGAGGTGCCGGCGTAACCGTTGTTGGGTCCGATACCGAGCACTCCGACGATGCCGTACTGGTTGAAGTACTGCGTCATCAGTGCGTTCGACGAGGAGGTGACGACGTTGACCCCGGTCGGATCGGTGACGAGATCTCCCGAGCAGGCAACTTTGTCGCAGAAGCCCACCGTGGTGCTGTACGTCTGGTAGCCGTAACTGTTGTTGCCCAGTCCGGCGTAGCTGGCGTTTCCGGACAGCAGCACATTGCCGAGTCCGCCCGGATTGCCGACGGCGCTGTTGAGGATCGTCAATCCGGTCGAGCCGGTGTCGATTTGGACCGGGACCGGCGGTCCGCCATTGATCGAGATGTAGACGATCGGGCTGATGCCGCCGCTTTGCAGATACAGCGGAATGGTGACGTTGACCGGGCCGTCGGGTCCGCCGCGATCGCCGGCGGCCGCAGCGCCGGATCCGGCACCGCCGATACCCCCGGCTCCGTTGGCGCCGTTGCTGCCGACCGCTCCGCCAAGGCCGCCGTCACCACCGTCGCCGCCGTCACCACCGCGGGCACCGGCGCCCCCGGCGGCCGCCGCGCCGGCTGCCCCGCCGTCGCCGCCGTCACCGGCTGCTCCGCCATGGACGTTGGTGCCGGTCAGTGTGGCGTTGCCGCCGTCGCCGCCGTTTCCGCCGTGGCCACCCGCGCCGGCGTTGCCGCCGTCGCCCGCCTGGGCGCCCGCACCTGCGGCGCCGCCGGCACCGGCGTTCCCTCCGGTACCGCCGTTCCCGCCGTCGCCACCGCTGGAGCCCTGCGCGTAGTAGCTGCCGAGGGCGTCGCCGCCGTTGGCGCCCGCGCCACCCACACCGCCGTTGCCGCCGGTCCCACCGTTGAATCCGGTGTCTCCGATGCCGCCGGCACCGCCCGCTCCCGCGGCGCCGCCATTGCCGCCTGCCCCGCCGATCCCGACCGGGGCCTTGTTGATGCCCGGCTGGGCATAGAGCCCAGAACCCGGCGACCCACCGCCACCGGCGGCACCGCCGTTACCGCCGTTGCCGCCGGTTCCTCCGTCGCTGTCGTCGCCTGCCCCGCCGGTTCCGCCGCCGCCACCGCGACCGCCGCCGCCCCCGGCGCCGCCGTTGCCGTTGGTGCCGAACCTGCCGTGTTCGCCGATGGCGGGGTTGCCGGCGTAGGCCGAACCGGCCGCACCACCGGTTCCGCCGGCGCCGCCGTTCCCGCCGTCGAATCCGGTGCCACCGCCGAATGCGCCGTTGGTGCCGAGGCCGCCGTTGCCGCCCACGCCGCCGACTCCACCGTCGCCGCCGCTGCCGTATTGCACGTTGTTCGCTATGTCCAGGGTGGCGATGCCGTTTCCGCCACCGTTGCCGCCGGCGCCGCCCGCTCCACCGGCGCCGCCTTTGCCGGTGCCGGGCCCTTGCGCGCTGACACTGCTGCCGCCGGCCCCACCGGCGCCGCCCTTACCGCCGTTGCCGCCGGCGCCGGGCAGGGTGGCGCTGGGGGGCAGTTGGCTCTGGTCCACGCCGCGCCCACCGTTACCGGCGTTGCCGCCGGCGCCGCCCTTGCCGCCGTTGCCGTCGCCGAGTGAGTTGCCGCCTGCCCCGCCCTTGCCGCCGTTTCCGCCATTGCCGGCGTTGCCGTTGCTGACGACGGGGTTGCCGTTGGCGCCGGTCGCGCCGTTGCCGCCGGCGCCGCCAGCGCCGCCGTCGCCGTGCAGGCTGCCGGTTCCACCAGCGCCGCCGTTGCCACCGTTGGTGCCCGCGGTGACGGCGTTATAGCCGTTGCCGCCGGCGCCGCCGTTGCCGGCGTGGGCCGTCGACGCCGAGCCGGCCACCCCGGTGATTCCCTGGACGGAACCGCTGCCGCCCGCTCCGCCGAGACCGCCGGCACCGACTTGGCCGCCGTTGCCGCCGCGACCGCCGTTCGGGTTGCTGGCGTTGCCGTTGGCGCCCTTACCGCCATCCCCGGGGTTGCCGCCGGTCCCGCCGTTGCCGCCGTTGCCACCCGTGCCCTGTTGGCCCGCGGTTCCCTGCGCGGAGGCGCCGCCGTCGCCGCCGTTGCCGCCGATTCCGCCCTTGCCGCCCTGCATGCCGTTTCCGCCGTTGCCGCCGGCGGACCCCGCGGCGATGGCGTTGGTGCCGGCTGCGCCGTTTCCGCCGGTGCCGCCGTTGCCGGCGTTGCCACCGGCACCGCCCGCGCCGCCGTGGCCGTCACCGAGGGACGCGCCACCGGCACCGCCGTCACCGCCTCGGCCGCCGGCCCCTCCGACACTGCCGTTGCCGCCGTTGGCGCCGTCTACGCCGTTGCCACCCGCGCCGCCGGCCCCGCCGTTACCGTGCAGGCTGCCGGTGCCGCCCGCTCCGCCATTGCCGCCACTGGCGCCTGCGACAGCGTTGGGGTCCGACGCGGCGTCGTAGCCGTTGCCGCCCGCTCCGCCGTTTCCGGCGTAGTCCGACGGGGTGCCGGTCGCGCCGTGCAGTCCTTGGACTGAGCCCGCCCCGCCGTCACCACCCAGGCCACCGGCCCCGAAGGACCCGCCGTCGCCGCCGCGACCGCCGTCGGGGTTGCTCGCCGTGCCGTTCCCACCGGCTCCGCCATCACCGGCGGCCCCACCGGATCCGCCATTGCCGCCGTTGCCGCCCGCGCCCTGCAGGCCAGCGGCGCCGTGCACCGAGGTCCCGCCCGCGCCGCCGTTGCCGCCGAGGCCGCCGTTGCCGCCCTGCATGCCGTCGCCGCCATCACCACCGGCCGCGCCCGCGAGGATCGCGTCGATCCCGTCCACACCCGCTCCGCCAGCGCCGCCTGCCCCGCCGCTGCCGCCGGCTCCACCACGGCCGCCGTCGCCGAACTGCGCCAGGCTGGCCCCACCCGCGCCACCGTTTCCGCCCAGCGCGCCGTTGCCACCGGTGAAGCCCGCCGCCCCTGCCTCGCCGGCGATTCCAGTTCCGCCGATCCCGCCGGCGCCGCCGTTGCCGACCAGCCAGGCGATGGCGTCGCCGCCCGCGCCTCCGACGCCCGCGGCCTCGCCGTCTAGGCCGACACCGCCGGTACCGCCGATCCCGCCGTTGCCCATCAGCCATCCGCCGGCGCCGCCGATGCCGCCATCAGCACCGGCTCCGCCGTCACCGCCGGCGCCGCCGTCGCCGAACATTCCGGCCGCCCCGCCGTTGCCGCCGGCCACTCCGGCCAGACTCTGGTCGAAGCCGTCACCACCGTCGCCGAATAGCAGCCCACCGGCGGTGCCGTCCGGGTTGTACTCGTCCCAACCGTCGACACCGTTGCCGATCAGGAACCTCCCGAACAGCTGGTTGATGCCGCCGTTGATCTGTTCACCCAGCGGGCTGGTGATCCAGGCCTGGAGTGAGGTGTGCAGCGGTTCGTAGAAGAGCTGGTCGAACCAGACCGCGGAGTCGAACGGGTTGGTGTCGGCCGCGACCCCAGCGGCCGGGGTGAACCAGTCGGCGAGCCAGTCCAGGTCCATTTCGTCGGCGTGTGCCGACCCGGTCACCGGTGTCAATCCGACGGCAAGGAAGGCTCCGACCGCGGCTCCGGCTCCCGCCAGGCGCCGGCGTGTTGACATCGACTTGCGCGGCCCGCCCTGACGACTCATCGCCCCAAAGTACTAGCTGAGTGATACCTGAGCAAAGGAGAACGGCCGGCCATTCCGGGAAAGAACGCCGATTAACGCGACGATGCCGGAGTCAGTGCCACAACGGGGATCGGCCGGGTGGTTCGGTGCTGGTAGCCGTTGTATCGATCAGCGTTGTTGGCGTTGACGATTCGCCACAGTCGAGCGTATTCCGGGTTATCCGGAAGCACCGGTCGCGCGGTGGCCCGCAGGCGCTTCGGCCCGACGTTGATCTCTACTTCAGGGTTGGCCTTGAGGTTGTGATACCAGGCGGGGGAGCGGGGCGCGCCGCCCATCGACGCGACGATCAGATAGTCGTCGCCATCGCGGGCGTAGCTCAATGTTGAGGTACGAGCCTTGCCGGTTTTCGCGCCGACGGTGTGCAACAACAGGTTGGGCGGCAGGCCCGGCACCGTGTGGCCGATCCAGCCGTTGGTTCGTTGGTAGATCTGACTGTGCAGGCCGAGCACTCGCACACCCAGTTTTTCAATCCACGACAGACGGTCCATCGCTTCAGTCTGACGGTGCGGTGCCGCTGCTGGCCAGTGCTTCTCGCAGGATGGCCCCGGTCTTCTCACGATCGGGGTCGCGGCGCACCAGCAGGCCTTTGGCGAACGACAGTCGGTCTCCGTCGCGGCGTGGGACCACATGCAGGTGGATGTGGAAGACGCTCTGAAACGCCGCCCGGCCATCATTGATCGCCAGGTTGTTGCCGTCGGCATGGAGCCCGGAGGTGCGCGCCGCCTGCCCGATCCGCTTTCCGATCGCGATCATGCCGGCCAACGTGGCCGCGGGGGTGTCGGTCAGGTCCACGAAATGCTGTTTGGGGATCACCAGGGTATGGCCGCGGGTGAACGGCCGAATGTCGAGAAAGGCCAGGTAATCGTCGTCTTCGAAGACTTTGACGGCCGGTGCGGTACCGGCGGCGACGGCGCAGAACACGCAGGACATGACCGCCACGTTAGCGGTCATGCCGGCCGCCGCGGGTTCCCGGTAGGACCCCGCTAGGTATTCAGCGCACCGGCCATTGCTTCGATCGCCCGGTCCAGGATGGCCCGAGTGGTAGCGAAATTCAGCCGGGCGAAACCGGGCCCGCCGCCGAAGGGGATGCCGGGGCTCAGCGCCACCCGCGCGTCTGTCAGCAGGATCTCAGCCGGCTCGGCCACCAGACCCAGCTCCCGGAAGTCGACCCAGGCCAGGTAGGTGGCCTCCGGGTGGGTGACCCGCAGTCCCGGGACGGCTTCGGGCAGCGCCTGGCTCAGGTGGTCTCGATTGGCCCGCAGATAGCGCAGGAGAGCATCCAGCCAGGGCCCGCCGTTGCGGTAGGCCGCCAGGTTGGCGCTGATCCCGACGGTGGATGCCCCCATGGTGTGCAGCAGGTTGATCCTGCGCCATGCCTCGATGTCGCGTGGATTGGACAAGATCACCTGGGCGCACATCAGCCCGGGCAGGTTCCAGCCCTTGGAAGCCGACATCAGGGTGATCACGGTGTCGGCGGCGGCGGGGGACACCGAGGCAGCTGCGACGTGCGGCCGGTCGTAGACCAGTGGGGCATGGATCTCGTCGGCGATGACCCGGGCGCCGTGCCGCGCAGCAATGTCGACGATCGCACTGATCTCTTGGGCGGTGAAGGCGGTACCCAGCGGGTTGTTCGGGTTGCACAGGATCAGCGATCCCGCACCTGCGGCGAACGCCGCGTCCAGGGCTTCCAAATCCATCAGGTAGCGTCCCGACGCCTGCTGTGTCATCGGGATCTCCACACGCTGGCGCCCGGTGACGGTCAGCAGGTCGAAGAACGGCATGTAGGCCGGCACCGGCAGGACTACCGGGCTCTCCGGGCGGGTGAGGAACTCGATGACGACTTCCATGCCCTTGAGGACGTCGGGCACCACCCGCACCCACTGAGGCTGGACCGGCCAGCCGTAGCGGCGTAGGCACCACTGTGCGAGTGCGGTGGGCAGCGCATCGGAGCTCAGCGCGGGGTAGCCGAATTCCTCGTTGGCCACGCAGGCTCGCACTCCGTCCAGCACCGCGGGCGCGGTGGGGAAGTCCATCTCGGCTATCCACAGCGGCAGCACGTCCGGGCCGAACTGACTCCACTTGATGGTGTTGCGTGCGCGCAGCTGATCCGGGGTCAACGCATCGAAGGCTTCGTCCACTCCGACAGTCTGCGCGATATACGTTGGGGACGTGGCAGACCCCGAGATCGCGGACTTGTTGGAGGGGCTGGACGGCACCGCGCGTGCCGAGCGTGCCGAACTGATCGAATGGCTGCTGGGACAGGGCATCACCGTCGAGGAGATCCGCCGCAACGTCTCACCGATGTTGCTGGCGTCGCGTCGCCTGGTCGGTGACGACGGCACCTATGTCTCGGCTCGGGAGATCAGCGCATCGACCGGCGTCGACTTGGACCAGTTGCAGCGCCTGCAGCGGGCGGTCGGGCTGCCGTGGGTGGAAGATCCGGATTCCCCGGTGCAGATGCGTGCCGATGCCAGCATCGCCGAGCATGCGCGCCGATTCGTCGAGGCGGGTATTGATGCCGAGCAGGCTCTGCAAACCGCCCGCGTCCTGGCCGACGGGCTGGCGCACGCGGCGGAGTTCATGCGTTTCACGGTGTTGTCGGCCGTCGGCGAGCCGGGTATCACCGAGCTGCAGATCGCGCAGCGTTCCCAGGAACTGGTGGGGCGCCTGGCGCCGTTGCTGGGCTCATTCGTGGACGACATGCTGATGTTGCAGCTGCGCCACCAGCTGGACATCGACGCGATCACCGCCGGCGAACGCGCGGCCGGCACACCGCTGCCCGGGGCGCGGCAGATCGTCGTCGCGTTTGCTGACCTGGTCGGCTTCACCCGGCTAGGTGAGATGGTTCCGCCCGAGGAGCTGGTTCAGCTCGCCGAGCGACTGACGTTGCTGGCACGCGAGATCGCAGTTCCACCAGTCCGATTCATCAAGACCATCGGCGACGCGGTGATGTTCGTCTGCCCGGATCCCGAGCCGCTGGTCGACGCGGTGTTGCGGTTGGTCGAGGCGGCTCAGGCCGACGAGAGCCTGCCGCGACTTCGTGCCGGAATCGCCGCCGGTGAGGCGGTGAGCCGGGTCGGGGACTGGTTCGGCAGTCCGGTCAATCTGGCCAGCCGGATAACCGGGGTGGCCCGGCCGGGAACGGTGCTGGTCGCTGAGCCGGTGCGGGTCGCGCTGGAGGATTCCGGTGCCTTCCGCTGGTCATTCGCGGGGGCACGCCACCTTAAGGGCATCAAAGCCGAGGTGAGCCTGTTCCGCGTCCGAACCAGCGCCGACTCCTGAGCTATCGCAGGAACTGGGGACCAACGGCCCCTGTTGCGGCCGGGCCCGGGCTGGGAGCCTGAAGGCGACAAACCCGTTGGAGGTGGCTGATGTTGGGAACGATCGTGGACGCCGAGGTCCTCACCGATGCAGTGCGACTGGCCTGCCGAGCGCCGTCCCTGCACAACAGCCAGCCATGGCGGTGGGTGGCCCATGGTGGTCGGCTCGACCTGCACCTTGACCCCAATCGTGCGGTGCACGGTGACCAGTCGGCGCGGGAGGCGCTGATCAGCTGCGGTGCGGTGCTCGATCACCTGAGGGTGGCGATGGCCGCGGCCGGGTGGACGGCCGAGGTCGAGCGGTTCCCGGATGCCGAGCAGCCCGAGTATCTGGCCACGATCGGCTTCACCGCCAGCGAGCGTGTCACTGACATGCAGCGTCATCGTGCCAACGCGATTCTGGCGCGGCGCACTGATCGGCTGCCGTTCATGGCGCCGAGCAATTGGATCCCCGTCGAGACGGTGCTCAAAGGCGTCATCGAAGATCCGGTGAGCCTCTACATGGTCGGCGATGAACTGCGCGCGAAGATCGCCGAGGCTTCCGAGTTGGCCGACGCCCTCCGTCTCTACGACTCGGCGTACCACGCCGAACTCAGTTGGTGGACTGCGCCGTTCGAGGTGTCCGATGGGATTCCCGAGAGTGCGCTGGTCTCGGCCGCCGAAAGCGACCGGGTGGACATCGGCCGGACTTTCCCGGTCACCCACAATCGGGAGCGACGTCTCGAGGTCGGTGACGACCACTCGCGGATCGTTCTGCTGTCCACCGCAAGTGACGAGCCAGGGGATGCGCTGGCCTGCGGCGAGGCACTCTCGGCGGTGCTACTGGAATGCACGATGGCCGGGTTGGCTACCTGCCCGGTTACCCACCTGACCGAGGTGCCCGCAGGTCGAGCGTTGTTGGCCGGGCTGGTAGGCGGAGATGATTTGCCGCAGATACTGATTCGCATCGGTGGCGTGCCGGCTTTGGAGACCCTCCCGGCGCCGACGCCACGGCGTCCCCTGGCCGACGTGCTGCATTTCAGGATCTGATCAGGGAACGCAGCACCCAGACATTGGGGCAGGCCCGGACTGACGTGGGAGCGTCTACACGTCCTGCGCGGCTGGCTTTCACCCAGATGTCCAGCTCTTCGGATACTTGTCATGTCCGAGCCTGCTTCACTGTCGAATGTACGCCCGTGACGGCCGGTCGGCAATGGAGATTGCGGCTGATTGTCCGCTTCCATCTGTCACTGTATTCACTTGTTTCACTGTGGTTTTGGTTGTGGATGAGTTCTGCGACGTGTCGGTGGTCGGCGCTAGTATTGGCACATGCGTTCGAGCGGTCGTGAAGAGGTCGTCGAAGCCTTCGACGCGCTGTCGGCTGACCTGGATCGGGCGTTGGATCTGGACTTCGATTCCCTGACACCGCGGGAATGTCTGGCCCTGCTGCGCCGCTGCGAGAAGCTACGGCGGCGGCTTCCCGCGGTGGAGCACCCGCTGGTCAACCGGCTCGCCGCCACCGACCCGGGTGAATTGGGCGGCAAACCCCGCTGGGTGCTCGCCGACGAATTGCACATCGCTCGCGGTGAGGCCGGGCGGCGTATCGCTGAGGCTGCCGAACTCGGTGACCGTCGCACCCTGACCGGCGAACCCCTGCCACCGGTACGGCCCGCCGTCGCCACCGCCCAACGCGACGGGCGGATCGGGGCGGGTCACATCGCGGTGATCCGCTCCTTCTTTCACTACCTGCCCACCGATATCGACCCCGGGACTTTGGCCCAAGCCGAACAACACCTCACCGCACTCGGTACCACCTGTCGCCCCGATGAACTCGCGAAACTCGCAACACGGTTAGCCGACCACCTGCACCCCGACGGCAACCACTCCGACGACGACCGCGCCCAACGCCGCGGGATCCTGCTCGGCCCCCAAGGCCGTGACGGCATGAGCCCCATCAAAGGATTCCTCGACCCCCAAGCCCGCGCCACCCTCGATGCGGTCCTAGCCCGCTGGGCCGCCCCCGGCATGTGCAACCCGGCCGATGCCACCCCCTGCACCAGTGGCACACCCACACAAGCCCAGATCGACACCGACACCCGCAACGCCGGCCAGCGCAACCACGACGCCCTCACCGCCATGGGTCGGGCCCTGCTCGCTACGGGAAACCTCGGTCAACACAACGGCTTACCGGCCACCATCATCGTCTCGACCACCCTGGCCGACCTGGAGAATGGCACCGGCAAAGCCCACACCGGCGGCGGTACCTGGCTCCCCATGCGCGACGTCATCGCGATGGCAAGCCATGCCCACCACTACCTACGCATCTATCAGGGCGCCCAAGAGTTGGCCCTGTTCCACACCAAACGGTTGGCCAACCCCGGCCAGCGGATCGTGTTGTATGCCAAAGAGCGCGGCTGTTCCCACCCCGGTTGCCCGATCCCCGGCTACCTCTGCGAAGTCCACCATGACACCGACTACGCGAAAACCCGCCGCACCGACATCACCGACCTCACCCTGCGCTGCGGCCCCCACCACCAACTCATCACCACACACGGCTGGAGAACCCACAAGCGCAACGACGGCACCAGCCAAACCCTGCCCCCACCACACCTCGACAGAGGCCAACCCCGCACCAACCACTACCACCACCCCGAGAGGCTGCTGCAGGACAGCGACGACGACGACGGCCCGTAGCCGGCCTCAGCTGCTTTCGGCCATCGCCCAGTAGGCCCCGCGGCGGGCCAGCAGTTCGGCATGGGTGCCCTGTTCCACAATCCGGCCGGCCTGCATCACCAGGATCAGGTCGGCGTCGCGGATGGTCGACAGGCGGTGGGCGATGATGAAACTGGTTCGTCCCTGGCGTAATTCCCGCATTGCGCGCTGGATCAACAGTTCGGTGCGGGTGTCCACCGAACTGGTCGCTTCGTCGAGGATGAGCAGCTGTGGGCGGGCCAGAAACGCCCGCGCGATCGTGATCAGCTGCTTCTCGCCGGCACTGATGGCCCCGCCGTCGTCATTGACCCGGGTGGCGTAGCCGTCGGGCAGAGTGCGTACGAAGGGGTCGACATGTGCGGCGCGGGCGGCCTCGACGATCTCGTCGTGGCTGGCGTCCGGGCGGCCGTATCCGATGTTGTCGGCAATCGTTCCGGTGAACAGCCAGGTGTCTTGCAGCACCATCCCGATCGAGGAACGCAGCGCGCCCCGCTCCACTGCGGCGATGTCGGTGCCGTCGATCAGGATCTGCCCGCGGTCCACGTCGTAGAACCGCATCAGCAGGTTGACCAGGGTGGTCTTGCCGGCTCCGGTCGGCCCGACGATCGCCACCGTGCTGCCCGGCGCGACGTTCAACGACAAGTCGTCGATTACGGGCATGTCGGGCCGGTAGCCGAAGCTGACGTCGCGAAACTCGACTCGACCCCTGGATGCCTCAAATGGCCTAGGTGGGCCGGCAGACTCTTCGGGCTCGTCGAGGAAGGCGAACACTCGCTCGGCGCTGGCGGCCCCGGACTGCAACGAGTTGAACATCGACGCCAGATTTCCCAGCGGTTGGTTGAACTGGCGGACGTAGGCGATGAACGCCTGAATGCTGCCCAGGGTGATCTGCCCGGTGGCGACCTGGATCCCGCCGATCACCGCGACGGCGACGTAGCCGAGGTTGGCGATCAGTCCGGTCGCCGGTGCGATCAGCCCCGAGAAGAACTGGGCTCCGAATCCGGCCCGGTAGAGCTCGTCATTGCATTCGTCGAATCGTTGCTGCGCCCAGTCACGGTGTCCGAAGGTGCGTACCAGGGTGAAACCGCTGTAGGTCTCCTCCAGGTGAGCGCCGAGTTGTCCGGTGGCGGCCCATTGCGCGGCGAACAGCCGTTGTGAGCGCCGGGTGATCGATCGGACCGCTAGCAGGGTCACCGGTACGCCGGCCACGGTGATCGCGGCCAGTAGTGGCGAGATCTGCAGCATCATCGCCAGCACCACCAGTACGGTCAGCACCGAGGAGAACAGTTGGCTGACCGTCATCGACACCGACGTTGCGGTGTTGTCGACATCGTTGGTGACCCGGCTCAGCAGTTCGCCGCGCCGCTGGGTGTCGAAGTAGCGCAGCGGCAGCCGGTGCAGCTTGTCTTCGACGTCGCTGCGTAACGCCCGCATGGTGCGCTGCAGGATCACGTTGAGTATCCGGGCCTGTGTCCAGATCATCAGCGCCGCAACCAGATACAGGGCCATCGCCAGCGTCAGCGTGCGTGCCACCGCGCCGAAGTCGATTCCGACGCCGGGAACCACGTTCATGCGCGCCAGCATCTCGGCGTAGGTGTCCCGGCCCGCGGCACGGGCGGCGTCGACGGCCTGCTGCTTGCTGATCCCGGCGGGCAGGCCGCGGCCGATGATTCCGTTGAACACCAGGTCGGTGGCGTGACCGAGGATGCGCGGTCCGGCCACACCCAGTGCGATACCGCCTACCGAGAGGCTGATGACGGCCGCGACGAGCCTGCGCTGGGGGCCCATCCGGCGGGCCAGGCGCAGTGCGGTGGGCCAGAAGTTCCCGGCGCGCGTCGCCGGTGCCGGGGCCGTCACGAGCTACCGGCCCCGGTTGTCACCGACTGGGATTCGGCGAACTCGGCATAGGTGGGGCACTGCGCCAGCAACTGCTGGTGGGTGCCGGTGCCCACCACCCGTCCGTCGTCGAGGACGACCACCTGGTCTGCCTGCAGGACGGTCGAGATGCGCTGCGCCACGATGATCACCGTCGCGTCTGCGGCGGCGTCGCGCAGGGCGGCGCGCACGGCGGCGTCGGTGCGGGTGTCCAGGGCCGAGAATGCGTCGTCGAACAGGTAGATCGAGGGCCGCCGGATCACCGCCCGTGCGATGGCCAGTCGTTGGCGCTGCCCGCCGGACAGGTTGATACCGCCCTGTGCCACGGGCATCGCCAGTCCATCCGGGTGGGCCGCCACGAAGTCGTCGGCGGCGGCCACCTGCAGCGCCGCCCACATCTGCTCGTCGCTGACCGTCACGCCCGCCGGGGCGCCGTAGCGCAGGTTGTCGGCCACCGTGCCGGAGAACAGGTAGCCGCGCTGAGGCACCAGCCCGATTCCCGACCACAACTCCTCTGGGTCGCGGTCGCGCACATTCACGCCGTCGATGAGCACCGCGCCTGCGGTCACGTCGCGCAGCCGGCAGATCAGCGACATCAGTGTGGACTTGCCCGACCCGGTGGATCCCACCACCGCGGTCGTGGTGCCGGGGAGCGCAGTCAGTGAGACATCGTGCAGGACGGATCGGTCGGCCCCGGGGTAGCGGAAGCCGACGCCGCGGAGCGCGACCTCGCCGGTACGCGACGCCGGTGCCAGCGGCCGAGCCGGGGCGCCGATGCTCGGCTCGGTGGACAGCACCTCGGTGATCCGCTCGGCGCAGACCGCGGCGCGCGGCAGGATTGCCAGCACCATGGTGGCCATCAGTACCGACATCAGGATCTGCATGAAGTAGGACAGGAACGCGATCAGCGAACCCACCTGCATCTGTCCGGCGTCGATGCGCAAGGCGCCGAACCAGATCAGCGCCACGCTGGAGGCGTTGATGATCAGCGTGGTGGCCGGCAGCATCAACACCTGTAGTTTTCCGACCGTCAGCGAGGCGTCCGACAGGGCGGCGTTGGCCTGGCCGAAACGTTCGCGCTCGTGGGGTTCGCGGGCGAAGGCGCGGATCACCCGGATGCCGGTGAGCTGGTCGCGCAGCACGCGGCCGATGTTGTCGATCAGCATCTGCATGCGGCGAAACAGCGGCAGCATCCGCGACACGATCAAATAGTTGGCCAGCGCCAGCAGTGGCACGCTGACCGCCAACAGCCAAGCCAGCCCCGCGTCCTGGTGCACCGCCATCACCACACCGCCGATGCACATGATCGGAGCGGCGACCAGCGTGTTGGCGCCCAGTTGCACCACCAGCTGGATCTGGCGGACGTCGTTGGTCGTGCGAGTCAGCAGGGTCGGCGCGCCAAAGCGGGTGGTCTCGCGTTCGGAGAACCCGATGACTCGGGCGAACACCGCGCGGCGTAGATCGCGTCCGAATCCGGTCCCGGCGCGTGCGCCGAAGTAGACCGCGGCCACCGCGCACAGCATCTGTAGGCCGGTCACGCCGAGCATCACCGCACCGAGCCGGATGATGATCGCCGTGTCGCCGCGGACCACGCCGTCGTCGATGATCGTGGCGTTGACGGTGGGCAGATACAGCGATGCGAGCGTGCTGATCAGTTGCAGCGCCATCACCGCCGCGACGGGCCGGCGGTAGGGCTGGAGATAGCAGCGCAGCAGCGCCAGAAGCATGGGGCCTACTGTCGCATACCCGTACGGCACCGGCGTTGCTGTGGCGACACGCGGCGACACAAACAGACTGGTCACCGCTGCCGCGTGGTTGAGCGGCGGTGGTGCCGCTACAGTGCATCGTGTGCGGCTCAAACTGACGGTCCCGGCCCTGGTGGCCGCTGCCGTGATTCCCATGGTCGGTGGATGTTCCGACTCCGGCTCGCCCGAAGCGCAGTCCGGTACCCAGTCCGCGTCGCCGACGGCCGAGCAGAGCAATCATGGACCGTCGTTTCCGGTGTGCGGCGGGATCAGCGACGAGACCATGGCCAATCTGACTCGAGTGGCCGGCCTGGTCAGCACCGCCCAGAACTCGGTCGGCTGCCAGTGGCTGCTGCGCGGCGGGATCATGGGCCCGCACTTCTCCTTCTCCTGGTATCGCGGCAGCCCCATCGGTCGTGAGCGCAAGACCGAAGAGGTGTCGCGGACTTCCGTGGAGGACATCAACATCGACGGCCACAGCGGTTTCATCGCGATCGGCACCGCCCCGACCATGGGCGACAACCTGTGTGAGGTCGGCATCCAATTCAAAGATGACTTCATCGAGTGGTCGGTGAGCTTCGCCCAGAAGCCGTTCCCGGATCCCTGCGACGTCGCCAAAGAGCTGACTCGCCAGTCGATTGCGAACTCGAAATGAGCCGCCGGGTTCTGGCTGGGCTCGCCGCACTGGCGGTGCTGATCGCGCCGACGGCCTGCTCCCGTGAGGTAGGCGGTACCGCGGTCAAGGCCGGTGCGGGCGACACCAAGCGCAACGACAACTCCCAGCGGCAGTACCCGAACCTCCTCAAGGAGTGCGAGGTGCTGACCACCGACATCCTGGCCAAGACGGTGGGCGCGGATCCGCTCGACATCCAGAGCACCTTTGTCGGGGCCATCTGCCGCTGGCAGGCGGCCAACCCGGCCGGCCTGATCGACATCACCCGGTTCTGGTTCGAGCAGGGCAGCCTGGACAACGAGCGCAAGGTCGCCGAGTTCCTGAAATACCAGATCGAGACCAAGTCCATCGTGGGCGTGCCGTCGATCGTGATGCGGCCGTCGGACCCCAATGGCTCGTGCGGGGTCGCCAGTGACGCCGCCGGTGTGGTCGGCTGGTGGGTGAATCCGCAGGCGCCAGGGATCGATGCGTGTGAGCAGGCGGTCAAGCTGATGGAACTGACGCTCGCGACCAACTCCTGACGAACGACGCTGATTAGTTTCCTTTTGAACGAAATTTCTCGGCGTCCGGGCTTTGTTCCAATAGCGGGATTATCGTTCTGAACTGCGCTGACTCGCCGAGGCGGATTTGCGGCGGCGATTCTCATCAGGGTCAATCCCGGGCGGGGTTTCCGAATTGACGCGTGTTCGCCGTTTTTTGAACTCGTTATTCGATAACATCGCAGGCCGTGGACGAGATACACGATCTTCAGGCGATGCCGGCGCTGCCCGGGCTGAATGGTCTTGAGCAGGACTGCTGGAAGCAGTTCCTCGATTGTTCGCTCAACCTTGTTGCAACGGTGAATATCTGCCTCAAGGGCGCGCATGATCTTTCGATTCGCGACGTGCTGTTGCTGGAGCTGCTCAGCAAGCCGAATCGGCGGGCGCACCGATTGTGTGCCCTAGCCGAAGCGCTTCGGGTATCGCAAGGTCAGTTGTCCACTCAGATCCGCCGCCTCGAAGCGCAGGGCTGGATCACCAGGAGCCCCACCCGGGGCGACCCGCGTGGCATTCTGCCCCGGATCACCAGCGAGGGCCACAAGCGCCTGCATGCGGTCATGGAGACCTACGCGCAGGGTGTTCGCGTGCACTATCTCGACCAACTCGAGCCCGAGCAGATGCTCAACCTGGTCGACAGCTGCGAACGGATCAACGACTCGCTGAGCACCATCGCTGAGCGGCGGGGGCTCCGCGTCGCCCGCTGAGGTGGCGGCAATCCCGCACTTCTGCGAGGCATATAAATTACGCGACGGACGGTATCTAATTCGGGCATGACGCCTTTGTGGCGAGTGTGGGGAATGGCAAATAGACCGCATTTGTCGTGCGCTACTTCGGGCCGGAGCTGAAGACGCTCAATAGGGGCAATCCTGATGCGGGCGAACGCGACGCCTAAGTATGTTTTGCAACGCGTTCTACGCTGGCCGCGGCTCGTGCGCTGGGGCCGGCCAGCTCGCGCAGCTCGGCGACCGCTTCCGCCGCCGTGGGGGTGCTGTCGGGGTCGATCAGTGACTGGACCATCATGCCCAGGACCACCGCCAGTGCCACAGAACCACCCATCTCGGCGCGTGCGCGTTGCTGGCCTTCGGCGAGGCGGGCGCGCAGTTCGTCGTTTCGCTGGGCCTGCACGATCGCTTCCAGGTGCGAGGTCCACAGCGCCTTGTCGGTGCTGAAGGACTCCAGCACCGCCTGCCACCGGTCCACGGCAGTCGCGGGTTGTCCATCGGGCGCCATGCGCGAGTCGAGTTCGTCGAGCTCTTCGAGCAGCGCCTGTACCAGGAGCCGTTCACGGCTGCCGAAGTGATAGCCGATGGCGGCATGGCTGACGCCGGCCGCCGCGGCGATGTCGCGCACTGTCGTGTTGGCCCAGCCGCGCTCGACGAGGCAGCGCTTGGCGCCTTCCAGCAGATCCTCACGGTTGCCCATCCGTGCAGGTTATCCACCTCCAGCGCGATTGCACAAATGGTTTGACCATATGGATTGACCATTTGGTCAAATCGGAGGTACGGTACCGACACCAGCGCGCGATACCCCGTCGTCGCGGTCTAGTCAGGAGGTGCCGGTTATGGCACATGAAGTAGTCGAACGCGTCGAGCGGATCGCCGCCCAGCTCGCCGACACGGCCGAGGACAGCGAGCGCCTCGGCAAGCTCTCCGAGCAGTCAGTGGACCTGATTCGCCAGGCCGGTGTGATGAGGATGCTGCAGCCGACCGACTTCGGCGGGTACGCCGCCCACCCCCGCGACTTCGCCGAGGCCGTCATGGAGGTAGCCAAGCACTGCGGTTCCACGGGTTGGGTGTGCGGCGTCGGGGGAGTGCACCCCTGGGAGATGGCACTCATGGACCGGCGCCTGCAAGCCGAGATCTGGGCCGAGAACCCCGACACCTGGATCGCCTCACCGTATGCGGCGCAGGGAATCGCGACCCCCGTCGAGGGCGGCTACCGGTTGACCGGGCGTTGGAACTTCTCCTCGGGAACCGATCACTGCAGCTGGATCTTCCTGGGGGCGCGCGTCGCGGAGACCACGCCACCCAAGGTCTTGCACGTCGTCCTGCCGCGCGCCGACTACACCATCGTCGAGGACTCCTGGGACGTCATCGGCCTGTCCGGCACCGGAAGCAAGGACATCGTCGTCGACGGCGCCTTCATCCCCGAATACCGCACCATCGACTTCGAACACGTCGCCTCCGGCGTCAGCGCCGCGGCGGCGGCAGGTCGCGATGAGACTGTGTACAAGCTGCCGTTCTGGACCATGTTCCCGCTGGGGATCACCTCGGCACTGATCGGGATCACCGAGGGGGCGCTGGCCGCGCACCTGGACTACCAGCGGGATAGGGTGGCCGCCACCGGCACCAAGATCAAGGACGACCCGTACGTGCTGTACGCGATCTCCGAGGCTGCCGCGGAGATCGCCGCCTCGCGCGTGCAACTGCTGGACGGCATCAGCCGGATGTATGACCTCGCTGACGCCGGCAAGGAGATCAGCTTCGAAGACCGATCCATGGTGCGGCGTAATCAGATTCGCTGCGCGTGGCGGGCGGTGGCCGCCGCCGACGCGATCTTCGCCCGCTCCGGCGGCAACGCCGCCCGCCGCAACAACCCGCTGCAGCGGTTCTGGCGCGACGCCCACGTTGGCTTGGGCCACGCCATCCAGACACCCGGGACGATCTACCATTCCAGCGCCCTCACCGCCATGGGAGTGGAGGGGTCTCCGGCATTGCGGGCGATGATCTGAGGCCGCTCCTGTGTCGCTGATATTGCAGTGAGGGTCGTGGTTCCCCCGGGAACCACGACCCTCACTGCAATCTGCGGCCGTCAGGGGAGAGGGGGCAAGGAGTCACGCTCATCTCGGCACGCAGAAGTCGACCAGCGCGGCTGATCCCAGCTGTACGTCCGCCCAACCGCAGGGGACATGGAGCACGGCGATTCCCGACGTCGGATACTTCTCTGAGATCTGTTGGGCCACGGCTGCGTCGGTACCATGGCCGGCCAGGCCCAGGGCGACGCTTGACATCGCCGGCTCATGGCCGATCACCAGCAGCGTGTCGACGTCGGCGGCAACGGTGTTGATCGTGGTGATCACGTTTCCGGGCATCGCGTCATAGAGATCGTCGACGTAGCGCACCGGGGCGGTCAGCGCGGTTTGCGCGTAGGTCTGCCGGGTGCGGGTGGCGGTCGAACACAGCACCGCATCGATGGCCGGTGCGTGGGCACGCAGCCACTCGCCGGCCAGCCCCGCCTCGCGGATGCCGCGCGGAGCCAGCGGGCGGTCGTGGTCGACGGCCCCGGGCGGGTAGTCCGACTTGGCGTGCCGAAGCAGGATCAGGGTGCGGTGGGTGCTCATCCAGCAAGGCTATGGCAGCGCCAATGCCCCCGTCCGCGGTGCTGAAGTGTCGGATGTGGCGCACGGGTTGGACCGGTGGTTCAGTCTCGCGGACGTGCCGATCGAGGTCCGCGGGCTTGTCGGTGACCGGCCATACACTCGCGATGCCCGGCCGACGGCCCGGCGGAAAGGGACAGATCCGACATGCGTTTCGTGCACACCGCCGATTGGCAGCTCGGCATGACCCGGCACTTCCTGGCCGGCGACGCCCAGCCACGCTATTCGGCCGCGCGGCGTGACGCAGTTGCCGGACTGGGGGAGTTGGCCAAGCAGACCGGCGCGGAGTTCGTGGTGGTCGCAGGTGACGTGTTCGAGGACAACCAACTGGCCCCCGAAGTCATCAGCCAATCCCTGGAAGCCATGCGCACCATCGGGATCCCGGTCTATCTGCTGCCCGGGAACCACGATCCCCTCGATGCCGCGTCGGTCTACACCAGTGCGCTGTTCACGGCCGAATGTCCCGACAACGTGATCGTGCTCGACGCCGCCGGAGTGCACCGGGTGCGCCCGGGTCTGGAGATCGTCGCCGCACCGTGGCGGTCCAAGCGCCCGACCGCCGACCTGGCGGCGGCCGCGCTCGAGGAGCTGCCGGCCGATGGCACTATCCGGATCTTGGTCGCCCACGGCGGCGTCGACGCACTGGACCCCGATCCGGGAAATCCCGCGCTGATTCGGCTGGCCAGCCTGCAGGACGCCCTGTCTCGCGGCGCAATTCATTACGTTGCCCTGGGCGACAAGCACTCTCGCGCCCAGGTGGGCGAGACGGGCCGAATCTGGTACTCCGGTTCGCCGGAAGTCACCAACTTCGACGACATCGAATCCGACCCCGGCCACGTGCTCGTGGTCGACATCGACGAGGCCGACGGTGCCGTGCAGGTCGACGCCCGTCACGTCGGGCGCTGGCGCTTCGTGACGTTGCACCGCCAGCTCGACACCGGTCGTGACGTTACTGATCTGGACATCAACCTCGACCAGCTGCCGGACAAGGAGCGCACGGTGGTCCAGCTGGCGCTGACGGGTTCGCTCAGCGTCACCGACCGGGCGGCGCTCGACGTCTGCCTGGACCGCTACTCGCGCCTGTTCGCCTGGGTGGGGACCTGGAAACGTCATACCCACCTGGTGGTCGTTCCCGAAGACGGAGAATTCTCCGACCTTGGGATAGGCGGTTTCGCCGCGGACGCGGTCGAGGAACTGGTCGCCACCGCCCGCGATGCCGACGCCGGCGCCGCCGACGACGCCCACGCCGCGCTGGCCTTGTTGTTGCGCCTGGTCGATCGGGGCGTGGCATGAGACTGCACCGGTTGGTTCTCACGAACTACCGCGGCGTGGCGCACCGGGAGATCGACTTTCCCGACTACGGCGTGGTGGTGGTGTCCGGCGCCAACGAGATCGGCAAATCTTCGATGATCGAGGCGCTGGACCTGTTGCTGGAGTCCAAGGACCGTTCCGCCAAGAAGGACGTCAAACAGGTCAAGCCCACGTTCGCCGACGTCGGCGCTGAGGTCACCGCCGAGATCAGCACCGGCCCTTACCGTTTCGTCTACCACAAGCGCTTCCACAAGGCCCCCCGGACGCAGTTGACGGTTCTAGAACCGCGCCGCGAGCAGTTCACCGGTGACGAGGCGCACGAGCGGGTCCGCGCCATGCTGGACGAGACCATGGACACCGGCCTGTGGCAGGCCCAACGGGTGCTGCAGGCATCGTCGACGGCCGCGGTCGACCTCTCCGGATGCGATGCGCTGTCGCGAGCCCTGGACGTCGCAGCCGGTGATACCGCCACCCTCAGTGGCGCCGAGCCCGTTCTCATCGAGCGCATCGATGCCGAGTACGCGCGCTACTTCACCGGGACCGGACGCCCCACCGGGGAGTGGGCCGGCGCCATCGCCGCGCTGGCCGCCGCGGAGGCGGAGGTGGCACGGTGTGCCGATCTGCTCGCCGAGGTAGATGACCGGGTGCACCGGCATGCCGAGTTATCCGATCAGTTGGCCGGGCTGACCGGAGAGCAGGCCGCCGCGGACGCCCGTTACAACGCGGCACAGGCCGCCAGCGTCGCGATCATGGAGCTACGCGGCCAGCTTCGTGATGCGCAGCTGGTGGCCACCGCGGCCAGAGCCACCGCTGCCGCGACCGACAGCGCCCAGGGCGAGCGACAGCGGCAGCGCGACGAACTCGGCTCCCGGGCGGCCGCGATTACCCTGCTGGACAACGAAATCGACGGCGTCGCCCAGGCACAGGCCACCGTGGACACCGAAGCCACCGCCGCAGACGCCGCAGCGGCTGCCGCCGAGCAAACCGTGGACGCTGCCACAAAAAGTGCCGCATCCGCGCGCCGCGTTGTCGATCAACTCGCAGCTCGCGAGGAGGCAGATCGGCTCGCTGACCGGATTGCCCGGCTTGATGCCACCGAAGTTCAGCTCGCCGAGGCAGCGGCTGAACTGGCACGCATCAGCGTGACCGAGCCGATGCTGCGGCGGGTCGAAGAGGCGGCGTCGGCGTGTGACCGGGCTGAGGCGTCGCTGGCCGCGATCTCGGCGACCTTGGAACTCGCCGCGGTCGCCGACATCGATCTGGTCATCGCCGGCGAACCCACGGCGCTGCCCGCCGGCCAGAGCTGGTCGGCCACCGTCACCGACGGACTTGAGGTCGAGCTTCCCGGAATACTGCGGGTGAGCGTCCGCCCCGGCGACAGTGCGCGGGAGGCCAGCGTCAAACATGCTGCGGCACAAGCCGAGCTTGCCGATGCACTGGCGGCGGCAGGCGTGCCTGATCTGGCGCAGGCGCGCCACGCCCACCAGCGGCGCCGCGAACTGCAGGGCGGCCGCGACCAGTTGGCCGCCACCCTGGCAGCGCTGCGCGGTACTGACGAGATCGAGGCGTTGCGCGCGCGGTTGACGCGGTTGCGGGGCGAGCTTGGCGAGATCTCCACCGAGTCCACACCGGAGCAGGCCCGCGCCGACCGTGACGAGGCCGAGGCGCTGCTAGCGCAGGCCACCACCGATTGCGAAGCCCTGCGCCGAGCCGCCCAGGAGGCCATGGCCCGTCGTACCGAGGGCGCCACCCGGCTGACGCTGCTGCGCGAGAAGGGGGCAGCGCAGCGTGTTGAGCTGGAGGCAGTCAACCAGCGCCTGGCCGCACAGCGGGCGACGCTCGGCGACGACGAGCTGACGGCTGCCGCCGACACCAACGCGCAGGCACTGCGCAGTGCCGAGCAGCGGGTGTCCGAGCTGTCCGAGCAGCTGGGCGCCGCCGCTCCCGAGGCGATCGACGCCGAACTCGCCGCAGCGCACACCGTGGCGCAGGAGCTGAAGGCCCGGCACGCCGAGGCCTCCCGCGCGCTGCACGAGGTGGAGGTCGAGCTCGCCGTGTTCGGCACCCAGGGGCGGCGCGGCCAGCTCGACGCGGCGCAGACCGCGCGGGAACACGCCGCTGCTGAACACGATCGGATCGGGCGCCGGGCCCGCGCGGCGGCGCTGCTGCGGTCGACGATGATCCGCCACCGCGACGACACCCGCCGACGCTACGTCGAGCCTTTCCGCGCCGAAATTCAGCGGCTGGGCACGCACGTGTTTGGCGCCGACTTCGAAGTCGACGTCGACACCGACCTGAAGATCTGCACCCGGACCCTCGGTGGACGCACCGTCCCCTACGAGTCGCTGTCCGGCGGCGCGAAGGAACAGCTGGGCATCCTGACCCGACTGGCCGGTGCTGCCCTGGTGGCCAAGGAAGACAGCGTCCCGGTGGTGATCGACGACGCGCTCGGCTTCACCGACCCGGACCGACTGGAGAAGATGGGCGCGGTGTTCGACGCGGTCGGCTCACAAGGTCAGGTGATCGTGTTGACCTGCAGCCCCGATCGCTACGGCAGCGTCAGCAATGCGCACCGCATCGACCTGAGCGCCTGAGCGCCGGCCCCCGGCGGGCCACTAGCCGTTGGTTCCGGGTGAACCGTTCGCGCCCGGACCGCTGGTAGTTCCGTCACCGCCGGCACCCCCGGGCCCCCCGGGACCGTTGTAGCCACCAGAGCCTCCGGTGCCACCAATGCCACCGGAGCCGCCGTAGCCGTACTTGTCCCCGGAGGGGCCGCCATTGCCACCGGGGCCACCTGCGCCGCCCGATGCACCGTAGCTGGATGCCGTGCCGCCCAGCCCGCCCGCGCCGCCGACACCGCCCGAGCCGCCGCCACTGGCATCACCACCGTCGCCGCCGGCCCCACCGGTGCCACCGGAGCCACCGGAGCCACCGGAGCCTGCGGTGCCACCTCCGGGCCCGCCGTAACCGCCCATCCCGCCCCGGCCTCCGAGGCTGCCGACACCGGAGGCATCGCCGCCGTCGCCGCCTGCACCACCCCGGCCGCCGATACCGCCGGCGTTGCCGTAACCCCCCTCGCTCATGCCGCCACCACCGCCGCCACCACCGCCGCCGGCGATACCGCCGTTACTGGCATGCCCGCCGGCACCGCCGTCACCACCCGCGCCGCCGTGCCTGGCCGGGGTCGTATCGGTGCCGGCGCTGATGAGGTGCGCACCGCCGGTTCCACCGTGACCGCCGGCGCCGCCGGTCGAGGTACCGCCACCCCCGATGCCGCCGCCACCGCCGAAGCCACTGATACTTCCGACGCCCCCGCTGCCGCCGTCGCCGCCGACCCCGCCCGTCGAACCTGTTCCGGTGATGCCGCCGGTGCCGCCCCAACCGCCCCAGCCGCCGTTCCCGCCGAGCCCGTGGGCGCCGAGAGCCTTGCCGGCGTCGCCGCCGTGGCCGCCGGCACCACCGACCCCGTTTGCGGCGTAGGCATTTCCCCCGATGCCGCCGCCTCCGCCGCTGCCGGCCATCCCGTAGTCATCAGTGCGCGACGTGCCGCCGTCGCCGCCGTGCCCGCCGAGGCCGCCGGTGAGGTTGCCCAGGCCGCCCTGGCCGCCCATGCCGCCGCTGCCGGCAATCCAATTCGCCGAACCGCCGTCCCCGCCTCGCCCGCCGGCGCCGCCCACGTCGCCGTAGTCACCGGCCCTACCGCCGGTGCCGCCGCTGCCGCCGTTACCACCGATCGCATCGGTGCCGCCGTCGCCGCCGTCGCCGCCCGCGCCCCCGGTTCCGCCGGTGCCACCCTTACCGTCGGCGCCGAACAACGTGCCGGCCCTGCCGCCGAGCCCGCCGTCGCCCCCGGTTCCGCCGGTGCCACCGGTACCGCCGTCGCCGTAGAGATAGCGGTTCGTGCTGTCCTGACCGTCGGCTCCGATGCCCCCGGTTCCGCCCGCACCGCCTCGGCCGCCATTGCTGAACAACAACCCGCCGGTGCCGCCGGTTCCGCCCGTACCGCCCGTACCGCCATTGCCGCCGGCCCCGCCGTGATAGTCGGCAACGCCGGCGCCGCCCGTGCCGCCGGTTCCGCCGTTACCGCCGTTGCCCCAGAAGAAGCCGCCGTCGCCGCCCCTGCCGCCGGCGCCACCGTTACCGCCGAATTGACCGTTGCCGCCGCTGGTGCCGGTGCCGCCGTTGCCGAACAGGAATGCGGCGTTGCCGCCACTTCCCGGTGAGCCGTTGACGGGGGTGGTGGCCAGGGCCATCATGCCGGCGGAGGCGTAGCCGTCGTCGCGGAGCACGAAGCTGCTTTCGCCGTCGGCCGCATCTCCGGCGTTGCCGCCATTGCCGAACAACCAGCCCGCATTGCCGCCGCTGCCGCCGCTGCCGAAGCCGTCACCGCCGTCGCCGAGCAGGAGTCCGCCGTCGCCACCATCGGGATGCTCCGCGGTGCCGTCGACGCCGTTCCCGATCAGGTATGTGCCGGTGAGGCCATTGAGGAATCCGGCGATCTGCACGCCGGCATCGCTGGTGATCCAGTCTTCAACACCGGTGTGCAGTGGCGTGTAGATCAGCTGCTCGAACATGGCGTCCAGGCCCCAGTTGGCCGGATCGAATCCCGCCGTGAAGTCTGAGGCACCGCTCGTGTCCAGGTCGGATCCTGCACTGATCGTGGGGTCGAACAGGTCGGTCAGCCAATCGAATCCGTCGGCCCCGGCATGCGGTGCCGTGGCCGGCACCAACCCTAAAGCCAAGAACGTGCCCACCGCCGTGGCCGCTCCGGCGATACGGGAGTCACGTCGCGTTGCCTTGTCCTTGCCAGACTGCTGATGAGTGACCATCGCGAATGCCCCCTGGGATCCTGAAATCTCCGCTACCAGGTCAAGCAGACCCTTACCCGAACCCTAAATTCTGCTGAGGCCGCAGGGATACAGGGTTTTCCCTTGCATTGGAGCGGGGGGTGCATCCAGGGGGTCAGTCCTTCATGAACCCGATCACGGTGTAGTCCAGGTCGGCCAGCCCCGGCGCCCCGAAATTGGCCAGCGAGCTGCGCACGGCCACGTTTCCGGTGGTCTGAATCAGCGGCAGGCTGAAGCCCTCGGCCCACAGCAGCGTGTCGACCTCGTTGGCCCGGGCCCGCGCGACCGCCGGGTCGAGCGCTTCCAAGGTCTCTTCGATCTTGGCGTCGATCGCTGGGCTGCCGATCTTGCCGAAGTTGGCCTCGCCGTAGGAGGCGGAGATCTGGTTCAGCCCGGCCAGTGGGAATGCATCACCGACCCAGCTGAATTGGGCGATGTCGAAGTCGCCGACGTTGACGTAGTCGGTGAAGAAGCCGCCGCCGGCCTTGGCGTCCAACTGCAGTTTCACCCCGATCTGGGCCAGGTTGTGTTGAGCAACCTGGGCGTACTGCCGGGTGCTCGACGCGTCGTAGAACAGGTGCCGGATCACCAAGGGGCGACCGTCTTTTTCCCGGAACTTGCCGTGCAGGGTCCAGCCGAGTTCATCGAGTTCCCGGGCCGCACGCTCGGGGTCGTAGGCCACGACCGCACTGTTGTCCTGGTAGCCCTCCTGACCGGCGACATAGATGTGGTTGTTCAGCGGCACCGGGTCGGCGGTCAGGCCGCGTTGGGTGACCCTGGCGATCGTTGCCCGGTCGATACCGCGCATCACCGCTAGCCGCAGCGCTTTGTCGGACAGCAGGGCGCCGGGTGCCCCGTTGAAGGTGAAGTGGCTCCAGGCCGGGGTCGGAGCGCGGCGGATCGCAATGCCTTCGGTGCGCCGCGCGATCGTCAACTGGTCCAGGGTGGCCACCCCGGTGGCGTCGATGGTCTGGTTCTGCAACGCCGGCATCCGGGCGGCCTCGTCGAGCACCAGATAGGTGATGGTGTCCAGCTTCGCCTGCCTGCCCCACCATGCGGGGTTGCGCACCAAGGTGATCCGTTGGCTGGTGCGATCCAGGGTCGAGAGTACGAACGGCCCGGCGGAGGGGCCTGGTCTGCTCAGCTGAGCTTTGTTGAAGGTGTCCGGGTCCGAGGTCATGCTGGCCGGCAGCAGCATCGAGTTGCCCGCGAACATGCCGCGCCACTCCGCATAGGGCTTGGCGAAGCGCATGACGGCCTGGCGGTCGTCGACGCCGCGGGTGACTGAGGCCACCCGCTCGGCACCGTTGGTCGTTGCGATCGCGTACTTGTTGTCGACCCCACTGGTGGCGTGGATCTGGCTGGCGATGTCTTTCCAGCTCAGCGGGGTGCCGTCGCTCCACACCGCTTTCGGGTTGATCGTGTAGGTGACGACCTGCGGGTTGGTACCGGTCAGCTCAACACTGGTGAAGTAGTCGGTGTCCACGGTCGCCGAGCCGTCTGCTCCGATGGTGAATGCCCGCGGCATGGTGGCTTTGAGCATGGCGGCGTTCTCGGCCAGGTTGCCGTCGATGTGGAGTGGATTGAAGTTGGGCGGGAATTGCGTCATCGACAGCCGCAGGTTGCCGCCGTCGCGCAGGTTCGCGGGATTCTGCGGGTTGATGTCGTTGGCGGTCCCGACCGCGGCGGTGCCCTCGGGTGCGGTGATGTCGACGGCGGTGCAACCGCTCAGCGCCAAGCTCAGCGCCACGAGCCCGGCCACCACCCCGTTGACTCTGCGTCCACCAGGCGACCTTTTCGCAAAACTGCCTGGTGAGCGCGGAGTCAACGGAGAAGGGGTCATGAATTCACCACCGGTTGCGGAACAGCGGCCAACAGGCGCCGGGTGTAGTCGTGTTGCGGATCGCCGAACACCTGGTCGGCGTCGCCCTGCTCGACGATCTCCCCGGCGAGCATCACCGCGACCCGGTGCGCCAGGTGTTTGACCACCGATAGATCATGCGACACAAACAGATACGACAGCCCGAGCTGCTGCTGCAGATCCAGCAGCAGGTTGATGATCCCGGCCTGGATCGACACGTCCAGGGCAGAGACCGGCTCGTCGAGCGCCAGGATCTTCGGCTGCAACGCCAAGGCGCGGGCGATACCGATCCGCTGCTTCTGTCCGCCGGAGAACTCCGAGGGGTAGCGCAGCGCGTCGCCGCGCCGCAGGCCGACCAGCTCCAGAAGTTCCGCGACGCGGGCATGAATGGCGGCTTTGTCGAAACCATTGGCGCGCAGCGGTTCGGCCAGCAGATCGAAGACCGGAAGCCGGGGATCTAGGGAAGCCACCGGATCCTGAAACACCACCTGCAGGTCACGACGCAGGGCGCGTCTGCCGTCTCGCGTCAACCCGGCGACATCGGATCCCAGCACCTCGATCGACCCGGCCTGCGGTGGGGCCAACTCCAGGATTTGGTGCAAGGTGGTGGATTTGCCCGAACCCGACTCGCCCACGATCGCCAGGGTGCGGCCCTGCTGCACATCAAAACTCACCCCAGACACAGCGCGCACCTCGCCCGCCCGCCGTCGCAGCATGCCCTTGGTCAGCGGGAAGGTCTTCACCAGGTCGCGGACCCGCAGCACGGTGGGGGACTCGCCGGAGGCCACGGCCGCCACGTCGGTGTGCACGCCATAGATGTCGGCGGCGCTGCGCCCGGCCACCTGATCGGTGTGAATGCACGCCGCCGAATGGTTGTCCGCGACGCTGAGCAGATCGGGCTCAGTCACCAGGCAGTCGTCGGCGGCCAACGGGCAGCGCGGGGCGAACGGACAACGCGCGTCCACCCCCGCGGTCAATGACGGCGGGGCACCCGGAATCGGCACCAGTCGGGTGCCCTGCCGGGCGTCCAGGCGCGGCACCGATCCCAGCAGGCCGACGGTGTAGGGCATCCGCCGGTCTCGGTAGAGGACCTCCACCGGTGCGGCCTCCACGACCCGGCCGGCGTACATCACCAGTGCGCGGTCGGCGAATTCCGCGACCACGCCCAGATCGTGGGTGATGATCAGCACCCCTGCGCCGGTCACGTCACGCGCGGTCTTGAGGACATCGAGGATCTGGGCCTGCACGGTGACGTCCAGGGCGGTGGTGGGCTCGTCGCAGATCAGCAGGTCGGGGTCGCAGGCGATCGCGATCGCGATCACCACGCGCTGCCGCTCCCCACCGGAGAGCTCATGCGGAAACGCCCGCGCTCGCTGCTCGGGCCGATTGATCCCGACTAGCTCCAGCAGCTCGACCGCACGCCGGCGCGCCGCGGCGCGGCTCACCCGAGGCTGGTGCACCTCGATGGCCTCGGCGATCTGATCGCCCACGGTGTAGACCGGTGTCAGTGCCGACATCGGGTCCTGGAACACCATGCCGATCGAGGCGCCGCGGAACTTCGACATAGCGGCATCGCCCAACCCGATCAGCTGCGTTCCGTTCAACCGCACCGAGCCCGACACCTGCGCGTGCTCGGGCAGCAGCCCCATCACGGCCATGGCCGCCGCGGACTTTCCGGAGCCGGACTCGCCGACCATCGCCACCACTTCGCCGGCGTCCACGTGGTAGCTGACGCCGCGTACGGCGTGCACCGCCCCGGCACCGGAACCGAACGTCACTGCCAGGTCGGAGACCTCCAACAGCGGGCTCACCGGTGGCCCCGCAGGGTGGCGGCGTCGGGATCCAGGGCGTCGCGCAGGCCGTCGCCGGCGAGGTTGGCGCACACCAGGATCGTGATCAGCACCCCGGCCGGGAACAGGAACACCCACGGGAAGGTGATGGCCGACGCGGTGCCGTCGGCGATCAGCGTGCCCAGCGAGACATCGGGCGGTTGGATGCCGAAACCCAGGAAGCTCAAGCCCGTTTCAGCCAGGATCGCCATCGCGACGTTGAGTGCCGTGTCAATGATCAGGATGGACGCCACATTGGGCACCACATGGTCGACGATGATCCGCCGGCTGGAGACGCCCATGTACCGTGCGGCCCGGATGAATTCCCGCTCCCGCAGGCTCATCGTCAGCCCACGCACCATGCGGGCGCTGATCATCCAGCTGAATCCGGCCAGCAGCAGTACCAGCAAGGCGATGTTGCCGCTGTTCTTGGTGCGCGGGGTGATGATCGCGATCAGGATGAATGCCGGGACCACCAGCAGCAGGTCGACCAGCCACATCAGCACCCGGTCGCGCCAGCCGCCGAAATACCCCGAGATGGCGCCCACTGTCGCGGCGATCAGGGTGGAGATCAGCGCCACGCACACCCCGATCAGCATTGACTTCTGCATGCCGCGCAGGATCTGGGCCAACAGGTCTTGTCCTAAGCCGTTGGTGCCCAACCAGTGTCGAGCGCCCGGCGGAACCAGCAGGGCGTCGTAGTCGAGGTCGGTGTAGGAGTAGGGCAGTAGACCCGGCAGGGTGTAGCAGCCGACGAACATCGCCGCCAACAGCACCAGGGCGCCTACCGCGGTACGGCTGCGCAGGAACCGGCGTAGCACCAGAGTGCGCCGCGAGGTGAATTCAACGTCGGTCATGACACCCGCACCCGCGGGTCGAGCATCGCGTAGATGACGTCGGAGAGCAGGCCGGCCAGCAGCACCACCGCACCGGAGAACACCGTGATGGCGGCGACGATGTTGGTGTCCTGGGTCGCCACGCCCTGCACCACCCATTCACCCATGCCGTGCCAGCCGAAGATCTTCTCGACGAACACCGCTCCGGTGACCAGGCCGGCCACCCCATAGGCGAACAGTGTTGCCATCGGGATCAGCGCGGTGCGCAGTCCGTGTTTGAACAGGGCGCGCCGGCGGGTCAGGCCCTTGGCCCGTGCGGTGCGGATGAAGTCCTGGCCGAGCACGTCGAGCATCGCGTTGCGTTGGTAGCGGCTGAAGCTGGCTGCCGCGCCCAGCGCCAGGGTCAGCGACGGCAACACCAGGTGCTGGAGCCGGTCGGCCAGGCCGGGCCAGAAACCGGTGACCAAGCCGGGGGAGGTCTCCCCGGTGTAGTCGAACAGTTGGGCGCCCAGCGCCCAGTTCACGCGCAGGGCGCTGAGGATCACCAGGTTGGCCAGTACGAACGTGGGCACCGACAGCACCAACAGCGCCGCCATGGTGATGGCCCGGTCCGAGAGGCGGTATTGGCGCACCGCCCCCCACGCGCCGGCCACCACACCGATCGCCGTGCCGGCCAGCGAACCGACGACCAGCAGTCGCAGGCTGACCCCGACCCGCCGGCCCAGTTCCCCGGATACCGGTTGCCCGGTGACCGTGACGCCGAAATCGCCGCGCACGGCATGGCTGGCCCAGTTCGCGTAGCGCAGCGGAATCGGCTTGTCCAAGCCCAGTTCGGCGGCCTTGGCGTCGATCACGGCCTGCGGTGGGCGCGGGTTGCGTTGCATGAGGCTGTCCAGCGGCGCGAAGGCCAACGACGTCAGGCAGAACGTCAGGAACGAGGCGAGGCCCAGCAGTACCAGGTAGTTCAGTGCCCGGCCGGCCAGAAACCGCGTCATGGCCAAAAGGGTAGAGGCCGGCGTCGGAGTAGGCGTTGGCGGCAGAGGATTATCGCGTGATTTTTACCCGTGAAATCCCGGCGTTCGTTCACTAGGCTCCGCTGCACCGCGACAGAGGGAGAACACTCGTGACCGTCACCGATGACTACTTGGCGAACAACGCCGAATACGCCAAGACCTTCCAGGGCCCGCTGCCGATGCCGCCGAGCAAGCACGTCGCGATCGTCGCCTGCATGGACGCCCGCCTCGATGTCTACCGGGTGCTCGGGATCAACGAGGGTGAAGCGCACACCATCCGCAACGCCGGTGGTGTGGTCTCCGAGGACGTCATCCGCTCGCTGGCGATCAGTCAGCGGTTGCTGGGCACCCGCGAGATCATCCTCATTCACCACACCGACTGCGGAATGCTGACCTTTACCGACGACGACTTCAAGCGCTCCATCCTGGAGGAGACGGGCATCCGCCCGACGTGGTCGGCCGAGGCGTTTCCGGACCCGGCCGAGGACGTCCGGCAGTCGCTGCGGCGGATCACGGCCAACCCCTTCATCACCGCGACCACCTCATTGCGTGGGTTCGTCTTCGACGTCGCCTCCGGAAAGCTCGACGAAATCACCCTGTAGGCAGCCCTCACCCGCCGGGGCGCGCGCGGCGTATTGACAGCGACACAGTGCGGCTGGTTGCATAGCCGGCTATAACTAGTAAATATGGTAAGTCTCACCAAGATTATCGGGTATCCCTGGCAAGGAAGTCATGACCAGTAACGTCACTGCGCCCCCGGAGGCCTCCGCCACGGTCGGGCAGTATCAACTCACGCATCTGCGCACCCTGGAGGCCGAGGCCATCCACATCATCCGGGAGGTGGCGGCGGAGTTCGAGCGTCCTGTGCTGCTGTTCTCGGGTGGCAAGGACTCCATCGTCATGCTGCATCTGGCCGTCAAGGCCTTCCTGCCGGGACGGCTGCCGTTCCCGGTGATGCATGTCGACACCGGCCACAACTTCGACGAGGTCATCGCCGCGCGCGACGAGCTCGTGGCCCAAAACGGTGTCCGCCTGGTGGTGGCATCGGTGCAGGAAGACATCGACGCCGGCCGCGTGGTCGACGACGGCCCGTCGCGCAACCCGCTACAGACCGTCACCCTGCTGCGGGCCATCCGGGAGAACAAGTTCGACGCCGCATTCGGCGGTGCCCGTCGCGACGAGGAGAAGGCGCGGGCCAAGGAGCGGGTGTTCAGCTTCCGCGACGAGTTCGGCCAGTGGGACCCCAAGGTGCAGCGGCCCGAGCTGTGGAACCTCTACAACGGCCGGCACCGCAAGGGCGAGCACATCCGGGCGTTCCCGCTGTCGAACTGGACCGAGTTCGACATCTGGTCCTACATCGGGGCCGAGGAGATCACCCTGCCCTCCATCTATTTCGCGCATCAACGCAAGGTTTTCCGGCGCGACGGGATGCTGCTGGCTGTCCACGAGCATCTGCGGCCCGTCGACGGCGAAGAGGTGTTCGAGACCTCGGTCCGGTTCCGCACTGTCGGCGACGTCACCTGCACCGGGTGTGTGGAGTCCACGGCGTCCACCGTCGAAGAGGTGATCGATGAGACCGCGGTGTCGCGGCTGACCGAGCGCGGGGCGACTCGCGCCGACGACCGGATCTCAGAGGCTGGCATGGAAGACCGCAAGAGGCAGGGGTATTTCTGATGGGTGCGGCAACCACGCTGCTTCGAATCGCCACGGCCGGCTCGGTCGACGACGGCAAGTCCACGCTGATCGGACGGCTGCTGTTCGACTCCAAGGCCGTCATGGAAGACCAGCTGGCCTCGGTCGAGCGCACGTCGCGGGAACGCGGCAACGACTACACCGACCTGGCACTGGTCACCGACGGCCTGCGCGCCGAGCGTGAGCAGGGCATCACGATCGATGTCGCCTACCGCTACTTCGCAACGCCCAAGCGGAAATTCATCATCGCCGACACCCCGGGGCACATCCAGTACACCCGCAACATGGTGACCGGTGCCTCCACCGCCCAGCTGGCGATCGTGCTGGTCGATGCCCGCCACGGCCTGCAGGAGCAGTCGCGCCGACACACCTTCCTGGCGTCGCTGTTGGGAATCCGGCACATCGTGCTGGCTGTCAACAAGATGGACCTGATCGACTGGGACGCCGAGAAGTTCGAGGCGATCCGCGACGACTTCCATTCGTTCGCCACCCGCCTGGACGTCCATGACGTGACCACCATCCCGATCTCGGCCCTGCTCGGTGACAACGTGGTGACCAAGTCCGATAAGACCCCGTTCTACGACGGTCCCGCACTGTTGTCACACCTCGAAGAGGTCTACATCGCCGGCGACCGCAACCTGGTCGACGTGCGCTTCCCGGTGCAGTACGTGATCCGTCCGCAGACCCACGAGCATGCCGACCATCGCAGCTACGCAGGAACGGTGGCCAGCGGTGTGCTGCGCCCCGGCGACGACGTCGTGGTGCTGCCGTCGGGCAAGCCCAGCCGCGTTGCGGCCATCGAAGGTCCCACCGGTGCGGTAGCCGAAGCCTTCCCGCCGATGGCGGTCTCGGTGAGTCTTACCGACGACATCGACATCTCCCGCGGCGACATGATTGTCCGCACCAACAACCAGCCGCGCGTTGTCCAGGATTTCGACGCCACCGTGTGTTGGATGGCCGACGGTGCGGCGCTGCAACCGGGCAACGACTACGTCATCAAGCACACCACCCGCACCACCCGGGTGAAGATCATGGAGTTGGACTACCGCCTCGACGTCAACACATTGCATCGTGACAAGGATGCGACGGACTTGAAGATCAACGAGCTGGGGCGCGTCTCGCTGCGTGCACAGACTCCGCTGATGCTCGATGAGTTCACCCGCAACGACGCCACCGGTTCGTTCATCCTGATCGACCAGGCCACCAATGGAACGGTGGCGGCCGGCATGGTGCTGCGCGACGTGTCGCCACGCACCGCCAGCCCCAACACCGTGCGGCATACCTCACTTGTCCAGGCCACCGACCGGCTGTCCAAGGGCCGCACCGTGTGGCTCACCGGGCTGTCGGGCGCGGGCAAGTCGTCAGTGGCCATGCGGGTGGAGCAGCTGTTGCTCGAACGCGGCACGCCCGCTTACGTTCTCGACGGCGACAACCTGCGGCACGGCCTCAACGCCGACCTGGGCTTCTCGATGGCCGATCGCGCCGAGAACCTGCGCCGGCTGGCCCACGTGGCCACACTGCTGGCCGACTCCGGCCAGATCGTGCTGGTGCCGGCGATCAGCCCGCTGATCGAGCATCGTCAACTGGCCCGCCAGGTGCACACCGACGCCGGGTTCGACTTCGTCGAGGTCTTCTGCGACACCTCGTTGGAAGAGTGCGAACAGCGTGACCCCAAGGGGCTCTACGCCAAGGCGCGCGCCGGTCTGATCACGCACTTCACCGGCATCGACAGCCCGTATCAGCGACCGCGGAACCCCGACGTGCGGCTTAGCTCGCAGAACAGCATCGACGAGCAGGCCCGCCAAGTCATCGCGGCGATCGACGATCGAAAGTGAACGACCACCAGCTGGCCGCACAGCTGGCCACCGAGGCGGGTCGGCTGCTGCTGCGGGTCCGCGAGGAGCTGGCCGACGCCGGTGAGGCGGAGCGCAAAGCTGCCGGTGACCAGCGTTCGCACGACTTTCTGATGGCAGCGCTGGCCGCCGAGCGGCCGCAGGATGCGGTGCTGTCCGAAGAGGGTGCCGACAATCCGGTCCGGCTCAGTGCCGAGCGGGTGTGGATCGTCGATCCGCTGGACGGTACCCGCGAGTTCAGCGAGCTCGGCCGCGACGACTGGGCCGTGCACGTGGCGCTGTGGCAGTCCGGCGAGCTGACGGCCGGGGCGGTGGCCCTGCCCGCGCGGGGGACCACCTTGGCGACCCCGTCGGTGTCCGCGCCGCCCGCCCACGATGCCGCGCCGCGTATCGCGGTATCGCGCAGCCGGCCGCCGGCGATCGCGGAAGCGGTGCGCGAGCAGCTGAACGGTGTGCTGGTCCCGATGGGCTCGGCCGGGGTCAAGGTCGCCGCTGTGGTGCAGGGCATCGCCGACGTCTACGTCCACGCCGGTGGGCAGTACGAGTGGGACTCGGCTGCCCCGGTGGCGGTGGCGCGGGCCGCGGGCCTGCACACCTCACGTATCGATGGTTCACCGCTGATCTACAACCGGCCCGATCCGTTGCTGCCCGACCTGGTGGTGTGTCGCCCCGAATACGCGCAAGGGGTGCTCGCGGCAATCGGTTGAGCCGCCAGATGGAAGAATGCTCGCAATGCGCATGTCGGCCAAGGCGGAGTACGCGGTGCGAGCGATGGTCCAATTGGCCACCGCCGAGCCTGGCGCGCTGATCAAGACCGACGATATCGCTGCTGCGCAGGGCATTCCAGCGCAATTCCTCGTCGACATCCTTTCCGACCTGCGCACCGATCGGCTGGTGCGCAGCCAGCGCGGCCGCGACGGCGGCTACGAGTTGGCCCGGGCCGCCACCGCGATCAGCGTCGCCGATGTACTGCGCTGCATCGACGGCCCGCTGGCCAGTGTTCGTGATATCGGGATGGGCGATCTGCCTTATGCCGGACCGACGGCAGCCTTGACCGACGTGTGGCGGGCGTTGCGGGCCAGTATGCGCTCGGTGCTCGAAGAGACCAGCCTGGCCGATGTGGCCTCCGGGGAACTGCCCGTCCACGTCGCCGAACTTGCCACCGACTATCGCACCCAGGAACGCCAGCGGGGTCATTCGCCGGGCTAGCCGCCGGATCACCCGCCTGAATTGCGCCGTGCCACAATCGCGGTCATGCAGGTGGGAATGACCATGCCGGTGATGGAGCCAGACCTCGACGCAATGCTGCTGCGGGACTGGGCGCGAGCGATCGACGACGGACCGTTCGCCTCGTTGTGCTGGGGCGAGCGGATCGCCTTCACCAACCCGGACAGCCTGACCTTGCTGGGTGCATTGTCGGCGTGGACCGAGCGGGTGCGTCTGGTGACCACGGTGATCGTCCCGCAGCTGCATGACCCGGTCATGCTGGCCAAGGCGCTGGCCACCGCGGATGTGCTCAGTGGTGGCCGTCTTACCGTGGGGCTCGGCATCGGCGGCCGCGACGAGGACTACCGCGCGGTCGGCGCCGATCCGGCGACGCAGAAGATGGGCGAGTTGGCTGCGGCGGTGGCGATCATGCGTCGGGTCTGGGCGGGGGAGAAGATCACCGAGGCGGTGCTGCCGGTGGGACCTGCCCCGGTGCAACCGGGCGGACCGCCGCTGCTGGTCGGCACTATTGGTCCCAAGACCCTGCGCAGCGCAGCGACCTGGGCCGAGGGCCTGGCCGGCATCACCATGGACCTCGACGTGGCCAAGCAGAACGAACTGTTCGACGTCGGCCGGGATGCCTGGCGCCAGGCGGGGCGGGGTGCCCCGCATCTGGCCACGTCGTTCTGGTTCGCCCTCGGTGATCCCGACGCCGCCCGCGACCAGGTGCGTCAGCATCTGCTGCGCTACATGAACTGGATTCCGGCCGAATATGTCGAGGCGATGGTGCCGAGCACCGGGTGGGCCGGGAGCGAGGATGAACTGGCCGAGGTTCTGCGCCGGTTTGCGGCGATAGGCACCGATGAGATCCATCTGATCCCGACCAGCTCTGACCTGGGTCAACTGCGCAGTGTGGCCGATGTGGTCGCGGAGGTCGGCAACGCCGGTTAGGCCTGATTCGCCGGTTGCGACACCGTCACGGATGCGTCTCTATCGTTGTCTCAGCGGTCACAGAAGTCCCAGAAATCACTATCGTCGCAGTGGTGGGAGGCCCGGGATCGGGTCCTGGGAAAGGTGGGACATGTCGGCGACACGTCGAATCGTTTCGGCGGCGATGGTGCCCGCTGTGGTTCTCGGGCTGGTCGCTGCCACCGAGTTCGCACCGCCGGCCATGGCGGCCACCTGCAATGCTCCCGAGGCCAACATCGACCCGCCGCCGGGTTCGCCAACCACCGGTGCCGGCCAGCTGCCGTCCGGGCGCCGACCGCGTGGCACCAATGATCAGGCGCCACTGCCCAAACTGGGCCCACTGATCGCCGCGCTGATCAACCCCAACGGCACCATCAAGCAGCAGGCCGCGGTAGTGCCACCGGTGCCGAATCCCGCCGGCGAAGCGGTGCCCAACGTTGCCCAACCGGCCCAGCCCGTCCCGGTCCCCGGCGCGGATCCGGGGTTGTCGACTGCGGATCCCGGTGGTGCCATCGCCGGAGCCCAGACGTCGCTGGTGGAGTGGATGACCGGGCCCAACAGCCCCAACCAAACCCTGCAGCGCTTCGGCGTGTCCGGCACCGACCTCGGAATCCCCTGGGACAACGGTGATCCCGCCAATCGTCAGATCCTCTACGCCTTCGGCGACACTTTCGGCTACTGCCGCATCCAGGGCAAGCAGTGGCGACAGAACGTGCTGTTCCGCAGCAACGACAACATCCTGGCCGACGGGATCACGGTGGCACCCGGCGTCGCGGGCAACAAGTACTCGGGTTCGCCGCTGCGGCAGGCGAATTTCTCCAAGCAGATCCTGCCCGCGGTGCAACTGGCACAGCATCAGGAGGGCATGATCCCCACTGCCGCCATCGGGATCGCCGGCAACCAATACATGAACTTCATGTCGATCAAGCAGTGGGGTCGTGACGGCGAATGGTCCACCAACTACTCGGCGATCGCGGTCTCCAACGACAACGGCGAAACGTGGGGCGTCTACCCGGGAACCGTGCGATCGACATCGCAGGAGAACGTCCCCCGAGCACAGTTCGTCCCCGGCAACGAGAAATTCCAGATGGGCGCCTACCTGCGCGGCAACGACGGCTACCTGTACTCCTACGGGACCCCGTCGGGGCGCGGCGGCTCGGCGTACCTGGCACGGGTGCCCGAGCGTTCCATCCCTGATCTGACCAAGTACCAGTACTGGAATGGAGACAGCGGATCCTGGGTTCCGGCCAACCCGGCCGCGGCCACCCCGGTGATTCCCGGCCCGGTGGGCGAGATGTCAGTGCAGTACAACACCTACCTGCGCCAGTACCTGGCGCTCTACGGCAACGGCGGCAATGACGTGGTGGCCCGCACCGCGCCCACTCCGCAGGGACCGTGGAGCGGCGAGCAGACGCTGATCCCCACCGGCCAGATACCCGGCGGCATCTACGCGCCCTATGTCCATCCCTGGTCGACCGGCAAGGACGTGTACTTCACGTTGTCGCTGTGGAACGCCTACGACGTGATGCTGATGCACACGGTGCTGGGCTGAGGCTCAGGCGTCGAGCACCGCCCGCAACGCCGCTCCGGTCTCGGCGATCGCCCCGGGGTGGTAGGCGGGGATGCTGAAGATCACTCCACTGACGCCGGCATCGAGCACCTTTGTTTTGATCTGCTCGGCGATCGACTCCGGGCTGCCGACCACCATGCGTTGTGACAGTTCCGCAGGGAGCTGGTCGGCGCTGACGTTGGCGTCGGGCACCACCGTGAGCAGCATGCTTGTTTCCAAGGTGGCCGGGTCGCGGTCGACCTGCTCGCAGCTGCGCCGCACCACGTCCATCTTCGCGCGGACCTCGTCGAATCCGGTGATGAGGTTGAGGTGGTCGAAGTGCCGGGCTGCCAGCGGGATGGTCTTCTTCTCGCCGCTGCCGCCGATCAGCAGCGGAATGTGGTCGCGGAAGCGGGGTTCGGCCATCGCCTCTTGGGTGTGGTACCACTTGCCGTCGACTGTGGGCCGTTCGCCCTTGAGCATCGGCAGGATGATCTCCAGTGCCTCGCCCAGGCGGTTGAACCGGTCGGTGAAGGTGCCGAACTCAAAGCCCAACTGGTCGTGTTCGAGCTCGAACCACCCGGTGCCGATGCCCAGGATGGCGCGGCCGGCGCTGACCACGTCCAGCGTGGTGATGATCTTGGCCAGCAGCGTCGGGTTGCGATAGCTGTTACCGGTGACCAGTGTGCCCAACTGGAGGCGTTCGGTGGCGGTCGCCAGCGCTCCCAGGGCCGTGTAGGCCTCCAGCATCGGCTGGTCGGGGGAGCCCAGCATGGGCAGTTGATAGAAGTGGTCCATCAGAAAGACCGCGTCGAACCCGGCGGCCTCGGCCTCGCGGGCCTGGGCGATGACGGTGGGGAAGAGCTCCGCAACACCGGTGCCGTAGGAGAAGTTGGGGATCTGGTAGCCAAGGCGAATCGTCACTTAGTCGACCTTAATTTCGGAAGGCGTCTCCCGGGTTGATTTGCGCTGTGCGCGAACGAGGAATGCGGATCTTTGGTCGAGCAGACCCGGCTTCGGGGCCATGGCGACTCGGTCAAACCCCACCGCAGTGGCTCCGGTGCCGGAGAAGCCCCCGAACGGACCTGCGCTGGCCTTTCAGCGGTTACGCTTCGCCGGAAACCGCACACACTGCGGCTAGGCCGACTCTTTGGAGGTATGCCTCGTGGGGCTCACCATCGGACTCATCGTCGTCGTTGTCATATTTCTACTACTCGCGGTGTTGGTGATCGCGGGCTACAACGGGCTGGTTCGGGCGCGCAACGCCTACAAGAACGCCTTTGCCCAGATCGATGTTCAGTTGCGGCGTCGCTTCGACCTCATTCCCAACCTGATCGAAACCGCCAAGGCGTACCTGTCGCATGAGCGCCAGACGCTGGAAGCTGTCGTCAATGCGCGTGGCGCCGCAATGAACGGCCTTGCCGCTGCCCAGGCCAATCCCGGTGACCCGGCGGCGATGCAGCAGTTGGCCCAGGGGCAGCAGGCGCTCAACGGCGCGCTGAGCCGGCTCAACCTGGTGGTCGAGCAGTATCCCGACCTGAAGGCGAACCAGAACATGATGCAATTGTCGGAGGAACTGACTTCCACGGAAAACAAGGTTGCGTTCGCCCGCCAGGCCTACAACGACGCGGTGATGAGCTACAACAACCGGCGTGAGACGTTCCCCGGCAATGTCTATGCCGGCATTTTCAACTTTGCTCCGGCCGCCCTGCTCGAGATCCCGCCGGAACACCCGGAGATGCGGGACGCGCCGAAGGTTCAGTTCTGACCGACCGGCGGCCATGAACTTCTTCGAGCACCAGCGCGCCGCCAAGGGAACCACGCTGAAGCTGGTGCTTCTCTTCGGGGCTGCGGTGGTGGCGTTGGTCGCGGCGATCGATGCCGCCGCGGTGATTGCCTTCGGCTATCTCTCAAAGGATTACTACGGGATCGACGCGTCATCGATTCTTGCGATCGTCATCGTCGTCACCGCAATCACGCTTTTGGTCATCGCAGGTGGAACGCTGTTCAAGACGATTTCGCTGCGCCGCGGGGGTGCTGCTGTCGCCGCGGCCGTCGGCGCGGTGCCCGTGGACCCGACGACGACCGACCCGCAGTTGCGTAGGTACGTCAACATCGTCGAGGAGATGTCGCTGGCTTCCGGCGTGCCGGCGCCACGTTTGTTCGTCATGCCGGGTGAACCCGGAATCAATGCATTCGCCGCAGGTTTCACGCCTGCCGATGCTGCCATCGCGGTGACGGGGGGAGCCCTGGCGCAACTCAACCGTGACGAATTGCAGGGTGTGATCGCTCACGAGTTCAGCCACATCCTCAACGGTGATATGCGGCTGAACATTCGACTCATCGGACTACTCAGCGGAATTCTGCTGATCGGAATGATCGGCTTGCGCGTGCTGCAGTTCGGCGGTCGCGGGAGTGACAGCAAGCGCGCGCTGCCCCTCGTTGCGTTCGCGTTCGCGATGATGGTGCTCGGCTACGTCGGCGTGTTCTTCGCCAACGTGATCAAGGCCGCGGTAGCACGGCAACGGGAGTGGCTGGCCGACGCGTCGGCGGTGCAGTTCACCCGCCAGACCGACGGCCTCGAAGGCGCACTGAAGAAGATCGGCGGCATACCGACCGGCTCGCAGCTGCGTAACTCCCGCAATGCGGCCGAGGTCAGCCACATGCTGTTCGGAGAAGGCGTGCGACGGTCGTTCACGTCGTTGTTTGCGACGCATCCGCCACTCACCGACCGGATCAGGGCGCTCAACCCAGACTTCGACCCCGGGGAACTCGCCGAACTACAGCAGCGGTACGCCAATCAGGCACCCGACGGCCTGGCCGAGGACGTCGCCGCAGGTTTCGCCCCCGCCGGAACGGCGCTCGGCCGTCAGGCCCCCGTACCAGAGCAACTCCCCAACGCCGGCTGGCGCACCAGTCCTGAGCAAATCGTGGCTCGCGCAGGCACTTTCACTCCTGCCGACCTGAAGTACGGCGCGGCACTGCATGCGCGGATTCCTGACGATGTCCGCGCGCTGGCCAGCCAGCCCACCACGGCCCCCGCGGCCGTCATCGCGTTGCTCCTCGCGCCGTCGAGCGGCGGTCTGCACTCTCGTCAGCTCGCCTCGGTGACCGAACGTCTGGGGCCGACGCAGGCGCGGGAAGCCGCCGCCCTCGCCGACCGGATGCGGGCGCTGCCGCACGAACTTCGGCTCCCGGTAGTCGCGCTGGCTTTGCCGCAGATCGCCACCCACTCTCGTGCCGAACAGGACGCGCTCATCGCCGTGCTGAATGTGCTCGCCGTCGCCGACGAGAAGGTGACGATGTTCGAATACTGCCTGACCCGCCTTGTCTGGGTTTACCTGCTCGATACCAACGACCCGGCTCGCCGAAGCAAGGTGGGCAGCGATTCGCTCACCGGTGTGCGTCCGGTGGTGACAACCCTGCTGGCGACTCTCGCGGTCGCCGGAGGCGCCGACCAAGACGTGGCGGCACAGTCTTTGGACATTGCGCTGCAACGACTTTACGGTGATACCGCGAGGCCCGAGAACCCGCGCCGATTGAGCTGGCAGCAGACCCTCGACGGAGGCTGGGCCGCCCTCGACGCCTTGGATCCGAAGGCGAAGCAGGCACTCGTCGAAGCGATGGTGGAATCGGTGCTGCACGACGATACCGTGACGGCTTCCGAAGCTGAACTACTCCGTGCGGCATGCGGCTTGATGCACGTTCCTTTGCCTGCGCTGTTGGGCTGATTGACTGGATCGCCGGTTGAGATAGCGCCACGGCTCGTGGACTCGCGCATACCGTCGACTGGAGAACCGACGGACGGGTCGTGTTGTCCCGTGTGATTTAGGGAGTTGCTGGAGGAGCAGGAGGAGGTTGATCGCCGGGACTGTCAACCGCCGCGTACCCGAGGGGGTTTACCCCGGGGCACAAGTTATCGATTGCGGCGTTCACGATAAGGGCGGCATCGTCTCGTTCGAGCCGGGGGCTCTGTTCCCAGAGCGTCGTCGCTACCCAGTTTGGATTGCGGCCGAACATCAGGCCGGGACTCGGAGCCAGCATCGAGCACGCCTTTTTGCCCACATGCAGCAGTACATCGTCTCCATCTTCGGAATACATGCCAAGCGCATCCATCGCGGCGAGATAGGAGTCGTTGTCGGCCGACGCAGTGGGGGCGGCTAGCACCGCCAAAGACGCACAGCAACTGATCGCTGACACAACCGTTGCCATCGCTCCAGCGCGCTTGATGATGCTGGCCATGGAAGTCTCCGTCCACTTCGTCTCTGCGTGCCGAATCGCGTGAGCGTACAGATCATGCGCAGCCCGCTGCCAGGAAGTGTACTAACGGCCTGAGAAACGGAGTTCAGATGTGTCCCCGGTGCACTCCGCCAAAGCGGTGGCGTCCATTCCCCGTAAAAGGGCCCACAGGTTACTTTAAGGAACTGTCGATGTGAAAGCCGTGGGCTGTTGCAAACGGGGTACGTAGGCCCTATTCGCGGGCCGCACTAGTGAAAGGTCAGAGTCGCCTTGAATGTCAAGGCAGAGAATCTAGCTAAGTGCCCCCGGCAGGATTCGAACCTGCGGCCTTCTGCTCCGGAGGCAGACGCTCTATCCCCTGAGCTACGGGGGCGCTCGCGTAATGCGGCGCCGTGTGGGCTTTGACAGAGTAGCGCATCATTGCCCGGACCCCCGAACCGGACGGATTCGGGGCCTGACCACGTCAGACCATAAGATGGGGCCTCGTGACCCCTGCCGATCTGGCCGAATTGCTCAAGACCACCGCCGCCGCGGTGCTGGCCGAGCACGACCTGGATACCGCCGCGCTGCCCGCGACGGTGACGGTCGAGCGGCCGCGCAACCCCGAACACGGTGACTACGCCACCAACCTGGCCCTACAGCTGGGCAAGAAGGTGGGCGCCAACCCGCGTGAACTGGCCGGTTGGCTGGCCGAAGCCCTGGAGCGCGCCGACGGGATCGCCGCCGCCGAGATCGCCGGACCGGGTTTTGTGAACCTGCGCATCGAGGCCTCGGCGCAGGGCGCCGTGGTGGCCAACATCATCACCGCGGGCGCCGACTACGGCCACTCTCGGGAGTTCGACGGCCTCAACGTCAACCTCGAGTTCGTGTCGGCCAACCCCACCGGCCCCATCCACATCGGCGGCACCCGCTGGGCGGCGGTCGGCGACGCCCTGGGCCGCCTGCTGAGCACCCAGGGGGCCGCGGTCACCCGGGAGTACTACTTCAACGACCACGGCGCCCAGATCGACCGGTTCGCCAACTCGCTGATCGCCGCCGCCAAGGGCGAACCTGCCCCCGAGGACGGCTACGCCGGCGCCTACATCACCGACATCGCCGCCCAAATCCAGGCCAAGGCCCCCGACGCCCTGACCAGTCTGGACGCCCAGGAGACGTTCCGCGAGATCGGCGTCGACCTGATGTTCACCCACATCAAGAAGTCACTGCACGAGTTCGGCACCGACTTTGACGTCTTCACCCACGAAGACTCGATGCACACTTCCGGCCGCGTCGAGCAGGCCATCGAACGGCTGCGCGCCAACGGCAACATCTACGAGAAGGACGGCGCCACCTGGCTGCGCACCAGTTCCTACGGTGACGACAAGGACCGCGTCGTCATCAAGAGTGACGGCAAGCCCGCCTACATCGCCGGCGACTTGGCCTACTACCTGGACAAGCGTGAGCGTGGCTTCAACCTGTGCATCTACATGTTGGGCGCCGACCACCACGGCTACATCGCCCGACTCAAGGCCGCCGCCGCAGCATTCGGGGATGACCCGGCCACCGTCGAAGTCTTGATCGGCCAGATGGTCAACCTGGTGCGCGACGGCCAGCCGGTCAAGATGAGCAAGCGCGCCGGCACCGTGATCACCCTGGACGACTTGGTCGAGTCCATCGGCGTGGACGCCGCCCGCTACAGCCTGACCCGCTCTTCGGTGGACAGCCCCATCGACATCGACCTGGCGCTGTGGTCCTCGGCGAGCAACGAAAACCCGGTCTACTACGTGCAATACGCACACGCCCGGTTGTGCGCGCTGGCCCGCAACGCGGCCGAGCTCGGCCTGACGGCTGACACCGCCAACCTCGGGCTGCTCGACCACGACAAGGAAGGCGCGTTGATCCGCAACCTGGGCGAGTTCCCCCGGGTGCTGGAAACCGCTGCCGCACTGCGAGAACCGCACCGGGTGTGCCGTTACCTCGAAGACCTCGCCGGGGATTACCACCGGTTCTACGACAGCTGCCGGGTACTGCCCCAGGGTGACGAGGAGCCGGGCGAGCTGCACGCGGCGCGATTGGCGCTGTGTCAGGCCACCCGCCAGGTGATCGGCAACGGGCTGGGAATTCTCGGCGTGAGCGCACCGGAGCGCATGTGAACGTCCACCCCGCCGGCCCCCGGCACGCCGAAGAGATCCACCACGACGGGCTGCCGCCGCGGCCCCAGACCCCGCAGCAGCTGCTGCAGCTGGCGCCGAACGTCTGGCCACGCAACGCCGTTCGCGACGCCGACGGCGTGACCAGCATCGCCGGTGTGAAAGTGACCGACCTGGCCGCGGAGTTCGGCACGCCGCTGTTCGTCATCGACGAGGACGACTTCCGGAGGCGCTGCCGTGAGATCGCCACGGCATTCGGCGGCGGCGACAACGTGCACTACGCAGCGAAGGCCTTCCTGTGCAGCGAGATTGCGCGCTGGATCGACCAGGAGGGGCTGTGCCTGGACGTGGCCACCGGAGGTGAACTGGCCGTCGCCCTGCACGCCGGATTCCCCGCGCAACGCATCACCCTGCACGGCAACAACAAGTCGGTTGCTGAGCTGACCACCGCCGTCAACGCCGGGGTCGGCCATATCGTGCTCGACTCGCTGATCGAGATCGACCGGCTCGACGCCGTCGCCGCGGCGGCCGGCGTGGTGCAGGACGTGCTGGTGCGCGTCACCGTGGGCGTCGAGGCCCACACCCACGAGTTCATCTCGACCGCTCACGAAGACCAGAAGTTCGGCTTGTCACTGGCCAGCGGAGCGGCGATGGAGGCCATCCGACGGGTGTTCGCCACCGAGCACCTGCGCCTGATCGGTCTGCACAGCCACATCGGATCGCAGATCTTCGACGTCGCCGGCTTCGAGCTGGCCGCCCGCCGGGTGATCGGGCTGCTGCGCGACGTGGTCGCGGAGTTCGGCGTCGACAAGACCGCGCAGTTGTCCGTCATCGATCTCGGTGGGGGACTGGGAATCTCGTATCTGCCGCAGGACGACCCGCCGCCCATGGCCGAGCTCGCCGGCAAGCTGGCCGCGATCGTGCGCGACGAATCCGCCGCTGTCGGCCTGCCCACCCCTCAGTTAGTGGTCGAGCCCGGCCGCGCCATCGCCGGACCGGGCACCGTGACGCTCTACGAGGTGGGCACCGTCAAGGACGTCGCCGTCAGCGCCACCGCACACCGCCGCTACGTCAGCGTCGACGGCGGCATGAGCGACAACATCCGTCCGGCGCTGTATGACGCCCACTACGACGTGCGGCTGGTGTCGCGCAGCCTCGACGACACCGATGCCCTGCCGGACCTGGCGCGCATCGTCGGCAAGCACTGCGAGAGCGGCGACATCATCGTGCGTGACACCTGGGTGCCCCACGGCATGGTTCCCGGCGACCTGATCGCCGTGGCGGCCACCGGCGCCTACTGTTACTCGATGTCGAGCCGGTACAACCTGCTCACCCGCCCGGCGGTGGTGGCGGTACGCGACGGGAAAGCTCGCCTTATGCTGCGCCGGGAGACCGTTGAAGACCTGATCAGCCTGGAGGTGGGTAGCTAGTGTCCGGTTCGCAGGTGTCCGGGGCGCCCGTAGGGGTGGCAGTTCTGGGCTTGGGCAACGTCGGCAGCGAAGTCGTTCGCATCCTTGAGGCCAGCGCCGATGACCTGGCTGCACGCATCGGTGCGCCGCTGGTGCTGCGTGGGGTCGGGGTGCGCCGGGTGGCGTCAGACCGCGGCGTGCCGGTGGAGTTGCTCACCGACGACATTGACAGCCTGGTGTCGCGCAGCGACGTCGACATCGTCGTCGAGTTGATGGGTCCGGTCGAGCCGGCCCGCAAGGCGATCCTGTCGGCAATCGCGCACGGCAAGTCCGTCGTCACCGCCAACAAGGCCCTGCTGTCGCGGTCCACCGGGGAGCTGGCCGAGGCCGCCGAGAACGCGCGGGTGGACCTGTACTTCGAGGCTGCCGTCGCCGGCGCCATCCCGGTGATCCGGCCGCTGACCCAGTCGCTGGCCGGCGACACCGTGTTGCGGGTGGCGGGCATCGTCAACGGCACCACCAACTACATCCTGTCCGAAATGGACTCCACCGGTGCCGACTACACCGCCGCGCTGGCCGACGCGAGTGCGCTGGGCTACGCCGAGGCCGACCCGACCGCAGATGTTGAGGGTTACGACGCCGCGGCCAAGGCCGCGATCCTGGCGTCCATCGCCTTCCACACCCGGGTGACTGCCGACGACGTCTACCGCGAGGGCATCACCGGGATCAGCCCGGCGGACTTCACCTCGGCGCGCGCGTTGGGCTGCACCATCAAACTGCTGGCGATCTGCGAGCGCATCACCGGAAGTGATGGGCAGCAGCGGGTTTCGGCTCGGGTGTATCCGGCATTGGTACCGTTGACCCACCCGCTGGCGACGGTCAACGGTGCATTCAACGCGGTGGTGGTCGAGGCCGAGGCCGCCGGCCGGTTGATGTTCTACGGCCAGGGCGCCGGGGGTGCCCCCACCGCATCTGCGGTCACCGGTGACCTGGTGATGGCCGCGCGCAACCGGGTCCAGGGCGGGCGTGGGCCGCGTGAGTCCAAATACGCCGAACTGGCCATCGCGCCGATCGGCGACGTGCAGACCCGCTACTACGTGAGCATGGACGTCGCCGACAAGCCCGGCGTGCTGTCCACCGTGGCGGCTGAATTCGCCGCACACGGGGTGAGTATCGCCGAGGTGCGCCAAGAGGGCGTTGCCGACGGTGAAGGGCACCTGATCGGTGCCCGCATCGTGGTGGTCACCCACCGGGCCGCCGACGCGGCATTATCGAAAACCGTTGCAGCACTGTCGGATCTGGACGCAGTCCAGCGAATCGCCAGCGTGCTACGCCTGGAAGGAACAGACCAGTGAGCTCCACCCGGACACCGATCCACCGTCCCTGGCCCGGCCTGATCAACGCCTACCGCGATCGGCTTCCCATCGGTGACGACTGGACCCCGGTCACGCTGCACGAGGGCGGCACCCCGCTGATCCACGCCAAGCGCATCTCGGAGCAGACCGGCTGCACGGTGCACCTCAAGGTCGAGGGGCTCAACCCGACTGGTTCGTTCAAGGACCGCGGGATGACGATGGCGGTCACCGACGCGGTGGCGCGTGGCCAGCAGGCGGTGCTGTGCGCCTCGACCGGCAACACCTCGGCCTCGGCGGCGGCTTACGCCGCGCGTGCCGGTATCACCTGTGCGGTGCTGATCCCACAGGGCAAGATCGCCATGGGCAAGCTCGCCCAGGCAGTCATGCACGGCGCCAAGATCATCCAGATCGACGGCAACTTCGACGACTGCCTGGAACTGGCCCGCAAGATGGCCACCGATTTCCCGACCATCTCGCTGGTGAACTCGGTGAACCCGGTGCGCATCGAAGGCCAGAAGACCGCGGCATTCGAGATCGTCGACGCATTGGGCACCGCCCCGGACATCCACTCGCTGCCGGTCGGCAACGCCGGCAACATCACCGCGTACTGGAAGGGTTACCGGGAGTACTTCGCCGACGGCCTGACCGAGAAGCTGCCGAAGATGCTGGGAACCCAGGCCGCCGGTGCGGCGCCGCTGGTGCTCGGCGAGCCGGTCAAGAACCCCGAGACCATCGCCACCGCGATCCGCATCGGCTCGCCGGCGTCGTGGACCCAGGCCGTGGAAGCGCAGGTGGATTCGGGTGGCCGGTTCCTGGCCGCCACCGATGACGAGATCCTGGCCGCGTATCACCTGGTGGCGCGGTCCGAAGGCGTGTTCGTGGAACCGGCCTCGGCGGCCAGCATCGCCGGACTGCTCAAGTCGGTGGAGGACGGTTGGGTGCCGCGCGGTTCGACCGTGGTGTGCACCGTGACCGGCAACGGCCTCAAGGACCCGGACACCGCCCTTAAGGGCATGCCCGAGGTGACCGCCGTTCCCGTCGACGCGGCCGTGGTGGTCGCCGAATTGGGACTGGCCTAGTGGTCCAGCTGTTGCCCACCGGGTTGACGGCCAGCGTCGCGGTTGCGGCGTCGAGCGCCAACCTGGGGCCTGGTTTCGACAGCTTGGGTCTGGCACTGGGCCTCTACGACGAGGTCGTGGTCGAGACGGTCGAATCCGGCCTGTTGGTCCACGTTGAGGGGGAGGGTGCCGGGCAGGTGCCGCTCACCTCGGATCACCTTGTGGTCCAAGGAATCCTGCGGGGACTGCAGGAGGCCGGGGTAGCGGCGCCCGGAATGGTGGTGCGCTGCCGCAACGCGATTCCGCATTCGCGGGGCCTGGGATCGTCGGCCGCCGCGGTGGTCGGTGGATTGGCCGTTGTGAATGGTCTTGTCGCGCAACTTGATCGGCCCGGCTTGTCTCAGGCGCAGTTGATCCAGCTGTCCTCGGAGTTCGAGGGGCATCCCGACAACGCGGCGGCCGCCGTGCTGGGCGGCGCGGTGGTGGCCTGGACCGCCGAGGCCGCCGAGGGCGGGGCCGACTACTCGGCCGCATCCCTGCGCCTGCACCCCGATATCCGGCTGTTCCCGGCGATTCCGCAGCTGCGTTCGTCCACCGCCGAGACCCGTGCACTGCTGCCCGAGCAGGTCAGCCACCGCGACGCCCGGTTCAACCTCAGCCGGGCCGCGCTGCTGGTGGTGGCGCTCACCGAGCGGCCCGATCTGCTGATGGCGGCCACCGAGGACGTGCTGCACCAGCCGCAGCGTGGCGCCGCGCAGCCCGAATCGGCGGCATTCCTGCAGTTGCTGCGACGCCACGGGATCGCCGCCGTGCTGTCCGGGGCCGGACCTGCGGTTATCGCGCTGACCACCGCGGGGCAACTGCCCGCCGAGGTGCTCGCCTCGCCGGAGGCGCAGGCGTTCAACGTCACTGAGATGTCGGCCGGCCACGCGGTCAAATGGAACTCCGGGGTTGCGGTCGCCGGTTAAGGCGCGCCGGGCGGCATCTGTTGCGTCGAGCACAGAAGCGGGCTATCCTCGGTCCCGTCCCGCATTCGCGGCATTAGCACCTGAATCAGACTGCGATGTCAACCGGGATGCCACCAAATTCTTCCCGAAGTTGACGGTTTGCGTTATGACGCCGTCGATACGGGTAAACACCGTTAAAACAGTCGACGGTGACACGCACTCGGCGAGTCCGCTGAATGCAACCAAAGCCCCTCGCGTGAGAAAACCGACGAGGGAAGAAAGGAAATCCGTGACCGAAACGGACCTCTTCGCGGCTGAAGGCAGCACCGATCAGGAATCGCTGTCGACCCCCCCGAGCACTCCCGAGACCAGCCCGGACGTGGCTGCCGGCGGTAGTGACGCCGCACCGTCCGCCCCGGAAGAAGCGGCTCCGGCCCCGGCTGCCTCCGAGCCCGCGCCCGCCGCGGCGCCCGACAACGGCGCAGCTGCCCCGGATGCGGCCCTGTCGTCGATGGTGCTGCCTGAACTGCGTGCCTTGGCCAACCGTGTGGGCGTCAAGGGTTCCTCGGGGATGCGTAAGAGCGAACTGATCGCCGCGATCCGCGAGGTCAGCAACGGCGGTAGCGAAGCGCCGGCCGCGGCGCCCGCCGCCGAGCCGACCACCAATGGCGCCGCCAACGGTGCCGAGCCGGCCCAGGCCGACGCATCAGAGGCCTCGGCAGCACCTCGTCGTCGTGAACGCCGTGGTGCCAGCCGTTCGACCGGTGCCCCCGCGGCCAATGGTGCGGAGTCCGACAAGGCTTCCGAGCAGGACAAGGCGCCCGAGCAGGACAAGGCGCCCGAGCAGGACAAGCCCGCCGAGGCCGAGGCCCCAGCCCAGGGTGAGTCCCGTAAGCAGGGCCGGGCCGAAGACAAGACCGACAAGGCCGAGCAGGCCGGCGGACGTCGTGAGCGCGACGGCGCCAAGAACGACGCCAAAGCCGACGAGTCAGCCCAGTCCAAGAACGACGACCAGGGTGGCGAGCAGGGCAACCGCGGCGGCGGCGACGACGACGAGGGCCGCGGTGGCCGTCGCGGCCGTCGTTTCCGTGACCGGCGTCGCCGTGGCGAGCGTGGTGGCGAAGGCGGCGGGCCCGGCGGCGACGCTGAGCTGCGCGAAGACGACGTCGTGCAGCCGGTCGCCGGCATCCTCGACGTGCTGGACAACTACGCGTTCGTGCGTACGTCGGGCTATCTGGCCGGACCCAGCGACGTCTACGTCTCGATGAACATGGTCCGCAAGAACGGGCTGCGCCGCGGCGACGCGGTGACCGGTGCGGTACGGGTGGCCCGCGAGGGAGATGGTGGCGACAAGAATCCGCGGCAGAAGTTCAACCCGCTGGTGCGGCTGGACTCGGTCAACGGCGGCCCGGTGGAAGAGGCCCGGAACCGTCCGGACTTCACCAAGCTGACGCCGCTCTACCCGAATCAGCGGCTGCGGTTGGAGACCTCCGGGGACAAGCTCACCACCCGGATCATCGACCTGATCATGCCGATCGGTAAGGGACAGCGCGCGTTGATCGTGTCGCCGCCCAAGGCCGGTAAGACCACGATCATGCAGGACATCGCCAACGCGATCACCCGCAACAACCCCGAATGCCACCTGATGGTGGTGCTGGTCGACGAGCGCCCTGAAGAGGTCACCGACATGCAGCGCTCGGTCAAGGGCGAGGTCATTGCCTCGACCTTCGACCGACCGCCGTCAGACCACACCCAGGCCGCCGAGCTGGCCATCGAGCGGGCCAAGCGTCTGGTGGAGCAGGGCAAGGACGTCGTGGTGCTGCTGGACTCGATCACCCGCCTCGGCCGTGCGTACAACAACGCCTCGCCGGCGTCGGGCCGCATCCTGTCCGGTGGTGTGGACTCCACCGCGCTCTACCCGCCCAAGCGGTTCCTGGGCGCGGCCCGCAACATCGAGAACGGCGGCTCGCTGACGATCATCGCCACCGCCATGGTGGAGACCGGCTCGACCGGTGACACGGTGATCTTCGAGGAGTTCAAGGGCACCGGCAACGCCGAGCTCAAGCTTGACCGCAAGATCGCCGAGCGCCGGGTGTTCCCGGCCGTGGACGTCAACCCGTCCGGCACCCGTAAGGACGAGCTGCTGCTCTCGCCGGACGAGTTCGCGATCGTGCACAAGCTGCGCCGGCTGCTGTCGGGCCTGGATTCGCACCAGGCCATCGACCTGCTGATGAGCCAGCTGCGCAAGACCAAGACCAACTACGAGTTCCTGGTTCAGGTCTCCAAGACCACGCCGGGAATGGACAACGACTGATCGAGGTTCTTCAGCGTCGAGATTGCCGTCAGGGTCGTGGTCGCCACCGCGGCCACAGCCCTAGCGGCAAGCTCAACGTAGACGCCGGGAATTCGAGCGTCGCCCCCGGCGTTTTGGGGGGCGACAGCGCAGCTGGCATAATCAACCACCTCAGGTTCCGGTTCACGTTCGCCTCCACTTCGAAGGCGGGCGACCCGGCGGCCAACGATTGAAGAGGACATCATGAAAACTGGCATTCACCCTGCCTACGGCGAGACCACCGTGGTCTGCGGTTGTGGCAACAGCTTCACCACCCGCAGCACCAAGGAGAGCGGCCACATCGTGGTCGAGGTCTGCTCGCAGTGCCACCCGTTCTACACCGGCAAGCAGAAGATCCTCGACAGCGGCGGCCGGGTCGCACGCTTCGAGAAGCGCTACGGCAAGCGCACCGCCGGCGCAGCGACCGCCGACAAGTAGTTCCCTCACCGACGCCCGGAACGTGCCAGCACGTCACCCGGGCGTCGGCGTGCGTTCGGGGATGGAGGTGAGATGACCCAAAGCACTCAGGGGATCGACGCCCTGCTGGCTGAGCACGCCGCCCTGGAAACGCAGCTGTCCGATCCCGAACTGCACAACGATCCGGCCGAGGCGCGTCGAGCCGGGCGGCGCTTCGCGCAGCTGGCGCCCATCGTGGCGACGCATCGCAAACTCGAGGCCGCCCGTGGCGATTTAGAGGCTGCGCGTGAGCTGGCCGCCGACGACTCCTCTTTCGCCGATGAGGTCCGTGAGCTCGAGACCCAGGTCGTCGAGCTGGACACCGCGCTCACCGACATGCTGGCGCCCCGCGACCCGCACGACGCCGACGACATCGTGCTGGAGGTCAAATCCGGCGAAGGCGGTGAGGAGTCGGCGTTGTTCGCCGCCGACCTGGCCCGGATGTACATCCGCTACGCCGAACGCCAGGGCTGGAAGGTGACTGTTCTCGACGAGACCACCTCCGACCTCGGCGGCTACAAGGACGCCACCCTCACTATCGCCAGCAAGGGCGACAGCGCCGACGGTGTGTGGTCGCGGATGAAGTTCGAGGGTGGGGTGCACCGCGTGCAGCGGGTGCCCGTCACCGAATCGCAGGGCCGCGTGCACACGTCGGCGGCTGGGGTACTGGTCTATCCCGAACCCGAAGAAGTGGCCGAGGTTGCCATCGACGAGTCCGACCTGCGCATCGACGTCTATCGCTCCTCGGGCAAAGGCGGCCAGGGGGTCAACACCACCGACTCTGCAGTGCGGATCACCCACCTGCCGACCGGGATCGTCGTGACCTGTCAGAACGAGCGGTCTCAGCTGCAGAACAAGGCTCGTGCGCTGCAGGTCCTGGCTGCCCGGCTGCAGGCCGTGGCCGAGGAACAGGCGCAGGCGGACGCCTCCGCCGACCGGGCCAGCCAGATCCGCACCGTGGACCGCAGTGAGCGGATCCGCACCTACAACTTCCCGGAGAACCGGATCACCGATCACCGCATCGGCTACAAGGCGCACAACCTCGACCAGGTTCTCGATGGGGACCTCGACCCGATGTTCGACGCACTGGCGGCCGCCGATAGGGAAACCCGGTTACAGGGGACGGCGTGAGCCTCCGTCCGACGACGATGCAGAGCGAAGCGATGAGGTGGGGGCACCTCCCGCGCGCGGGGGCGAGTCGGACAATCGAACTCCGGGACGCCATCGACTCCGCCGCGGCACTTTTCGCCGATGCCGGGATCGACTCCGCCCGCTATGACGCCGAAGAGTTGGCTGCGCATGCCGCCGGCACCGAGCGAGGCCGGCTTGCGCTGCTGGACCCACCTGGAGACGAGTTCTTCCAGAGTTATCGGCAACTGGTCACCGCGCGCAGTTCGCGAATACCGCTGCAGCACTTGATCGGCACCGCTGCCTTCGGTCCCGTGCTGCTTGAGGTGGGACCGGGCGTCTTCACCCCGCGTCCGGAGACCGAGGCCCTGCTGGAGTGGGCTGTCAACCACGCCACGGCCCACAAGCTCGGCCCGGGTGCCGTGATCGTCGACGCCTGCACCGGTTCCGGGGCGCTGGCGATCGCGCTGTCCCGCAGTTTCCCCGAGGCCCGCGTGCTGGCCATCGAGGACTCCGAAGAGGCGCTGCACTACGCGCGACGCAACTGTGCGGGCACGGCAGTGGAGTTGATCCCTGCCGACGTCACCGGTGTCGGTGTGCTGTCGGAGTGGGACGGGCGGGTCGACATGATGGTCAGTAACCCGCCCTACATTCCAGAAGGTGCCGACCTCGATCCTGAAGTGGCTCAGCATGATCCGCATCACGCACTGTTCGGCGGTGCGGACGGCATGTCGGTGATCACGCCGCTGGCTGCCCTTGCCGGGCGGCTGCTGCGCACCGGCGGTCTGTTCGCCGTCGAACACGATGACACCACGCCGGAAGCCACAGTCCATACCGTATGCGGCACCGGACTTTTCGATGAAGTAGTGTCCCGGCCCGACCTGACTGGGCGGCTCCGGTTCGTGACAGCGATCAGGAACGGTCAACCATGACAGAGGTTTTCGACTGCACCGACACCGACCAGCGCGCGGCGGGGATCGCGGCGGCGATCGACGCCGTCCGGCGTGGTCGTCTGGTGGTGCTGCCTACCGACACCGTGTACGGCATCGGCGCGGACGCCTTCAACGCCGCCGGAGTCACCGCGTTGCTGGCTGCCAAGCGGCGCGGCCGTGACATGCCGGTGGGCGTCCTGGTCGGTTCGTGGAACTCCATTGACGGGCTGGCGCTCATCGTGCCCGACGCCGCCCGCGAGCTGATTCGGGCGTTCTGGCCCGGAGCCATCAGTCTCATCGTCACGCAGGCGCCGTCGCTGCAGTGGGATCTGGGTGAAGCCCGCGGCACCGTCATGGTGCGGATGCCGCTGCATCCGGTGGCCCTCGAGGTCCTCATAGCGGTGGGCCCGATGGCGGTGTCCAGTGCCAACGTCTCCGGTGGCTCGCCCGCGGTCGAGGCTGCCGAGGCGCAATGCCAGCTGGGGGAGTCCGTCGAGGTCTACCTCGACGCGGGACCAGCCGAGCAGGGCGAGGCCTCGACGATCGTCGATCTGACCGGTCCCGCCCCCAGAATCGTGCGAACCGGCCCGGTCTCCGCCGAACAGATCGGGGCGGTGCTGGGTTTGGATCCGGCTGCGCTGACGGCGGCGCCGTGACCAGCCTGCTGGCGCTGGCCGATCGCGGCGCCGGGGTGCCGTTGCGGGAGCTCGCACTGGTCGGACTGACTGCCGCGATCATCACCTACTTCACCACTGGGCCGGTCCGCTGGATGGCCACCCGGATCGGTGCGGTGGCCTATCCGCGCGAGCGCGATGTACACGTGCAGCCAACCCCGCGGATGGGGGGGCTGGCCATGTACGTCGGCATTGTCGCCGGGATCTTCCTGGCCTCGCAGCTGCCGGCACTGACCCGCGGCTTCGTGTACTCCACCGGTATGCCCGCGGTGGTGCTGGCCGGCGGCGTGATCATGGGGATCGGCCTGCTCGACGACAAGTGGGGGCTGGACGCCCTGACCAAGTTCGCCGGCCAGATCACCGCGGCCAGCGTGCTGGTCACGATGGGCGTCGCATGGAGCGTGCTCTACATCCCGCTCGGCGGCGTCGGCACCGTGGTCCTCGACCAGGTGTCGTCGATCCTGCTCACGCTTGCGCTCACGGTCTCGATCGTCAACGCGATGAACTTCGTCGACGGTCTCGACGGGCTGGCCGCGGGGTTGGGACTGATCACGGCGTTGGCGATCTGCATGTTCTCCGTAGGCGTGCTGCACGACCACGGCGGCGACGTGCTGTTCTACCCGCCCGCTTTGATCTCGGTGGTACTGGCTGGGGCCTGTCTGGGGTTCCTGCCGCACAATTTCAGCCCCGCGAAGATCTTCATGGGCGACTCCGGCTCGATGTTGATCGGCCTGATGCTGGCAGCGGCGTCCACCACCGCGGCAGGACCGATCTCCCAGACCGCCTACGGCGCGCGCGACGCGTTCGCGTTGTTGTCGCCGTTCCTGCTGGTGGCCGCCGTGATGTGCGTGCCGGCCCTGGACGTGCTGCTGGCGATCATTCGCCGCACACGTGCCGGACTGAGTCCTTTCAGTCCGGACAAGATGCACCTGCACCACCGATTGCTGCAGATCGGACATTCCGACCGCCGGGTGGTCCTGCTGATCTATTTGTGGACGGCGATCGTCGCGTTCGGGGCGGCCGGCACCATATTCTTCGATCCGCGCTACACCGGCGCGGTGATGCTGGGTGCGATGCTCATCGCGATTGTGGTTACGCTCATCCCGTTGCTACGCCGGGATGGCGACCCCGAAGACGGCCCCTACGACGCGCGGTAGTAGCACCGTCTAGGATGGTGTCGTAGGTGGTTCCAGAGTGCGTTCGGGCATCCGATACGCTCGGCGGGCGACTTCACGATCACGACGCAGAGCAGACTCAGATTGGGGTGAGCGGTGACGACACCAGCGCAGGATGCGCCGTTGGTGTTGCCGTCGGTGGTATTCCAGCCGATTCGGCTGCTGGTGATCTGTCTCGTACTGACCGGTGCCGCGATCGCCGCCGCCGCCCAGTTCGGCCGACCGCTGTTCGGAGTGTTCTTCGGACTGGGTCTGGCGCTCGGGTTGGGCAATGCGCTGCTGATCCGCCGGTCGGCACTGAAGATCACCGCCTCGGACCACCCGCTGAAGAAGAAGATGGCGCTGAATTCGGCGTCGCGTCTGCTGGTCATCAGCGTGATCGGTCTGGCGATTGCTTACCAGTTCCGACCGGAGGGCCTCGGGGTCCTGTTCGGACTGGCCCTGTTCGAGGTAGTGCTGGTGCTGAGCACCATGCTGCCAGTGGTAAAAAAGCTCCGCGCGCAAGCGTCAGAGTCAGGCGCTGAAGGGACGGAAAATGACTGAGTCGATCCTGGCCGAGGGAGCCATCGAGGTCGGCCACCACGAGACCGCGGTGTGGCCGCTGGTCGGTGAGGTCAACATCGACACCATCACCTCCACCGCGATCGCCGCGGTGATCGTGATCGCCTTGGCGCTGTTCCTGCGCGCCAAGGTCACCTCGACCGGCGTCCCCAGCGGGGTGCAGCTGTTCTTCGAGGCGATCACCATCCAGATGCGCAACCAGATCGAAGGCGCCATCGGCATGAAGATCGCGCCGTTCGTGCTGCCGGTGGCGGTCACCATCTTCGTGTTCATCCTGGTCTGCAACTGGCTGTCGGTCCTACCGGTGCAGTACGGCGACGAGCACGGTGTCCACGAATTGCTCTCCTCTGCCGCTGCCGATATCAACTTCGTGCTGGCGCTGGCCATGTTCGTGTTCGTCGGCTACCACCTGGCCGGCTTCTGGCGTCGCGGCTTCATCGGCCACCCGCTGCGGGTGCTCAAGGGCCACGTCGCGGTCCTGGCGCCGATCAACCTGGTCGAGGAGATCGCCAAGCCGGTCTCGCTGTCCCTGCGTCTGTTCGGCAACATCTTCGCCGGCGGCATCCTGGTCAGCCTGATCGCGCTGCTGGGACCGGTCTTCATGGTGGCGCCCAACGCCATCTGGAAGACCTTCGACCTGTTCGTCGGACTGATCCAGGCGTTCATCTTCGCGCTGCTGACCATCCTGTACTTCAGTCAGGCCATGGAGCTCGAAGAAGACCACCACTAGAACCACCTGTACGACCACATCAGACCTGGTAGAGCACTACCAGCTAGCAAGGAGGAATGAAATGGCAGATCCCAATCTGATCGGACTTGGTGCCCTCATCGGCGGCGGTCTCATCATGGGCGGCGGCGCCATCGGCGCCGGTATCGGTGACGGCATCGCCGGTAACGCGCTGATCGCTGGTATCGCTCGTCAGCCCGAAGCTCAGGGTCGCCTGTTCACCCCGTTCTTCATCACGGTTGGTCTGGTCGAAGCGGCCTACTTCATCAACCTGGCCTTCATGGCGTTGTTCGTCTTCGCCACCCCGATCGCTGCGCAGCAGTAACGCAACACGATGGGTGACATGAGCGTTGCTGTCCTCGCGCTGAGCGAGGCAGCTGAGGAAGGCCCGAAGAAGAGCTTCCTCATTCCCGACGGCACCTTCTTCGTCGTACTCGCGATCTTCGTGATCGTTCTCGGCGTGATCAGTACCTTCGTGGTGCCGCCGATCATGAAGGTGCTGCGGGAGCGCGAGAACATGATCACCAAGACACTCGCCAACAACCGGGAGTCCGCCGAGCAGTTCGCGGCCGCCGACGCCGACTACGAAAAGCAGATGGCGGCGGCGCGCCTGGCGGCATCCTCTGCGCGAGACGAAGCTCGGGCCGAGGGCCGCAAGGCGATCGACGAGCAGCGGGCGGCGGCAGAGGCGGAGGTGGCCTCGACATTGCAGGCCGCCAACGACAAACTCAAGCAGGAAGGCGATGCGGTGAGTGAGCAACTGCAGGCCCGGGTGGAGACGTTGTCAGCCACCCTGGCCAGCCGGATCCTCGGCGTTGACGTCGAGGCACTCTCCGCGGCGAGCACGGGGCGGTAGCAACAGAGATGTCGATATTCATCGGGCAGCTGGTCGGCTTTGCCATCATCGTATGGCTGGTGGTCAAGTTCGTGGTGCCGCCGGTCCGCAAGTTGATGGCCGACCAGCAGGAGTCGGTGCGCAAGGAGCTGGAGGAGGCGGCAGCCGCCGCCGCCCGCCTGACTGAAGCCAGTCAGGCGCACTCCACGGCGCTCGCCAATGCTTCCGCCGAGGCGAAGCAGGTCACCGCGGAGGCCGGCTCGGACGCCGAGCGGATCGCCGAGCAACTGCGTGCTCAGGCCGGTGTCGAGGCCGAACGGGTCAAGACCACCGGCGGACAGCAGGTCGGTCTGATGCGGAACCAGGTCATCCGTGAACTTCGCTCGGGCCTCGGTGCGGAGTCGGTGCAGCGGGCGGCCGAACTGGTTCGGGCCCACGTTGCCGACCCGCAACGGCAGTCCGCCACGGTCGACCGGTTCCTTGACGAGCTTGAGGCCATGGCGCCGAAGTCCGTCGAGGTCGAGTCACCGATCCTGGTCCGGATGCGCTCGGCCAGCCGTCAGGCCCTGGCCGGCCTGCTGGACAAGTTCGGCGAGGTAGCCGGTGGCCTGGACCAGCAGGGCCTGGCCGCGCTGGCCGGTGACCTGACTGCGGTCGCCGAACTGCTGGGGCGCGAGAGCGTGGTTGCGCGCCACCTAACCGAGCCGACCGAGGACGCCGCACCGAAGGTGCGCCTGGTGCAGCGGTTGTTCGCCGACAAGATCGGTGCTGCTGCCCTGACCGTGGTGACCGAGGCCGCCTCGGCTCGGTGGTCCAACGGTGCCGACGTGGTGACCGCCGTCGAGCACGTCGCTCGGCAGGCGCTGCTGCTGTCGGCCGAAGGTGCGGGCACCGTGGATGAGGTGGAGGACCAGCTGTTCCGGTTCTCCCGCCTGCTGGACGCACAGCCCCGGCTGGACATTCTGCTCGGTGACACCGTCACCCCCGCCGACCGCAGGGTTGGTCTGCTGCGCAATGTCCTCAGCGGTGCCGGTGGCGCCAACTCGATCACGGCAGCCCTGCTGGAGCAGACGGTTCGACTGCTGCGTGGTCAGTCCGCGCATGAGGCGATCACCGAGCTTGCGCAGATCGCCGTGGCCCGCCGCGGTGAGCTGGTGGCGCAGGTCGGTGCGGCTGCTGAACTCAGTGACGCCCAGCGCACCCGGCTGAACACCGTGTTGAGCCGGATCTACAGCCACCCGGTCCGGGTGCAGGTCGGCCTCGACCCGGCTTTGCTGGGCGGGTTGACGATCTCGGTCGGCGACGAGGTCATCGACGGCACGCTGTCGTCGCGTCTCGCAGCCGCCAAGACGCAATTGCCCGACTGATCAAGACCTACCCGGACCTACCCGGTCTCAGAGCCCAATACCCATTCGAAGGCAGGAAGACGAAAAGCCATGGCAGAGTTGACAATCTCCTCTGACGACATTCAGGGGGCGATCGAGGAGTACGTGAGCTCCTTCAGCGCCGAAACCGCGCGCGAGGAGGTCGGCACCGTCATCGACGCCGGTGACGGCATCGCACACGTCGAGGGCCTGCCTTCGGTGATGACCCAGGAGCTCCTCGAGTTCCCCGGCGGGGTGCTGGGCGTGGCCCTGAACCTCGACGAGCACAACGTCGGTGCGGTCATCCTGGGTAACTTCGAAAACATCGAACAGGGCCAGCAGGTCAAGCGCACCGGCGAGGTGCTCTCGGTTCCGGTCGGCGACGGCTTCCTGGGCCGCGTCGTGAACCCGCTGGGCCAGCCCATCGACGCGCGCGGCGAGATCGAGGCAGAGACCCGCCGTCCGCTGGAGATGCAGGCGCCCTCGGTGGTGGAGCGCCAGAGCGTCAGCGAGCCGCTGCAGACCGGCATCAAGGCCGTGGACGCCATGACCCCGATCGGTCGCGGCCAGCGCCAGCTCGTCATCGGCGACCGCAAGACCGGCAAGACCGCGCTGTGTGTGGACACCATCCTCAACCAGCGCAAGAACTGGGAGACCGGCGACCCGAAGCAGCAGGTCCGTTGCGTGTACGTCGCCATCGGCCAGAAGGGCACCACCATCGCCAGCGTGCGTCGCGCGCTGGAAGAGGGCGGCGCCATGGACTACACCACGATCGTCGCCGCACCGGCCTCGGACTCCGCCGGCTTCAAGTGGCTGGCCCCATACACCGGCTCGGCGATCGCCCAGCACTGGATGTATTCCGGCAAGCACGTGCTGATCGTGTTCGACGACCTGACCAAGCAGGCCGAGGCCTACCGCGCCATCTCGCTGCTGCTGCGCCGCCCGCCGGGCCGCGAGGCCTACCCCGGCGACGTGTTCTACCTGCACTCGCGTCTGCTGGAGCGTTGCGCGAAGCTCTCCGACGAGCTGGGTGGCGGTTCGCTGACCGGCCTGCCGATCATCGAGACCAAGGCCAACGACATCTCGGCCTACATCCCGACCAACGTCATCTCGATCACCGACGGCCAGTGCTTCCTGGAGACCGACCTGTTCAACCAGGGCGTTCGTCCGGCCATCAACGTCGGTGTGTCGGTGTCCCGTGTTGGTGGCGCCGCGCAGATCAAGGCGATGAAGGAGGTGGCCGGCTCGCTGCGTCTGGATCTGTCGCAGTACCGCGAGCTGGAGGCCTTCGCCGCGTTCGCCTCTGACCTGGACGCAACCTCCAAGGCGCAGCTTGAGCGCGGTGCCCGCCTGGTGGAGCTGCTCAAGCAACCCCAGTACGCTCCGCTGGCCGTCGAAGACCAGGTCATCTCGATCTTCCTGGGAACCGAAGGACACTTGGACTCGGTACCGGTCGAGGACGTGGGCCGCTTCGAGACCGAGCTGCTCGATCACATCCGGGCTTCGGAGAGTGAGCTCCTCACGGGCATCCGCGAGACCAAGAAGCTCTCCGATGAGGCCAACGAGAAGCTGGTCGCGGTGATCAACCAGTTCAAGAAGAGCTTCGCCGCCTCCGACGGCAGCTCGGTGGTGCCCGACGAGCACGTCGCGGCGCTGGACGAGGACAAGCTCGGCAAGGAAGCCGTGCAGGTCCACAAGGCCGCGCCGGCGAAGAAGAAGTAACGCCGCTATGGCAGCCACACTTCGCGAACTACGCGGGCGGATCCGCTCAGCTGGGTCGATCAAAAAGATCACCAAGGCTCAGGAGCTGATCGCCACATCGCGTATCGGCCGGGCTCAGGCGCGGCTCGAAACGGCACGCCCCTATGCCGTCGAGATCACCCGGATGCTCACCACCTTGGCTGCGGAAGCGGCCCTGGACCACCCGCTGCTGGTCGAGCGCAGCGAGCCCAGACGGGCGGGGGTCCTGGTGGTGTCGTCCGACCGTGGTCTGTGTGGCGGCTACAACGCCAACGTCTTCCGGCGGGCCGAGGAGCTGTTTGCCCTGCTGCGGTCGGAGGGCAAGGACCCGGTGCTCTACGTCGTGGGCCGTAAGGCGCTGGCCTACTACTCCTTCCGGAACTGGGCGGTCACCGATTCCTGGACCGGCTTCTCGGAGCAACCCACGTACGAGAACGCCGCAGCGATCGCCTCGACTCTGGTCGAGACTTTCCTGGCCGGTGCAGACGATGACGGCAGCCACCCGGGTGCCGACGGCATCCTGGGCGTTGACGAGCTGCACATCGTGTCCACGGACTTCCGCTCGATGTTGTCGCAGTCGGCGGAGGCCCGCCGGATTGCCCCGATGTTGGTGGAGTACGTGGGCGAGGAGACCGGTCCGCGGACGCTGTACTCCTTCGAACCGGACGCCACGGCGCTGTTCGACTCGTTGCTGCCGCGGTATCTGACCACCCGCGTGTACGCAGCATTGCTCGACTCGGCGGCGTCGGAGCTGGCTTCACGCCAGCGCGCGATGAAGTCGGCGACCGACAACGCCGACGACTTGATCAAAGCGTTGACCCTTGAGGCCAACCGTGAGCGCCAGGCTCAGATCACCCAGGAAATCAGCGAAATCGTCGGCGGTGCGAATGCCCTCGCCGACGCCGCCCGGTAAGTCCCCAAGGAAGCGAAGAAGATAATGACTGTTACCGCTGACAAGACAACCGCCGGCCGCGTGGTGCGCGTGACCGGGCCCGTCGTCGACGTCGAGTTCCCCCGGGGCGCGGTGCCCGAGCTGTTCAACGCGCTGCACGCCGAGATCTCCTATTCTGAGCTGGCCAAGACGCTGACCCTGGAGGTCGCCCAGCACTTGGGTGACAACCTGGTCCGCACCATCTCGATGCAGCCCACCGACGGCTTGGTGCGTGGCACCGAGGTCACCGACACCGGGGCAGCGATCTCGGTGCCCGTGGGCCACGAGGTCAAGGGCCACGTGTTCAACGCACTGGGCAACTGCCTGGACAAGCCGGGCTACGGCGAAGACTTCGAACACTGGGGCATCCACCGCAAGCCCCCGCCCTTCAACGAGCTGGAACCGCGCACCGAGATGCTCGAGACCGGTCTGAAGGTCGTCGACCTGTTGACCCCGTACGTGCGTGGCGGCAAGATCGCCCTGTTCGGTGGCGCCGGCGTGGGCAAGACCGTGCTGATCCAGGAGATGATCAACCGTATCGCCCGTAACTTCGGTGGCACCTCGGTGTTCGCCGGCGTGGGTGAGCGCACCCGTGAGGGCAACGACCTGTGGGTCGAGCTCGAGGACGCCAACGTGCTCAAGGACACCGCTTTGGTGTTCGGTCAGATGGACGAGCCGCCGGGCACCCGTATGCGCGTGGCCCTGTCCGCACTGACCATGGCCGAGTGGTTCCGCGACGAGGCCGGCCAGGACGTGCTGCTGTTCATCGACAACATCTTCCGGTTCACCCAGGCCGGCTCTGAGGTATCCACCCTGCTCGGCCGTATGCCGTCGGCCGTGGGTTACCAGCCGACGTTGGCCGACGAGATGGGTGAGCTGCAGGAACGCATCACCTCGACCCGTGGCCGGTCCATCACCTCGATGCAGGCCGTGTACGTGCCTGCCGACGACTACACCGACCCGGCGCCGGCGACCACGTTCGCTCACCTGGACGCGACCACCGAGCTGTCCCGTGCGGTGTTCTCCAAGGGCATCTTCCCCGCGGTGGACCCGCTGGCCTCCAGCTCGACCATTCTGGACCCGGCCATCGTCGGTGACGACCACTACCGCGTTGCCCAAGAGGTCATCCGGGTGCTGCAGCGTTACAAGGACCTGCAGGACATCATCGCGATCCTCGGTATCGACGAGCTGTCCGAAGAGGACAAGCAGCTGGTCGGTCGGGCGCGGCGTATCGAGCGTTTCCTGAGCCAGAACATGATGGCGGCCGAGCAGTTCACCGGTCAGCCCGGCTCGACGGTTCCGCTGAAGGAGACTATCGAAGCCTTCGACCGCCTGACCAAGGGTGACTTCGACCACCTGCCCGAGCAGGCGTTCTTCCTGATCGGCGGCCTCGACGACCTGGCCAAGAAGGCTGAGAGCCTGGGCGCCAAGCTGTGACCGAGAATCCAGTGACGGCGAAAGGCGGTGGGTAATGGCAGAGCTTGACGTTGACATCGTCGCGGTCGACCGCAAGGTGTGGTCGGGCAAGGCCACGTTCATCTTCACTCGGACCACCGTCGGTGAGATCGGCATCCTGCCGGGCCACATCCCGGTGGTTGCCGAGCTCGTCGATGACGCCATGGTCCGGGTGGACCGCGTCGAGGAGGGCGAGCTGCGGCTGGCCGTCCACGGCGGATTCCTGTCGGTGACCGACGAGGGTGTCAGCATCCTGGCCGAGGCGGTCGACTTCGCCGCAGAGATCGACGAGGCGACCGCACGGCACGAGGCCCAGTCCAGCGACCCGAAGACGGCCGCACAGGGACGGGCCAGGCTGCGCGCCCTGGGTGTGATCGACTAATAGGCGTGAACCGATGAGCACGCCCATGATCTGCATGGTCGTGCTCGTCGTCGTTCTCCTCAGTGCCGTTGTGGCACTCAGCTACCGCTTGTGGAAGCTGCGGCAAGGAGGCACGGCGGCGATCATGCGCGACCTTCCGGCTGTCGGCGGACACGGCTGGCGCCACGGTGTCATCCGCTACCGCGGCGGAGAGGCTGCCTTCTATCGACTCTCCAGTGTTCGGCTCTGGCCGGACCGCAGACTGAGTCGTCGCGGTGTGGAGGTAGTCTCGCGCCGTGCGCCCCGTGGCGACGAGTTCGACATCATGACCGACGAGATCGTGGTGCTGGAACTGTGCGACGTCAGCCAGGACCGTCGGGCCGGCTTCGAGATAGCCATGGACCGCGGCGCACGGACGGCGTTCCTGTCGTGGCTGGAGGCACGCCCGTCGCCGCGGGCCCGGCGTCAGAGTTATTGATCAGGTCGAAATTGTTGGCCCGTACTACTTTTCGGGGCGGTCGGTGCGATCGCCGCCGGGCATCCACAGCACGTCGCCGTCGGTGTTGGCCACTCGGCACAACACAAACATCAAGTCCGACAACCGATTCAGGTACTTAGCCGGCAGGATGGACACCCCATCCGGGTGGGCCTCGATCGCGGCCCAGGCCGAACGTTCGGCCCGGCGCACCGCGGTGCGGGCAACATGTAGCAACGCCGACAGGGGTGAACCGCCCGGCAGGATGAACGAGTCCAGTGCGGGCAGCTGTGCGTTGTATTCGTCACAGGATGCCTCGACCCGGGCGATGTAGTCCGCGGTGATCCGCAGCGGCGGGTACTCGGGGTTCTCGGCAACCGGCGTGGCCAGGTCCGCGCCCGTGTCGAACAGATCGTTCTGGATCTGTAGCAGGGTGGCACGCATCGAATCGGCGGGCTTGCCCAACGCCACAGCGACGCCGATGGCCGCATTGGCCTCCTCGACGTCGGCATAGGCCACCAGCCGCTCATCGGTCTTGGGCACACGGGAGAAGTCGCTGAGGCCGGTTGTGCCGTCGTCGCCGGTACGGGTGTAAACGCGAGTGATGTGTACGGACATAGGTCCTAGATTAGCGCGCAGGGTCGTCGCCACGAGGTCGTAGTTCGTGGGAGTCCGGATTGGTCGGGATCAGGCTCGTGTCGTCACTACACTGACCCGAGTGGGAGAGCGTTTTGTTGTTACCGGGGGTAGCCGCCTGTCCGGTGAGGTGGCCGTCGGTGGGGCTAAGAACAGTGTCCTGAAACTGATGGCCGCGGCCCTGTTGGCCGAGGGCACCAGCACGATCACTAATTGTCCGGACATCCTCGACGTACCGCTGATGGCCGAGGTACTGCGCGGGCTGGGCGCCAATGTCGAACTGGACGGCACCACGGTGCGCATCACCTCCCCGGACGAGCCCAAGTACGACGCGGACTTCGCCGCGGTGCGGCAGTTCCGGGCTTCGGTGTGTGTGCTCGGGCCACTGGTGGGCCGTTGTCTGCGGGCGAAGGTGGCGTTGCCCGGTGGCGACGCGATCGGTTCGCGGCCACTGGACATGCACCAGGCCGGCCTGCGGCAGTTGGGTGCCACCTGCAATATCGAGCACGGATGTGTGGTGGCGCACGCCGATAAGTTGCGTGGGGCGGAGATCCAGCTGGAGTTTCCATCGGTCGGAGCCACCGAGAACATTCTGATGGCTGCGGTCCTGGCCGAAGGCGTGACGACCATCCACAATGCTGCGCGCGAGCCTGATGTCGCCGACCTCTGCATGATGCTCAACCAGATGGGGGCGCAGATCGAAGGTGCGGGGACTCCAACCCTGAAGATCACCGGCGTGCCGCGTCTTCATCCGACCGAGCACCAAGTGATCGGTGACCGGATCGTCGCCGCGACCTGGGCGATCGCTGCGGTGATGACACGCGGCGATATCGCGGTCACCGGTGTGGACCCATCGCACCTGCAGCTGGTGCTGCACAAGCTGCACGACGCGGGTGCCACGGTGACGCAGTCCGATAACGGGTTCCGGGTGGTCCAGTACGACCGGCCCAAGGCCGTCAACGTCGCGACCCTGCCGTTTCCGGGATTCCCCACTGATCTGCAGCCGATGGCGATCGGCCTTGCGGCTGTCGCGGACGGCACGTCGATGATCACCGAGAACGTCTTCGAAGCGAGGTTCCGGTTCGTCGAAGAGATGATCCGGCTGGGCGCCGATGCTCGAACCGACGGCCACCACGCGGTGATTCGTGGTCTGCCGCAGCTGTCCAGCGCACCGGTGTGGGCCTCCGACATTCGGGCCGGCGCCGGGTTGGTCCTTGCGGGCCTGGTCGCGGACGGAGAAACCGAGGTCCACGACGTTTTTCACATCGATCGCGGATACCCGTTATTCGTTGAGTATCTAGGCGATTTGGGCGCTGAGATAGAACGTGTAATATAGGTCAAGCAGGCGGGCCGCGGGAGCGGAACAGCCGGCAGTCTGGAACTCCTTCTGGAAGCCCCGAAAATCTCGGAGTTGACTTCAAGTCAGCGAAAGAGTATAGTAGCGGGGTTGCCTGAAGCCAGGTAGCAAGACTGGAACTCCTTCTGGAAGCCCCGAAAATCTCGGAGTTGACTTAGCGCCAACTCGAGAGTATAGTAGTGGGGTTGCCTGAAGCCAGGCAGGCGTGTTGTTTGAGAACTCAATAGTGTGTTTGGTGAAATTTTTTGTTGTTGTTTTTGCCATGCCTTTGGCGCCCCGTGTTGGGGGTGTGGCGTTTTTTGATGTCAGTTTTTGACTGATGTTTTGGGATTGTTTCCAAATAGTTTTTGTTTGGAGAGTTTGATCCTGGCTCAGGACGAACGCTGGCGGCGTGCTTAACACATGCAAGTCGAACGGAAAGGCCCCTTCGGGGGTACTCGAGTGGCGAACGGGTGAGTAACACGTGGGTGATCTGCCCTGCACTTTGGGATAAGCCTGGGAAACTGGGTCTAATACCGAATAGGACCGCATGCTTCATGGTGTGTGGTGGAAAGCTTTTGCGGTGTGGGATGGGCCCGCGGCCTATCAGCTTGTTGGTGGGGTAATGGCCTACCAAGGCGACGACGGGTAGCCGGCCTGAGAGGGTGTCCGGCCACACTGGGACTGAGATACGGCCCAGACTCCTACGGGAGGCAGCAGTGGGGAATATTGCACAATGGGCGCAAGCCTGATGCAGCGACGCCGCGTGGGGGATGACGGCCTTCGGGTTGTAAACCTCTTTCAGTATCGGCGAAGCTCCAAGGTTTTCTTTGGGGTGACGGTAGGTACAGAAGAAGCACCGGCCAACTACGTGCCAGCAGCCGCGGTAATACGTAGGGTGCGAGCGTTGTCCGGAATTACTGGGCGTAAAGAGCTCGTAGGTGGTTTGTCACGTTGTCCGTGAAAACTCACAGCTTAACTGTGGGCGTGCGGGCGATACGGGCAGACTAGAGTACTGTAGGGGAGACTGGAATTCCTGGTGTAGCGGTGGAATGCGCAGATATCAGGAGGAACACCGGTGGCGAAGGCGGGTCTCTGGGCAGTAACTGACGCTGAGGAGCGAAAGCGTGGGGAGCGAACAGGATTAGATACCCTGGTAGTCCACGCCGTAAACGGTGGGTACTAGGTGTGGGTTTCCTTCCTTTAGGGATCCGTGCCGTAGCTAACGCATTAAGTACCCCGCCTGGGGAGTACGGCCGCAAGGCTAAAACTCAAAGGAATTGACGGGGGCCCGCACAAGCGGCGGAGCATGTGGATTAATTCGATGCAACGCGAAGAACCTTACCTGGGTTTGACATGCACAGGACGCCGGTAGAGATATCGGTTCCCTTGTGGCCTGTGTGCAGGTGGTGCATGGCTGTCGTCAGCTCGTGTCGTGAGATGTTGGGTTAAGTCCCGCAACGAGCGCAACCCTTGTCTCATGTTGCCAGCACGTAATGGTGGGGACTCGTGAGAGACTGCCGGGGTCAACTCGGAGGAAGGTGGGGATGACGTCAAGTCATCATGCCCCTTATGTCCAGGGCTTCACACATGCTACAATGGCCGGTACAAAGGGCTGCGATCCCGTGAGGGTTAGCGAATCCTTTAAAGCCGGTCTCAGTTCGGATTGGGGTCTGCAACTCGACCCCATGAAGTCGGAGTCGCTAGTAATCGCAGATCAGCAACGCTGCGGTGAATACGTTCCCGGGCCTTGTACACACCGCCCGTCACGTCATGAAAGTCGGTAACACCCGAAGCCGGTGGCCTAACCCTTGTGGAGGGAGCCGTCGAAGGTGGGATCGGCGATTGGGACGAAGTCGTAACAAGGTAGCCGTACCGGAAGGTGCGGCTGGATCACCTCCTTTCTAAGGAGCACCATTTTCCCCCGTCCCCGCAACAGTGCGGGATGTGATGGTTGGGATATTTTTCGCTGGTGGCCTGTAGTGGGTTGCTGGTGGTGCAGATTGTTTTTAGAAGCAACAACTTTTTTGATCACCAACTGGCGGGTTTTCCTGTCGGCCGGCTTTCGGGTTGGGCACACTGTTGGGTCCTGAGGCAACAGGCCTGTTTTGCCCCGTTGTGGGGTGGGTGTGTTGTCGCTCCATCTTGGTGGTGGGGTGTGGTCTTTGTTTTGTGAATAGTGGTTGCGAGCATCTAACAAGCAAGATTTTTGTCTTGTTTGTTTTGCAATTTTTGTTCTTGGTTTTTGTGTTTGTAAGTGTTTAAGGGCGCATGGTGGATGCCTTGGCATCGAGAGCCGATGAAGGACGTAGGAGGCTGCGATATGCCTCGGGGAGCTGCCAACCGAGCGTGGATCCGAGGATGTCCGAATGGGGAAACCCGGCACGAGTGATGTCGTGTCACCAACTGGTGAATGTATAGCCAGTGGGGAGGTAACGCGGGGAAGTGAAACATCTCAGTACCCGTAGGAAGAGAAAACAAAATGTGATTCCGTGAGTAGTGGCGAGCGAAAGCGGAGGATGGCTAAACCGTATGCATGTGATACCGGGTAGGGGTTGTGTGTGCGGGGTTGTGGGAGCGTCATGTCTGGGTCTACTCGCCTGGAGGACAGTGAAAAAGTGTTGTGGTTAGCGGAAGTGGCTTGGGATGGCCTGCCGTAGACGGTGAGAGCCCGGTACGTGAAAACCCGATACCTGTCTTGTGACGATTTCCCGAGTAGCAGCGGGCCCGTGGAATCTGCTGTGAATCTGCCGGGACCACCCGGTAAGCCTGAATACTACTCGATGACCGATAGCGGATTAGTACCGTGAGGGAATGGTGAAAAGTACCCCGGGAGGGGAGTGAAATAGTACCTGAAACCATGTGCCTACAATCCGTCAGAGCCCTCTCTTAGTAGTGGGGTGATGGCGTGCCTTTTTGAAGAATGAGCCTGCGAGTCACCGGCACGTCGCGAGGTTAACCCGTGTGGGGTAGCCGTAGCGAAAGCGAGTCTGAATAGGGCGTATCCAGTCCAGAGGGGCTGGTGTAGTGGCGTGTTGTGGACCCGAAGCGGAGTGATCTACCCATGGCCAGGGTGAAGCGCGGGTAAGACCGCGTGGAGGCCCGAACCCACTTAGGTTGAAGACTGAGGGGATGAGTTGTGGGTAGGGGTGAAAGGCCAATCAAACTCCGTGATAGCTGGTTCTCCCCGAAATGCATTTAGGTGCAGCGTTGCGTGTTTCACCGGAGGTAGAGCTACTGGATGGCCGATGGGCCCTACTAGGTTACTGACGTCAGCCAAACCCGAATGCCGGTGAGTGTAAGCGTGGCAGTGAGACGGCGGGGGATAAGCTCCGTGCGTCGAGAGGGAAACAGCCCAGATCGCCGGCTAAGGCCCCAAAGCGTGTGCTAAGTGGAAAAGGATGTGCAGTCGCATAGACAACCAGGAGGTTGGCTTAGAAGCAGCCACCCTTGAAAGAGTGCGTAATAGCTCACTGGTCAAGTGATTGTGCGCCGATAATGTAGCGGGCTCAAGCACACCGCCGAAGCCGCGGCAATACGTAAGTATTGGGTAGGGGAGCGTCCTGCATCCGGTGAAGCCACAGAGTGATCTAGTGGTGGAGGGTGTGGGAGTGAGAATGCAGGCATGAGTAGCGATGAGGCAAGTGAGAACCTTGCCCGCCGAAAGACCAAGGGTTCCTGGGCCAGGCCAGTCCTCCCAGGGTGAGTCGGGACCTAAGGCGAGGCCGACAGGCGTAGTCGATGGACAACGGGTTGATATTCCCGTACCCGTGTGTGAGCGTCCCTGATGAATCCATTCTGCTAACCACCCAAATGGTGGACGACTTTATCCTTCGGGATGAGGCGTTTATCGGCTGCGTGGGACCCGGGTGGGTAGTAGTCAAGCGATGGGGTGACGCAGGAAGGTAGCCGTACCAGTCAGTGGTAATACTGGGGTAAGCCCGTAGGACGTCAGATAGGTAAATCCGTCTGGCATATAGTCCGAGAGGTGATGCATAGCCGATTGCGGCGAATTCGGTGATCCTATGCTGCCAAGAAAAGCCTCTAGCGAGCACGCACACGGCCCGTACCCCAAACCAACACAGGTGGTCAGGTAGAGAATACCAAGGCGTACGAGTTAACTATGGTTAAGGAACTCGGCAAAATACCCCCGTAACTTCGGGAGAAGGGGGACCCCCATACCGTCAACACCCTTGCGGTGGGCAGCGGGAGAGGGTCGCAGAAACCAGTGAGAAGCGACTGTTTACTAAAAACACAGGTCCGTGCGAAGTCGCAAGACGATGTATACGGACTGACGCCTGCCCGGTGCTGGAAGGTTAAGAGGACCGGTTAACCCTTCGGGGTGAAGCTGAGAATTTAAGCCCCAGTAAACGGCGGTGGTAACTATAACCATCCTAAGGTAGCGAAATTCCTTGTCGGGTAAGTTCCGACCTGCACGAATGGCGTAACGACTTCTCAACTGTCTCAACCATAGACTCGGCGAAATTGCATTACGAGTAAAGATGCTCGTTACGCGCGGCAGGACGAAAAGACCCCGGGACCTTCACTATAGCTTGGTATTGATGTTCGATGCGGTTTGTGTAGGATAGGTGGGAGACTGTGAAACCCGCACGCCAGTGTGGGTGGAGTCGTTGTTGAAATACCACTCTGATCGTATTGGACCTCTAACTTCGAACCATGAAACTGGTTCAGGGACAGTGCCTGGTGGGTAGTTTAACTGGGGCGGTTGCCTCCTAAAATGTAACGGAGGCGCCCAAAGGTTCCCTCAACCTGGACGGCAATCAGGTGTTGAGTGTAAGTGCACAAGGGAGCTTGACTGTAAGACTGACACGTCAAACAGGGACGAAAGTCGGGACTAGTGATCCGGCACCCCCGAGTGGAAGGGGTGTCGCTCAACGGATAAAAGGTACCCCGGGGATAACAGGCTGATCTTCCCCAAGAGTCCATATCGACGGGATGGTTTGGCACCTCGATGTCGGCTCGTCGCATCCTGGGGCTGGAGCAGGTCCCAAGGGTTGGGCTGTTCGCCCATTAAAGCGGCACGCGAGCTGGGTTTAGAACGTCGTGAGACAGTTCGGTCTCTATCCGCCGCGCGCGTCAGAATCTTGAGGAAACCTGTCCCTAGTACGAGAGGACCGGGACGGACGAACCTCTGGTATACCAGTTGTTCCACCAGGAGCACGGCTGGATAGCTACGTTCGGACAGGATAACCGCTGAAAGCATCTAAGCGGGAAACCTACTCCAAGACCAGGATTCTCACCCTTTTAGAGGGATAAGGCCCCCCGCAGACTACGGGATTGATAGACCAGACCTGGAAGCACCGTAAGGTGTGCAGGGAACTGGCACTAACCGGCCGAAAACTTACAACACACAAGAAACAACAATTGTGTTGCCCGCAACCACAAACCACAATTCATAACCACACCCCACCACCAAACTACAAAGCTTTGGTGACACGGTGGAAACAGCCCACCCCCAAAACCGGGGGTCGGCCCACCCAACAAAAAAATAGAGTTACGGCGGAAATAGCGACAGGGAAACGCCCGGTCCCATCCCGAACCCGGAAGCTAAGCCTGTCAGCGCCGATGATACTGCCCTATCGGGTGGAAAAGTAGGACACCGCCGAACACAATTTAGTGAAACGCCCCCCGACTATGTCGGGGGGCGTTTCCATTTTGTGGGCTACCTGGGGTTCGCAGAGCTTGCCGGCGAGAGGGATCGGGTGTTTGCTGTTGCGGGATACGAGGCGGAACTATAGCGTTAAGCCGCAGTTAAGCTGCTTAACAGGAGGATTCGCGTGCACCCACAACTTTGCCTGCCACTCGTCGCGAGTGTTGCAGCTGCCGGCCTCGTCGCGGGCGCACCCGCCACATCGTCGGCCTCCTCCGTGCACACGTCAGCCTTCACGCTCACCGGCAACGGCACGTCGCTCGGTGACGGTATCGCCTACATCATGGGCGGGACCGGGATGCCGCAACCGTCGGAGCGGTTCCTCGACGCGGTTGACGAGCTTTACCTGCAACCCCACGGATTCGGCGGCGAGCTGTTCTCGTTGTGGACCCCGGAGAACGTCAGTTCGACCTCCCAAGCGGTCGGCGGCCAGATCCTCTACAACGCGGTCATGGGCCAGATCAACGGCGGCGAAGTGGACGCCGACAATCCGGTGGTGGTCTTCGGCTACTCGCAGAGCGCCTCGATCTCCGTCCGCCTGATGGAGCGCCTCGCCGACGAAGGTGTATCCGACGACTTGGTCCGGTTCGTACTGATCGGCTCCCCGGGAACCAGCGGCGTTCCCACCGACCTCTACCACACCGACGTCTACAACTATGAATACGATCCGGTTGCCTTCCAGCCGACCTACTTCAACCCGTTGTCGTATGTCAACGCCGCGCTCGGATTCCTCTACGGGCATTCGGTGTTGTTGAGCGCGACTCCCGAGCAGGTGGCCTCGGCGATTGAACTGCCGACCTCGGACCCTGATTCGCTGGCCAGCTTCTACATGATTCCCTCGGAGTTTCTTCCGGTATTGGCGCCGCTGCAGCTCATCCCGATTCTGGGGCAGCCCCTGTACGAGTTGCTGGAACCCGTCACGCGGATCATGGTGAACCTCGGCTACGGCAATATCGAGAACGGCTGGCCGCCAGGCGCCGTCGATGCACCGGGCGGTTCCGGGCTGTTCCCCAACGTCGACCTCGGCGAGCTGCTCTCCGCGCTGGGCAACGGCGTGCAGTCGGGAATCACCAACGCGATCGACACCTTGCTGGACCCGGACAACTACCAGATCATTCCCCTGATCGAGCACCCCTCGCTTGCGGCGATCATTCAGGAGGGCTACATCGTGGGCGCCATCGACTCGCCGACCCCGACGTTGAGTGAAGCCCTGACGGGTCTGGTCGAGTTCTTCCAGGGTTTCACCGACACCACCGAATACCCGATGCCGGCGTAGGTATGGGGCGCCCGGTGGTCGGTTGCCGTGCACCGTGCCCGGTGAATCCGCCGCTGCTATTGCACGGGTATTTACTGCGCAGTACCGTTCAGGTCTGACTCAGTAAATTTCTAGGGGGTCTGGCGTGCGGGTTTACTCTTGCCTACCGCTGGTGGCCAGTGTCGCGGCCGCGAGTGTCATCGCCGGACCGCCGTTGGCGTCGGCGGCGAGCCCCCAGGCTCCCGCGGTTGCACTGACCGGCAACGGAACGTCCTTGGGGGACGGGATTGCGTTGGTCATGGGCGGGACCGGTATTCCTCAGCCCCCTCCGGCGTATCTGGACGCGATCAACGAGCTGTACCTGCAGCCCCACGGATTCGGAGGTGAGACGGTCTCGCTGTTCACGCCGGAGAATGTCAGCGACACGTCACGTGACGTAGGCCTGCAGCTGCTGAAGAACGCGGTGGCCACTGAGCTCAACAGCGGGGAAGTAGACGCCGACAATCCGGTCGTGGTGTTCGGCTACTCGCAGAGCGCCGGCATCTCCGTGGGATTGATGCACTGGCTCGCCGAGAATGATGTCTCCAATGACCTGGTGCGTTTTGTGCTGATCGGTTCGACGGTCACCAGCTCTGTCCCGACCGACCTGTACCACACCGACGTCTACAACCATGAATACGACCCGGTCGCCTTCCGGCCGACGTACTTCAACCCCTTGTCCGATCTCAATTCCACGCTGGGCTTCATCTACGGTCACTCGGTACTTCCGAGCGTGACGCCCGAACAGATCGCCTCGGCGATCGAGCTGCCGGTCTCGGACCCCGACTCGCTGACCACCTTCTACATGATCCCTTCGGAGATCTTGCCGCTCCTGGCTCCGTTGCAGTTGATCCCGATCCTGGGCCAGCCACTCTACGAATTGTTGGAGCCCGTCACTCGGATCCTGGTGAACCTGGGGTACGGCAGCATCGAGAACGGCTGGCCGCCGGGGGACGTCGATGGGCCCGCGGCTTCGGGGCTTTTCCCCACCGATATTGACCTGGGCGAGCTTTTCACTGCGCTCGGCAGGGGCGTTTTCGACGGGATCAGCAACTCGATCAGCAGCTGGTTCGACCCCGACACCTACATGATCTACTCGCTCGAGGATCACCCGTCGTTGGCTGGGATCATCAACACGGGCTACCTCGCGGGGTACCTCGACTCCCCGAATCCGCCGTTGGGCGAAGCGCTCACGGGACTGGCCAACTTCTTGGCGGCGTTCACCGATACCACTCCGTACCCGATGCCCGATCCGGTAGACCTGTTGGGCTGACAGTCCTCGGTCAGAACAAGGTGGCGTGGGTACGCCGGCGTTCGAGTTCAAGCAGCGACTTCTTGCGGTCAATGCCGCCTCCGTAGCCGGTCAGGCTTCCGTTGCTGCCGATGACGCGGTGGCACGGCACGATGATCGAGATCGGGTTGCGGCCGTTGGCCAGACCGACTGCACGCGACGCGGCGGGCGATCCGATCTGGCCGGCCAGCTCCCCATAGGACCGTGTCTGGCCATAGGGAATGGTCAGCAGGGCGGTCCACACCCGGCGCTGGAAGTCGGTGCCCACCAGCGCGTAGTCCACATCGAATTCGGTGAGCTGGCCCGCGAAGTAGGCCGACAGCTGCTCCACCACATCGGGAAACACGGTGTCGTCCCGCTCCCAGCTGCTTCGGCTGGGAGCGTGCGCATGGTCGAGCATGAGCAGATGGCTGAGCCTGCCGTCGTCACCGGCCAGCGTGAGCGGGCCGATCGGACTGTCGATCGTGCGATAAGAGGTCATGCGATCTCCTTCGATACCGGGGGCCAGCGGTTGACGGCGTGGTCGAGGCTGGTCCAGAGATGTTGGGTGGCATAGGAACGCCACGGTCTCCAGCGTGCGCTGCGTTGGACCAAGGCCCGCGGACTGTGCGGCAGTCCATGGTGGCGGGCGGCCACGTGAAGCCCCAGATCGGTGACGGGAAAGGCGTCGGGGTCGCCGAGGCCGCGCATGGCGACCACCTCGGCGGTCCATGCTCCTATCCCGGGCACGGCCATCAGGTCGTGGCGGGCGCGTTCCCAGTCGCATCCTGCGCTCAGTTCGAGGGTGCCTTCGGCCAAGCGCTCGACCAGCGCGAGGAGGGTCCGCCGGCGAGCCCGGGGAAGGGCAAGCTGCTCTGGATCGAGATCGGCGAGGCGCTCCGCCGGGGGAAAGACGTGGGTGAGGCCGCCGTCGGGATCGTCGATCCGCTGACCGTGCGCAAGCACCAACCGGTGGGCGTGGGTGCCCGCGGCTTTGGTTGATACCTGCTGACCGAGCACCGCGCGTATCGCGAGCTCTTCCTCGTCCACGGTCCGTGGAATGCGTTGTCCCGGTGCCTTGGCCACCAACGGGGCCAGTTCGGGGTCGCCGGTGAGGGCCTCGACGACGGCTTGCGGGTCGGCGTCGAGATCCAGCAGTCTTCGGCAACGGGTGATCGCCGCTGTGAGGTCGCGAAAGTCGTCGAGGACCAGCCGGCAGCGGACGTGATCGGGGGCGGGCCACAGGCTGGCCACCCCATTGCCGTGGGGCAGGCGCAGGGTGCGCCGGTAAGCGCCGTCACGGATCTCCTCACAGCCGGACACTGCGCATGCCGCCAGATGACCGAACACGCCCTCGAACGCGAACGGGGTCCGAACCGGTAGGCGCAGCGAGATCACACCCGGCCCACGGACGTCGTGGCCTGAGCCTGCTCGTGATCGCCCCACGGCAGTGCCTCGCAAAGCGGTGGGAGTGGTCGCGCACACCGTTCGGATGGTGTCGTTGAACTGCCGAATGCTGGCGAAGCCGGCAGCGAAGGCGACATCGCTCAACGGCAGATCTGTGGTCTCGATCAGGACGCGTGCGGCCTGGGCACGCTGCGCGCGGGCCAGCGCCAGCGGACCCGCACCGACCTCGGCCTGCAGCAGACGCTGCACTTGGCGGGCGGAATAGCCGAGGCGATCGGCGAGCCCGACCACGCCGTCGCGTTCGACGGTGCCGTCGGCGATCAGGCGCATTGCTCGCCCCACCACATCGCCGCGGACGTTCCATTCCGGCGAACCCGCCGCGGCGTCCGGCCGACACCGCTTACAGGCGCGGAAGCCGGCACGCTGGGCCGCGGCGGCGGTGGGATAGAACTCCACATTCGGCCGCAGCGGGGTGCGCGCCGGGCAGCTGGGCCGGCAATAGATTCGCGTCGTACGTACGGCGGTGATGAACCAGCCGTCGAACCGGCCGTCCTTGGACTGCACGGCGCGGTAGCGGCGGTCGAAGTCGTCGTGCACGCCTTCCACGATGACACGACGCGGGTGGCAACACTAGCGGGAAAACGACAACGCAGTGCGGGGCCGTACTGAGCGGTGGGGGCTAGCATCGGTGCGTGGCGGCGCTGGTGCAGCAGTACTTGGACGGGATCCTGGCTGAGCACGCTGGAGCCAACCATGGGGCCCTGGCCAGTTATATCCCCGAGCTCGCCCAGGTAGACCCGACGAAGTACGGCCTCGCGCTGTCGTCGTCGGATGGCTATGTCTACCAATGCGGCGATGCCGAGGTGCCGTTCACGATGCAGTCGATATCCAAGCCGTTCACCTATGCGCTGGCGCTCGATCAGCTCGGCCACGCCGACGTCGACGCCCGAATCGGGGTGGAGCCCTCCGGGGAGGGCTTCAACAAAATCAGCGTCGATCAGGTCACCAATGTGCCGAAGAACCCGATGATCAACGCCGGCGCGATCGTGGCGTGCTCGCTGATACCGGGCAAGACCGTCGAGGACAGGTTCGACCTCGTTCGGGAGTTCTTCAGCGCCTGCGCCGGGCGCACCCTGGACTTCGACGAAGCCGTCTACGACTCGGAGCGGGCCAGCGGCAGCCGCAACCGCGGGATTGCCTATCTGCTGGACAGTTTCGGGGCACTGGGTGCTGACCCCGACGATGCTCTGGATCTCTACATCCGCCAGTGCTCACTGAAGGTCACCAGTGTCGACCTGGCCCGGATGGGGGCCACCCTAGCCCGCGGCGGACTCAACCCGTTGACCGGGCGACAGGTGACCGATGCCGCGGTGGTGCGGCGCACCTTGTCGGTCATGGTCACCTGCGGCATGTATGACGCGGCGGGCGCGTGGGTCAGTGCAGTCGGGCTGCCGGCCAAAAGCGGTGTGGCCGGCGGGATCGTGGCGGTGCTGCCCGGCCAGCTCGGCATCGGCGTCTATTCGCCGCGGATCGACGCCAAGGGCAACAGTGTGCGCGGGATGCTGGTGTGTCGCAGTCTTTCCCAGCAACTGGGGCTGCACTTCCTGACGGTCAGCAGTGAGGCTCATGCGGCTATTCGCGGGGTGTACATGCCGCGGCCGGGTGTAAGGGTCTATGAGGTGCATGGCGATCTGCTCTTCGCGGGGGCCGAACAGGTGGCCCGCACCGCGACCCGCGACTGCGGTGAATACGACACCGCGATTCTCGATGTCTCCCGGTTGCACACCATCAGTGAGCCGGCGCGGGGCCTGCTCGCGGGCTTGTCGGAGGAGCTACGGGCACTGGACAAGCAGGGACTCCTGGTCGATCCCGACGGATCGGTGACGCCCGACTCATCTGCCTATGCCGGGCTGGTTTTCGCCACCGTCGAGGACGCGTTGGGCTCCACCGAGACCTGGGCGGAGTAGCCGGGACTACAGCGGGCTGGCGAGCACGGTGGGCTGCTCGTAGCCGCGCAACACAATCGAGTCACCCACGACCCAGTGGGCCTGTTCGCTGATGCTGGCCGCGTACATGGTCTTTGCGGTGGTCAGCAGCTGTACGGGTTGGGTTTTGGCCAATTCGCACAGCCGGGCGGCCTCGTTGACCGGTTCCCCGATCACGGTGTATTCGAACCGCTCCTTGGCGCCGACGTTTCCGGCGACCACCTGTCCGGCGGCCACGCCGATACCCGCCCGGATCTCGGGCACTTCGTCGGCCAGGCGATAGAGGATGCCCCGCGCTGCCGCCAGGGCCTCTTCCTCGGGCTGGTCGAGGTGGTTGGGGGCACCGAAGATCGCCAACGTGGCGTCCCCCTCGAACTTGTTGATCAGGCCCTGGTGGCGGTCGACCTCATCGACGACCACCGCAAAGAACCGATTCAAGAGATTGACGACTTCGGTCGCGGGTTTGGCGGTGACGATCTGTGTCGAGCCGACGATGTCGACGAAAACCACGGCGACGTGGCGCTCCTCGCCGCCAAGCTGGATCTGGTCACGTTCCGCGGCGGCCGCCACCTCGCGCCCCACATGGCGGCCGAACAGATCGCGCACCCGCTCGCGCTCTCGTAGGCCGTGCACCATCGCGTTGAAACCGCTCTGCAGCTCGCCGAGTTCGGTTCCGTCGAAGACCACCAGGTCGCCTTGCAGATTGCCCTGCTCGATGCGCTTCAGAGCAGCGCGCACCACCCGTACCGGGGTTGCGGTGAGCCAGGACAGGATCAACATCAGTAAGAAACCGAAGATCAGGGTTGTCACCGACGCGATCAGCACGGCGACACCGAACTGGGTCAACGTCAGGTTCTTGAGCACCACCGCGAACAGTGCCGCCAGGGCAATACCCATGATCGGCACACCCGAGGTGAGAAACCAGACCAGCATGGTCCGGCCCATGATCCCGGACAGGATTCGCCGCGGCGGTGGGCCGGCGGCGAGCGCCTGGGCGGCCACCGGTCGCAACGCGAATTCGGTGAAGAGGTAGCAGGCGGTGGCCACCAGGATGCCGCAGACGCTCATGGTGAACCCGATGATCGGGATGAAGATCTTGTCGTACATCCCGTAGAGCACGGTGAACACCACCGTCGCCACACCCCATAGGGCCAGTACCACCTGGGCGATCCGCCATGGGGTCAGGAAGGCGTTGCGTTCATCCTCCCGCGTCGGCGGCTGTTCCTTGATGGCCCAACGCAGTTTTTTGATGGTGCGCCGGGTGATCACGTACGTCCCGCCGATCAACGCGGTCACCACGTAGGCCGGCACCAGCCCGAACGTGAGCCATGCCGGCGCGTCGTCGAACACATTGGGGACCGGGAACGCCACCGTCACCAGCAGCACGTCCACGGCGACGCCCAGCAGGTTTGTGCCCACCATGACGACGGTCAGGATGAACTGGATGCGAATCCGCCGTAGGTACTGGCTTTCTGACACCTGACCCAGCAGCCAGGAGCCGTATTCGGGTGTCTCGGGCAGCCGACCGCTCTGACGGGTGAGCATCTCCAATGCTCGGCCCAGGCGTTGTGCGGTTGTCTTCGGCGGCTTCATCGTGGCGTAAGAATAATTGCTCGGCGCTGCCCTTAAGGTGGATCGGATGCGACTCGTGATCGCCCAGTGCACCGTTGACTATGTCGGCAGGCTCACCGCGCACCTGCCCTCTGCCCGGCGACTGCTGCTGTTGAAGGCCGACGGTTCGGTCAGCGTGCACGCCGATGACCGTGCCTACAAGCCGCTGAACTGGATGAGCCCGCCATGCCGTCTCACCGAGGAGACCGGCGGCGAATTGCCGGTGTGGGTGGTGGCGAACAAGAAGACCGGCGACCAGCTGCGAATCACCATCGAGGAGATCGAGCACGACTCCAGTCACGAACTCGGCATTGACCCCGGTCTGGTGAAAGACGGCGTCGAGGCCCAACTACAGGTGTTGCTTGCCGAGCACGTCGAGCTGCTGGGCGAGGGCTACACGCTGGTGCGTCGCGAGTACATGACCGCGATCGGACCGGTCGACCTGTTATGTCGCGACGAGCAAGGCCGAGCGGTCGCAGTGGAGATCAAACGGCGCGGCGAGATCGATGGCGTAGAGCAGCTCACCCGATACCTAGAACTGCTCAACCGCGACAGCCTGCTGGCGCCGGTCAGCGGGGTATTCGCCGCTCAGCAGATCAAGCCACAGGCCCGCACACTGGCCACCGACCGCGGTATTCGTTGCCTGACACTGGATTATGACGCGATGCGTGGCATGGACAGCGACGAGTTCCGGCTGTTCTGATCTGCCCGCCCCGGAATAGAAGCAGACGGGGCGGCGTTGGACGCACTCGTGGCAGTCAATCCCCGATTCCAGGACCTGTTCCAGCCCCTGACCGTGCGCTCGCTGACCGTGCCCAATCGGTTCGCCATGGCGCCGATGACCCGTCAGTCATCGCCGAACGGCGTTCCCGGCGATGACGTGGCGCAGTACTACCGACGGCGTGCGGCAGGCGGTGTCGGGTTGATCATCACCGAGGGCATCCGGTTGCCCGACCCGGCCGCGGGATTTCCGGCCAGCGTGCCGACGATCGCCGGTGATGAGGTGCTCACCGGGTGGACGCGCGTGGTCGACGGCGTCCATGCCGAGGGAGCCACGATCGCCGCGCAGCTGTGGCATCAGGGGGTTGAGCGCCGCGACGACGACGGGGTCCAACCCGTCGGCCCGTCGGGCGTGGACGGCCACGGTGAGCCGCGTGGGCGCGCGCTGCATGCCGACGAACTGGCGGAGATCGCCCAGCAGTACGCCGACAGTGCCGCCACCGCCCGTGATATCGGTTTCGATGCCGTCGAGATCCATGGAGCCCACGGCTACCTGTTGGACGAGTTCTTGTGGGAGCGCACCAATTTGCGTACCGACGGTTACGGCGGATCGTTGGCGGCCCGCACCCGATTTCCTGCCGAAGTGGTTGCCGCGGTCCGTGCAGCGGTCGGCCCGGACTACCCGATCATCTTCCGCTTCTCGCAATGGAAAGGCGTGGACTATGCGGCATCCATCGCCGACGACCCATCGCAGCTCCAGGAACTGCTGACTCCGTTGGTCGAGGCAGGGGTGGATGCGCTGCATCCGTCCACGCGCAGACACTACGTTCCCGGATTCCCCGACCATGACCGTGATTTGAGCCTCGCCGGGTGGACCAAGAAAGTCACCGGAAAGCCGGTCATCGCAGTGGGATCGGTGGGACTGGAGACGCAGTTCCGTAGTGAGAAGCGGGGTCAGGTGATTGCGCCCGCTCCCATCGACCGCGTTGTGGAGCAGTTCGAGGCCGGCGAATTCGATGTCATCGCGATCGGGCGTGCGCTGCTGGCCGACCCGAACTGGGTGAATCGCCTCCGCGACGGCTCCCTGGACGGGTTCTCCGGCTACGACGCGGCGGCCGCACTGTCCAAACTGGCCTGATGCCGACTCACTAGGCTGGTCGGCATGGCTCGTCGTCGCAGTTCCCCGCGCCGGCAACAGCCGTCAGGGCCGTTGCCGCTGCACCAACGCGTGGAGGCCGGCCCTGACGGCTACGACTACATCGTCGTGCCGATAGCGGGCTCGCGGGCCCGCAAGGTCTATCGATGCCCGGGTTGCGATCACGAGATCCGTTGCGGAATAGCCCATGTGGTGGTGTGGCTGGCTGGCTTCGGCGGTTCAGCCAGGTTTGACGCAGGAGAGGCGAAGCCGGGACCGCGGCATGGGCACGGTGACGATGCCGGTGATGACCGGCGGCACTGGCACACGCCGTGTTGGGCTAACCGGAATAACCGGAGTCCCACACGGAAATGGTCCTAAGTAGCCCCGACCACGAAGTGGTCCTAGTGGCTCAGTGCGCTTCGGCGTTCGCGGCCGGTTCGACCAACTCGACCAGCACGCCGCCGGCGTCCTTGGGGTGAATGAAGTTGATCCGCGAGTTCGACGTACCCCGCCGCGGCGCTTCGTAGAGCAGCCGGACGCCCTGCTCACGCAGGCGCTCGGAGAGCGTGTCGATGTCGCTGGTGCGGTAGGCGAGCTGCTGCAGGCCGGGACCGCGCTTGTCCAGGAACTTGGCGATCGTCGACGACTCGTTGATCGGAGCCATCAGCTGAATCTGGGCGCTGCCGACCGGGGCGCCGCGTACCGCCAGCATCGCTTCCACGATGCCCTGCTCCTCGTTGACCTCTTCGTGCAGCACGATCATTCCGAGCTGGTCGTGGTACCACTTTTTGGCCACTTCCAGGTCTGGGACCGCGATACCGACATGATCGACGGCCGTGACCAAGGCGGAAGCCAGGGCGGGGCGTGTCTCAAGGGAGTCAGCGACGGATTCGGTCGTCATAGGACTAACGGTAACCTGAGCGCAAACATCGCGTTGCGCCGACCGGAAAGATCGGCCCCTCATACCCGCCCTGGAGGTAGTCATGACGACATCGGTGATCGTTGCTGGGGCTCGGACCCCGATCGGTCGATTGATGGGTTCGCTGAAGGATTTCTCCGGCAGTGACCTGGGGGCTGTGGCGATCGCCGGGGCGCTGGAGAAGGCTCAGGTACCGGCGTCGCTGGTGCAGTACGTGATCATGGGCCAGGTGCTGACCGCGGGCGCGGGCCAGATGCCGGCTCGCCAGGCGGCGGTGGGCGCCGGCATCGGCTGGGACGTGCCGACACTGACCATCAACAAGATGTGCCTGTCTGGCATCAACGCCATCGCGATGGCCGATCAGCTGATTCGCGCCGGTGAATTCGACGTGGTGGTGGCCGGTGGCCAGGAGTCCATGACTCAGGCGCCGCACCTCCTGATCAAGAGCCGTGAGGGCTACAAATACGGCGACGTCACGGTGCGCGACCACCTCGCCTACGACGGCCTGCACGACGTGTTCACCGACCAGCCGATGGGCGCACTCACCGAGCAGCGCAACGACGAGGACAAGTTCACCCGGGCCGAGCAGGACGAGTTCGCGGCCGAATCGCACCGTAGGGCGGCCGCGGCGTGGAAGGACGGCGTGTTCGCCGGCGAAGTGGTGCCGGTGAAGATCCCGCAGCGCAAGGGGGATCCGCTGGAGTTCGCCGAGGACGAGGGCATCCGGGCCAACACCACCGCGGAGTCGCTGGGCGGCCTCAAGCCGGCTTTCCGTAAGGACGGCACCATCACCGCCGGCTCGTCGTCGCAGATCTCCGACGGCGCCGCGGCAGTGGTGGTGATGAGCAAGGCCAAGGCGCAGGAGCTGGGTCTGGACTGGTTGTGCGAGATCGGGGCCCACGGCGTGGTGGCCGGACCGGATTCGACTCTGCAGTCGCAGCCGGCCAACGCCATCAAGAAGGCGATCGAGCGCGAGGGGATCTCGGTCGACCAACTCGACGTGGTGGAGATCAACGAGGCGTTCGCCGCGGTGTCGCTGGCCTCGACCAGAGAGTTGGGCCTGAACCCCGAGCTGGTCAACGTGCACGGCGGTGCGATCGCCGTCGGGCACCCGATCGGGATGTCTGGGGCGCGGATCACCCTGCATGCGGCACTTGAGCTCAAGCGGCGCGGTTCGGGCTACGCGGTGGCCGCGCTGTGCGGTGCCGGGGGCCAGGGCGACGCGCTGATCCTGCGCGCGGGCTAACAGCCGCCCTACGGTTGCGTAGGTTGCTGGCGATGCGGGCCGGCCTGCCGCGATCACAAGATGTGATCTTGGTCATAGTTGCGGGTGCGGGGCGGGAAACGGCCGTCGGCGTCGCCGCGGGCGCGGCGTGACAGACTTGACGGCGTGACGCGTCCTCGACCCCCGATCGGCCCGGCGTTGGCCGGCGCAGTGGATTTGTCCGGCCTCAAGCAGCCGGCGCAGTCCGGCGGTGCCGCCGGTAGTGCCGCGGCCCCGCCCGGCGCCACCGAGATCACCGAGGCCAACTTCGAAGACGAGGTATTGGTCCGGTCCAACCAGGTGCCGGTGGTGGTCCTGCTGTGGTCGCCACGCAGCGAGGCCTGTATCTCGCTGGCCGACGCCCTGGCCGCGCTGGCCCAGGCCGACAACGCCGATGGCGCGGCCAGGTGGTCGCTGGCCACCGTGAACGTCGATGTCGCCCCGCGGGTGGCCCAGGTATTCGGTGTGGACGCCGTACCGACCGTGGTGGCGCTTGCCGCCGGGCAGCCCCTCACCAGCTTCCAAGGTGTGCAGCCGCCCGATCAGCTCCGCCGCTGGGTGGACTCGCTGATAGCGGCCACCGCAGGCAAATTGGCCGGTGGGGACGCTGAGCAGCCGGAGCCGGTGGACCCGGTTCTGGCGCAGGCCCGTGAGCACCTCGACGCCGGTGATTTTCCGGCGGCGCGCGCGGCTTATCAGGCGTTGCTGGAGACTGACCCCAACCACGTCGAAGCCAAGGGTGCGCTGCGCCAGCTCACCTTCCTGGAACGGGCCACCGGCCGGGACCCCGACGCACCGGCGCGGGCTGATGCGAACCCGGATGACGCCGAAGCCGCATTCGCCGCCGCTGACGTACAGATCCTCAACCAGGACGTCACGGCCGCCTTTGACAGGCTGATTGCCCTGGTGCGCCGGACCGCCGGCGACGAGCGTGCCGCCGTGCGGACCCGGCTGGTTGAGCTGTTTGAGCTGTTCGACCCCGCGGACCCGGAGGTGGTTGCGGGTCGGCGCAACCTGGCCAACGCGCTCTACTGATCGCTGAGGGGCCGCGCTACTCGGGCGCCAGCCATACCGCGGACAGGGCCGGCAGGACCAGCACCGCCGAGGCCGGGCGACCGTGCCAGGGTGCGTCTGTTGCCTCGACACCACCGAGGTTGCCTTGGCCCGATCCGCGATAGCCGGCAGCATCGGTGTTGAGCACCTCACGCCAGCGGCCCGCCTGAGGCAGTCCCAGGTGATAGTCGGCGTGGGTCAGGCCGGCGAAGTTGAACACGCATGCCAGTACCGAACCGTCGGCGCCGTAGCGCAGAAAACTCAGCACGTTGCTGGCAGAGTCGTTGGCATCGATCCAGGAGTAGCCGCGTGGGTCGGCGTCCTGACTCCACAGAGCCGGCAGAGCCCGATAGTGGGCATTGAGGTCGGAGACCAGGCGCAGGATCCCGGGTGAATAACCTTCGGGCTCGCGCCCGGGGTCGAGCTGGAACCAGTCGACGCCGCGCTCGTTGCACCACTCGGCCCGCTGGCCGAACTCCTGGCCCATGAACAGCAACTGCTTGCCGGGATGCGCCCATTGGTAGGCCAGCAGTGTCCGCAGGCCGGCTGCCTTGTGGTGGTCGTCTCCGGGCATCCGGGTCCACAGTGTGCCTTTGCCGTGTACGACCTCGTCGTGGCTGATCGGCAGCACGAAATGCTCGCTGAACGCGTACAACATGGAGAAGGTCATGTTGTGGTGGTGGTAGCTGCGGTGCACCGGATCATGACCGAGGTAGGCCAGGGTGTCGTGCATCCAGCCCATGTTCCATTTCATCGAAAAGCCCAGTCCGCCAAGACCGGTGTCGCGGGTGACTCCCGGCCACGAGGTGGACTCCTCGGCGATGGTGACGCTGCCCGGCGCCACCCGATGGGTGGTCGCATTCAGTTCCTGCAGGAACTGCACCGCCTCCAGATTCTCGCGCCCACCGTGAATATTCGGTGTCCACCCGCCGTGGGGCCGCGAATAGTCCAGGTAGAGCATCGATGCCACGGCATCCACCCGCAGCCCGTCCACATGGAACTCGGTGAGCCAATACAGCGCATTGGCGACCAGGAAGTTACGGACCTCTGGGCGGCCGAAGTCGAAAACATAGGTGCCCCAGTCGAGTTGCTCGCCACGTCTCGGGTCGGAGTGCTCATACAGCGGTGTTCCGTCGAATCGGCCGAGAGCCCACTCGTCCTTGGGGAAGTGTGCCGGAACCCAGTCCACGATGACGCCGATGCCGGCGGCGTGCAGCGCATCCACGAGCGCGCGGAAGTCATCAGGACTGCCGAAGCGGGCTGTCGGGGCGTAGTAGGAGGTCACCTGGTATCCCCACGAGCCGCCGAACGGATGCTCTGCGACCGGCAACAGCTCGACATGGGTGAAGCCCTGCTGCACAACGTATTCGGTCAGATCAATCGCGAGCTGGCGGTAGCTCAGCCCTGGCCGCCATGAGCCCAGGTGCACCTCGTAGGTGCTCATCGGCTCGTTGGCCGGAGCACGTCGGGCGCGTTGCGCCATCCAGGCGGAGTCGTTCCAGGTGTAGTCGCTGGCCGTCACCACCGATGCGGTGCGCGGCGGCACCTCGGTGGCGTAGGCGAACGGGTCGGCGCGCTCACTGACGGCACCGTCGGCGCCGTGCACCCGAAACTTGTAGAGGCCGGCGGTGGGGAAGTCGGGCCAGAACAGCTCCCAGACGCCGGACGAACCCAACGACCGCAGCGGGGCGTCGTCCCCGGCCCAGCCATTGAAATCTCCGATCAGGCTGACTCCGGTGGCGTTGGGCGCCCACACCGCGAAAGACACGCCGGACACCACGCCGTCGGGCGTTGTGAACGTGCGGTGGTGCGCCCCCATCACCTCCCAAAGCCGTTCGTGGCGCCCTTCGGCGAACAGATACAGGTCCAGTTCGCCCAGAGTCGGTGCAAACCGATAGCCGTCGGCGACGGTGTGCACACCGGTGGGCTCGGCGAAGTCGGCCGTTTCCGGGTAGTGCACCTCGAGGCGGTAATCGATGAGATCGGTGAACGGCAGACTGGCTGAGAACAGGCCGGAACCCAGTTCGCGCAGGACAAAACGCTCGTCGCCGACGAGCGCCACCACGCGGCGGGCGCGCGGGCGCCATGTCCGGATGACGGTGGTCGCCCCGTATTCGTGGGCGCCCAGGATGGAGTGCGGATCGTGGTGTTCACCGGCGAGTAACCGGGCCAGCTCCGGGGGAGCTGGCGCCAGGTGTCTGGTCAGCGTGTTCATGATCGACGCAGCATTTCGGAGCGGGCGGCGGCACTGATCGGCGGCATGGTGACGATGTGGGCGACCGCGTGCGCCGGGTCCAGGCGCACGTAGTTGTCCTGACCCCAGTTGTAGTCTTCGCCGCTGACCTGATCACGCACCCAGAATCGTTGGTAGTCCGGCATGCCCAGCGCCCACATGTCCAGGCGCAGCATCGCCTGCTCGGCGCCGAACGGGTTCAGCGTCACGACCACCAAAACGGTGTCACCGGAGGCCGGGTCGAACTTGCTGTAGGCCAACAGTGCGTCATTGTCGACATGATGGAAATGCACGGTGCGCAGCTGGTCGAAGGCCGGATGCAGGCGGCGGATCTCGTTGAGCCGTGCAATGAACGGCTCCAGCGATCGGCCTTCGGCGAGCGCACCGACAAAGTCACGGGGACGCAGTTCGTACTTCTCCGAGTCGAGGTACTCCTCACTGCCCTCATGTAGGGCGCGGTCCTCGAACAACTCGAACCCCGAGTAGACGCCCCAGGTGGGGCCCAGTGTCGCGGCCAGCACTGCGCGGATGGCGAACATCCCGGGGCCGCCGTACTGCAGGCTGGCGTGCAGGATGTCGGGGGTGTTGACGAACAGATTCGGGCGGCGGTAGTCGGCTAGCTCGGCGATCTGGCATCCGAACTCGGTGATCTCCGATTTCGTGGTCCGCCAAGTGAAGTACGAATAAGACTGGGTGAATCCCAGCTTGGCCAGGCCGTATTGGCGGGCCGGGGGAGTGAACGCCTCGGAGAGAAACAACACGTCGGCGTCGATGTTCTTCACGGCGGCGATCAGCCAGAGCCAGAAGTCCGGCGGTTTGGTGTGTGGGTTGTCGACCCGAAAGATCTTGACTCCGTGATCGATCCAGAATCGGACCACCCGCAACACTTCCCCATACAGGCCTGCCGGGTCGTTGTCGAAGTTCAGCGGGTAGATGTCCTGGTACTTCTTCGGCGGGTTCTCCGCGTAGGCGATGGTGCCGTCAGGCAGTTCGGTGAACCATTCCCGATGCTGCGACGCCCAGGGATGGTCGGGTGCGCACTGCAGTGCCAGGTCCAGCGCAACCTCCAGGTCGAGGCGGCGCGCTGCGGCGACGAAGCCGTCGAAGTCGCCGATGTCGCCCAGTTCCGGATGTATTGCGTCGTGTCCACCCTCGGCGCTCCCGATGGCCCACGGCGACCCGACATCGCCGGGCTCGGCGGTCGCGGAGTTGTTGCGGCCCTTGCGATGAATCCTGCCGATCGGATGCACCGGTGGCAGGTACACCACGTCGAAACCCATCTGCGCGATCCGGGGCAAAGCTTTGGCCGCGGTGGCGAAGGTACCGTGCACCGGACGGCCGTCGGGGTCCCAGCCGCCGGTCGAGCGCGGAAACATCTCGTACCAGGCACCGCTGCGCGCCAGCGGCCGATCGACCCAGACCTGGTGTTCGACGCCGGAGGTGACCAGCTCCCGCAAGGGGTAGCGGGCCAGCAGCTCCTCGAGCTCTGCCGAGAGCGCCTGCGCAGCCCGCGAGACCGCATCTCCCGAAGCCCGCAGTGCCGCCGCCGCCGCCCGCACGGGTTTGCGCTGTGCCGAGGGCACCCCGGCCGCGGCGCGGTCGAACAACCCGGCGCCGATCAACAAGTCATTGGACAGCTCTGTCGAACCTTGGCCCGCATCCAGCTTCGCGGTCACTGCGTGCCGCCAGCTCTGCAGGGGGTCACCCCAACCTTCGACCCGAAAGGTCCACAACCCGACGGTGTCGGGGGTAAAGGCGCCATGAAAGACATAGGCGTCGAATCCGGTCTGCATGGGCAGATGCAACGCCGAACCGGCTGAGGGCACCGCCGGAGGATCGCCGGGCAGCGGGTAGCGGCGCCCGACGTAGCGCACCACCAGCGTGGCGGCAACCGCCTCGTGGCCTTCGCGCCACACCGTGGCCTTGACCGGGACGATCTCACCGACCACGGCCTTGGCCGGGTAACGGCCGCAGGAGATGACCGGTTCGACATCGTCGACCTCGACTCGGCCAGCCACCGCGCTCCGTTCGTCGTCATTCGCCTTCGGACTACTCCGCCCACGGTAGCCGTCGACCAGGGGCCCGGCATCACGCAACATGTTCGCAACCCAATTGTCAGATCTAGGCGACAGTTCCAGATCCGCGTCGCCGGTAGTGTGGTCAAGCGTGAAGGCCCTCCGCCGGTTCACCGTTCGCGCCCACCTCCCCGAGAGGCTGCTTGCGCTTGAGCAGCTGTCGATGAACTTGCGCTGGTCCTGGGAGCAGCCCACCCAAGAGCTGTTCGCCGCGATCGACCCCGAGCTGTGGCACAGCTGCGGCCGCGATCCGGTGGCACTGTTGGGCGCGGTCAGCCCCGATCGGCTCGAAGCGCTGGCCGCCGATGAGGCGTTCACCGCCCGGCTCGATGCGTTAGACGCTGACCTGACCGAGTACCTGACGGAGCCGCGGTGGTACCAGGCCCAGCAGGACGCCGGTGCCGCACTCCCGGCCGCGATCGCCTACTTCTCCATGGAATTCGGCGTCGCCGAAGCGCTGCCCAACTACTCGGGTGGGTTGGGGATCCTGGCCGGGGATCATCTGAAGTCCGCATCGGACCTGGGTGTCCCGTTGATCGCGGTCGGGCTGCACTACCGATCCGGCTATTTCCGCCAGGCACTGACCGGCGACGGTTGGCAGCGGGAGACCTATCCGGCGCTTGACCCGCAGGGTCTGCCGTTGCGGCTGTTGGTCGAGACTGACGGCAAGCCGGTCCTGATCGAGGTGGCGTTGCCCGGAGCCGGCCAGCTACGGGCCCGCATCTGGGTCGCGCAGGTCGGCCGAGTTCCGTTGTTGCTGCTGGATTCCGACATCGGCGAGAACCCGCACCAACTGCGGGGCATCACCGATCGGCTCTACGGTGGCGACCAGGAACACCGGATCCGTCAGGAGATCCTGGCCGGAATCGGCGGGGTGCGGGCCATCCGCGAGTTCACCCGATTGCAGGGCGTACCGGCACCCGAGGTGTTTCACATGAACGAGGGCCACGCGGGGTTCCTCGGCGTCGAACGCATCCGTGAGCTGATCGCCGAACAGGGCCTGGACTTCGACACCGCGCTGACGGTGGTGCGTTCGGCGACGGTGTTCACCACCCACACTCCGGTCCCGGCCGGGATCGACCGGTTCCCGGCGGACATGGTGCGCCGCTACTTCGACGACGGCGATGACGCGCTGGCCGCCGGGGTGCCCCTGGAACGCATTATGGAACTGGGGGTCGAACAGGACCCCGGCACGTTCAACATGGCGCACATGGGTCTGCGACTTGCGCAGCGTGCCAATGGTGTCTCGCGGCTGCACGGCCGGGTCAGCCGAGGCATGTTCGACGATCTGTGGCCGGGATTCGACGCCGACGAGGTACCGATCGGGTCGATCACCAACGGTGTTCACGCGCCCAGCTGGGCGGCGCCGCCATGGCTGCAGTTGATCCGCGGTGTGGCCCCGCCCGACTCGTTCAGCGAACCGGCCACGTGGCAACGGCTGGAGCAGGTGGACTCGGTGACGCTGTGGTCCATTCGGTCGCAGCTGCGCTCGCTGCTCGTCGACGAGGTCCGGCTGCGACTGCTGCAGTCCGGCCTGGAGCGGGGCTCTTCGGAAGCCGAGCTGGGCTGGATCGCTACCGCGTTCGACCCCGATGTGTTGACGATCGGCTTCGCCCGCCGCGTACCGACATACAAGCGGCTGACGCTGATGTTGCGCGACCCCGAGCGGCTCGAGCAGCTGCTGCTCGATGAGCGGCGGCCCGTGCAGTTGATCGTGGCCGGTAAGTCTCATCCGGCCGACGATGACGGTAAGGCGCTGATCCAGCAGGTGGTGCGGTTCGCCGACCGCCCCGAGGTGCGGCACCGCATCGCTTTCCTGCCCGACTACGACATGTCGATGGCGCGGCGCCTCTACGCCGGATGCGATGTCTGGCTGAACAATCCGCTACGCCCGCTGGAGGCCTGCGGAACCTCGGGAATGAAGAGCGCACTTAACGGCGGGCTGAACCTGTCGATTCGCGACGGCTGGTGGGACGAGTGGTTCGACGGGGAGAACGGCTGGGCGATTCCGACCGCAGATGGGGTCGCCGACGACAATCGCCGCGACGACCTGGAAGCCGCGGCGCTCTATGACCTGCTGGCGGCCTCGGTGGTCCCGAAGTTCTACGAGCGTGACGAGCAGGGTGTGCCACCGCGCTGGATCGAGATGGTGCACCACACCTTGCAGACGCTGGGCCCCAAGGTGCTGGCCTCGCGGATGGTGCACGACTATGTGCAGCAGTGCTATGCCCCGGCCGCCCAGTCGTCGCGGCGCACCTGTGAGCCCGTCGACGGCGTTCCTTACGGCGCGGCACGGCAGCTCGCCGACTACCGGCGCCGAGCCGAAGCGGCCTGGCCACACATCCAGATCACCGATGTCGACAGCACGGGTCTGCCCGACGCGCCGTGGCTGGGGTCGGAGCTGACGCTGACCGCCGCGGTGCGCCTGGCTGGGCTGCGGCCCGACGAAGTGGTGGTGCAGGCGGTGCTGGGCCGGGTGGATTCCGGCGACACCCTGCTGGATCCGGTGACGGTGGCCATGACGCATGCCCACACCGATTCCGACGGCACCGAGGTCTTCTCCACGACCAGCCGGCTACCTGTTGCCGGTGCGGTGGGCTACACCGTTCGGGTGCTGCCCAGCCACCCGTTGCTGTCCGGTGACGCCGAACTGGGGCTGGTCACGCTGGCCTGAACCCGCGCGCCGCGTGAGGTTTCCTGCGGTGAGATTGCGTTCAGGGTCGCCGCTTGGCGAAACCTACGACCTTCAGTGCACTCTGAAAGGCTCGCGGGCCGGCGGAAGACCGGATCACGGGAAGCGGGCCAGGCAGCGGTCGAGATCGCCGAGCACGCCGGTGCGGTAGGCGTCGATGCGGGAAAAGCCCGCCGGTACCGATTCGCCGTTGACGTCGCCGGCGGCCAGCCCATTGGTCAGCAGCCCAGCGACCGCTTCGTCGAGGTCGCCCGCGGTCAGTGCGATCCTGCCACCGTTGGAGGTGGTGACGCCCTGGGACAGTCGGGTGGTGGCCACGCCGGTCAGGCAGGCGGTGCGCAGCGCCGCGGCGGCGTTGTCCAGCACCAGTCCGCCGTGTTCGATCTGAACCCGCTGCAGGTACCGCGAGACCAAAGCCGAATAGGCGGTGTTATCCCCGGACAGTGTCGCCAGCTTCTGATCTTTGCTGGGCGTGCCCATGGTCTGCAGGGCCGGCAGGTCCACCGCGATGGTGTTGGTGGCCGGGCAGTAGGAAGCCGGCGGGCTGGGGCGGGCGTCGGGGCACGTGGCAGCGGTCGCGGCGTCGAAGGTCAGCTGCGGCGGCTCGGTAGGCGCATACGCGGTGTTCATCGCGTCGATGACAAGCTGCACCGACTCCTCGCTGACCGCTACCTCACCCGTCTCGTTCTGCTGCAACTGCACGGGCAACTCGCCGCGTCGCTGCTCGATCTCCTGGGCATCGATGGCCGCACACGAGTCGGCGCCGTCGGTGAAGCCGAACTGGAAGGCCGAGATCCGCTCGAAGGCCGAGCCGTGCTCGTTGCCGCCGATGGTCTCGTCGGGACCCAGCAGCGGATCACGCAGGGCCAGCATCGCGGCCAGCACGCCGTTGAGCCCGTCGCCGGTGCTCAGCGTGAAGCGCGGGGAGTCACCTTGTGCCACCCAGCGCAGGTAGACACCGGCCAGGCAGTCGGCCTGTTGTTCGGCTACCAGGGTGGGCGTCTGGCGTCGTTTGGTGATGCCGGCCGTCCGGGCGATCGCATGGCCGTACTCGTGGGCGAGCACCATGGTGACGGCCATGTCGCCGTTGGCGCTGCGCAGCGCGGGCAGCAGCAGCCGGCGGTCCCAACCGATGGTGTTGTCCAGGTAGCAGTAGGCGGCGTTAACCAGCAGGAAAGTGCGGTTGTCGCAGAACTTTCCGCGGAGCTGCCCGGGATCCCACGACAGCAGTGACTTCGCCGGTCTGAATTCGCCGTCGAAGGTGTTGGGGTAGGTGGTGGTCCAGAACGCCTCAAGGTCGCTGACCGACTGTGCGGCGAGTTGATCGATGCGTCCGCCATCGGTGCCCTCGACCTCGCGCGTCGGCGGTGGGGCGTCCGGGCGCAGTCCGGTCGGGCCGTCGACGGCCTGCAGACCACCCACCCGGAAGGGGTCGGCGAAGACCGACACCGGCGAGCCGTCCAACATCCGGGCGCAACCGCTGAGCAACAGCACCAGGATGCAGGCGGTGACGAGAACTCGGTGGTTCAGCGAGCCTCGACGAAGGAGAGTCGAAGCTGGGGCCGCCGCATGGGCACGGTGGTTCAGCGAGCCTCGACGAAGGAGAGCCGAAGCTGGGGCCGCCGTATAAGCACGGCGCCGTCGGCGGGCAGGTCGCATGAGGTACCAGGATAGTGCGCTCATCCACCGCGCAGCCGCTGCAGCGCCAGCTGCACCTTGCCCGCATCGGTGGTACCCCAGAACGGCGGCAGCGACGCCCGCAGGTAGCCGGCGTAGCGGGCGGTGGCCATCCGCGAGTCGAGTATCGCCACCACGCCGCGATCCTCGGTCCCACGCAGCAGTCGCCCGGCGCCCTGGGCCAGCAGCAGAGCGGCGTGGTTGGCGGCCACTGCCATGAAGCCGTTGCCGCCGTGGGCGGTGATCGCGCGCTGCCGTGCGGTCAACAGCGGATCGTCGGGGCGCGGAAAGGGGATGCGGTCGATGAGCACCAGCGACAGTGATGGTCCGGGCACATCCACGCCCTGCCACAGTGACAGCGTGCCGAACAGCGACGTCTCGGCGTCGTCGGCGAACTGCTGAACCAGCGTGCCGGTGGTGTCGTCGCCCTGGCACAGCACCGGGGTGTCGAGGCGTTCGCGCATCGCCTCGGCTGCGGCCTTCGCCGCCCGCATCGAGGAGAACAAGCCCAAGGTACGGCCGCCTGCCGCGGTGATCAGCGCGGTGATCTCATCGAGCTGCTGGTCTGTCCCGGTGCCGTCGCGCCCGGGCGGGGGCAGATGCGCGGCGATGTAGAGGATTCCCGACTTGGCGTGTTCGAAGGGCGAGCCGACATCGAGGCCGCGCCAGCGGGCCGCCTGGGCGTCGGCGCCCCGCCGCAGGCCCCAGTCACCGGCCATGGCGTCGAAGGAACCGCCGACCGTCAGCGTCGCCGAGGTCAACACCGTGGTGGCCCGCGCGAACAGTCGCTCGCGTAACAGGCCGGCCACTGACAACGGGGCCACTCTCAACACGGCCCGCACCGAGCCCCGATTCTCCTCGTGATTGAGCCAGACCACGTCGTAGCGCTCGGGGATGGCCGGTTCGAAGGAGGTCAGGATCCGGGCCGCGGTGTCGGAGATCTCGGTCAGTGCCGCGACGGACTCCTTGCGGGCGGCCGCGACCTTGGGGTCGGCGGGCGCGGTGTCGATGGCCGCGCGTGCGGCACCGGCGGCATCACGCAGCGCGGCCAGGTAGGTGGCCAGTTCCTCGTCGAGGTGGTCCATCCGGCCTGGCGTGCCGTCGTGGATCGCCGAACCGAACGTCAGCGTCGCGGCATCGAGGCGCTGGACCAGTTCGGGGGAGACCAGCCGGGCGACGCGGCGCACTGCGACGCTGAGCATGGCGGCACTCAGCTCAGCGGTAGCCACCGACGTCACCCGATCGGCAAGTTCGTGTGCCTCGTCCACCACCAGGAGGCGGTGCTCGGGTAGCACGGTGGTGTCGGAGATGGCATCGATGGCCAGCAGTGCATGGTTGGTGACGACGACGTCGGCGTCGGCGGCGACGCCGCGGGCCCGCTCGGCAAAGCAGTCCGTGCCGTATTGGCAGCGGACGGCGCCCACGCACTCGCGGGCTGAGACGCTGACCTGGGACCAGGATCTTTCCGGTACACCAGGTTTGAGGTCATCGCGGTCACCGGAGTCGGTCTCCTCAGCCCACGCGGTGAGTCGCTGCACGTCGCGGCCCAGTGCGCTCGCCGCAAACGGATCGAACAGTTCGGCCTGGGGCGTGTCGTCGGACTCCTCGGCGATTCCGGTATGGATCTTGTTCAGGCACAGGTAATTCCGCCGGCCCTTGAGCAGCGCGAAGGTCGGCCGTCGGGGCAGTACCTTTTCCAGGGCGCCGGCCAGCCGCGGCAGGTCGCGATCCACCAGCTGGCGTTGTAGGGCGATGGTCGCCGTGGAGACCACTACCGGGCTCTCGTCGGCCAAAGCCCGCGCTATCGCCGGGACCAGGTACGCCAGCGACTTGCCGGTGCCAGTACCGGCCTGCACGGCCAGGTGCTCGCCGGTCTCGAAACAGCGCGTCACCGCCTCGGCCATGCGCACCTGGCCCTCACGTTCGCGGCCACCCAGCGCGGCTACCGCCGCGGCGAGCAGCTTGGATACGGACGGGGCAGCCATGGTGTGCACACGTTAGCCCGCTTTGAGATTCGCATGCTCATTGCTTAGGCCGTGGCGGCGGGCCGGGCCACCAGATAGGTTCCATGCCCTTCGATGACCAAGCCGTCATCGGCGAATCGCAGCACCTCGTTGACCAGTCCACCGTTCTGGTTGCGGTAGTTGATCACGAGGGTGTCGATACCCCGGTAGACGTCTTCGACCACGAATAGAAGTTCCGGGATGCGTTGCAGAGCGCCCGACCAGTACCGGCGTAGTTCGGACTTGCCGCGGATCACTCCTGCTGTCTCGGGATACATCTGTGCTGCCACCGGGGAGGTGAACACCACGTCGTCGTGAAAATGCGCCAGCACGGCCTCCACGTCGTGGCTGTTCCACGCTCGCACCCAGTCGCGGCTGAAGGCCAGCGCATCGATGTCCATCTTGTGCACGGTAGTGACACCACCGCCGCTGCCCCACCCAATTTCCCGCCGACCGCCGTTAGCCTGAAACGATGACCGAGCGATTGCCAGGCGGCGCGGTGCATCAACTTCCCGACGACCTGCGTGACGGACTGACTGTCAGCGCCGCGGCATTATCTGCGTGGCTGGACATCACACCCTTGGCGCGCAACGAATTCATCTGCTGGGTCGAAGACGCCAAGCAGCAGGCCACCCGTGAGCGCCGGATCCGCCGCACCCGCGAGGAACTCGAAGAAGGCAAGCGGCGCCCCTGCTGTTGGCCCGGTTGCAAGCACCGAGAACGCAACGGCAAGTAGGTCAGCTCTCAGTCGCCCCCGACCAGCCGGGTCGGGATTGCCGGCTCACCATGCGCGAGCTTGAGCCCCTCCCAGGGCAGGCTGTCCAGTCCCGAAGCCACTCGCTCACGCGCCTCGGCCAGCGCCGCGACGCCGGTGTCGGCCACCACGTCACCGCCGTGCACCAGCGGCACCGTCAACGTCCGGGCCCATGCGTCCACCGCCGGTGGGCGACCGGCGGGGTAGATGACCTCTTCGGTGACGATGCCGCTCTCCCGGGCAACCCGCAGTGCCTGTTTGCGCCCGCCCCGCGTCTGCTTGCCGGCGCTGCGCTTGTGCACCGGCTGGCCGTCGACCTCAACCAGTTTGTAGACGAACCCGGCCGCGGGCACACCCGATCCGGTGACCACCGAAGTGCCCACGCCGTAGCTGTCCACCGGTGCGGCCCGCAGCGCCGCGATGCCGTACTCGTCGAGATCGCCCGAGACCACGATCTTGGTTCGAGTAGCGCCCAACCGGTCCAGCTGGTCGCGAACCTGCTGAGCCAGCACCGCCAGTTCCCCGGAGTCGATGCGGACCGCGGCCAGTCCCGGCCCGGCCGCCGCGACCGCGTTGGCCACTCCGGTGGCGACGTCATAGGTGTCTACCAACAGCGTGGTGTCGACACCTTGAGCGGCGACCTGGGCTCGGAACGCCGCCGACTCTCCATCGGGGCCGGTATGCAGCAGGGTGAAGGCGTGCGCGCTGGTACCCAGCACAGGCACACCGAACCGGCGGTGCGCTTCCAGGTTGGACGTTCCGGCGAACCCCGCCAGGTAGGCGGCCCGGGCAGCGGCCACCGCGGCCTGCTCGTGCGTACGACGGGAACCCATCTCGATCAAGGGCCTGCCACCAGCGGCGTTCACCATCCGTGCGGCCGCCGAGGCGATTGCGGTGTCGTGGTTGAAGATCGACAGCAGCAAAGTCTCCAGCACGACGCATTCGGCGAAGGTGCCGCGCACGCTCAAGATCGGAGAGCCGGCGAAGTGCAGCTCGCCTTCGGGATAGCCGTCGATGTCGCCGCGGAAGCGGAAGTCTGCCAGGAAAGCCACCGTCTGGGAGTCCAGGAACTCTTCCAGAAGGCCCAGCGAGCTGTCATCGAAAGTGAACTGGCCCAGCGCTTCCAGAAACCGACCGGTGCCGGCGACCACCCCATAACGACGCGCTTCGGGCAGGCGGCGGGTGAACATCTCGAAACCGACCCGCCGGCCGGCCGTGCCGTCGCGTAGTGCCGCGGCGAGCATGGTCAGCTCGTATTTGTCGGTGAGCAGCCCGCCATAGCGGGCCGAGGAGTGCACCCGTCAACCGTATCGACTGGACCGCACCCCACGTCGGCTCGGTATCCTGACCGGTATGGCCAGGTCAGTACCGACGTCCGCCCCGGTGAAACCGCAGGGCACCGGGCAGCGGCACGCCGACCCGGTCGAGCAGACGACATCGCCCTGGGTGACCATCGTCTGGGACGACCCGATCAACCTGATGACGTATGTGACCTACATCTTCCAAAAGCTGTTCGGCTACAGCGAGCAGCACGCGACCAAGCTCATGCTGCAGGTGCACCACGAGGGCAAGGCGGTGGTGTCGTCGGGCAGCCGGGAGTCGATGGAGGTCGACGTGTCCAAGCTGCACGCCGCCGGGCTGTGGGCGACCATGCAGCAGGACCGCTGAGACTCAACCGAAGGGAACCGGGACTTCACCGTGCAGAAATGGAAGCGGGTTGAGACCGGCGACGGACCCCGCTTCCGGTCTGCGCTGGCGGTGCATGAGGCCGCGTTGCTCCGGAACCTTGCCGGTTCGATCGTCGGCATGCTCGACGCACGAGAGTCCGAGTCGCCCCCGGATGAGCTGGAACAGATCACCGGTATCCGGACCGGGAACACCAGCACACCGCGCGACGCCACCACGCTGCGGCTGCTCCCGGACTTCCATCGGCGCGAAGACTGTGCGGGTGAACTTCCGGTCGATGCAGACGGCCTGAACTCTGCGCTGCGCAGCCTGCACGAACCGGGGATCATCGACGCCAAACGTGGCGCTGCACAACAAGTGCTGGCCACCGTTCCCGAACGGGGCGGGCGCTTCGAGCTGACCGAGGACCAGGCGAATGCCTGGATCGCGGCGGTCAACGACATCCGCCTCGCTCTGGGCACCGTGCTCAAAATCGGCCCCGAGGGACTCGACCAGTTGCCCGCCGACGATCCGATGGCTGCGCAGCTGAACGTGTATCAGTGGCTCACCGTGCTGCAGGAGTTCCTCCTGGTCGCGCTGATGGGAAGGCCCCGACGATGACATTCATGGGTTCGATCACCGATGTCGCCGGCATTCGGGTGGGCCATCACCAGCGGATCGATTCGGACGCGACGCTCGGCTCCGGCTGGGCCACCGGCGTCACCGTCGTGCTGGCGCCCCCCGGGACCGTCGGCGCCGTCGACGGCCGCGGGGGCGCACCGGGCACCCGCGAGACCGATCTGTTGGATCCGGCCAACAGCGTGCGTTGGGTGGATGCGGTGGTGCTTTCCGGCGGCAGCGCCTACGGATTGGCGACCGCCGACGGCGTGATGACCTGGCTGGAGGAGCAGGGCCGCGGCGTCGCGCTGGACGGCGGCGTGGTGCCGATCGTGCCGGCCGCAGTCATCTTCGACCTGCCCGTAGGCGGCTGGGACAAACGACCCACCGCCGAATTCGGCTACGCGGCTGCGGCCGCCGCCGCCGGACCCAACGGTGCCCAACCGGCATCGGGCAGCGTCGGCGCCGGAGCCGGAGCGCGCGCCGGGGTGTTCAAGGGCGGCGTGGGTACCGCGTCGACGACGCTGGAACTCGGCGAGCACGTGGTCACCGTCGGCGCGATCGTGGTGGTCAATCCCACCGGCGAACTCATCGACGCCACCACGGGATTGCCCTGGTCGAACCTGCTGATCGAAGAGTTCGGTCTGACGGCGCCCCCGTCGGAGCAACTGGCGATACTCGCGGGGCTGGAACCCAAATCTTTGTCGCTCAACACCACCATCGCCGTGGTGGCCACCGACGCCGCACTCAGCCCGGCCGGCTGTCGCCGGATGGCGGTGGCCGCGCAGGACGGGCTCGCCCGCGCCATCCGGCCCAGCCACACCCCGGTGGACGGCGACACGGTGTTCGCGTTGGCGACCGGGACCGTCGAGGTACCACCGCTGCCCGGAACCCCGGACGCCATGTCCCCGGAGACGGGCCTGATCAGTGTGGTCGGCGCGGCCGCGGCGGATTGTCTGTCCCGGGCCGTCCTGTGTGGATTGCTGGCCGCCGATCCTGTGGCGGGCATCCCCACCTACCCGGGCACGGTGCCGGGGGCATTCGGCGAACGGCTCACCGGCGGTATGGGAAGGCCATGACGTGGACGTGATTCCCCGCGGCGGAACACCCCCCGCGCCGCAGCCCGACCGGCACTCCGCCTGGCGTACCGGCGGCGCCACGATCATCGCCTTCGTCGGGCTGCTCTATCTCGTCGAAGCCGTGGATCAGGTGGGCGGCCATCGGTTGGACCGCAACGGCATCCGGCCGCTGGAGGCCGATGGCCTGTGGGGTGTGCTGTTCGCCCCGCTGCTGCACGCCAACTGGGCACACCTGCTGGCCAACACCGGACCCGCGCTGGTACTCGGCTTTCTGCTGACGCTCACCGGGCTGTTCCGGTTTGTCCTGGCCACGGCGATCGTGTGGATCCTCGGCGGACTGGGCACCTGGCTGATCGGCAACATCGGATCGTCGTGTGGCCCGACCGACCACATCGGCGCCTCTGGCCTGATCTTCGGCTGGCTGGCCTTCCTGCTGGTGTTCGGCTGGTTCACCCGCCGGATCTGGCAGATCCTGGTCAGCGTCGTGGTGCTGTTCCTCTACGGCGGCATTCTGTGGGGGGCCGTGCCGGTGCTCAACGTCTGCGGCGGGGTGTCCTGGCAAGGACACCTGTGTGGGGCGCTGGCCGGCGTCGTGGCCGCCTACTGGCTGGCCGGACCCGAACGCAAGGCCCGCGAACGCCGCCGGGGGGTTGCTGCGTGAGCCCGATCGGAATCTTCGACTCCGGTGTCGGAGGGCTGACCGTCGCCCGGTCCATCATCGATCAGTTGCCCGACGAGGACATCATCTACGTCGGTGACACCGGCAACGGACCCTATGGCCCGTTGACCATCCCCGAGGTTCGTGCCCATGCCTTGGCCATCGGCGACGACCTCGTCGAGCGCGGAATCAAAGCACTGGTGATCGCCTGCAACACCGCGTCGGCGGCCTGCCTGCGCGACGCCCGGGAGCGCTACGACGTACCGGTCATCGAGGTGATCCTGCCGGCGGTGCGACGGGCGGTGGCCACCACGCGCAACGGCCGCATCGGGGTGATCGGGACGCAGGCGACGGTTGCCAGCCACGCCTACCAGGACGCTTTCGCCGCGGCGCGTGACACCGAGATCACCGCGGTGGCCTGCCCGCGTTTCGTCGACTTCGTCGAGCGTGGCATCACCAGTGGCAGGCAGGTGTTGGGTCTTGCCGAGGGTTACCTGGAGCCCTTGCAGCGTGCCGGGGTCGACACTCTGGTGTTGGGCTGCACGCACTATCCGCTGCTGTCGGGATTGATCCAGTTGGCGATGGGTGACCAGGTGACGCTGGTGTCCAGCGCCGAGGAGACGGCCAAGGAGCTGTTGCGGGTGCTCACCGAGCGCGATCTCCTGCGTCCTCATGAGGCCGCGCCGGCAACGCGGGTCTTCGAGGCCACCGGTGACCCGGAGGCGTTTGCTGAACTGGCCACCCGATTTCTGGGGCCGGCCATCAGCGGCGTCGGCGCGGTGCACCGTCACGCACCCCTGCATTAGCCGGTGATTTCAGTGACGAATCGTGGGCAAAGCGCCGGTGTCTTCGTCATGGCCGCGACGAACATGGCACAGTAGGGAACGTGCGACTGACCGTGCTCGGCTGCTCCGGGAGTGTGGTGGGTCCGGACTCGCCGGCATCGGGATACCTGTTGCAGGCGCCGGACACGCCACCGCTGGTTATCGACTTCGGCGGCGGGGTGCTGGGCGCCCTGCAACGCCACGTCGACCCGGGATCGGTGCATGTGCTGTTGTCACACCTGCACGCCGACCACTGCCTGGATCTGCCCGGATTGTTCGTCTGGCGCCGCTACCACCCGTCGGTGGCGATCAAGCCGTTCGACAAGGGTTTGTTGTACGGGCCCAGCGACACCTGGTCTCGGATGGGGGCCGCGTCGTCTCCGTACGGCGGCGAGATCGACGACATCACCGACATCTTCGACGTCCGCCCCTGGGTGGACGGTACGCCGGTCACGTTCGGCGCGCTGAGTGTGCAGCCCGAGCTGGTCTCGCATCCAACCGAGTCGTACGGGATGCGGATCACCGATCCGTCCGGGGCAACGCTGGTCTACAGCGCCGACACCGGCTACTGCGACGCGGTGATCGAGTTGGCCCGCGGAGCCGACGTCTTCTTGTGCGAGGCCTCGTGGACCCATGAGGGCAACCGCCCGCCGAACCTGCACCTGTCGGGAACCGAGGCTGGGCGTATCGCCGCGGCCGCCGGTGTCGGACAGCTGCTGCTGACCCACATCCCGCCGTGGACCTCGCGCGAGGATGTCATTGGTGAGGCCAAGGCCGAGTTCGACGGTCCGGTGCACGCCGTGGTGTGCGACGAGTCCTTCGACATCACGCGGTCCTGACCTGACCCGCTAGGGTTATCCGCGTGTCCAAACGAGAAGACGGTCGCCTCGACGACGAGCTGCGCCCGGTCGTCATCACCCGCGGATTCACCTCGAATCCGGCTGGGTCGGTCCTGGTCGAATTCGGCAACACCCGGGTTATGTGTACCGCCAGTGTCACCGAGGGAGTTCCACGCTGGCGGAAGGGCTCCGGTCGCGGGTGGCTGACCGCGGAGTACGCCATGTTGCCCGGCGCCACCCACACCCGCTCGGACCGCGAATCGGTCAAGGGCCGAGTCGGCGGGCGCACCCAGGAGATCAGTCGGCTGGTGGGCCGCTCGCTGCGTGCCTGCATCGACCTGGCTGCGTTGGGGGAGAACACCATCGCGATCGACTGCGACGTGTTGCAGGCTGACGGCGGCACCCGCACCGCGGCGATCACCGGGGCCTATGTGGCCCTCGCCGACGCGGTCACCTACCTCTCGGTCGCCGGCAAGTTGTCCGATCCGCGTCCGCTGTCGTGTGCGATCTCCGCCGTCAGCGTCGGCGTGGTCGACGGCCGGGTTCGCGTCGATCTGCCCTACGAGGAGGACTCGCGCGCCGAGGTCGACATGAACGTCGTTGCCACCGACACCGGAACCCTGGTGGAGATCCAGGGCACCGGCGAGGGGGCCACGTTCCCGCGCTCGACCCTGGACAAGATGCTCGATTCTGCGCTGGCCGCCTGCGAGAAACTGTTCGTGGTCCAGCGCGAGGCCCTGGCGCTGCCCTATCCCGGGGTGTTGCCGGAGGGCCCGGCACCGAAGAAGGCGTTCGGCAGCTGAGTGCACCGGTGACGCAACTGCTGGTGGCCAGCCGTAACCGCAAGAAGCTGGCCGAGCTCAGTCGGGTGCTGGAGTACGCCGGAATCTCCGGCGTGCAGCTGGTCTCACTCGATGAGGTGCCACCGTATCCCGAAGCGCCGGAGACCGCGGCGACGTTCGAGGGCAACGCCTTGGCCAAAGCTCGCGACGGCTATCTCGCGACCGGTTTGCCCTGTGTCGCAGACGATTCCGGCCTTTCTGTCGGTGCGCTCAACGGCATGCCGGGAGTGTTGTCGGCGCGCTGGTCGGGCAGCCACGGAGACGACGCAGCCAACACCGCACTGTTGCTGGCGCAACTGCACGACGTGCCCGACGAGCGCCGAGGCGCGGCATTCGTCTCCGCGTGCGCGCTGGTCTGGGGTGACGGGCCCGAGCACGAGGTGGTGGTGCGCGGCGAGTGGGCCGGGCACATCGCCCGCGAACCGCACGGCGAGGGCGGGTTCGGTTATGACCCGGTGTTCGTTCCGGCGGGAGGTGACCGCACTGCCGCGCAGCTCAGCCCAGCCGAGAAGGATGCCGCTTCGCACCGCGGCCGGGCGCTGGCACTGCTGCTACCGGCCCTGCGCACGCTTGCCTGACACGGCATGGGCCCTCAGCCGGCCGACAATCCTCGTCTGCCGAGCGTGAAGTTGGCTTCACTCTGAGTGGTCGAGCGTGAAGCTGGCTTCACGCTCGGCACAGGTGCGAGGCCTCAGAGGTTGAACTGGGCCTTGATCTTTCGGGTCTGGAAGTGCTCGACGATGATCCCGAGCAGCGGAATGGTGCCCGACAGCAGCACCCCCAGGGTCTTGCCCAGCGGCCAGCGGACCTTGACGGCCAGGTTGAGCGTCGCCATCAGGTAGGCGAAGTACACCCAGCCGTGCACCACGCCGATCCAGACCGGCGGGTTGTCCACCTTGACCGCGTAGCGCACCACGACCTCGTAGCACAGGGCGATCAGCCAAAGACCGGTCGTCCACGCCAGCACCCGGTAGGGCAGCAGCGCGCTGCGGATCTTCTCGGCGGGAGCGGCCTGGGCGGGGGAGTCGGTCATGCACTGTTCCTGTTCTGTCGATCGTTCTCGGAGAGCTCGGCCAGGTAGGCGTTGTACTCCTGCATCACGGGGTCATTGGTGGGTGCGGCGGCGGTGGGTCGTTCCGGCAGCAGCCCGGCTGGGATCTCGGTCACCGCATCGGCGGGGTGCAGCTCCGGGGGAGTCTCCTCGAAGCGGACGAATTTGCGGTAGGCGTACACGCAGAACCAGGCGAACAGCGGCCACTGCAGCGCGTAACCCAGATTCTGAAAGGTGCCGTTGACCTCCTGGAACCGTGTCCACTGCCACCAGCCCAGTCCCAGACAGGCGCTGGCGGCGACGATCACCAGCACGACCAGTGCCGGTCTCCGACGCCGTGTAGTGGACACCCCATGACGGTACCGCGCGACCTGGTGCGATGGCCGTGGGGAAGGGGTTCGCGTTGTGGGATGCGGCGGGCTGGACGCTACGATGACTGCGTTTGCGGGCGTGGTGGAATTGGCATACACGATGGCTTTAGGTGCCATTGCGCGAAAGCGCGTGAGGGTTCGAGTCCCTCCGCCCGCACAAAATTTAACCCGATAATCCCATGTAGCGGGTGTTCGTCGGTGCCAGAATGGACGTCTTAGCCCTCCGCGTGATTGGTGCAGCGCTATGGACCGACGGCTGCTCGCAACGGTGTTCACTGTGGTGTCTGTGTGCCTTGCCGGGGCGGCCGCTCCGGCGGCATCTGCTGATCCCAGCGTTGATCCCCAGAACCAGGTGTTCTTCGACGAGCTGGAGCGTGAGGGGCTGCACCCCGACTACGACAAGCAGATCTGCGGCGACATCAAATGCGAATCGCTGCGCACTCTGCTGGTTCAAGAGGGACACGCGGTCTGCGTCGCACTCGCCGATTCACCCCGGCTGGTGCCCCTGTCGGTCATCGCGAATCTGGAAGTCAAACCCGGCGAGGCACACATCATCATCAACGCGGCCCGACAGGCTTACTGTCCGCAGCTGCCGGACCCGTACGGACATGTGCCCGGGCACTGAATCGTTCAGCGCTCGCCGGCTGCCACCAGCACGGGCTTTTCGCCCAGCGCTTCGGATTCCCGGGCCTTTCGTGCGTAGCTGACCACACCGATGGCGGCAACCGCCCACACGACGTACTGCAGCGTCCAGGCCAGCCGGAACGCGCTGAAGGAATAGCCGCCGGCCAGCGCGATGACCACGCCCATCGCCTGCATGACCAGCAGGGTGGCGATGAAGCCGCCGGTGTTGACCATGCCCTGCGCGGTGCCCAACGCGGCTGGCGGGTTGTAGGTGCGGGCGAAGTCGAAGGCCAGCATCGACACCGGCTGGCCTGCCGAGATCACCAGGATCAGCACCACCAGCAACCAGTGCGGCGCGGGGTGCGGGAGCGCCAACAACACCGTCCAGGTCACAACCATCAGCGCCATCATGGTCAATGCCACCTTCGGCCGGTGCCGGGGCCAGCGTGCGGAGAGGGTTCCGACCAACAATCCGACCACGATGAACGGTGCCACCGACAGCGTCAGCGCCGCACCCGCCATCCCCCGCGAGAGACCCTGCGCGGTGGTCAGGTAGGGCACCCCCCACATCAGCGCGAACACGCCGGGCGAGAACGCGTTGCCCATATGGGTAAAGAAACCAGCCTTGGTGCCCGGCCTCGACCACACCATCTTGATCTCACCGAAGGCCTCACGGAAAGTCCGCGCATGCGCGGCGGCCGGCGCCCCTGCGGGGGCGTCGCGGGCGACGATGATCGTCAAGACGCCAGCGAACAGACCCAGGCCGGCGGCCGAAAGATAGGCGGCCGTCCACCCGCCATGCAGCAGAATCGCCAGAAACGGCACCGCCGAGAGGAACTGGCCGAACTGGCCACAGATTCCGGTCAGCTGGGTGAGCAGGGGAACCCGCTCGGGGGCAAACCAATTGGGCAGCAGCCGGATCACCGAGATGAAGATGAACGAATCCCCGAGGCCGATCACTCCGTAGGCGCCAACCGCCACGGGCAGCGATTGCGTCAGAGCCAGCGCCGCCTGGGCAGCGGACAGCACGGCCACGCCGGTGGCGATCATCACTCGCGGACCGAAGCGGTCCAGCAGCACCCCAGCCGGAATCTGCATGGCCGCGTAGACGATCAGCTGCACGATCACGAACGACGACAACGTGCTGGGCCCGGCGTGGAAGCGCTCGGCGGCATCGAGGCCCGAGACTCCGAACGTGGTCCGGTCCAGCACTGCCACCAAATAGGACAACAGGCCGGTGCCCCACACGATCCAGGGACGCAATCTGGGCCCGCCTTGTCTGTCTGTTGCCGGACAACGCCTATGGTCGCACACGGTTTCACCGGGTATTTCGCCGGTGACCGGCCCCCTGCTGGGCCGGCTCCTGTCCTAGTCTGTTTCGCGTGGTGATTTCCCGGCGCGACTTGTTCAAGTTCGCGGTCTCAGTGCCCGCGGCCACCGGCTTGGGAGCCGGGCTCTCGACGCTGATCGCCGGAATCGCCGAGGCCGCGCCGCTGGGCATCTTGCTGGACTATTCGGCCGGTGTCCTGCCGGCCAGCGCGATCCGGGCCTCCGGGGCAGTGGGGGCCATCCGCTACGTGTCGGATCGCCGGCCCGGCGCCGACTGGATGCTCGGCAAGCCCATGCAGGCGGCCGAGGCGCGTGACCTGCAGGAAGGCGGTTTGGCGGTGGTTTCCTGCTATCAATTCGGCAAACAGGCCACCGCCGACTGGCTCGGCGGCGAGGCCGCCGGTGTCGAGCACGCCACGCGCGGCGCACAGCTGCACAGCGCAGCCGGCGGTCCGGCAACCGCCCCGATCTACGCGTCGATCGACGACAATCCGTCCTATCAGCAGTACCGCGAGCAGGTGGCGCCCTACCTGCGTGGATGGCAGTCGGTGATCGGGCCCGAACGCACCGCCGTCTACGCCAACTCCCCGACGATCGAGTGGGCCGTGCAGGACGGCCTGGGCTCCTTGTTCTGGCAGCACAACTTCGGTTCACCCGGCAGGATCGCCCATCCGGCCGCCAATCTGCACCAGGTGGAGATCGACAGCCGCACCGTCGATGGCATCGGTGTGGACGTTAACCAGATCCTCCAACCGCAGTTCGGTCAGTGGGCCTGAGCCGCGACCGGGCTGCCTAAAGGCCAGCAAACTGGCGCCGCGCCGGGTCTCTGATCGCGGCGTTCGCGGTGCCTGGCTCGGGTTCGATGCCTCAGGGGCCGCCGACGCCGGTTGGCCGGGCCGATAGAAACATAACGATTAGATAACAAAAGAGCCTTGATCTGCGCCGTTGTGGCTACTCGACCGTAACCCCGCGCACGCAGGCCGTTTGTTCTGGATCTTTGTGACGCTCGTAGAGCCCCGAGATATCCGGGGCTGGGTTACCCGAGCGTAGAACTCATCAGTAACCAATTTGCTGCGGAAACAGCACAGGTTCTTATGACACTCTTACTGCTGTAGCGCGGCCGCGGAAACGCGAGAGCCCGCAATAGGCCGGTGATTCCGGCGGGCGTCGAAGAGGACGCGACATTAACCAGTGCAGGGGAGAAACAAAACGTGACGATCCACGAACACGACCGGGTTTCCGCTGAGGGCGCTGGCTCGGGGCCGTTCGCCAGCGCCGCGTCCGCTCTGGTGGATCGCTTGACAGACGGCGAGCCCTACGCGGTCGCCTTCGGCGGGCAGGGCGCGGCGTGGTTGGAGTCGCTGGAGGACTTGGTCTCCTCGGCGGGGATCGAGACCGAACTGGCCACCCTGGCCGGTGAGGCGGACCTGCTGCTCGAGCCGATCGCCCAGGAACTTGTCGTGGTCCGGCCCATCGGTTTCGAGCCGCTGCACTGGGTGCGGGCACTGGCGGCCGAAGACCCCATCCCCTCCGCCAAGGAGCTGACCTCGGCCGCCGTGTCGGTGCCGGGCGTGCTGCTCACGCAGATCGCCGCCATGCGCGCGCTGCAGCGTCAGGGACTGGACCTGTCGGCCAACCCGCCCGTCGCCGCGGCCGGTCACTCGCAGGGCATCCTGGCCGTCGAGGCACTCGCGGCCGGCGGCGCCAAAGACGTGCAGCTGCTCGCGATCGCTCAGCTGGTGGGCGCTGCCGGAACTCTGGTCGCGCGTCGTCGCGGCATCTCGATCCTGGGTGATCGCTCGCCGATGGTGGCCATCTCCAACGTGGACCCGGAACGGATTCGGGACCTGTTGGACGAGTTCGCCCAGGATGTGCGCACGGTGCTGCCGCCGGTGCTGTCGATCCGCAACGGGCGCCGCGCGGTGGTCATCACCGGAACTCCCGAGCAGCTGTCGCGCTTCGAGCTGTACTGCGAGCAGATCGCCGAGAAGGAGGCCGCCGAACGCAAGAACAAGTTGCGTGGTGGCGCGGTCTTCGCTCCGGTCTTCGAGCCGGTCCAGGTCGAGGTCGGTTTCCACTCGCCGCGGCTGGCCGACGGTATCGAGATCGTGGCGCAGTGGGCCGCCAAGGTGGGTCTAGATGTGGAGCTGACCCGCCGGCTCGCCGACTCCATCCTGGTAGGGCAGGTCGACTGGGTTGATGAGGTCACGACGCTGCACGAGGCGGGCGCCCGCTGGATCCTGGACTTGGGGCCCGGCGACATCCTGACCCGGCTGACCGCACCGGTGATCCGCGGCCTGGGCATCGGGATCGTGCCGGTGGCGACTCGCGGCGGCCAGCGCAATCTGTTCACCATCGGCGCCGTCCCGGAGGTCGCTCGGCCCTGGACAAGCTATGCCCCGTCGGTGGTCGCACTGCCCGACGGCCGAGTCAAGCTCGACACCAAATTCACCCGGCTGACCGGCCGGTCGCCGATCCTGCTGGCGGGTATGACGCCCACCACCGTGGACGCCAAGATCGTGGCCGCCGCCGCCAACGCGGGGCACTGGTCCGAGCTGGCCGGCGGCGGGCAGGTCACCGAGGAGATCTTCGACGACCGGGTCGCGGAACTGACCGCGCTGCTGGAGCCCGGCCGCACGGTCCAGTTCAACTCCCTGTTCTTGGATCCCTACCTGTGGAAGCTGCAGGTAGGTGGAAAGCGGTTGGTGCAGAAGGCCCGTCAGTCCGGTGCCCCCTTCGACGGGCTGGTAGTCAGCGCCGGCATACCGGAGCTGGAAGAGGCCGTCGAGCTGATCGCTGAGCTCAACGACGCAGGTATCAGCCACGTGGTGTTCAAGCCCGGCACCGTCGAGCAGATCCGATCGGTGATCCGCATCGCCGCCGAAGTGCCGACCGCCCCGGTGATCGTGCACGTCGAAGGCGGACGCGCCGGCGGTCACCACTCCTGGGAAGACCTCGACGACCTGCTGCTGGCGACGTACTCCGAGCTGCGCTCGCGGTCCAACATCACCTTGTGCGTCGGCGGGGGAATCGGCACGCCCGAGCAGGCCGCCGAATACCTTTCCGGCCGGTGGTCACAGCAGCACGGCTTCCCCTCGATGCCCGTGGACGGCATCCTGGTCGGTACCGCGGCGATGGCGACCAAGGAGGCCACCACCTCGCCGGCGGTCAAGCAGATGCTGGTCGACACCGTGGGCACCGACCAGTGGATCGGTGCAGGAAAAGCCCAGGGCGGCATGGCTTCCTCGCGCAGCCAGCTCGGTGCCGACATCCACGAGATCGACAACGTCGCCTCTCGTTGTGGCCGCCTGCTTGACGAGGTGGCCGGTGACGGCGAGGCCGTGGCCGAGCGCCGAGACGAGATCATCGCCGCGCTGGCCGACACCGCCAAGCCTTACTTCGGTGATGCCACCGAGATGACCTACGCGCAGTGGCTGCGCCGTTACATCGACCTGGCCATTGGCGCGGGCGACTCGACCGCCGATACCGCCTCTCCGGACAGCCCGTGGCTGGCCGACACCTGGCGGGAGCGCTTCGGTTCGATGCTGCAGCGCGCCGAGGCGCGCCTGCACGAGGTCGAGTCTGGACCGATCGAGACGCTGTTCGCCGATTCCGAAGAGGGACAGGCGATCCTGGAACGTCCCGCCGACGCGATCGCAGCGCTGGTGGCCCGCTACCCGGAGGCCGAGACGGTGCGCCTGCACCCCGCCGATGCGCCGTTCTTCACCCAGCTGTGCAAGACCCCGGGCAAGCCGGTCAACTTTGTGCCGGTGATCGACAAGGATGTGCGGCGCTGGTGGCGCAGCGACTCGCTGTGGCAGGCGCATGACGCCCGTTACACCGCCGAGCAGGTCTGCATCATCCCGGGCACCGCCGCGGTCGCCGGCATCACCCGGGTCGACGAGCCGGTCGGTGAGCTGCTGGACCGCTTTGAGCAGACCGCAGTCGAGCAGGTGCTTGCCACCGGTGCCCAGCCCGTGCCGGTCGCTGCCCGTCGCCTGGGACGCGTCGACGTCGCCGGTCCGCTGGCCGTGGTGCTCGACGCCCCTGACGTGCTGTGGGCCGGTCGCACCGCCACCAACCCGGTGCACCGGATCGCCGCTCCCGATGAGTGGCAGGTGCACGAGAACCGCACCGCCACCCACCCGTCGACCGGGGCACGCCTGGAGGTGGCCTCGCAGTCCCACGTGGTGCTCAGCGTGCCGCTGTCCGGCGTCTGGATCAGCATCCGCTTCACGCTGCCGGCCGCCGTCGTCGACGGAGCCGCCCCGCTGGTGTCCACCGAGGACGCCGCTGCCGCAATGCGTTCGGTGCTGGCCATCGCCGCCGGAGTCGACGGCCCGGAGGCCCTGCCGCCGGTGCGCGACGGCGCAGCGACCGTCACCGTGGCGTGGAAGCCCGAAGAGGTCGCCGACCACACCGGGGTGACCGCGACGTTCGGCGCTCCGCTGGCGCCGGGACAGTCGATCGTCCCCGACGTGCTGGTCGGCCGATGCTGGCCGGCGGTGTTCGCTGCCATCGGTTCGGCCACCACTGATGTCGGGTTCCCGGTTGTCGAGGGCTTGTTGTCCCTGGTGCACCTGGACCACGCTGCGCAGCTGCTCGCCGCACTGCCTGCCGAACCGGCTGAATTGACCGTGACCGCAACGGCTTCGGCGGCCACCGACACCGAGGTCGGGCGCGTCGTTCCGGTGTCGGTCGCAGTCCGCGGGGCCGACGGAACACTGCTGGCCACGCTCGAGGAGCGCTTCGCGATCCGCGGGCGCACTGGTGCTGCAGAACTGACTGACCCGGTTCGGGCCGGGGGCGCCGTCTCCGACAATGCCACCGACACTCCGCGACGGCGTCGGCGCGATGTCACCGTCACCGCGCCGGTGGACATGCGGCCGTTCGCAGCGGTCTCTGGGGACCACAACCCGATTCACACCGACCGGGCGGCGGCGCTGCTGGCCGGCCTGGATTCGCCGATCGTGCATGGCATGTGGCTGTCGGCCGCGGCCCAGCATGTGGTGACCGCCACCGATGGGCAGGCTCGCCCGCCGGCGCGGTTGGTCGGCTGGACCGCGCGTTTCCTGGGCATGGTCAAGCCCGGCGACGCCGTGGACTTCCGGGTGGACCGGGTCGGCATCGACCTGGGTGCCGAGGTTCTGGAGATCAGCGCGCGGATCGGTTCGGATCTGGTGATGTCGGCGACCGCGCGGCTGACCGCCCCCAAGACGGTCTACGCGTTTCCGGGGCAGGGCATTCAGCACAAGGGCATGGGCATGGAGGTGCGTGCCCGCTCCAAGGCCGCCCGCAAGGTGTGGGACTCCGCGGACAGGTTCACCCGCGACGTCCTGGGCTTCTCGGTGCTGCATGTGGTGCGCGACAACCCGACCAGCCTGATCGCCTCCGGCGTGCACTACCAGCACCCCGAAGGCGTGCTCAATCTGACGCAGTTCACCCAGGTCGCGATGGCGACCGTGGCCGCGGCGCAGGTCGCGGAGATGCGTGAGCAGGGCGCGTTCGTCGAAGGTGCGATCGCCTGCGGGCACTCCGTCGGTGAGTACACCGCGCTGGCCTGTGTCAGCGACGTCTACGAGCTCGAAGCGCTGCTGGAGGTGGTGTTCCACCGCGGCTCCAAGATGCACGACATCGTGCCGCGTGACGCCATGGGACGATCGAATTACCGGCTGGCTGCCATCCGGCCGTCGCAGATCGATCTCGATGATGCCGACGTCACCGCCTTCGTGGCCGAGATCGCCGAGCGCACCGGGGAATTCCTGCAGATCGTCAACTTCAACCTCCGTGGCTCGCAGTATGCGATCGCCGGCACGGTGGCCGGACTGGAAGCGCTCGAAGCCGAGGTCGAGCGGCGTCGCGAGATCTCCGGCGGCAAACGGTCGTTCATCCTGGTGCCGGGCATCGACGTGCCGTTCCATTCGGAGGTGCTGCGCATCGGTGTCGACGACTTCCGACGCTCGCTGGAGCGGGTGATGCCGCGAGACACCGACCCCGAGCTGATCGTCGGTCGCTACATCCCCAACCTGGTGCCCAAGCCCTTCACCCTGGATCGTGAGTTCATCCAGGAGATCCGCGACCTGGTGCCGGCTGAACCACTCGACGAGGTGCTGGCCGACTACGACACCTGGCGCAACGAAAAGCCGAATGAACTGTGCCGCAAGGTCGTGATCGAGTTGCTGGCCTGGCAGTTCGCCAGCCCGGTGCGCTGGATCGAGACCCAGGATCTGCTGTTCATCGAGCAGGCTGCCGGCGGTCTGGGGGTGGAGCGTTTCGTCGAGATCGGGGTGAAGACCGCTCCGACCGTGGCCGGGCTGGCCACCAACACCCTCAAACTGCCCGAGTACGCCCACAGCACCGTGGAGATCCTCAACGCCGAGCGGGACGCCGCCGTGTTGTTCGCCACCGACACCGACCCCGAGCCGGAACCCGAAGAGGAATCGGCACCGGCTGAGGCGTCGGCGGAGGCCGCCCCGGCGGAGGCCGCCGCACCGGCACCTGCCGCCCCGGTCGCACCGTCGGGGGCTCCGCGCCCCGACGACATCGCGTTTGACGCCGCCGATGCCACGCTGGCGCTGATCGCGCTGAGTGCCAAGATGCGGATCGACCAGATCGAGGCGCTGGACTCCATCGAGTCGATCACCGACGGTGCGTCGTCGCGGCGCAACCAGCTGCTGGTGGACCTGGGCTCCGAGCTGAACCTCGGCGCCATCGACGGAGCGGCAGAGGCCGACCTGTCCGGGCTGAAGTCTCAGGTGACCAAGCTGGCGCGCACCTACAAGCCCTACGGCCCGGTGTTGACCGATGCGATCAACGACCAGCTGCGCACCATCCTCGGCCCGTCGGGCAAGCGGCCCGGCGCCATCGCTGAGCGGGTCAAGAAGACTTGGGAACTCGGTGAAGGCTGGGCCAAACACGTCACCGTCGAGGTGGCGTTGGGCACCCGCGAGGGCACCAGTGTCCGGGGCGGTGCTCTGGGCGGGTTGCACGAAGGTGCGCTGGTCGACGGCGCGGCCGTGGACAAGGTGATCGATGGGGCCATCCAGGCCGTTGCTGCGCGGCGTGGTGTTGCGGTGAGCCTGCCGTCGGCAGGCGGTGGTGGCGGTGGTGCCACCGTGGACGCCGCTGCACTCGGCGAGTTCACTGCGCAGATCACCGGTCGCGACGGGGTTCTCGCCTCGGCCGCCCGCCTGGTGCTCGGTCAACTCGGGTTCGACGACGCGGTGAGCGCTCCGACGGGAACCACCGACAGCGAGCTGATCGACTTGGTGACCGCCGAGTTGGGTTCGGACTGGCCGCGCCTGGTGGCGCCCGCATTCGACGGCCGCAAGGCCGTGCTGTTCGACGACCGCTGGGCCAGCGCCCGCGAGGACCTGGTCAGGTTGTGGCTGGTCGACGAAGGCGAGATCGACGCTGACTGGCCGCGTCTCGCCGAACGGTTTGAGGGTGCCGGCCACGTGGTCGCCACTCAGGCATCGTGGTGGCAGGCCCGCGCGCTGGCAGCCGGACGCCAGATCCATGCCTCGCTGTACGCCCGGATCGCTGCCGGTGCGGAGAACCCCGGCCGCGGCCGCTACAGCGACGAAGTCGCGGTGGTCACCGGTGCCTCCAAGGGCTCGATCGCCGCGTCGGTGGTCGGACAGCTGCTCGACGGTGGCGCGACCGTCGTCGCCACCACGTCGCGCCTCGACGATGAGCGGCTGAGCTTCTACCGCAACCTCTACCGCGACCACGCTCGGTTCGGTGCGGCGCTGTGGGTGGTGCCCGCCAACATGGCCTCTTACGCCGATATCGACGCACTGGTCGATTGGGTCGGTACCGAGCAAACCGAAAACCTTGGGCCGCAGGCGATTCACCTCAAGGATGCCCAGACCCCGACGCTGCTGTTCCCGTTTGCGGCACCGCGGGTGGCCGGCGACCTTTCCGAAGCCGGTGCGCGTGCCGAGATGGAGATGAAGGTCCTGCTGTGGGCGGTGCAACGCCTCATCGGCGGCCTGTCGAAGATCGGCGCAGAACGCGACATCGCCTCCCGGCTGCACGTGGTACTGCCGGGCTCGCCCAACCGCGGCATGTTCGGCGGTGACGGCGCCTACGGCGAGGCTAAGGCGTCGCTGGACGCGGTGGTATCACGCTGGAAAGCGGAGTCCTCGTGGGCATCTCGGGTCAGTCTGGCGCACGCCTTGATCGGCTGGACTCGCGGAACCGGGCTGATGGGCCACAACGACGTCATTGTCGACGCAGTCGAAGAAGCCGGCGTCACCACCTACTCGAGTGAGCAGATGGCGGCCATGCTGCTGGACCTGTGCAGCGTCGAGTCGAAGGTGGCGGCGGCCAACGCGCCGATCGAGGCTGACCTCACCGGCGGCCTTGCCGAGGCGAACCTGGACATGGCCGAGCTGGCAGCCAAGGCTCGCGAGGAGATGACAGGCGAAGCGCCAGCCGACGAAGACGCCGAAGAGGACTCCAACACCATTGCGGCACTGCCGAGCCCGCCACGCGGGTACAACCCGGCGCCGCCGCCGGCCTGGGACGACCTCGACGTCGACCCGGCCGATCTGGTGGTCATCGTGGGCGGCGCCGAACTGGGTCCGCTGGGATCGTCGCGCACCCGCTTCGAGATGGAGGTCTCCGGCGAGCTGTCGGCCGCTGGGGTGCTGGAACTGGCCTGGACGACCGGACTGGTCACGTGGGAGGACGACCCGACTCCGGGTTGGTATGACACCTCCACCGGCGAGTTGGTGGACGAGGCCGACCTGGTGGAGCGCTACCACGACGCCGTGGTGGAACGCGTCGGCGTCCGTGAGTTCGTCGATGACGGCGCGATCGGTGCCGACCACGCCTCGCCGCTTTTGGTCAGTGTGTTCCTGGACAAGGACTTCTCGTTCGTCGTCTCCAGTGAGGCCGACGCGCGCGCGTTCGTCGAGTTCGACCCCGAGCACACCGTGGTGCGCCCGGTGCCCGACTCGTCGGATTGGCAGGTGATCCGCAAGGCGGGCACCGAGATCCGGGTGCCCCGCAAGAGCAAGTTGTCGAGAACGGTCGGTGCCCAAATTCCGACCGGGTTCGACCCGACGGTGTGGGGGATCGGCCAGGACATGGCCAACTCCATCGACCGGGTGGCGTTGTGGAACATCATCGCGACCGTTGATGCGTTCCTGTCGGCGGGCTTCACCCCGACCGAACTGCTGCGCTGGGTGCACCCGTCGCTGGTGGCCAGCACCCAGGGCACCGGTATGGGCGGCATGACTTCGATGCAGACCATGTATCACGGCAATCTCATGGGACGGGCAAAACCGAACGACATCTTGCAAGAGGTGCTGCCCAACGTCGTTGCCGCGCATGTGGTCCAGAGCTACGTCGGGTCTTATGGCGCGATGATCCACCCAGTGGCGGCCTGCGCCACCGCGGCGGTCTCGGTCGAGGAGGGCGTCGACAAGATCCGACTGGGCAAGGCCGAACTGGTGGTCACCGGTGGCTACGACGACCTCACTCTGGAGGCCATCATCGGCTTCGGCGATATGGCGGCCACCGCCGACACCGAGATGATGCGCGCGAAGGGCATCAGTGACTCGAAGTTCTCTCGGGCCAACGACCGGCGCCGGCTGGGCTTCGTCGAGGCTCAAGGCGGTGGCACCATCCTGCTGGCCCGCGGCGACCTGGCCGCGAAGATGGGTCTGCCGGTCTTGGCAGTGGTGGCCTACGCGCAGAGCTTCGCCGACGGCGTGCACACCTCGATCCCGGCCCCTGGGCTGGGCGCCCTGGGCGCGGGCCGGGGTGGCAAGGACTCGATGCTGGCCCGTTCGCTGGCCAAGCTGGGTGTGGGGCCCGATGACATCGCGGTGGTCTCCAAGCACGACACCTCGACGTTGGCGAACGACCCCAACGAGACCGAGCTGCACGAGCGGCTGGCGGACTCGCTGGGCCGCGCGCCCGGTGCTCCGCTGTTCGTGATCAGCCAGAAGAGCCTGACCGGGCACGCCAAGGGCGGCGCGGCGGTGTTCCAGATGATGGGCTTGTGCCAGGTCCTTTCGCACGGGGTCATCCCGCCCAACCGCAGCCTGGACTGCGTCGATGACGAGCTGGCGACCGCCGGACACCTGGTCTGGGTGCGCGAGACCCTCGAGTTGGGGGAGAAGTTCCCGCTCAAGGCAGGGTTGGTCACCAGCCTCGGATTCGGTCACGTATCGGGACTGGTGGCGCTGGTGCATCCGGCCGCGTTCCTGGCGACGCTGGACCCGAGCCAGCGTGCGGCCTACCAGGAGCAGGCAGGCGCCCGGGTGCTGGCTGGTCAGCGCCGGCTCGCATCCGCGATCGCCGGTGGCACACCGATGTATGAGCGGCCCGCCGACCGGCGGTTCGACCACGACACACCGGAGAAGCGCCAGGAGTCGGCCATGCTGCTCAACCCGGCGGCACGGCTGGGCGACGGCGACGTCTACATCGGATAGCGTCGCCGCTATGGGGATCGTGGGTGTCGGGATCGACCTGGTGTCGATCTCCGACTTCGCCGAGCAGGTCGACCAACCGGGGACGGTGTTCGCAGCGACGTTCACCCCCGGGGAGCGCCGCGACGCCTCGGACAAGAGTTCTTCGGCGGCGCGGCATCTCGCGGCCCGCTGGGCGGCCAAGGAAGCGGTGATCAAGGCGTGGTCGGGATCGCGGTTTGCGCAGAAGCCGGTGCTGCCGGAGGCGATCCACCGTGACATCGAGGTGGTCACCGACATGTGGGGCCGCCCCAAGGTGCGCCTTTCCGGTGAGATAGCGCAACATCTGGCCGACGTAACGATCCACGTGTCGCTGACGCACGAGGCCGACACCGCGGCCGCTGTCGCCATCCTTGAGGTGTGATCAGCGGCTAATCTCGACGCCATGAGCGATCTGGTGCAGCTGGTCCGCGACGTCCTGCCGTCGGTGCGCGCCGACCTCGAGGACTTGGTGCGTATCGAGTCGGTGTGGGCCGACCCGGCCCGCCGCCCCGAGGTGCACCGCAGCGCCCAGCGGGTGGCAGATCTGCTGAGCCAGGCGGGTTTTCCCCAGGTAACGATCGTCGCCGAGGGTGGTGCGCCGGCGGTCATCGCCCACTACCCGCCGCCCCCCGGCGCCCCCACGGTGCTGCTCTACGCCCATCACGATGTGCAGCCTGAGGGGGACCCCGCCCAGTGGGATTCGCCGCCGTTCGAGCCCACCGAACGCGACGGGCGCCTCTACGGTCGCGGCACCGCTGACGACAAGGCGGGCATTGCAACGCATCTGGCGGCGTTCCGGGCGCACGGGGGACGTCCGCCGGTGGGTGTGACGGTCTTTGTCGAGGGGGAGGAGGAGTCGGGATCGCCCTCGCTGGGGGCATTGCTCGCCGCGCACCGGGATGCGCTGCGCGCCGACGTGATCATCATCGCCGACTCCGACAACTGGAGCGCCGAGGTGCCCTCGCTGACGGTGTCGCTGCGCGGTCTGGCCGACTGTGTGGTGGAGGTCGCGACGCTCGACCACGGCCTGCACTCCGGACTGTGGGGTGGTGTGGTGCCCGACGCGCTGACCGTCCTGGTCCGGCTGCTGGCAAGCCTGCACGACGACGAGGGAAATGTCGCGGTCGCCGGACTCCACGAAAGCACCGCTGCGCCCGTCGATTACCCCCCGAATCGGGTACGCGCCGACACCGGCCTGCTCGATGGGGTGACCGAGATCGGTACCGGATCTGTGCCGCAGCGGATGTGGGCAAAGCCTGCGATCACCGTGATCGGCATCGACACCACGAGCATCGCCGCTTCGTCGAACACCTTGATCCCGCGGGCCCGCGCCAAGATCAGCATGCGGGTGGCCCCCGGCGGTGATGCTGCTGCACACCTGGACGCCCTGACCGACCATCTGAAGCGCCATACCCCCTGGGGGGCGCAGGTGACGGTCACCCCGGGCGACGTCGGTGCGCCCTATGCCATCGATGCCACCGGACCGGTCTATGACGCGGCCCGGGCTGCGTTCGCCCAGGCGTGGGGGAACGAACCCATCGACATGGGCATGGGCGGTTCGATCCCGTTCATCGCGGAGTTCGCCGCCGCCTATCCGCAGGCCACCATCCTGGTCACCGGTGTCGAGGATCCCGGCACGCAGGCGCACAGCATCAATGAAAGCCTGCATCTGGGCGTGCTCGAACGCGCCGCTACCGCTGAGGCGCTGCTCCTGGCGAAGCTGGGAGCCGTTGCTCGCTTCGCCGGCCCACAACCGTGACTTGTGGTTGCATGAGGCAATGGCGCTGAGCTCCCGCATGCCCGACCTGTCGGCATTCGAGGTGCTGCTGGCCATCGCCAGAACGGGCAGCCTCGGGGCTGCGGGCAGGCAATTGGGGATGACACAGCAGGCGGTTTCAGCCCGCCTGTCAGCCATGGAGGCCCAGACCGGTGTGCGGTTGGCGCTGCGCAGTGCCCGTGGTTCGCAGCTGACGTCCGCGGGTGCCGTGGTCACGGAGTGGGCGGACCAGCTGCTGGAAATGGCCGGCCAAGTAGATGCCGGACTGGCCTCGCTGCGGGCGGAGAGTCGCCAAAAGATGAAAGTGGCCGCCAGCCTGACGGTCGCCGAACAGCTGATACCCCGATGGCTCGTGTCGTTGCAGACCTTCGCCACCCGCGCGGGCCGCGAGATCCCCGAAGTCATTCTGACGGCCACCAACAGTGAGCAGGTGATCGCGAGCATCCGAGCGGGATCGGCGGACCTGGGTTTCATCGAGAGCCCGGGCGCGCTGAGCGGAGTCCGCAGCCGGGTCGTCGCACAGGACAGTCTCGTGGTGATCGTGCCGCCTGACCACAAGTGGGTTCGGCGGGCGAAAGGCGTTACCGCAGAAGAACTCAGCCAGACGCCGTTGGTCGTCCGGGAACAGGGATCCGGCACCCGGGACTGGCTGACAGCGGCGCTGCGCGCAGCCCTGGGCGACGGTGTCGAACAGGCCCGCCCGGTATTGGAGCTGTCCTCCTCAGTGGCTGTTCGCGGCGCCGTCCTGCACGGAGCCGGGCCAGCGGTGATGAGCAGACTCGCTGTCGCCGAAGACCTCTCAATCGGCCGGCTACGTCACGTGGAGGTACCGGAATTGGACCTGCGCCGTGACCTGCGGGCGATCTGGACCGGTGGGCGGACCCCGCCGGCCGGAGCGGTCCGAGATCTGCTGAATCACGTCGGCGGCGCCGGCACACCACGCTGATGGGTGCCGGCGCCCAGGTGGACGCTAGGTGCCGTAGTTCAACCACAGCGGCAGAGCAGTATTGACGCGTTGCATGAACTTGATCAGGCCGATTCGGTACTGGCCAGACCCGAAGGAATCGATGCCGTACTCCGGGAAGGCGATGCCGACGCCGAACAGTCCCGGCGCGAGGATCCCATTGACCGGGTCGTATTCCAGCTCGCCCCACTGTGGGGTCGCCGGGAGCTGACGTCGACTGAAGCCGACGGTGTAGATGGCGTGAGTGCAGCTCTGCAGCTGCTCGGCGAACTCCGGGCTGTTCACCCAATACCGTTGCAGGCGCTCTGGATAGGTTCCATCGATGTTCTCCCGGGACCATACGGCCGCGTTGCCCTTGAGGCCGGTGTCGTCGAAGAGGATCTCCTCACCGAAGTACACCGCGTATTTGGTGGGGCTGCGGTAGAAGTTGACCACCTTGTTCACCTGCGTCGTCAGCAGATTGGGCAGGGCCACCATGGTGGAGTGTGACGATCCGAAGACGGCCACCGTGGCGTCGGTGAGATCTAATTGTCCGAGCTTGTAGGGATCCAACGCCACCTCTACCGGAATCTCTTCCAAGTGAGGGTGATCGAGCTTCTTGGGAATCGAGCCGACGGCAAGAATGACGTTCTTGGCCTCGATCTCGGCATCCGCGGTGCGCACCACCCACCGCCGGTCGTGCAGTGTGAGCTCTGTCGCCGTTCCCCGGAAGGCGTGGACCCGCTCGCGTAGATGTTGCGTGATCCACACCAGTGGTTCGGCAACCAGGCCCAGTAGGCAGGTCTGGCCGGGGTCGATGGTGGTCAGCTCGAACGGGGGTGCCTCGGCGAAGCGAAAAGACGGCGAGGTGTTCAAGTAGTCGAGGAACAGTGAGACGTGCGTGTTGCCGGGAACGGCACGCCATTTGGTACCGACGTCGCCGGCGGCGAAGTCCGGGTCGACCCAAGCGATCTGGTCTCCGCGGATGCCGTGGTCGAGCAACCTGCCCACCGCGGCTATCCCCGCCGGCCCTGCCCCGATCACAGCCCAGCTGTGCACAGTCATATTCCTCACCTTCCAACGGATTGGGAGTGGTGCGCCGTCGTGGCCGCTCGATCGGACGCGCTACCCGACCGTTGGTACCCATGGTTCGCCAGACACTAGCCCGTGGCTAGGGGGTTTGTCCTTGTTAGGCCACAAGTTCGTGTTGTGAGTTGGCCTGTTTGCGGCAGTCAGACGGACAGGTCTCGCCGGAGTTTCGCCACGTGCCCGGTGGCCCGGACGTTGTATTGAGCCTCGGCGATCTTGCCCTGCTCGTCGACCACGAAAGTCGAGCGAATCACGCCCTGCACGGTCTTGCCATACATCTTCTTCTCGCCGTAGGCGCCCCACGCCGTCAACACCGCCCGATCGGGGTCCGAGAGCAGCGGAAAAGTCAGCCCCTCGGCATCGCGGAACTTGGCCAGTTTGGCGGGCTTGTCGGGGGAGATGCCGACGACGTCTAGGCCGGCGTCGTTGAAGTCGCGCAGGTTGTCCCGGAAATCGCAGGCCTGCTTGGTGCAGCCGGGGGTCGAGGCCGCCGGGTAGAAATAGACCACGACGCGGCGTCCTCGGTAGTCCGCCAGTGACACGGTGTTGCCGTCGGCGTCGGGAAGACTGAACGCGGGCGCTTCGTCGCCGGGCGCCAGGCGTGCGGTGTCGGTCACTGAAAAGCCCCTTTCTGCTCGCCGGAGCGGGAGGCTGGCCCCGGCTGCTCTAGGGTAGTTCGACAGGGGCAGCATCGGACAGGGAGGACGACAGTGGCGGAGCGCGATCCCGACACGATCAAAAAGGACATCGATCAGGCCCGCGATCAGCTGGCATCGACGGTCGACATTCTCGCGGACCGGGCCAACCCCCGTCGTCTGGCCGACCGCGCCAAGGCCAGGGCGGTGGAGATCGTCACGCAGCCCGCGGTGCTGGCTTCGCTGGTCGGTGTCGGCGGGCTGGTCCTCGTTCTGGCGATTCGCCGAGTCCGCAACCGCTGAGATCCTCGCGCCCGGCGCGAAAATTGGGTCTGGCGGCGTGACGCTGCCGGGGTGAAGATATTGCGGTGCGCCCCCAACAGCCTCCGGCGCCGCGGCCCGACCCGATCGGCTATTCGCTCAAGCGGCTGCTGCTGGGACGGCCGCTGGTCACTGGTGCCCTGCGCTCCGAGCACTTGTCGAATCCGGTTGCGCTAGGGGTCCTTTCACCCGATGCGATTTCCTCGAACGCCTATGGCGTCGAAGAGATCCTGATCGAGCTGCTGCCGTTCGCCGGCTTAGCCGCATTCGCGCTGCTGTTGCCCATCACCGGGGTGGTGTTGGTGATCCTGGTGCTGGTCACGGCGTCGTATCGCCAGGTGGTGATGGCCTACACCCGGGCCGGTGGCTCCTACATCGTGTCGCGGGAGAACTTCGGGCCCCGGGTGGCCCAGGTCGCCGCCGCCGCCCTGCTCATCGATTACGTGGTGACCGTGGCGGTGCAAGCGGCGGCGGGAACGGTCGCTGTCGTGTCCGCGATCCGACCGCTGGGGCCCTACAGCCTGGAAATCACCGTCGTCGTGGTGATCGTGATGTGTTACGCGAACCTGCGGGGTCTGCGCGAAGCGGGCCGCCTCTTCGCGATACCGACCTACTTTTTCGCGGGCATGCTCGGGCTGATGATCGTCACCGGAGTGGTGCGCGAGATCTTCTGGGGTCTACCGGTTTACGACGCGGAGCATCTCCCCGGAGCGGTGCCGGTCCATCAGGGCAACGGGCTGATCATGGGGGCGACCATCCTGGTGGTGCTGCGAGCGTTCGCCAACGGCGGGTCATCGCTGACCGGTGTAGAGGCGATCTCCAACACCGTCAGCGTCTTTCACAAGCCACAGGGCGCGAATGCCCGGCGGGTGCTCACCACGATGGCGTGCATTCTGGGGTTTCTGCTGGCCGGCGTCACCTATTTGGCCTACCGCACCCACACCCCGCCATATGTGGCCGGATACCCCTCGGTGCTGTCCGAGGTGGCCCGCGCGGTGTTCGGTGGCGGCTGGCTGGGGCAGATCTGCTATGTCCTGGTTCAGACGGCGACGGCACTGATCCTGTTCACCGGCGCCAACACCAGTTTCAACGGGTTTCCTATGCTGGCCAGCTTCGTCGCCGAAGACCGCTTCCTGCCTCGCCAACTGACCAAACGGGGGCACCGGCTGGTGTTCTCCAACGGAATCATGGTTCTGACCGTCTTGGCGGTGGCCCTGCTGATAGTCACCGGTGGTTCGGTCAACGCGTTAGTGCCGTTCTATGCGATCGGCGTCTTCACCGGCTTCGCGATGGCCGGCTACGGCATGTCCAAACATCATGTGAAGTATCGGGAATCGGGATGGCGGTACAAGCTCGCCATCAACTTCTCAGCCGGGCTGCTGTCCACCGTCGTGGTGGGGATCTTCGCGGTGGCGAAGTTCACCGAGGGGGCGTGGTTGGTGGTGGTCGTCTTCCCGGTGCTAGTGCTGGTCCTGATCCGGCTCAACCGCGAATACCGAGCCGAGGCCGCCATCTTGGAGCGATTCCGCACCGACCGGCCGGACGTCGTCAAGTACGCCCGGCACAGTGTGATGGTCTTCGTCCAATCCCTGGACCTCGCGGTTATCGAGGCGCTGCGCTACGGCAAAGGCCTCTACGCCGACGATCTGACGGCGGTGCACCTGGTGGTCGATGCCGCCCATGCCGCAGTGTTGCGTCAGCGCTGGGAGTACTACGGTCTGGACACCCCGCTGCGGGTGGTCGACTGCCCCGACCGCCGGCTGACCCGCACCGCCCAGCAACTGGTCGACGCCGCGCGTGGCCGTTACCCCGATTCGCACGTAACGGTGCTGCTGCCGCGGCGGACCTACGCGCCGCTGCTGGGCCGGCTGCTGCATGACCGCACCGCCGACAAGATCGCCAAGGCCGTGAGCCAGGTTCCCGACGCAGCGGCGACCATCGTGCCCTACGACGTGGAGTCACGTGTACGGCAGGCGTTCCCGGACATGTTTGAACAGCGCCTCGCCCGAGAAGTGGGGAAGGTCCAACAGTGGGTGACGCGCCACGACCAGCGCGAGGTGGACCGCTACCAGCATCCGGCTCCGCCACCGGACGCCATCGCGGTGGACGCGCTGATCGTCGGTCACCTGGCCACGGTGGAGGGCCGCGTCAATGAGGTCGACGACTCTGGCAGTCGCGGCAAGCTGGCCAGGACTGTGGTGATAGGGGACGGTTCCGGAGAACTGCGTGTGACATTTCGTGCGGCGCGCGGCACCGAGATCAGTCCCGGCGACTTGGTGGCCGTTACGGGCAAGGCCCGCCAGAGCGGCAACGGGCCGGTCTACATGTCCGATCCGAGCTACCGGATCGTCCGCGCGGCAGATGAACCGGGACTGTCGCGCTGACCGGCCACGCCGGTGCCAGAAAGTACAGCGGCTGGGAGGGAACCCTAGGGGTTCCGTCCCAGCCGCTGACTGCGTTCTACAACTCTACGAAGCGATAGACCTCCTCAGGTCGACTTCTCCGTTTACCGACTTAGAGGCCGAAGACGTCCAGCAGGCCACCGCTCAGCAGCCCGCCGTCCAGCGCTCCGCTGTCCAGTGCAGCACCGTCCAGCAGGTCAGGACCGGCTTCCGCGCCCGACAGCAGTTCCACGGCGTTGACCGGCAGATCCGCGGTGCCGACCTCGAGAGCCTCGGCCGCGCGTGCCGGCCACTGGTTCAGCAGCAGATCGAAGAGGCCGTTCTCGGTGAGCAGGCCCCGGAAGACGCTCTCGGTCTCAGGCACGATGTAGCCGTTGAGCACGGTGTTCAGCACATCGGCGGGCATGTTGAAAAGTGCACCGATGTCACCGCTGAAGAATTCACTGGTGTTCTGGAGCGTCTGGTAGATGGCGCCGATCGCCGGAGACATCAGCACGTCGGCGACCTGCTTGATCATGGCCCAACCCACAAGCGGCCCGGTGAATTCGTTGAACAGGCTCGAGATGTTCTCCATCTCGCGGGCGGGGATGGACAGCACCGGCCCCAGGGCCTTGCCGGCCTCTTCGATGCCGTACAGCAGCCAGATGTTCACGTAGTTGAAGGCCCCGTAGATGTCGCCATCCTTGAGTGATCCGGAAATCTGCTCGAACAGGCCTTCCAGCCCCGGGTACTTTTCGTGGCCCTGTGCCATGCCAGGGGCGCCGAAGATCATCTTGTCGAGCGCCTCACCGATGCCGGCAAAGCCAGAGGTGATGGTCCGCGGCTCGGGGTCTTGCGGACGGTCGTCCAGGGGGGCGTTCTCCATGCCGATGATCAGGTGGCCGTAGTCGAACCAGTTGCTGCCGACCTGGCCGATCACGTCGAAGACGTTGGCGTTGTTGATCAGATCGGTGACGTTGTCTGCGGTCCGTTCGAACAGCGACGACAAACCGAGGAAGTCTGCGGTGAGCTGCACGGCATGGTGCTGGGTGCTCGGCAGTACCGGTGCGACCGGGGTCGCGGCGATCAGGCTGGCCCCCATCAGGGCAACTCCGGCGGCCGCGAAGCGGGATGTACGTCCGGTATGTGTACTACTGGTATCGGGATGCATAACGCTCTCCATGTCTGTGTCTCCTCATGCTCTGCTGTGCGATGGCTCATGGTTATGGCACAGTTTCCTGCGAACCAGATAATAGCGGTTAGTCTTAGGTCTGCCTAACTTGCAAGGTGAACGCTAGGTAAACTTTCACGGTTGCGCAAATGAGCAACCGACGACGCGGTGTGGCCGCACACGGGACCCCGGGCGGCGCCGAGCCGCCGAGTGGTACGAGTCGAGTTATCTACGGCGACGGCCTACGAGGCTTGGGGGGCCGGTCGCGTTCGTCGGTCGCGTCGGGGCCTGCCGCTGACGCCAATGCTTGCCTAATCAGGCAAACACGCCCTCTGAGCTGGGACTATTTGCATTTGGATTGGCGGTTCACTAATTGTCGTGGTAGTTATATAGCATGAAAATCTTAGGTTCGCTTAAGGAAAACGGGTCTGCGTCGGCACGGCGATTGGCCGCCGCGGGGGCATCTGTTGGGGCATTGGCGGCGTTCGGGTTGGCGCCTACGGCGCAGGCCGACTTTGACGATTTTCTTGCGGACCTGTTGGCTCCCACCGCCTGGGGGACACTGTTTGATCCTGGCTACTGGGATGGTTCAGGCTCAGCCTCAACGTTCGACCTCGCATCGTTGTTTAACGGTGACGACGTAGCTGGGGTGGCTTTGGGCACGGCACTCGACACGTCGTTCGCGGATCTGTACCAGAACCTGATTTACCTGCCGCTGCACGCGGCGATGCAGGATTGGATTGACAGTCCGTTGGGTTCACAGATCAACGATCTGATCAACCCGTTGTTTGCTTTCGGCGGTGCCTGCGGCTTGATCTGCAACGGTATCGACGGCACCGAGACCATTGTCGACGGCGGAAATGGTGGCTGGATCTTCGGCGACGGTGGCGACGGCTGGAGCAGTGCCGAAGACGGCGTGGCTGGTGGCGCAGGTGGCTATGGTGGCTGGCTCGGCAACGGAGGCGACGGCGGTGATGGTGGTGCCGGTGCTGACGGTGGTGCGGGCGGCGCGGGCGGCTGGATCGGCAACGGCGGCATCGGGGGCGACGGCGGCGCAGGCCTTGATGGCCTCATCGCCGGCGACGGTGGCAATGGCGGGGCAGGTGGTCAGGCTGGCTTCTTCTTCAGCACCCACGGTGATGGTGGCAACGGCGGCGACGGCGGCAGTTCGGTCGGTGACGGAGGCACTGGTGGCGTCGGCGGCAAGGGCGGTGACAGCGGAGGCATCTCCAGCCTGTATCTCATCGGTGGTAGCGGCGGTAACGGAGGCAACGGCGGGAACGGTGGCTCGGCCAGCGGGGTCGGCAGTCTTGCCGGTGCCGGTGGTAACGGCGGCGACGGTGGCGTGAGCACAGCGCTTAGCGGCCACGATGGTGGTGCCGGCGGTGACGGTGGAGATGGTGGTAACGGTACCGACGGCGCTGCTGCCAGCCACGGTGGTGCCGGCGGCACGGGCGGCGGCACCGGCGTTGGCGCTAGGGGCAGTGGTGGTCAGGGCGGTGCGGGCGGCGCCGGCGGCGCGAGCGACGGCGGAGTCGGCGGAGCGGGCGGCACCGGCGGCGCCGGAAACAGCGACAACTGGCTCATGCGCGCCGGCGGCGGCGGCGGAGGCGGCGGCGGCGCTGGCACCGGAGGTCAAGGGGGCAGCGGCGGCAACGGCGGTGATGGCGGCAGCGGCCGCGGGTCGGTATTCGGCACCGGTGGCACCGGTGGCACCGGCGGCGGAGCCGACGGCGGAATCGGTGGTGCCGGCGGCAACGGCGGTCACGGCGACGTCGGCTACGGGGGCAACGGTGGCGACGGTGGACGCGTTGGCCCCAACGGCGACGGCTCCGGCGGAAACGGCGGAAACGGCGGCGGCACCAGAGGGGCAAACGGGGCCGACGGCGGCAACGGCGGCGCCGAAGGTGGCCCCGGCGGAAACGGCGGCAACGGCGGAAGCGGTGGTCCCAGCTGAGCTCCCGGGTCGCCAAGCTCCAATCTGACCCACTGAAATAACTCTCGGCTCTAATGCTGACGGCGCCAGGTAGGCGGCGAGCTGTTAGCTATCGGCTAATCGGCGCTCGCGCGCCGGCGGCCGCGTTCAAGTCGAATCCGCCGTGGTGCCTGCACGCTGGATGGTTTTCGTTGTGCGTTGTCGCGCCGTCAGGCATCTCGCCGATTGTGGAGACTTGCACTCCAACGGACTCCACGACCGCCGCTTCGCCGTGGTCCGGTGTCAGGGTTTCGAATCCCGGAACCACTGATTAAGAGACAGGTGGTATCGCAGTGTCGCTGGCGATAGTTGGAAAGTCGGCCCGGTTAGTCGAGCCACGCGTGGACGCCGCCGTGGCGGGCGCACGAACCCCGACGGTGATCAGAAAACGAGTAGGAGCCATCGGTGCAGAGTGCGTTAGCGCCCCTCGGAGGGTAGGGGGCATCGCTGGGAAGCGGGACGCAGACACCCTTGACGTTGCGATAGCACCGAGGGTGCGTTGTCGTCGGCGGGGCGGGCGCCCGATAGGTCACCGTGGGCCTGCTCGTTGTCGTACCCACAGATGACGGAGCAATCGGCTTTCCGCACTGACGCAGAATGCCCTCCAGTGCCTCACGCTCGTCCTCGGTGACCCACAACCGGTATCGGGCTTTCACCTCGACGATGCGTGTCGCATAGGTGCAGCGGTAGGCATCGTTTGCTGGTAGCCAGGTGGCGGCGTCACTGGACCCCTTTTGCTGGTTTGCGGCCGCGGTGGTGGTTTGCAGGTTGATCGGGTCGTTGGCGAAGTTTCGGCGGGTCAAGTCGTCCCAGACCTGGGCGCCCTTCTGCCAGGCATCCAACAACGGCACGACGTGATCGATCTGGATAGGACTGAACTCTTCGGGAACCTGGTGGTAGATAACCGTCTTTCCGGTGTAGGGGTCCTTGAGGACACCGGAGGCGACGGCGCAACCGGAATCAGGCATGACTGCGCCGAGGTCGCGGCGCAGGATGTCGGTTCGGGTATCGCAGTAGTTGTGTCCACCCTCCACGGTGACGTCGTCGGACCAGGGGATCCCGAACAGTGCGCGGTCGTAGCCCGTCTTGGGTGCACGGCCTTTGACGGGGAGCGCATCGAGCCTCTCGAGTGGGGGCAGGGAACTTTTGGGGTAACTCGACGTCAGTGGTGGCTGCGGTGAAGTCGCTCCGGGACGGACGACCAAGGCCACGAGCAGGGCGATGACCGCGCAGACTGCTACGACGGTCAAGATGATGAGTGCGAGCTGGCGGCGGGTCACGGTAGTAACGCCTGACTCGTCTGCCGGTGGGCGCTCGACGTCGACATCGTGGATATCCACCGGGTGGACAGTAATCCACCTATTGGTAGCTCCAAGTTGGATCTACGGAAATCTGCAGGCCCACGGCCTATGCACTGAGATGCCCTGGTCGATGTCAGTCTTTTGCGTCCAGGTGCTTGTAGGCCTGTGTGGGACCGCGCCTAATGACCGCGCCCGCCGCTGCTCGATGTCCGATGGGTTGGACCGGCGGAGTTCCTGATAACGAACAAATATCCGATGGATCGGGCTGTTCTGGTGATGCCCAAAAACGCAAAGAAAGTGCGCCGTCAGGGTTTCGAACCCCGGACCCGCTGATTAAGAGTCAGCTGCTCTACCAACTGAGCTAACGGCGCTTTGCGGTCGTGACCGCGAAAGAGACAATAACAGGCGTCCTGCCGCGAGACGAAATCAGCTGGTGCGAGGGGGCGCAGGTGAAGGGCTCAGCGCGAGGGGCGATTACCCACTAGACTGCCTGCGAGCAGCAGCAGCACGGTCAGGTGGGAAAAGCATGGGGCAGGTTGGTTTGGCACACCGCTGCCGGGGGTTCGGGTCCCGGGCGGCGGCATTGCTGGTGGTTGCGGCCGCGGGGCTGAGCCTGAGTGCGTGCGGCGGCAACGCCGACGCCGAGGCGGCCAAGATCATCACCGACAAGGGCACCCCATTCGCGGACCTGTTGATTCCCAAGGTCACCGCGTCGGTCACCGACAAGGCTGTCGGCGTCGCGGTGGACGCACCGGTGACGGTCACCGCCGAGGACGGCGTGCTGGATTCGGTCACCATGGTCAACGAGTACGGCGCCGTGGTGGACGGCAAGCTCAGTGCTGATGGGTTGACTTGGGCGACTTCTGAGCAGCTCGGCTACAACAAGCGCTACACCGTCAATGCAAAGGCGCTGGGACTCGGTGGCGTCACCAGCCGGCAGATGACCTTTCAGACCCATTCGCCGCAGAACCTGACCATGCCCTACGTCATGCCGCGCGACGGCGAAGTCGTCGGTGTGGGCCAGCCGGTGGCGATTCGGTTCGACGAGAACATCGTTGACCGCGAGGCGGCCGAGAAGGCCATCACGATCACCACCGATCCGCCCGTGGTGGGTGCCTTCTACTGGCTGAGCAATCGCGAGGTGCGCTGGCGTCCGCAGGCGTTCTGGAAACCCGGAACCAATGTCGACGTGCAGGTCAACACCTACGGGGTGGACCTGGGCAACGGGGTGTACGGGCAGGACAACGCCGCCAGCCACTTCGTCATCGGCGACGAGGTGATCGCCACCGTCGACGATGACACCAAGTCGATGGTGGTGCGCATCAACGGCGAAGTGGCCAAGACCATGCCGGTGTCGATGGGCAAGGAGAGCACCCCGACCAACAACGGCACCTACATCGTCGGTGAACGTTTCGCGCACATCGTCATGGATTCGTCGACCTACGGGGTTCCGGTGAACTCGCCCAACGGGTATCGCACCGACGTCGACTGGGCCACCCAGATCTCCTACAGCGGGATCTTCGTGCACTCGGCACCGTGGTCAGTAGGTGCCCAGGGCTACTCCAACACCAGCCACGGCTGTATCAACGTCAGTCCCAGCAATGCCCTGTGGTTCTACGACCACGTCAAGCGGGGCGACGTGGTGCAGATCAACAACACCATCGGCTCGCCGCTGCCCGGCACCGAGGGGCTCGGAGACTGGAATGTGCCCTGGTCGCAATGGCAGGCCGGCAACGCCAAAGAGCCGGTGCGCTGACGTCTAGCCGCCCAGGTATTCCTCGCTGCCGCTGGGATAGCCGCCGCCGAACGTGGTGATGTGCACGTGGTCGAAATGACCGTTGCCGCGGCCGCTGGGCCCTCCCGGGGTGTAGTACGTACCGCGCCAGATCGCGTCCTGCATGGCGAAACGATCAGCATTCTGTCGGACATAGTCGACGATCTGGTCTCCCAGCGCGATGCCCTCCGGGCTGCCGGGATTGGGAATCATCACGTCGATCGCCAGGCCTGAGGGATGCCAGCGCTGGCCGTCCGGCCGCACCCCGATCATGTTGTTGATCTGTGGGAACGTTTCGCTGATGCTGCGCGCGACAAGGATCGTTTTGACCTGCATGCCGTGCTCGTTGACCACGCCCGGCGGCAAGGCATGCGGCGCCGGCATGGACCAGCTCGCCGCGAAATCGGGCGGCGGTGCCCCCCAATCCGGCGGCGGGGGCGGCGGAGCGTCTTCGGGTGGTGGGGGAGGCGCGAACTCCGGGGGCGGAGGCGGCGGGTCAAAGGGCGGCGGAGGCGGCCCGTCTTCTGGGGGTGGGGGTGGAACGTCTTCGGGTGGTGGCGGCGGCGCCTCGGCGGCCGCCGGAGGGGGCGGTTCGTCGTTGTTTCCCGGCTCGGCGCCAACGCTGCCAGCCAGGAACACGGCGGCCGGCAACAGAGTCGTCGCAGCCAGAACGGAGGATTTCATGCGCAGATCAACCAGTCCTTGCGTGAGCACGCAAGGCACCGTAACCAAAACGTTATCTCGACATCAACCCGGCACGCGGAAAGACGGTCGTACATCACACCTCGACCGGCCGCCTCAACTGCTCAGAAACCGAACCCGGCAACTGCCTCGAACAGCGGCGTCGTCAGCAGAATCCAAGGCTGGAACAGGTCGTTGAATGCATTCTGCAGGCCCTGCTGAGCAGCGTCGATGAGTGCCTGTTGGACCGCAGACCAGTCCAGATCGGTGGGGAAGAGCCCGAGCGGAGTCTCCAGATTGGCCGGTGTCGGAGACCAGCCGTCGCCGATATTGCCGTAGCCCAGATTCACCAGAATCCGCGTGGCGGGCTCCAAGAGGTCATAGAGCGGTTGCCCGATCCCCGGTAGGAGCAGCAGCGGTGACAGCACCGGCAGGGTCTGCGCTTGGATCATGTAGTAATTCGTCAGGCCGTCACCGGTGAGATCGGCCGAGCCCGGCAACAACACCGCGTTGCTGATCTGGTCAGCATCAACGCTCAGGTATTTCAGGTGCTGGGTGAAGACACCCATGAACGCGTTGAGCACGGACAGCAGATTGAGCGGGTAGCGGGGGAAGTCCGCGAAGCCGTCGTACTCGAAGTTGTAGATGTCGGTGGGGTAGAGGTTGTCCGGCGTCGCCGGGAACACTCCCAGACCCGACCAGATTCCCCCGTTGGGGGCGACGGGGTCGCCGACCAGCATGAAACGCACGAGGTCGCTGGGCACACTCTCGGCCTGCAGCTGTTGCATGGTCAGCGTGGAGAATCCGGCGCTCTGCGAATACCCGAACACCACCACGGGGTCCTCGGCGGTGACCCCTCCGCCGGCAATCTGTTGGAGGATCGCGGCGGTCACGATCTCAGCGCCCTCGATCCGCGACCCGGCCTTGTCGAAGAACAGGCGCTCGGGTGTGGTCAGGATCTCCATGGTGCCGGTGAAGCCATGCGGTTGCAGGTAAAGGTCATGGGCCAGGTCGGCGTAACGCTGCGGGGGTGTCGGAATCCCGCTGGGACCCACGATCAGGGCGGTGCCACCCCCGAGCTCGCCGGCAGTCAGCCGCACGCCGGCTCGGTGGGTGCCGTCGCTGGGCGACACCGGCACAACGGCCGCGGTCAGGCCTGCGGTGACGGCGACGGCGACGGCGGCGCCCACGATGGAGCACTGGCGGATCAGGAGAGTCGCCGACGACATAAGAGCTCCTCCCTGCGGCGCCAAAGCCGCTGCTCTACACCCTGGGGCGCACCTGCAGAGCTTCAATATCGGGGACGCAGGGGAGGGCGTCAATGCCCATAGTCGGGATTCGGGGCGCCCCGGCCGCCAGGGCGCGGCGTCTCGTTCGAGCGTGCCGCCGGATCCCCGCTGGGCGTTGCACGAGAAAACCCCGCCTACCTGCGTAGACGGGGTTCTCGTTGGGGTGGCTGACGGGACTCGAACCCGCGACACCCAGGATCACAACCTGGTGCTCTACCAACTGAACTACAGCCACCATTGCTGCCCACTAGCAGCAGCGTCGTCGATACTAGCCGCTTGGGCGCTCAGCGACCGAATCGAGCGAGTCAGGCGCGTCCGACGGCGGCCCCAGCTCGCCCGCCACCGCGGCAATATCGCTGGTCGAGGGCCCGGGCGGGGTGACGAAGGCCGTGCGTCGGTAGTACTTCAGTTCCCGGATGGACTCGTGGATATCGGCCAGTGCACGATGCGCCAGGCCCTTCTCCGGCTGGCCGAAGTAGATCCGCGGATACCAGCGACGGCACAGCTCCTTGATCGAGCTGACGTCGATCATCCGGTAGTGCAGGTAATCGTTGAGCGCGGTCATGTCGCGGGCCAGGAAGCCGCGGTCGGTGCCGATCGAGTTGCCCGCCAACGGTGCCGTCTTGGCCTGTTTGACGTGGGCGCGGATGTAGTCCAAGACCATCGCCTGGGCGGTGGCCATATCCACCGTCGAGGCTCTGACCTCCTCGATCAGCCCGGAGCGGGTATGCATCTGGGTCACCACGGGGCTCATCGCGTCCAGATCCGCGTCGTCGGCGTGGATCACCACGTCGATGCCGTCGCCCAGGATGTTCAGCTCACCATCGGTGACCAGGGCGGCGATCTCGATGAGCTTGTCTTTGCCCAGATCCAGGCCGGTCATCTCGCAGTCGATCCAGACCAGTTCGTCACGTGCAGCACTCACAGTTAGCCAACGTTAGCCGTTCCCCACTCCCATAGCCGCACAGCGGTCCCGACCGGCCAAGTAATGTCGTGACCTGTGAGTCCCGAGTCGGCGGCGAACGCCGCGCAGCAGATCGCGGCTGGCTACGCCGCCGACGGCCAGGCCCTGGAACTGGGCACGGTGGTCATTGATGGCGCCGCAGACGCCTCAGCGCAGGTCCGCATCCCCCTGGCCATGATCAACCGCCACGGCTTGGTGGCCGGAGCCACCGGGACCGGCAAGACCAAGACCCTGCAGGTGATCGCCGAGCAGCTGTCCGCCGCCGGTGTCCCGGTGCTGATGGCCGACGTCAAGGGCGACCTGTCCGGGTTGTCGCGAGCCGGGGAAGCGGGCGAGAAGGTCGCCCAGCGCGCCGCTGAGACCGGCGACGACTGGACGCCGACGGCGTTCCCGACGGAGTTCCTGTCGCTGGGCACCGGCGGGATCGGGGTTCCGGTGAGGGCCACGATTTCCAGCTTCGGCCCGATCCTCTTGTCGAAGGTGCTGGGCCTCAACGCCACTCAGGAGTCGACGCTGGGCCTGATCTTCCACTGGGCCGACCAGAACGGCTACCTGCTGCTGGACCTGAAGGATTTGCGTTCTGTCATCACGTTTTTGACCAGCGACGCCGGCAAGCCTCAGCTGAAGAACCTGGGCGGAGTGTCGGCTCAGACCGCCGGGGTGATCCTGCGTGCCCTGGTCAACCTGGAGGCCGAAGGCGGCGACACCTTCTTCGGCGAGCCGGAGCTCAAACCGGAGGACCTGCTGCGCACCGACAGTCAGGGCCGCGGGATCATCTCGCTGCTGGAACTGGGTGATCAAGCGACCCGCCCGGTGTTGTTCTCCACGTTCTTGATGTGGGTGCTTGCTGACCTGTTCACGCTGCTTCCCGAGGTCGGCGACATCGACAAGCCCAAGCTGGTGTTCTTCTTCGACGAGGCGCACCTGCTGTTCGCCGACGCGTCGAAGGCGTTCCTGCAGCAGGTCGAGCAGACCGTGAAGCTGATCCGCTCCAAGGGAGTCGGGGTGTTCTTCTGCACCCAGCTACCCACCGATGTGCCCAATAGCGTGCTGTCGCAGCTGGGTGCCCGGATCCAGCATGCGTTGCGGGCGTTCACCCCCGATGATCAGGCGGCGTTGAGCAAGACGGTGCGCACCTACCCCAAAACGAAGGTGTATGAGCTGGAGTCGGCGCTGACGTCGTTGGGGATCGGCGAGGCGATCGTCACCGTCCTGTCGGAGAAGGGTGCCCCTACACCGGTCGCCTGGACTCGGTTGCGGGCACCGCGATCGCTGATGGCCTCGGTCGGCGACGCGGCGATCACAGCGGCGGCCACCGCGAGCCCGCTGCACGCGGTCTACAGCGAGACCGTGGATCGCGAGTCGGCTTATGAGGTCTTGTCCGGCAAGCTCGCCGCCGGAGAGGGCAGTGCACCGCCGTCCGACCCCATGGGATACGACGAAGTGCCGCCGCCACCGAAAGTGCATTGGTGGACGCGGTTCGGTCGTTGGCTCGCTCACTTCCTCTCCACCCGGGAGGGCAAGCAGGTGACACGTGCTGTCACCACCGTGGTGGTCGGTCAGATCACCCGCGGCGCAATGGGTACCGGCCGCCGTCGGCGGTGAGGGCCGGCCCGACGCAGCATCTATTGCCGCGGGCACGGGAGTTGCCCGGCTTTGAGCGACAACACCGGTTAGGTGAATGAGCTTGTCGTCATGTGTCGCTCAGAGGCGGGCAAATGTCGACATGGGTCCGGCCCGTGTACACGGCGAGCCGCGACGCTGTTCAGTCGTGACTGAACGGGTTGGGCGTTAGCCCGATGGCGGCGACCCGTCCCCGCAAGCGGGAGGTGCCCCAGCGCCCGGCCCGGCCGCCGGAGGCGTTGATCACGCGGGGCTATCCGCCGCCCAGCTTCTTGTAGACCGCGCCCACGATGGGCGTGACGATGGCGCGCGGCGCATAGCCACTGGCCATCGACATGGCCTTGGAGGTGATCCCGGGAACCACGCGCATCTTGTTGCGCGCCAAGGCATCCAGGGACAGTTTCGCGGTGTGCTGGGTTGAGATCCACAGGAAGTCCGGGATCAACCTGTCGACCAGTGACGCCTCGGTGGCATCGGGCATCTCGGCACGCACCGGCCCGGGCGCCAGCAACGTCACATGCACCCCGGTCTTCAACAGCTCCCCGCGCAGCGATTCGCTGAAGGTGTTGGCAAATGCCTTGGTCGCGGCATAGGTGGCGTTGTTGGGAATCGGGGAGTTACCCGCCGCCGAGCCGGAGATCAGGATGCCCCCGGCCTGGCGTGCCAACATGCCCGGCAGCACTGCCAAGACCAGATCGTGCACCGCGACCGCGTTCAGCTGCACCTGCGCCTTCTCGGCCGCCGGATCCAGGCCCGCGATCGGGCCGAACGTCGCCGTACCGGCGTTGGCGCACAGTACCGAGATATCCCGCTCGGCCAACTCGGCGCAGAATGCTTCACGGGCCGGCGGATCGGCCAGGTCGACCGCGCACACCTCCACCGTGACGCCGTACTTCTCGCGCAACCGGGTGGCCACGTCGTTGAGTACCTCTTCGCGGCGTGCGGTGATGATCAGGGCGTGGCCGCGGGCGGCCAGTTCGGTGGCTAGCGCCTCGCCGATCCCCTGGGACGCTCCGGTGACGACGGCGCGGGCATCAGGGCTGGGGGCAGGAATGGGCATGGGGCAATCGTAGAGTGCCTGTCATGGGTGAGCCGGGGGCGGACAAGCCGGGGCGATCCCGGATTGTGGCGTGGGCACTGTGGGACACCGGTGCCGCCGGTATCAGCGCCATCGTCGTCACCTTCGTGTACTCGGTGTATCTGACCAGCAGCGTGGGTCGTGACCTTCCCGGCCAGGTGTCGGCGGCCAGTTGGCTGGGGCGCACCCTGGCCATCTCCGGGCTGACCGTGGCGGCCATAGCGCCGGTGATCGGGGTCTGGGTTGGCGCGCCGCACCGCCGGCGGGTGACGCTGGCGGTGCTGACCGGTACCGCGGCGGTGCTGACCGCCTCGATGAGCCTGATCCGAGACGAGCCGGCCTATCTGGCCCCGGGTTTGGTGCTGCTCGCGCTGACCGCCGCCTGTGGCGACCTGGCCAGCGTGCCCTACAACGCCATGCTGCGGCAGCTGTCGACGCCGCAGAATTCCGGCCGGATATCCGGTTTCGGCTGGGCGGCCGGCTACTGCGGCAGCGTGGTGTTGCTACTGCTGGTCTATCTCGGCTGCATCGCCGGCGACGGTCCCACCCGCGGGTTGCTGGGTCTGTCCACCGAGGGGGGATACAACGTCCGGGTGGCCATGCTGGTGGCCGCGGCGTGGCTGGCGGTGTTTGCGATGCCGCTGCTGTTGACCGCGCACCGTTTGGTCGGCGAGGGCGAGGTGGCGCCGCGGCGGCTCGGATTCTTCGGCGGCTACCGCCAGCTGTGGCGCGACATCAGCGTCGAATGGCACCGCGACCGCAACCTGGTCTTCTACTTGGTGGCCAGCGCGATCTTCCGGGACGGACTGGCCGGGGTGTTCGCGTTCGGGGCGGTGCTGGGCGTCAATGTCTATGGTGTCTCGGCCGGCGACGTCTTGATCTTCGGGGTGGCCGCCAGCGTGGTCGCCGCGATCGGGGCCGTCGCCGGGGGCCTCCTCGATGACCGGATCGGTTCCAAGACCGTCATCGTCGGATCGCTGGTGGCGATGATCATCGTCGGCACCACCCTCATGGTGCTGTCCGGTCCGGGAGCGTTCTGGGCCTGCGGGCTGTTGCTGTGTCTGTTCATCGGGCCGACGCAGTCCGCGGCACGCACCCTGCTGCTGCGGATGGCCGACGAGGGTATGGAAGGGGTGGCGTTCGGCCTCTACACCATGACCGGACGGGCGGTGTCGTTCCTGGCGCCGTTGCTGTTCTCGGTCTTCGTCGACGTCTTTCACACCGACCGGGCGGGCCTGGGCGGGCTGTGCACCGTCCTGCTGCTGGGCCTGTTGGCGATGCTGCCCGTGAAGGTGCCGCGCCGGATGTGACGGCGACCCGCGCCTTAGCCGGCCGCGGCGCACACCGTGAGGATCGACCCGGTGCGTTGACGCACCTGGGCGCCGTCCACCGACACCGAGCAGGTGACCTGCGCGCCGAAGTTGACCACGGTGACCGCGGCGGCGGTCGTCGCCGGCGGAGTCAGTGTCACCTGCTTGGTCCACGGCAGCGTCACATTGAACTCGGTCTGCAGGATCCCGCCGGAATCGATGTAGGCGATGCTGAGTGCCTTGCCGGTCCCGCTGACGCTGTAGACGATGGTCTCCGCGGCGCCGGGGCTGGTCGACGTGGTGGGCGGCGGGGTGGTCGTGGTGGTGCTGGGAGCCGGCGTTCGTGACGGTGGCGGCGTCGGGGTCGGGACGCGCTTAGGGATCGGGGTGCTCGGCGCCGTCGGCAACGGTGTCACGGGCGTCACGCTGGCCGAATTGCGCTGCGAGCCATTGGTGATAACCAACGCGATCACCATGCCCACCACCAGAAGAACGGCCCCGCCGGCTACCAGAAACAGCCAGTTCGGAAAGCGCGGGGGTTCCGGTGGGCCGCCCTCGCCGCCGCCCACCGGCCCGCCGGGCGGAGGCGGGTAGCCCTCCCAAGGCTGCCGCGGCAGTTGCTCGGTCGGATGGGGCGCCTGCGGCGGATAGCCGGGCGGGTACATCGGGAGTTGCCCGGCGTAGGCCGGGTCGACGTAAGGGGGAACGCCATAGGTCGGCGGTTCGGCTGCCCCACCGCGCTGCCAGGGCTGGTTCGAGCCCTCCGGTCGATACGGATCGGTCATGCCCACCTCATGGCTTGCAGGGTACCTGCGTGTGGCGTCCGCGGCCGGGACCTCGGCGCGCCCGGTCAGATTCCGGCCGCACCCAGTGCGCTGATCGTCATCGCCCGCAGCACCGCTCGCGAGCGTTCCGGACCGGCAGACTTGGTGCCGGTGGGCTTCATGCTGTGCGGGGTCGAATTCAACAGACCGAAGGCGGCATGAGCCATCAGCCGCGCGTCGGCTTCGGCTAGGTCGGTGTGCAGTGCGCGCAAGACGCTCACCCACACCTCGACGTACTGTCGCTGGGCGCTGCGCACCTGACGTTGCGCGGCGGCCGGCAGGTGCGTCAGATCGCGGTCTTGGATCCTGATCAGGTCCGGCTCGCCGAGGGCGAAGTCGAGATGAAAGTCGACCAGACCATCCAGCACTGCCTGCGGGCCGTCTCCGCCGGCTTCGACGGCGCGTGCGCCGGCCAGCAACCGGGTGCTGATGCCGACCAGTAGCTCCACCAGTAGTGCTTCTTTGCCCGCGAAGTGGCGGTAGATGGCCGGGCCGCTGACTCCTGCGGCCGCGCCGATGTCCTCCAACCGCACCGCCGGGTAGCCGCCCTGGGCGAACAGACGCTCGGCGGCCGCGAGCAGCTGACTGCGACGGTCGGACTTGAGCCGGCTGCGCCGGCTGGCCGGCTCGTCGTCGTCCGCCGAGCGCGTCGAGATGGACTTCGGATTGGAAGAAGCCATCGCACCTCCGCTCCTCGGTGAATTTCAGTTAATGGCCACTAACGTAACACCCGTGGCGCTGGCGACTATGTGAGTGCAAGCGATCGGAGTCTGCGCGAGCATGTTGTCTACCGTGGGACAGCCTTACGAAGGTGGCCGTGGCCCTCAAGCTCTGCGGGCAGACCATCATCCAAGTGGCCTCGACTCACGAAAATACTCTTGAGCATTGCCCCCATGCTGCAACAGGTTTGACCGCCCGAGGTCATGCATCTGTAGTTACCCGGGCGCTGCGCGTCTAGCACCGGATATGGGCGACCGGGATTGCCGGGAGGGCGGCGTTACCCGCGGTCTTCGCCGTTAACGCCGGGCGTGCCGGGGGTGCCGTCGGAACCACCGGCTCCGCCTGTGCCGCCTGGCTCGCCGACAAAACCGTTGAACCCCTTCCCGCCATCGCCGCCATCGCCACCGCGTCCGTCACCGTTGGGGCCGACGAGACCTCCCTTGCCTCCGTTGCCTCCGTTACCGGCCCTGGTGTTGTCGCCGCCGTCACCGCCGTTGCCGCCATTGCCGCCGGTGGCCCCAGGCGCGCCGGTGCCACCGCTGCCCCCGTTTCCACCGACGACGTACTTGCTGCCGCCACCAGTGCCGCCGGTTCCGCCTTCACCACCGACACCACCGCCGCCGCTCGCACCGCCGGTGCCACCAGTTCCTCCAGGGCCAGCGCGGCCTCCGCTCCCGCCGATTCCGCCGTCACCGCCTATGCCCCCGTCGCCGGCGCCGCCGCCACCGCCGCCGCCGCCACTGCCGCCTGATCCAAAGATGGCGCCGGGTACGGAGCCCTTGGATCCTCCGGCGCCTCCGATTCCGCCCGTACCGCCATTGCTAGCCCCACCAGCACCGCCGTGGCCTCCGCTGCGGGTACCTAGTCCGCCGCTCATGCCTCCGACGCCCCCAGAGCCTCCGTGGCCGGCAAATGCACCGTTGCGGCCGTCCCCGCCGTTGCCGCCGTTGCCACCGTCGCCAGCGGCGCCGCCGCCACCGCCGTTGCCACCGATACCCCCTATATGGCCGGGGCCATCACCGAGTCCGCCGTTCCCGCCGTTCCCGCCGTTGCCGCCCCAATCGTTGCTAGTGGAAACGCCGCTGTTGGCGCCGCCGCCGAGACCTCCGTTGCCGCCGTTCCCACCGGATGCGTTGCTGCCGTCCGGGGCGCTCCAGCCATTGCCGCCGTCGCCACCGGTGCCGAAGCTGCCGGATTTTCCCGAGGTGCCGGGTGGACCGTCGTTTGCGAAGAGGCCGCCCCACGACGATCCGCCCGAGCCGGGATTGCCTCCGTTGCCGCCATTGCCTCCGTTAGGCGCAAGTTCGGTGCCGTCCGCGCCCCTGCCTCCGGTCCCGCCGTTTCCGCCGTTTCCGCCGTCGCCGTTGGCTCCGCTAGGGCCGAACAAGAGTCCGCCTTTGCCGCCAATGCCCCCGGTTCCACCGGAACCGCCATCGCGACCAAAACCACCAGCGCCGTTGTTGATTCCGACTACACCTGAAGCCCCGGTAGCGCCCTCGCCGCCGTTGCCGCCAGCGCCTCCGCTGCCGCCTTTGCTGAATAGCAGCCCGCCCGCACCACCGGTGCCCCCTGCGCCGCCGTTGCCGCCGGTACCGCTGTTTATGCCAAGAACGCCTAAGCCTCCGTTGCCACCGCTACCGCCATTGCCACCATTGCCCCACAGGAAACCGCCGTCACCGCCGGCTCCGCCGACGCCGCCTCGGCCACCGAATTGGCCGTCGCCGCCATCGGTGCCGTTACCGCCGTGACCGAACAAGAACGCGGCGTTGCCACCTTCGCCGGGTCCGCCGTCGACCGGTGCGATTGGATCACTGGCAGCGGCAGCGCCCGGGATGTCTGACTCTGTGTACGCGGTGAAGCTCGGACCGTCGACGGAGCTGCCGGAGTTGCCGCCGTTGCCGAATATCCACCCGGCGTTACCACCGCTGCCGCCATAACCCCATCCGTCTCCGCCGTCGCCGAATAACAGCCCTGCGTTGCCGCCATCAGGGTTGTCGGCGGTCCCCGTGGAACCGTTGCCAATCAGGTACAGCCCCGATGCCTGGTTGATGAAGCCGTTGATCTGCTGTCCAAAGTCGCTGTCGATCCAGTTCGCCATGCCTGCGTGCAGTGGTTGGTAGACATAGTTGTCGAACCAGTCGCCACCGGTCGCCCAGCTCGCGGGCGCGAGACCGAGGCTGGAGGCGTCGCCGAGGCGCGAAGCGAGCCCGTCCCAGGCGGCTGGGTCAACAAACGACGCCCAATCGATACCATCCCATGGCTGAGCCCAGCTCGAAGGATCGACAAGGTCCAAGATCCCGAAGTCTTCGCCGTGAGCCACCGGCGCGGTGGTCAACGGCGTCACCCCGAATGCCAGGAATGCAGCCACCGAACTGGTTGACCCCAACACCAGGCGATGTAAACGACCCCGCTGCTCGCTGCCCTGACGACGATTCATTGAAAGCGTTCCCCACTGTCAAGGCCCACATGGCAGGCCAAGCTGACTCTCAGCAAGCATTAACTTAGCCGCCTGATTGACCTCTCGCCACTTGAGCGGGGAACCTCCGGAGGGGAAGCGGCCGGAAGGAAACAACGTGTCTGGCCGCCCCTTCGGTGGACCCCACAAGGCGTACTGGTTTGCGTCTTGGCTACTTCCCTTCGCCTACCTGCGCGACTACTGTTCAGGCGACACAACTTTGGCGCCATGACTATCCGTCGATGCTGCCAAGGAGCTGCGCGAGCTACGTGAAAATGAATCCCGGTCAATTGAAATGGATAGGGGAGGGCCACATTTCGGCCCATGTTCCACGAGGCTTCCGACATAGGTACATCTTGATACCGGTCTCCCAGATCTTGTCGCCGTTGCGGGCCCCAGGATGGTCAGCGCGCCTGCCTCAATGTAATAACCATTAGAGATGGGTACACGGGCGGGTACGGATGAAGCTACGGGCACTACCTGATTGATGAACTGTGGCCGGGTCTGCTGCACGGTTAGGTGAAGTGACCTGACCCACCGGTTGGGTTCCAGATTTGGTGACCAAGTGACGGCCAGTACGAAAGGCTGACCGTCATGCCACGCCCCTATCCGGCCGAGTTCCTTGCCCGCGTGATCGCGCTGGTCCGAGCAGGGATACCGCAGAAGCAGGCCGCCGACGACCTAGGCATCCATCCCGTCACGCTTTCCAAGTGGATCAAACAGGACGACATCGACCGCGGCGCACGACCTGGCGTGCCAACAAGCGAATCAACCGAGTTGCGCGCGGCTCGCCGTCGAATCCGCGAGCTGGAAACCGAGTTGGCCATCGTGCGCCAGGCCGCGACGTTCCTCGGGGAGGACAAACCCCGCCCAAAGGGATCTACCCGGTGATCGACCGACTGGTCGACGCCGGGGCTCCGGTAGACCGCTGCTGCAAAGTCCTTGCATCGCACGCCAGAACTACTACAAGCACAAACGAAAGCCGACTACTGCCACCGCGTTGCGCCGGCAATGGTTGACCGGACTGATCCGCGAGATCCACGTCGCCTCACGCGCCACCTACGGCTACCGCCGTGTTCATGCCGAGCTGACCCTCGGCATGGGGATCACGGTCTGCCCGCGCACCGCGTCGGTCCTGATGACCTTGGCCGGTATCTACGGCCTACCCGGACCGGTACGAATCAAGCGGCTACGAGGCGTCGCCACTGCCGATGATCTGGTCAACCGCAAGTTTCACCGGCTTGCCCCGAATCAGCTGTGGGTCACCGATATCACCCAACATCGCACCCGCGAAGGATGGCTGTATTGCTGCGCTGTTCTCGATGCGTTTAGCCGCAGGATCGTGGGCTGGTCGATGGATTCGAAGGCAGACGCCACGCTCGTGGTCAACGCGTTGGAGATGGCCATCCGCAACCGCCGGCCATCTCCCGGCGGCATCGTCCATGCTGATTACGGGAACCCAGTTCACCTCTTGGGTTTTCGGGGAGAAGATCCGCTCCGCAGGGTTGGTTCCGTCGTTCGGATCAATCGGTGATGGATTGGACAATGCCATGATGGAAAGCTTCTGGTCCTCGATGCAGATCGAACTACTCGACCGCCAGAAGTGGAAGACCCGTGTCGAGCTGGCCAACGCGATCTTCGATTACATCGAGATCTTCCACAACCGCCGACGCCGCCACTCAGCCCTGGGCTACCGCACCCCGATCGAGTACGAACTATCCTTCACCAACGACACCTTCACCGCCGTCAGTTAGCCACCGCGGCTGGAACCCAACGGGTAGGGCAGGTCAAGATGTCACCTATTCATGCAGCAGACCCGTGTACTGCGACACCACCTAGTGGTTTTCAGAACTGACCGGTATCCCTCCGGCGATGTCCCGTGTGCGCATCAAACTCGGCTTAGCGTGGGAGTGCGTGTTCCCTGGAACGCAAAGAAGCCCCGTTGGAGTGTGCTCAACGCACACCCCAACGGGGCTTCTTCGGCTAGGTTGTGCTGGTGAAACTCATCGCGGTGGCTCGTACCGACGCCAGTTCCTCCCGCAGAGATGCGATCTCCTCCCGCATTTCTGAGACCGGGTCAGACGGCGGTTCGTTCAGTTCGCTTGGGATGTCCAGTGGCGCAGGCCCCAGTCGCGGGGCCTCTCCGGTCTCTTCCACCGGAGTCAACAGCTCTCCGGTCTCCTCATCCCACTCGAACTCATAGTCCAACTGAAGCTCAGTCACGTGGCCCTCCTGTCCGGGTGACACTGAACCGGGTCACTAGACCCGTCGACTCACCCTTGAACGTAATTCCTGCGATGTTCGAGTTGGATACGACATACAACACGGGCAAGATGACCCCGTTGGCTGGGACGTACACAGCTACCGAGCCCTGCATGCGGTAGATCGGGGTGAACGGATTCCCCGACATGACTGTCGAGGTGAACAGGTTCGTGTACCCACCCACCGCTACGCCGATGCCGAACCGGCCGCCTTGGTCCCCGCTGGTATCCAGGCTCATCTCGCACATATAGAAGCCAGCTCGCTCTACCTGTACTGCACTGAACCCGGTGCCGCCGATGGTGACAGCGCCGAAGGCGAGGTCACCCGTCTTCCAGGTCGGGACAGCGTTGAAGAAGCCGGGGTTGAATCCGAAGGTGCCGGTTTGGCCGACTGAGATGGTGGTGGACGCCGTCGCCGTGCGTCCCACCGAGATCCCCGAGCCGATGATGGCGTCGTCCAAGTCTTGGGTCAGGCCTTCAACCTTCGACTGGAAGATCCCGTCTGGGATCGCATCCATGTCGATGACCGATCCGACGGTATTCCCGCCGAACAGCGTGCTCTTCAGCGCGGCGGTATCATTCGACGCCTGCGCGGCATTTGCCTGCGCCGGCTTCCACAGGGCGTCCCACCAGTCGAGGATCCACTGCACGGTGTCGTTGATCGGGTCCACGACCAAGTCGTTGAAGATGTCGCCGATCTGACGCAACGTCTCCTCCAGATCCGGTAGGCCGAAGATGTTGCCCTGCGGTATCTTTGGGAACCACTGGTTCAACAGGTTTTGGAAGAAGTTCGAGGTGTCGAGCGTGGGAATATCCAACGTCTCCAGGAACAATTCCCAGGCTGTGTCCAGCTTCGCCTGGGTCTGACCCGGGGTACCGGCCAGGACTCCAAAGAACACTTCTACGAGATTGGAAGCACGAAGCAAGAACCGCGTCGACCCTAGCGCGAACTTCCAGAAGTCCGATTCCGGGTTCGTAGCCAGCAACGCGTCCAGTGCATCTTCCAAGTCCTGTTGGGTGGCCCGATCCTGCGTCCGCTTGAAGTACACCAGAATCAGATCTGCCAGTGCTTCGGCAAATGGCTCTGACACCCATGGGGAAACGAGGATGGCGACGACGTTGCCCCAGAACCGTCCCGATTCGATGTTCAGGTCGACCAGCGTGTCGGTGATAACACCCCAAGCTTCGACGACGTCGTCCCACGTAGCGTCGCCGGTCACAAACTTGAACAGCGTTACTGCGAGCGTCGTGAACGAACTCCCCACCTTCGGGATGAGCGAGTTCATGACCGCGTCGACGGCGTCGACGACATTGTCGAAGTTGTCTTGGATGTCTTCGTCAAACAGCAACGCGAACGTCTTGAGTGCGTCCAGCGGTATGCGTCTGAGGTACTGGGCCAGCGTGTCTAGCGGGTTGGCCGCGTTGATGCCGGGGGGCCTGATGATGCTGTTGATGCCTTGCTCGGTGAGAGACTGCCCGTAGTCGTGGTCCCCTCCACCGATGATGTAAGCACCTAGGCCGGCTGCCTTCTCAATACTTTCGAGGTAGGGCGGTTGGGGCTTGGTCATCTGTCTCCTAGTAGTTCAGCTCCAGCTCCTTCGGGGGAGCCGGCGGCGTGTGGTCTGGGGCGTGGGTGTAGATCCAGGAATAGAGCGACCGGATGTGTTTGAGGGCCAGCCCCAGGCGGGACTGCGATGCCTCGTACTCGGTCTCCAGGGCCTCAACCCTGCTTTGCAATTCGGCGACCTGGTGCTGCAGGGGCGCCATCAGAGATACCGCGGTATTGGCGACGATCTGAGCTGCCTCGGCGTCGAGCCTAGGTATCGCCGCTGAGGCTTCTTTGGTCTTCAGTTTCCAGTCGAATACCTTCGTGATGAGGGAGCCGAGGACGCCGCTGCCTGCGGCGACCCCGGCCCACTCCAGGAGCGAACTCACTTGTTCTTGCGGTAGAGGTACCAGCCGAGGGAAGGGACCACGGTCAACGAGTAGACGTTGATGAGTGGGTCAAGCCACTCGGAGCCGATCTCTCGCCCCAGTACGGAGCCAGCCAGTGCAAGTGATGCCACGGCAACGGCGCGGACCAGTGCCACGTTGGACAGCGTCCGCAGTACGTCGCCGGTGCCTCCCTCATCCAGACCCAGTAGCGGCGCGGGCACAGGGTTTTGGCCTTCGCTCATGTCTGAGCCCTTTCGTCGTGTAGCTCGCCCGTAGCCGGCCCAGCAGGGTCGGCGGGGACCATCCCCAGCTCTTGGAACTGGTAGAGCAGCGCGTGCTGTTCCTGGATGGTGAGCTCCCGAATGTTGGGGATCCGAACGGGCTGTGGCTCTGGTGTGTCTGTTGCCACCCATGTGGCCGCATTGTTGTAGCCGTGTTGAGGCCCCCTGAACGCCGGCTGGAACCGGATCGCCTGCTCGGGGAGCCGACTGACGGGAATAGTCCCGTCAGCATCAGCTAGCCCGGAGAGATAATCCCGGTGCGCGAATCCGCACTCCCACAGGTGCTTTGACCACCCGCGCAGAATTCCTGGGTGGGTGACGGCGCCCACTCCGGCGAACATCGGCATAGAGCGCAGGGCCCAAACGAAATGCTCCTCGGGGTCCTCCGGATTGTGGTCCCCTTGCGAGGGAATACCGCTCTTGCTCATTTCTTCCTCTCGCTAGAAAGTTCCCGTTGGCCCTAGGCCGGTGAGTTCACGGAACCATTCCTCTACCTGCACCGCCAGATCTTTCGGCTCCCGCCGTCCGATAGTGATATCCCAGCCATTGGAGCCGTTCTCATCCCACTCGTACCGGATCTTGTGGACCCGTTCTACGAACACAAGATGAGGGTCGGGGAACCCGAGCACCGTTGTGCCGACCCGGTTCCCAAGCCAGAAGTGCCCGTAACCAGGCTCACCGATGATGTACGGTGACGCATCGGCGACCTTGAGTGTGTGCGATGTGTGGGCGCGGGTCGCGTAGATCTTCGCCCGAAGCGCAACCATCGCCGAGATCGTGAAAGCGCGATCTGCACCGTCAGCCCAACCCTCGAAGAGGTGGAAGTCGCCGAGACCGGTGACCTTGTCCTCCAGGCCAGGCAGAGGCAATTTGGTGCCAATGGCACGCAGCGTTGGAATCTCCATGAACGCCAGGAAGACATCCTCGTAGAAGAGCTTTGCCACGGCGTCCATCGACCCGCCTAGCGACGGGAAGTCGATAGCACCACCCGCCGCCGCCACGCCCGGAAGAGCGGCTATTTGCGTGCTGATGTACGAGGACAAGAGATCCCCGGCCATGTTCACTCCGGCGCTGATGGCTTCGTTGACACCAGGCATACTCATGCCGCCAGTCAAGAACGAGGTGTCCGTCGCTTCGTGGTAGACGAACTCCGACTGCTTGATACCGGTCAAAGGGCCCTCTTCGAAGACGACCCAAGGGGCCTTCGGTGAGGTTCCCAGGAACCCGGGCTGGTAGTACTCGTCGGGGAAGGTCGGATCCCCCATGAAAATATCGACGCCTTCGGTGTAGCCGTCGGACGCGATGTTCACTACAGACCGAACGAGACCAGTCAGTAGCGATCCGCCGAATGCGGTTTCGGTGCCCCAGCCGGAGTTGTCCACGATGTCCCATACCAGGCAGCCGTGCCGTAGCGGGATCAGATCCTCGATGGTGCTAGCGACACTGGGATCCAGGTTCTTCCAGAGGTCCGAGAACGGGTGTCGGTCTTCGCCTTTGAGGTAACGACGACAGACGACCGTGAGCTGAGCATCCTGCAGGATCTGCTGGACAGTGTCGTGCCATGACCGGAACCGGGAGAACACCACCTCAGTGTTCGAGTTATCCGACAAGATGTCGAACGGCTTGACGATGTTCCGCCAGTTGGCTGCGTTGAACGAGAGCCCCATCCACTCATTGATGTCCGTAGGATCATCAGGCAGCGTCCAGATCGACGACTCGAGTCGAAGAATGTTGACGAAAAGGGTTACCAAGCAACACCATTTTGCAGGACCGAAGATGGTCCACAGCTTCGGGAACTGCAGCTCCGGCCTCAAGAACGGGTTACACCAAACGTAGATATGCTTGGCCTGCTCGTAGTCGTTCAGGAAAGCGATCTCCAGGTAGTTGTCGCCGCCTTCGGTTTTCACTACCTTGTAGTAGTCCATGAATCCCGACCACCGAGAGCCATGCTTTTCGATGGTGACGTGGACGTTCCGCTTCTCGCGGCCCTTGAAGTCCAACACCCACTTGGCTAGGTGGTGCGACAGTGGCAATCTCAGCGTTGCTGTGCCGGTGTCGTTCTCGATGAATTCGTAGGCGAGGGATCGCCAGGTGGCAACCTCACCACGCAGCCGGTAGTCTCCGTCCCACAGTCGAACCGTTGGAGCGGCTAGCCGCGTCCGCTCTCGCTCGGCCCTGCGGTCCTGGAGCAGGTTCCAGAGGTCGTCCGACGCCTCGACAGTCGCTAGCCCGCTCATTCCATACCCCACGGACGCGACCACGGGCGAGGCAGCCTCAAGGTGATGACCTGGCCAGGGGCGCAGCCGCTTACGGTTATCTCGAAGGTCTTCGAGCGAGTGTACGGCGGGATCGCGTTGCGGAATCGAACACCGTTCATCCGCGACCAGATCGGCGCGCCGTTAGCGGCCGAGAACTGCTCTTCCCGCGGGTCGGTGTCGATGACACAGTCCTCGCCGTTGATCAGAGCCGGCGTACGCAGGCGCCTGTTCTCCTGCTCGGGATCCTCGAACGAGTAGTCCGGGATCACGAACTGAGTGAACGGTGCTTTCTCCCAGGGGATGTCGAAATGCCCGATTCCGTTGAAGTCAATTCCCGGGATCGGCTCGGCGGACGCCGGCACAGTCCATTTCGGGAAGATGTACTGGTCGGTCGGGTTCAATCCGCCCCTGGCATCCGAGGGATCGACCGTGATATACAACGTCTCTTTGGGCTGGTTGGCCCAAGACCAGGTGCCGCCGATGAACGCCGGCGTGAACCGCGTGTCGGTCCTCGTCTCAACCGAGTAGACGACGTCCTTTTCGTACCAGAACGGGTCGCCTGCGATAACCGTCATGTCAGCACGGTTGGCGGTGTTCTTCTTTGGATCGGTGAACAGCGAGATGTCGGGGGCCTTGCCCAGCCGACACTTGAGGTACCGGGTGCCGGATTCGTTGGTGGTGACGTGCAGCTTGCAGTCACGATCGAAAGCCCATGCCTTGCGCCACTCTGCATCCCGCGACAACCAGGAGCTGGAAGCTCCGCCGTCGTGAAGGATGTCGACGCTGAAGGCGATGTCTCGCCGAAGAATCCGGTGGTTCAAGTAACGAGCGCCAGGGTAATTTCCCAGCTCCTCGTAGACCACGTTCACTGAGGGGTCATACAGACCTGTGACCCCGGTACCTAGGTACACCCCCCGGTCGCCTGCACGGGGACCGGCGAGGGTGAACCACTCGCCGTCGACCCCTTCGAGCTCAACGACGGTTTCCATACACTACCTCCTGTTGTACTGACGGGCTCTTTTGTTGTCGACACGCTGCTTTGCTGCCAGTGTCTCGTCGACGGAGTTGACCTTGACGCTGGGCGCCAGCTGGACCTTGGGGCCCTGGCGTATCGATCTGGTCGATCTGGTGCTTTAGCTTGTCCCTGAAACTGATTGGACCCGAATGGGCGAGCGGGGGCGTTGCAGCCGGGGCTGCAGCCGATATCCGCCAGGTGCTGGATCAAGGAAGGTCCGGAGTGGGATCTCCCTCGTCGGCGGTGACCAACTCAGCGGAGATCCAGTCGTAGAGGCGCTTGCCTGGGTAGTCCAGGAAGGTCGCCCTAATCGGGAATCCGCTGACTACATTTACGGGAAGGTTGATGGCGTTGTCGCGCTCGACGGTGGCTTTCGCGGCGTAGAACCCGACGCGAATGTCGCCTTCCACGATAATGAGCAGCACTGCGCGTTTTACCGGATCGAAGTTGCCGCCGACGCCGAACACGCCGGGCTCGGTTGCCGGGTTCGCGGAATTCTTGCCGTAGTAGAGCTCCAAGGTCCGGAGGTTGAAGTCCTCCAGGATGAGGGCCACAGAGGCCGCAACTGGATCTCCGGGTGCGACCTTTCGGAGTCGCTTCTGCTGCCAGGTGGTCTTGGTCTGGGCTTCTCCACCGCCGAATGCGAACGTGGGAAGGTTGTCCTGGGACGTGTGGCCTACTTGATCCCATGCCGGATTCAGGTCAGAGAAGGTCTCCAGGTCAAGAGCATTCAGCTCTGCCAAGGTCGGCGCAGGCGTACCAGGCGGCGCGGTGAAGATATATCCGACCGCCTCTGTATTCTCGTCGTTGTCGAGTGCCATGTGGCGTTCTCCTTCGTGCTTTAGCGGACCGGCGCGAGCGAATCTGACCCGGTCGGTCTCTATGTCTTGGTTGTTCGAGTGCAGATGCCTTGCTGGAGTGGGGGACTGGTCTTCGTTCCCGTTAAATCAACATGTGGTATTTGTCAAGCTTGATTGAAGCGTGATGCCCAGTCGCGCACGTGCTGAGCCGCCAGTCCCAGGTAGGTCTGTCCCGGCCAGACTTCGGTGCTTTCGTAGCTGGTATGCGGTGTTGTTCCGGCGGCCGCGAACTTGGTCGCCACGATTGCTGCGTTGATCCCGGCGGCGAGATAGTCTGGCTCTCCGTCCAGGAGACCCGTCAGCGAGTGGAAGATCAGCGGTTTCGGGTTGCCCAGGCCAATGCTGGCCCAGGCGTCAGGGTTTCCGCTGAGCAGGCCGCCGAGGAGATCCTGTTGTTGCTTCGGGCTCTGGAACAAGGCCTTGGTTATCAGGTCCAACAGGTTGTTCAGCGGAGCTGAGGTCTCGTTCCGCCCCTCGCCTAGGATGCCGAGGTGGGTCAGAATGTTCGGTAGCTTCTCCAGGATCGCCCCGAATGTGCCCAGCGGGTCGCTGAGCTGAAGCCGGGAGATGATGTCGTAGAAGTCCCCGAGGATCAGGCCAGTGTCGCCCTCGGGGACCGAGGTGTACATGTCGCCCTTCTGGCTCAGCCAGCAGTGACGCCAGTCGGCGACGTCGCCATATCGCCAAGTCGAGATCCCGTGCCCTGGAGCGGGCGCACCGGCGAAGAAGGCGCCCTTCGATGGACGGGTGGGGTCACCGATGCTGAAGCTGCAGCAGTAGTTCTCCGCGTAGCTTTCCAGCAGCCACTGACGGAACAGTGCGGCGGCAACCGCGCCCGCCGAGTACCCGCCGATGACCACCCCGATGTTCGGATTCAGAGCGTGGCGGGCCAGGAAGATCCGCTTTGCGTCTTCGAAAGCGGTTGAGACAGCGCGCTGCATCGACGGGTCGCTAGGACTGCCAGCGGTCCCAACCGGGAGTCCTCCCATGGTTGCCGGGAACTCAGGGTGAACCTCTTCGACCAGTTCCGAAACTGCTTGGCAAACAAGGCTAACGTAGTCCTCACCTTCGACTCCTCCGGTTCCGCGAAACATCGGGCCGAGTAGGCGTTCGCTCACTTGGAGTCCACGGTGATGTCCGTACGAGAGCGGTAGACGAACTCGTCGATCCGATCCGCCAGTGCCTCGACACCACGCTTGAGCTCCGCGATGCCGTCCCGCTGTGTCAGCTCTTCTCCCTGGGCGTTCTTCCCGAAGGACGACTCGGGTCCCCACAGGTTAGGGCCGAGCTGATTTCGCAGCCAGCGGGTGTTATCCAGCAGTTCCTTCTGCTGGGCTTCAGTCAGTGCTGCCATGAAACTGTCCTCTTCGTCATCTTGGATCAGGGCTAGAAGCTCATCGCCTACGGCAAGAGCACGGTTGTAGCGGCTGACCCGGTCGGCGAGGTTGTTGTCGCCGCCGTTGATCCGGTACGTCACCGCGGTCACGTTCCGCGCGTCCGACAGTGCGTTGATGTCCGGGCGCTCGACAGTCCAGTACCAGGCAGCGCCAATGCCTGCCCACCTCATGTCGGCCAGCTGAGTGGGGTTGTCTACGAAGCAGCTCCGGGTTGGAACAAGCCCACGGTCGTAACACCACGACCCGAACCGGGCATAGTTCTCTTTCCAGGTGATTTGGATCCAGGTGCGGCCCTTGTACTTCCATCGATCTGTGCTGGTATCGCCGTTGCCGTACTCCTCGGTAACCCGGAACGAGTCCGATTCGTGGCCGAGCTGTGCGACAAACATGGCGATACGTAGCGGCGAATTGCAGTTCGCAGCGGCGAGACTTGCTTGCATCGTCGGGAGGATCGCCTGAGCGCTCGATACCGAGATACCGGCTGCGGTGGCGAGAACGTCAGCCGCGCTGCGTCCCTCGCTGATGGGACCCGGTAGGTAGGCCCAGGCGGTCGCATAGGCGTGGTCGATGGGCCAAGCGGCCTGGCCGGTCACCAGGCCCTTGCTGCCCGCGGATTCGATTCGCATGCCGTCTAGCTCGCCCCACATGTGCGAGGCCGCTCCACCTGACCCCTCGTGGTGGAACGCGATCTTGGCCGCGGCGTCAGCCGGGATGTCCTTGGGAGATCCGACTCGGATCGTCCCGAACGGGCCGACACCGCCGATTGGGATGTACCGGTAGGCCTCGGTGGTGTTGCCTTCGGCCTCTCGTCCCCAGATGAGACGACCCAGGGCGGTAGCAAGAACGTCATTCCACACCCCGGAGCAGTCCGTTCCCTGTCGAAGGTTGTAAGGATCGAACATCCCGCCGTAGACGTATGGTGCGCCGATCCGTTCCCGGACAAGGTTTTTTGCGTTTTCGACATCGTGCCGCGTCGGCATGTATCTCCTCTCGCAGTAACTGGGCTGGCCTCACAGAGGCGGGATGGTGTGCGTACTCGCCAGGAGTCGAACCTGGAACCGGCGGCTCTAGAGACCGCTGCTCTACCCAGTTGAGCTACGAGCACGTGTAGGCAGTTTTAGTCCTTGCCCAGGGACTTTGTCGGGTTACGGGGATGGTTCGACGTCGTCGATGGAATGACTTACGAACGTCCACCCGGAGACAGGGCCGGGCCCGATATCGATCTCGTCCAAGTACTGCAGGATCGCCCGCTTGGACGGGGCCAACTCACGGACCACATCGTCGCGCACCAAGATGTCGAAGTAGGCGACATCAACTGTTCCTGCCAACCCGTTCCCGGGGATGACGATCTCGATCGCTTCTCCGTGCTCTGCGGCGGCTGGGATCGTGATCGTGACGTCGTCTCCAAGACAGAAGACGACGTCACCAACTTCCGCCGTGTAATCCACCGAGGTGATGATCGGGTAGGACGAGGCGCCGCCTCCACCCGAGCCGGTGTCGCCCTTGGGGCCCTTCAACGAGGCAAGCCAGTCCGTTTCATCTCCGATGAATCCGTTGTCGACCGCGACCTCGTAAGCAGACTTGCCGTCTTCACCGTCTTCACCATCGGCGCCTGGGCTTCCGGGTGCCCCAGGTGTTCCAGGTGATCCGGGTGCGCCGTCCGTGCCGGCAGGCCCAGGTTCTCCGGGTTCCCCTTCGGCTCCTTGGATCACGGCTCCCTGTCCCTCGGTAGGCCAAGCCGTGCCGCTCCAGAGATACAACGACCCGTCGTCCTGGTTAAACGCAGTGAATCCGGCGTCGGCTCCAGTGAGATTGGTTGGCAGCAAAGCGTAACTAGCTACGACCTCGTCGATACGCAGGCCGTCGCCTTTTTCACCGCGTTGGCCTTCAGGACCGCGTTCTCCAGTTTCGCCGCGGAGGCCCTGAGGTCCAGTCTCTCCCTGGGGCCCCGTGGGCCCCTGGGGGCCGGCGGGCCCTTCCTGGCCGCGAGGTCCGGTCTTGCCAGGCAGTGGCAACAGATGGCCGATCGGTCGCGTTGAGGTTCCGACCAGCGACCCTTCTGGGGCACCGATGTACGACTGTGCCGGCCTACCGTCGGTGGGACGTCCGTTGAGCAACATCAGCGCTCTCCCTGCACGCGCACTCTCCCGAGCGCGATGGGATCACCGCCCTTGGCCTCGCCATCGGGTAGGAAGACGAGCTGCCAGTCGGTGCGGTCGACGATCTTGTCCGCCTCATCGGATTCGATCTTGAGGCTGGCTTCTGTTCCATCAATGTCGAACTGCCACACCGTCAGCGGTTGGCGTCCCGGCTTCAGGACGTCGACCTCGACCTTTTGCTCGTTGGTGTCACCGGTGAGCAGGCTGGTGTCGGTGGTCATCTTGGGGACTGGAGTTTCTGCCAAGTCGCCGATGAACTCCACCTGGTAGATGTGGTTCCAGTAGAAGTTGACCTGGATGGTGTCGAACAAGCCCACCAGAGCGGACACCGAGTTCAAGAAGCCCTCGATGGCGCTTCCGGTGACGTCAAGCGCGAACGTGATCAGATCGGACTCAACGAATGACCGCAGCGAGGTCGCCTTGATTGTCGTGTTGAGGTTGTCGTGCACCTCGTAGTCGAGATCGACTCCGAGGAGTTCCTCGAAGCTGTTGAAGAAATCGTTGACCGTCTTGTTCAGGACGTTCACGGTCTTCTCGTTGAACTTCGCGGAGCCAGGCACCAGGGTTGAGGTCTTGATCCCAGGCCAGTTGGTGCCGGTCAGGAAGAAGTCCAAGAAGTACCCCACGGAGTAGCCGATGAGCTGTTGGACGTCAGTTTGGGCCTTGGTATTGATGAATTCGACCTGGTAGCCGTCAGAGATCTTGTCGACCTTGACGTTTCCCGTACCGATACCCGCCAGCGCTTCTAGCTTCTGCTTGACCACTTCGGCGCTTGACCCGTAGGCGATTTTGTCGGTGAAGGCTAAGCCATACGACAGCTTGAAGTGGCCGCCGGTGACGTTCCCGGTGAACTGGATGAGCTGAATCTCGTTGTGTCCGGTGTCCAGTTTCAGTTTGATTTCCCAGACCGGATACAGCTTCGCGGGGTGCACCTTGACGTTTCCTGCGCCAACCGTCAGCAAGGCCTCGAGCGCAGTGGTGATGTCACCGGCCATCCCACGGGGGTTCTCCGTGGCGTCGTAGTAATCGATCGGCCCGGTCATCTCGTCGAAGACACCGAGCTTGTAGGTACCGCCGTCGGCGGCTTCGACCCGGACCTCCTGCAGGGCATTGTGCTGCCCGCCGGTCTCTAGTTCAAAGAACAGGTCCCCAGGGGGGAAGGGTATGGGGTCCTGGTTGTCGTCCTGCGTGACGTTCTCGAACGTCCATTTGAAGTCGCGGCGACGAGTCAGGACGAGCTGATCCCCGTCGAGTTCAACACCAATTACCGACATTCGGTTCCTTTCGTGGTTGGTAAGGCAGCCCAGAGAGGGAGCGGCGAGGCGCGCTGCAGCCTCCTCCCGGGGGCCTGGGCTATCCCATTGACAGTCGTGCGCGGACCAGATAAATGGCTTCCAACATGACCTGTTTCGGAATCCGAGTTGTGCTCGAACTCGATCCGCACGCGGCGCCTGCCGCCGTCGGGGAGCGCCGGCGGGGTTGTCATCTGAATGAGAACTCGGAGTTCTCACTGCACTTGAGCGGGCGAGACTTCTTTGCGTACCCGCCGGCAGGTGGCTGGGTTCGAAGCGCCTCTTCTCGTACGCGATCGTCGTCGAGTCCTAGGGAGCGACGGCGACAGATACGGATTGGGAGATCCAGACCGGCGAGGCCTCCCACTGCCCTCGGCCTTGTCGACGGGATGCCGTCGTTTGTCGGGCCGGGACCCCGTAGGTCCGACCGTTTGGGGACGAGGTCTCTGGGCCCTCCTTGCCGCTTCGTGGACTTCGAGTACGACGCCGGCCACTACGCCCGGGTGGTCCTCTCCCCAGTGGCGAAATGCAAGGTTGCTGCAGTGCCAGTGCTGAGAACAGCTTTCGGAGGGAACCGGTGTTTCCGACCAGGCAGCCGCTTGGAAGGGGCTGACTACACGGTGGCAGGCTTCGATGGCTTCCAACTGTGCAAAGTCAGCGATAGAAAGACAGCTTTTCTGGCCTGTGGCGCTGGGTATTAGGAGGGGTGCGCCCTTGCCACCCTTGGAGGTTCTCCCTCCAGTGCCCCTTCATCCTGTAGTAGGTTCCACTTTTTGCTATTGGCCAGGAAGTCGCCGACTCTGTGATGCACATCACAGATGGTGATGTTCTCCGCCGAGTGAATCCTGACGCTGTCGCCGGGGGATCGCGACACTGCATCGGTGGCTGCACGGAACCCGAAACCGGGCAGCGCCAACGTCAGGCAGCTTCTTAGAAAAGTCACAGATTAACTCTCGGCGTCGCCTGGAAACGTCCAGAACAGGCAATATGACTAGACAGATACCAGGAAATCAATGCCTGACCAGCTAATTCACGTCAACTGGACAGATACCGGAAAGGTGCTAATCTCAGCGTCATGAAAGCTCACGTGGCCAAGAATCCCAAGCGGGCTCCACCCGCTTAGCGCGGGGCATCGCCCCCAGCGACCTATGCCCGCTATGCCTGAGAAACGGCTGGTCGGCTCAGATGGTCAATGGGACACCACAACTACAGGCCGCCATCGGCTGAGGTAGCACAGAGAGTGCCCCGATGGACCACGGTGAAGCAGGGCAGCGCGAACGATAGGCGTTCCGGCGGATTGAGTTCCGTGCTCGGGTCGATTCCCGTCGCTGCTCGCGCATAGATGTAGACAGGGCGAACGGTGCGGGGCAATGCTGGGACTCAGGTGGCTGAAATGCTGGGCGATGATGTCGTCGCTGCTTCACGCCAGCGGCCGCGGTGATCTTCCGGGACCCGGTCGAAACCAGGCGCGAAGACGTCACTGAAGGTTTGAGGGGGCGAGCTCGCCGAGTTGTGAGTACGGCTACATCGATTGGGGTGCGCCAGCCGAGAGTTGCAAATAGTGGACTACTTCGCTTTCGGCTACCGACATGAGCTTGACGAGTACTGATTCGGTTGGGTCGATAGTGACCTTTCCTCACCTACGCGCCTTCGAGAATCATTCGAACGCTTTGGATTTGCACCGCGGGGGCAGGGGCGCATTCACGGCATTCCGGCCCCCCTGGCGACCGATAATGTTTCGACAGGTACATCTCCGCGCGGCTGGCGAATGGATCCCAACGGGGCTTGGGAGCCGGGAGACGTCCGCCAAGCCCGCCCGCGGGGCCGGGATTGCCGGCGCTCGCCGCAGCCGGTGGCGCTGGGATTGAAGATGTTGGCTTGGCTGCCGGACTCCACCGGTTGTTCGGCTGAGTACCGGTGGCTGCGCGGGCGGGTCTCGTCTGATCGGCTGGAGCTCGCGATTGCTCCTCCGCGTTGAAGTCTCCAGCTGAGTGAACGTCGGCGTGGTTGGTCCTAGCGATCAACGGAGGGGCTGCCCATCCGCTAATCGCTAGGTGCCTAACAGATACCACCCGGGGTCTAGCCAAGGGGTCGTCACAGTGACGAAACTGAGCGCGTGGAGGGGGAAAGAGGGGAAGGGGCTATGGCATCGCCGCCAGGCCCGGCGCTGCGCCGGGGTTGAAGGCATAGGCAACTCCTGCCTAGCCTGACGGTGGATGGGGATCGGCTTCGGGGCGGAGCTGGGGGGGATGGTGTCGTCACAGAAAGGCTTGCACTGTGACCGGCGTTACGTTTCAATTAACAAAGTTTTAACCCCCCAGACAGGTAAACCGAGGAAGGCCGGCAGTTGATTATTCATAACTTTACAGCTACCGTAGATAGTCACTCAATGCAATACGAGGCGGTAATAGGAGATGGAGCAACAGCAGCTCTCCCTTTCGATCATCGAAGACCTTAAGGGCAAGGGGTTTAACCAGTCCCAAATCGCTGAGATGTTCGGGAAGTCGAGGCAGGCAGTGTCCTGGCACAAGACGAGATATGGCGGTCACCGGACCCCGCGGGAGATCGTGATGGACGCGTGGCCGTTTGATGTCCCGCGAGCCATGGGCCAGACGCATCCGTTTCGTCGACTACGTGACCATGCAGAATACATGGTCACGGGCGGTAAGGGAATGCCTACGGACAAGCTGAAGCGCCTGCGGTCGTTCTACAAGCGTATGGAGAACGAGGTCCTGGAGTTCGACCCCAATATCGGGCCTATCGACGGCGTAAGCCGTTACGGCGGTTGGGCATATCGGACCCGTCGAGCATCTGACGCGGATCTTCTGATCAGAGTCAATGAATACACCAATCTCACTGAGGAAGCCAGAATGATCTGGCGGTTCCCTCCAGAAATACCCTAGGGATAGAGAGCTTGACCAAGGAATGTTCAGAGACCGTATTATCCATTTTCCGGCCCGGGCTACTCTTCGTCGAGGCGGTAACGGCTGGCGAGGGGATCGTCCTTTGGGTCTACCGCAGCCCCGTCGTGCGTGACACCGACCCGGTGTATCGCCCCGTCCGGGATCTCCTAGGAGCCCACAGCGTCTCGACCCTGGTCAGCGAGACCGTAGAAGACTCTCGGATGCTGTTCGGCAAGGCGGTTAGATCATGCCATTTATTGGCAAGAATGGCAGAAACGGCATGACAGATACCAAAATGAGATTGCGGAAGCGGGAGTGGCAACACAGCAATTCATGTGTTGTCATTTAGCGTATTTCCTCGTTGGAACAGAAAGGATGTGGCAGCGCCGCGCTTTGGTTAGTGCAAGGGACTCCGCCTTGCGGGTGGCGCGGGGCTGGAACGATCACGGTACGAGACGGATCGGGAGGCCGCCAAACACGCCTTGCGGAGTTGCGTCAGCGGAAGACCGGCGAAGCCTACGGTCAGCGCCTACGAGGAACTGCCGCCGCGTTCCCTACGTTATCTGCCGCGACCCATCTTGACGAGGCGGACGACAGGAACTCCGCCCCTGAACGGCTGTTGATCATCTGCCGGGCCGAAGGGTCCTGAACGATGAGGCGTCCGTCGCAGCATGCATGCCTTGATCTGGAGGATTGCTTAGGGGCGAGCTAAAGGTCGATGGATATCAACCGGTGCTGCGGTGGCTGACGTACCCGGACGGATTCGTGGCCGGACTTGGATTGAAGGCGCCCCAATATGCCCGCCAATGCCTAGTTTCGAGATGAAGAGCAATTCGGTCTATCTGCCACCGGATGTTTGAAGTGTTCTGGCGCGGAGCGGAGTTCATCGGCTGAGGCGGGGTTGTGTCTGTTGCGGGCAGGGCACGACACCGAGAAGGCGCGTCTCTTTAAGGGTGCCTCGATCCCGCCGAGTGGGGGGTGAGATGTGTCTTGGAGCTGGTGCCGATCATGCGTACCGAGTTGCGAGATGACACGTTCTCGGAGAGCGGCCGAGGTGTCGCCCGATGCGGAAATCCGCTGCAGGGCGGGAAACCCGAAATCTGGACCTGATCACCTAGAGGGTCGGCAGATGCCGCAGACAGGCCTCTTCAGTAACCCGCTACTGCACAAGATCGGAAAGGCATTGTGCGCAAAGAAAATCGGGACTACGTCGTCGTGTGGCGGAAGGGAACACCCACGGTGAAACAACGATCGAGTACTTCTTTCAAGACTGTGTCCAGGAGGTTGCTACCACCGGGATCCGCGGTATGACCAAAATTTTGGCTGCACCTTCTCTCTCGCGCGCGTTCAGTATGTCCGGCCGGAGCGTGCCCCAAAGAGCGGTTAACCAGGACGTACTACTAACGCTGGTCTCTTCCTCGGGGAAGACGAAGTTCGACCGAGGGCCGCGGACGCTGGATTTCAGGACCCACTACATGGGTTCGGTCCACGAGCCGGAGAGGCTGTTGGAACACGCCAGGCGCCAGTTGGCCGCGGTCGACTACGACACCTTGGTTGGTACCGGTCTATCCGGGGCTATCGCGGTCACGGAGCTGGCTCGCCAGCTGGAGAAGTGGTACCTAGTCGTACGGAAGCCCAACGACAGCAGTCACTCGAATCTCCCGGTCGAGGGGCGCCTAGGGGAACGGTGGCTCTTCGTCGATGACCTGATTGAGACTGGGGCAACGGCGCGGTGGGTGCGCGAAAAGGTAACTGAGGTGGCCAAGGGCGCGAACTTCAGGACCGAAATGGTCGGGGCTTTCCTGTACGCGGACGTGTGGAACTCAGAGGCCTTTTACGGACCCAATTCCGAGCTCATGCAGAGCGCATTCGCCCAACACTGGACAGATACCGAATTAGGGATGTCAGGAAAATAACCCGGCTCCGCCGGTTCGCCATCAGAGAGTAAGTCGTGTCCATCGCTACTGAGTCGAAGCCGGCGGCTCGTCCGAACTTGACCTACCAGCACATCCTGGGCGACCTGGTCGATAAGCAACCGGCGCCGTGGGCTCCGTCGAAGCAAGCATCCAATCGACGAGCTCCTCGTTCGCGCCGGCGAGCTGTGTTAGGCGATGGAGATCCACCCCAACCCGTGAGGATCGTTCCGAGGCTACTGCGAGGCCTCCGTCCGTGCGAGACCAACGAGCTGCGGTGCGGCTAGCCGAATCCGCATAGCCCCGAATGCAAAGGCAATCCTTTGTTCCGCAAACGAAGACAGTAGCTCAGTTGTGATCAACATAGGGAAGCGAGACCTGCTCGAAAGGATGAGATGAGAGAGCCCAGACTCGGCGATAGCGCCGAGACTCACGAGATCGGATGGTCCGGGTGCATCGACCCGGAACAGGTTCATGACTACATCTACGAAGGGGATGCTGAATGACGCCCACCGCCCACACTGGCGAAGAAGCGCTGATGTTGAACGCTGACAAGCGGGACGTTGATTGCGAATACGGCTGCGGATATTGCGAGGACTGAACCTTGACAGATACCAAAATTACTCTGCTGGATTCGAAGATCAGGAAGGCCGCCCGATCCGTCGCGTTCCAGTGGCCCACCGTGGTAGACCGCGACGAGGTCTACCAGATGATCTACGAGCGCTTGCTGAAGACCAACGGCTCTGTCAAAAAGATCCTCGCGATGGCCCCGGACGCGCAGTACCGGGCCATTGTTGGGATCGGGCATCAACTCGCCAGCCAGGAGCGCGCCGACTACGACTTGTTCAAGGGGTCGTATCGGTACTCGGTCAGCGAGGTCCGAAATGTTCTGACTGCCGGAGTTCTAGTCGAGGAGTTCGACTTCTGGATGGATACCGTCCATGACTTGCTGGAGGCCCTGGAGGCACTTCACAGGCGGACGCCCCAGTACGTCGATGCCATCGTCTCTCGCTACGCGGAATTCAAGATCCCTGCTGAGACCGCGGGGAAGGATGCCCTCAAGAACGGGGTCACCTCCTTGGTGGCCGAGATGAACAAGTCAAACAAGCGACGGTTTGCCGAGCGAGACGTCGGCGTAGGAACCCGTAAGCCATTGTCTTGCGAGCGGTCTCGGTGGGAGTCAAAAGGGTCGTGGGATGCCGACTACTTGCCTGCGCCAGCCCATATGCGGGACAACGCAACCGAACCTGAGGTGTGGTCGTGAGCTGGGACGATCCTTACGTCGATCTGGTCACAGGGCTCAACAACATCGACAACATTCTGGAGAGTGCCCGTGGCGGTGGTATCTCGTGCGGAGAGCCCAGTTGATCGCGTGCTCGAAGAATGTGCTCCATGAACAGATCGGCGGGAACATGCGCCGGGATCGCCTGAATCCTCGGGCTGTACCCGGACGCATGCGAGCAGATCGCTGGCACGAACAGCAGGCTCCTAGGCGATGTCTCTACCGGGGTTCCTTAGCAACGGCGGCGGCCCGGACAACGAATGCAAGGCCAAGTTCAAGACGGCAAGTAGGCAACTAGACAGATACCGCCAATGGGGTCCGGTTCTCCCGGTCCCCTTCCAGGTGAGAGGGGAATCATGCACCAGACAATCACGGTCGTCTTGCGTGACGGCAGAAAGATAATCGCTCATGGCGATGTCATCCATGACGAAGCGAACTCGCTGATCGTCTCTGGGGACCCCGGGACGTACATGAACTTCAACTGGGACTTCGTTGCCTACTACGTGGTCTCCCCGTACGAGGAGAATGCGGATGTTTGAGGTCACGCCCCAGGAGTTCGCTAACGCCATCGCCAAGCTCATGGGCGAGTGGAGCCGCTACGGGCAGCGGCTTGAGGAACAGCAAGGTGCCAACATCGACGAAAGCTGCCGATGGAACCGGAAAAAACTACGACCCAACGATGTTCGGGCCATTCGCGACATGAAGCTATCCGGTGAGTCGAACCGGAATATCGCAGACTTGTTCGGCGTCAACCCTGCAACCGTATCCCGAATCGTGCGAGGTATCTACCACAAGGAGGTCGTATGAGCAGCGAAACGGACATGGATCACGAAGGCCTTCGGGAACAACTGGATGAGCTGCTGCAGGACTTCGGATTGTGGCTTATGGGCCAGCGTCTTCTGAAGAACATGTACGAGGAGCCGGCCGATCGTCGGTCATTGTCTCAGCTAGTCAAAGACTTTCGCGGGGAAAGATAGGAGCAACATGATCGAGTGCAGGAACGCTACGCGCGGCGATTCGGTAGTGGCGGACCTGGTGGGCTCCCGGATCGCACCAGGTTCGCACTTGCCGATCCACGACGAGTTGTTGGTGCCGCCGCCGGCAGAAGAATCTGGAGAGATGGTGGCGTAGCTGGCGTGACTATTGCGAAGCGGATGGGGCTGGTGCCTATCGGCACTGAATCCTGAGGTTGGGAAGCGTTCGTCGGGCTCGCGCTACGGCGTTGACCACTGGCCCGAACTAGACAGATATCAAAAGAGAGGGCTTGGCGATGTACGCAAAGGAAAACTACAAGAGTGAGCAGTTTCCCGGAGCCGATGGATACTCTCCCATGGGCAGCAGCCTGGATAAGAAGGTCACCTATACCGAAACCGATCCGCTTCTGGTGGAAGCCCTTCGGCACTACTTCGAAAATGACCCGTGGACCAGCATCCCAGGCAAGCCCAGTTTCACTGTGTACGGGTGCTGGTCGGGCTGCTCCGAGTACACGATCACCTCGGAGTGGGATGAGATCGAGGTCGTCTGGGGTAAGCACCGCCGGGTTTGGGACTCGATGTCTCAATTCTTCTCGGATCTAGCTGACGCGCACCAAGACGTCCGGTGACTGAGTTTGTGCCACTGCTTCGTGCTGCGGTAGTGAACATTTTCTCCAAGGGCGGAAGGCGTTCGCCTATCCCTGGCGCAGGCCGGTGAAGTGTCGCGCCAGATGGGCGCTCTCAAGACTGAGGGTATTGGTCGAAACGCAGTGATTGATGACACCAAGTTTGGCTCGGGCTCGTAGTCATCCGACTCGAGAAGGGCTGCAAGGGAAAGGGTATTGACCGAATGGATGATGAAGAATTTTTCGACGTGCTGTACCAAGGATGGTCGACGACCACAGGCGCGGAGAACATGTTCTGGTCGATTGTCGAGCACCAGGATTTGGATACCGATAGGCGGTTCTCGGTAGACGCCATTGACCAAGACAAGCGCGCGATCCGGGTAGCTGAAGGCCTTACCGAGGACGACGCGGCATTCGTCACCGCGATCCACGGTTGCTTTGCGGACCTGCACCGGAGGCTACATGTAGCGCTGGACGCAGCCGAATGCTTCAACGTCGATCGGGACGAACGTGAGTGCCGCATAGCGGAGTTGGAGTTGGAGGTGCAAGAGTTAAAGGAGGCCAGGTGAGCGGTTGCAGCCACTGGGAGGGATTGCTCGGTGTACTGGCCAGGCTCTTGCTGGGTTTCTGACGGACGAGGGTTCACCTCCCCGGCAGCGAACGTAGGACGCGGCGGTTTGGGGACCGAAAGCGCTAGACCCTGCATGAGCGGATGTCCAACGATGATCACGGTACTCAAAAGGTTGAAAGCAATTGATGCGACTAGTGGATTGGCCCGGGGTTCTTGCGGAAGTGTTGTTCCTGGGTGGAACTCAGCGGGACTACTCGACACGGGGTTATGCTCGGGTGGTACCAAGGCGCAACCTCATAGATGAACAACGATGTTCCGTACTCTTAAATTGGCGGCAGCGCTTGCTACGGTGGCTGTGGGCGTGTCCCCAGTAGCGCAAGCTGACGCGGGTAGCTACCAGCAGTATCTTCGAGATCACGGGATCAACATCGGGATCATGGCTATGACCCCTGGATCCGAGGTTGCATGCGGCCTGAACGCTTGCAAGTTTCTCCGTTCGGGGCGACGGTTGATCAAGTCATTCCGATGGTGATCAACGCAGCTCAACGTGAGCTGTGCCCAGATACTCTCCACTGAGAATTGCCCCTGGCGAGCTTCGGCTCCCCAGGGGCAATTCTTGTCGCTACCGATGCATGGAGCTGCCTATATATCGCGGCTGTCCGGTCGCGATGGATCTCAAAGTCATCAGCGGGCGATCCGCCACAAAAGCCAAGACCCTCAGGGACTTCCGTGGTTCCTCAGGGTTCGCTGCAATTCAAGCATCCCCGTAGGTCGGGATGATTTCGATCTTGAACTAGACAGCTAGCTCGATACGGTCTTTCGCACAGCCCGTCGGCGGGATCTCGTTCGCCAAGACGCCGCGGGCGCAACGGGTTATGCTCGGACGCTACATCAACAGAGCAGCATGGGAGAACAACGATGTTCCGTATTCTGACGCTGGTAGCTGCGGTAGTAGCGGCACTGGGCGCCGCCCCAATGGCACACGCTAGTGACGACAGCTTCATGGCCGCTCTGGCTACGAAGGGGGTCTTCCCGACATGGACCACACCCGCGTCAGCGATAGTCGATGCCGGTCACACGATCTGTGCGACAGGCTCGGCTGCGGGAACAGTTCTTGCCGCCGCTGATATGCTCGGCGTCCCGGTGGTGCAGGTGGCGCGCCAAGAGCTCTGCCCGTGAATCTCGTTCCTCGGGCTGGGTAGGTCTCCGCGGGACGTTCTCCAGATCCCGCCGGAACTTGAGCCATTGGGCCGATAAGCCAGAATCGGCCGAGATGGACGCCGCCATCACGCCTCCGCTCCATCGTGGACATCTCAGTTAATGGCCACTAACGTAACACCCGTCGCCTCGAAACGCATCCGGCTTCGGGTGACACCGGTGGAGGCCCGATGGCAACTGCGGTACCCGCGGCACGCGACGACTTGTCCTATGCCCGCGGCGGGGCCCAGCCCGCCTTGTTGGAGACGACGATCGGCGCCAATCTCGCCGCGATCGCAGGTGCGTTCCCCGATCGCGATGCGTTGGTTGACGTTCGGTCGGGCCGGCGGTGGAGTTATGCCGAGCTCTTAGCCGACGTGCGCCGACTGGCAACCGGTCTCCTGCGCGCCGGAATCAGCACGGGCGATCGGGTGGGCATCTGGGCGCCCAACTGTGCCGAATGGGTGGTGACCCAGTACGCCACCGCCGAGATCGGCGCGGTTCTGGTCAACGTCAACCCCGCGTACCGCTCCCACGAATTGGCCTATGCGCTCAAGCTGTCCGGTGTCTCGATGGTCATCTCGGCATCGCGTTTCAAGACCGCTGACTATGTCGGCATGTTGGGGGAGGTGGCCCCCGAATGCCCGGATCTGCGCGAGGTGCTGGTCCTCGGCGGTCCCCGGTGGCAGGAGCTGGTCGGCACGCCGATCGATGCGACCGCACTGACACAGGTGGCCGCGACACTGCATGCCCAGGATCCGATCAATATTTAATACACCTCGGGCACAACGGGTTACCCCAAGGGTACGACGCTGAGTCATCGCAACATCCTCAACAACGGCTACCTGGTCGGCGAGCTGCTCGGCTACACCGAAGCGGATCGGATCTGCCTTCCCGTGCCGCTCTATCACTGCTTCGGTCTGGTGATGGGGAGCCTGGCGGCGACCAGTCACGGCGCGGCCATCGTCTTGCCGGGTCCCGGCTTCGATCCGGTGGCCACGCTGCGGGCCGTACAGGATGAGGCCTGCACCAGCCTCTATGGAGTGCCGACCATGTTCATTGCCGAGCTCGGCCTGCCCGACTTCGCCGACTACGACCTCACCGGCCTGCGCACCGGGATCATGGCGGGATCGCCGTGCCCGGCCGAGGTGATGCGACGAGTTATCGGCGACATGCACATGGCCGGGATCGCGATCTGCTACGGCATGACCGAGACCTCCCCGGTGTCGACCCAGACCCGCGGTGAGGACTCGCTGGTGCAGCGAGTCGAGACCGTCGGGCAGGTCTGCCCGCACCTGGAGATCAAGCTGACCGACCCGGGCACCGGTGCGACGGTGCCGCGCGGGCAGGTCGGCGAGCTGTGCACCCGCGGCTATTCGGTGATGACCGGGTACTGGAACGAACCGGACAAAACCTCGGCGGCCATCGACCCGGGCGGCTGGATGCACACCGGCGATCTGGCCGTGATGGACGCCGACGGCTATGTGCGCATCACCGGGCGGTTCAAGGACATGGTGATCCGCGGCGGGGAGAACATCTATCCGCGCGAGATCGAGGAATTCCTCTACACCCATCCCGACATCCGCGACGCCCAGGTCATCGGCGTGCCCGACGAAACCTACGGCGAGGAGCTGATGGCGGTGGTGATGATGCGCGACGGGGCGCCGCCACTGACCGTCGAGCGGTTGCGGGAGTTCTGCACCGGCCGTCTTGCGCACTTCAAGGTTCCGCGGTACGTGCGGGTCGTGACCGAGTTTCCGATGACGGTCACCGGCAAGGTTCCGCAAGGACGAGATGCGTCAGCAGGCAATCGAGCAATTGGGCGGCGGCTGACAGGGCTGCTCAAGAATGGTATTCTCTGGCATCAGTTAATGAACATTAACTGAAAATGAGGAGGCGTGAGTGGCGATGGACAAGGTCGTGGCGACGGCGGCAGAGGCCGTGGCCGACGTGACCGACGGTGCGTCACTGGCGGTAGGTGGATTCGGGCTCTGCGGAATACCGGAGGCGCTGATCGAGGCCCTGCTGAAACTGGGGGTCAGCGACCTGGAGACGGTGTCGAACAATTGCGGTGTTGACGGCATCGGGCTCGGAGTGCTGTTGGAGCACAAGCGTATCCGCCGCACCATCAGCTCCTATGTGGGCGAGAACAAGGAGTTCGCCCGCCAGTTCCTGTCCGGCGAGCTCGAGGTCGAGCTGACCCCCCAGGGGACGCTGGCCGAGCGCCTGCGTGCCGGCGGCGCCGGGATCCCGGCGTTCTACACGCCCACCGGCGTGGGCACCCAGGTAGCCGACGGCGGTCTGCCGTGGCGCTATGACGGGGCCGGAGGAGTGGCAGTGGCCTCGCCGCCCAAGGAGACCCGGGACTTCGACGGACGGACCTACGTCCTGGAGCGGGCCATCCGCACCGACTTCGCGCTGGTGCACGCCTGGAAGGGTGACCGGCACGGCAACCTGGTCTATCGCGAGGCCGCCGCCAACTTCAACCCCGACTGCGCCACGGCGGGCCGCATCACCATCGCCCAAGTGGAGCATCTGGTCGAGCCCGGCGAGATCGACCCCGCCACCGTGCACACCCAGGGCGTCTTTGTGCACCGGGTGGTGCATGTGCCCAATCCGCCCAAGCGAATCGAGCGAGAGACGGTGCGCACGTCATGACCCTCAGCAGAGACCAGCTGGCCGCACGGGTGGCCGCCGAGCTACGCGACGGTCAGTACGTCAACCTCGGCATCGGGCTGCCCACCTTGATTCCCAACCACATTCCCGACGGTGTCAGCGTGGTGCTGCATTCGGAGAACGGGGTTCTCGGAGTGGGCCCCTACCCGCTGCCCGAAGACCTCGACGCCGATCTGATCAACGCCGGCAAAGAGACGGTCACCACCTTGCCCGGTGCATCGTTCTTCTCGTCGTCGGCATCTTTCGGAGTCATCCGCGGTGGCCACCTCGACGTGGCGGTGCTGGGCGCTATGCAGGTTTCGGCCGCCGGCGACCTGGCCAACTGGATGATCCCCGGCAAGATGATCAAGGGCATGGGCGGAGCCATGGACCTGGTGCACGGTGCGCGTCGGGTGATCGTGATGATGGAACACGCGGCCAAAGACGGCAGTGCCAAAATCGTCGAGCAGTGCTCGCTGCCGCTCACCGGCGCACGTTGCGTCAACCTGATCGTCACGGATCTGGCCGTCATCGACGTCACCGCGGAAGGTCTGGCGCTGGTCGAAACCGCCCCGGGCGTCACCGTCGACGAAGTCCTTGCGAAAACTGATGCTCCGCTGGACCTTTCGGCCCTGTCATGACAGCCCCGAACTTCGCCGACGAACACCGCCGTCTGGTTGCCGAACTCAACACCAAGCTCGCGACGGCCGCCCTGGGCGGCAACGAGCAGTCGCGCCAGCGACACGTGGCCCGCGGCAAGCTGCTGCCCCGCGACCGCGTCGATCGGCTGGTAGATCCCGGCAGCCCCTTTCTAGAGCTGGCGCCGCTGGCCGCCGACGGGATGTATGACGACGAATGCCCCGGGGCGGGGATCATCACCGGGATCGGGCGGGTCTCCGGGCGTGAATGCGTGATCGTCGCCAACGACGCCACCGTCAAGGGCGGCACCTACTACCCGGTGACGGTCAAAAAGCACCTGCGCGCCCAAGAGGTGGCCTTGGGTAACCGACTGCCGTGCCTGTACCTGGTGGACTCCGGGGGAGCGTTCCTGCCCCGCCAAGACGAAGTCTTCCCTGACCGTGAACACTTCGGTCGCATCTTCTACAACCAGGCCACCATGAGCGCCCTGGGGATTCCCCAGATTGCGGCGGTGCTCGGCTCCTGTACCGCGGGTGGCGCCTACGTTCCGGCGATGAGCGATGAGGCAGTGATCGTCCGGGAGCAGGGCACCATCTTCCTGGGCGGGCCACCGCTGGTGAAGGCCGCCACCGGCGAAGTGGTGACCGCCGAAGAACTCGGCGGCGGCGACTTGCACTCCAAGGTCTCCGGGGTCACCGACTACCTGGCCGACGACGACGAGCACGCGCTGCGGATCGTCCGCCAGATCGCCGAGACTTTCGGGCCGCGCACCCCGAGTCCCTGGGAGGTAGCAGAACCTGTTGCACCTCGCCATGATTCGGCCGAGCTCTACGATGTTGTCCCCCCAGATCCGCGGGTTCCCTACGACGTGCGGCAGGTGATCGTCCGGCTGGTCGACGACAGTCAGTTCAGCGAGTTCAAAGCCGAGTACGGCAAGACGCTGGTGACCGCATTCGCGCGCATCCACGGCCACCCGGTCGGGATCATCGCCAACAACGGGGTGCTGTTCGGCGAATCCGCAGTCAAAGGGGCGCATTTCATCGAGCTCTGCGACAAACGCGCTATCCCGCTGGTCTTCCTGCAGAACATCGCTGGGTTCATGGTGGGGCGTGACTACGAGGCCGGTGGCATCGCCAAACACGGCGCCAAGATGGTCACCGCGGTGGCCTGCGCGCGAGTGCCCAAGCTGACGGTCGTGATCGGCGGGTCCTACGGGGCGGGCAACTACTCCATGTGCGGCCGGGCCTATTCGCCGCGTTTTCTGTGGATGTGGCCCAACGCGCGGATCTCGGTGATGGGCGGCGAGCAGGCAGCCTCAGTGCTGGCCACCGTGCGCAGCGATCAACTCGACGCAGCCGGCAAGCCGTGGTCGGCCGCCGACGAGGAAGCCTTCAAAGCCCCGATCCGCGAGCAGTACGAGGTGCAGGGCAATCCGTACTACTCGACCGCCCGGTTGTGGGACGACGGGATCATCGACCCGGCTGACACCAGAACAGTGCTGGGCCTTGCGCTTTCGGTCTGCTCGAACGCGCCTTTGGACCCGGTCTCCTACGGCGTATTCCGGATGTGACCCAGATGAATTCAGCCATGTTCACGACGGTCTTGATCGCCAACCGCGGTGAGATAGCGGTGCGGGTGATCCGCACCCTGCGCCGGATGGGAATCCGCTCGGTGGCCGTCTACAGCGACGCCGACGCCGATGCGCGCCATGTGCGTGAAGCAGACACCGCGGTACGCCTTGGGCCTGCGCCCGTGCTGCAGAGCTACCTGTCGATACCCAAGGTGATCGAGGCCGCTGCGGCCACCGGCGCGCAGGCCATTCACCCCGGCTACGGGTTTCTTTCCGAGAACGCCGGATTCGCCGCCGCGTGCGAGCGGGCCGGGGTGGTCTTCATCGGCCCGCCGGCGCGGGCCATTGAGGTGATGGGCGACAAGATCTCAGCGAAGAACACCGTCACCGCCTTTGATGTGCCGGTGGTTCCAGGCATCGCCAAACCCGGTCTGTCCGATGATGACCTGGTGGCCGCCGCCGGAGAGATCGGCTACCCGGTACTGATCAAGCCGTCGGCCGGTGGCGGCGGAAAAGGCATGCACTTGGTCGACGATCCAGCGCGGCTGCCTGCCGCGCTGGCCACCGCGCGCCGCGAGGCGGCCTCGGCGTTCGGCGACGACACCCTGTTCTTGGAGCGCTTCGTGCTGCGACCGCGCCACATCGAAGTCCAGGTGCTCGCCGACACCCACGGCAACATCGTGCACCTCGGCGAACGCGAATGCAGCCTGCAGCGACGCCACCAGAAGGTGATCGAAGAGGCGCCCTCGCCGCTGCTCGATGCCGCTACCCGAGACCGGATCGGGACGGCGGCGTGCAACACCGCGCGCAGTGTGGACTACGTCGGCGCCGGCACCGTGGAGTTCATCGTCTCAGCAGATCGTCCCGATGAGTTCTTCTTCATGGAGATGAACACCCGCCTGCAGGTGGAACACCCTGTCACCGAGGCGGTCACCGGCCTGGACTTGGTCGAGTGGCAGCTGCGCGTGGCAGCCGGGGAGAAGCTGTCCCTCACCCAGAACGACATCGCCCTGACCGGGCACGCCATCGAAGCCCGCGTGTATGCCGAGGACCCCGCTCGCGGGTTCCTGCCCACCGGCGGGCGGGTGCTGGCGGTGCACGAGCCGACCGGCGGTTCAGCGAGGCTCGACGGAGGAGAGGCGACGCTGGGACCGCCGCATGGACCCGGCCCGAGCGTGCGGGTGGACTCGTCGCTGCAGGACGGCACCGTCGTGGGTAGTGACTATGACCCGATGCTGTCCAAGGTGATTGCCCACGGGTCCGACCGTGCGCAGGCACTGGCGCGCCTGGATGCCGCTCTGGCCGACACCGCAGTGTTCGGGGTGCAGACCAACGTCGAGTTCCTGCGGTTCCTGCTGGCCGATGCACGGGTGGTCGCCGGTGACCTGGACACCGAACTGCTGGACGCCCGGTCGGGAGATTTCAGACCGATGCCCGCCCCCGACGATGTGTTGGCCTCCGCTGGCCTCTACCGCCAGTGGCAGCTGGCCCAACTCGGCCGCAGTGACTTGTGGGCGACCCCGAGCGGTTGGCGGATCGGGGCAGCGGCGCCGGTGCGCACCGAGATGCACACCCCGCTGCGCACCGAGACGGTGTCTGTGTGGGGCTTGCCCGGTGACGCGCGCGTGCAGATCGGCGACGGCGAGATTCACCCGGCGACCGTCGAAGTCCACGGCGACCAGCTCATCGCGACGGTGGCCGGGCGCTGCCGTCGCTACGTGTTCGCCGAGGAACACGGTCACCTGTGGATCGCCGACGAACGCGGAACCTGGCAGTTGCGCGAAGCTGAAGTGGTGCGGGTGCACCGCGGCGGCGGAACTCGCAGCGCAGAGATCGCCAGTCCGATGCCGGGCACCGTGATAGCTGTCGCTGTGGAATCCGAATCCACTGTCGGCGAAGGTGAACCGGTGGTCGTGGTGGAGGCGATGAAGATGGAGCACACCCTGACCGCCCCGATTTCCGGCCGCGTGCAGGTGTTGGTGGCGGTGGGCGATCAAGTGAAGGTGGATCAGGTGCTGGCGCGGCTGATCCCGGAGGAGACCGAGGAAGCTAAATCATGACGACGATCGAGGCAGGAACCCTGCCGAGCCACTACCAGGACCTGCGCGACACCGTCGCCGAGTTCGCCCGCACCGTCGTCGCTCCGGTGTCGGCCAAACACGACGAAGAACACAGCTTCCCCTACGAAGTCGTCGCCAAGATGGGGGAGATGGGCCTGTTCGGCCTGCCGTTCCCCGAGGAGTACGGCGGCATGGGCGGCGACTACTTCGCCCTGGCACTGGCCCTGGAGGAACTCGGCAAGGTCGACCAGTCGGTGGCGATGACGCTGGAGGCCGGGGTCGGCCTGGGTGCCATGCCGATCTACCGGTTCGGTACCGAGGAGCAGAAGCGGACCTGGCTGCCGGATCTGGTCACCGGTCGCGCGCTGGCCGGATTCGGCCTGACCGAGCCGGGCGCCGGTTCCGATGCCGGCGGCACCCGCACCACCGCCCGCCGCGACGGCGACGAATGGGTCATCAACGGCACCAAGCAGTTCATCACCAACTCCGGCACCGACATCACCTCACTGGTGACCGTCACCGCCGTCACCGGCACCCGGCCAGATGGCAAGAAGCAGATCTCCACCATCATCGTGCCTTCGGGCACAGCGGGATTCACGGTGGAGCCCGCCTACAACAAGGTCGGTTGGAACGCCTCGGACACCCACCCGCTGACTTTCGCCGATGCCCGCGTTCCGCAGGCCAACCTGCTGGGCGACGAAGGCCGGGGCTACGCCAACTTCCTGTCCATCCTCGATGAGGGCCGCATCGCGATCGCCGCGGTCGCCACCGGCGTGGCGCAGGGCTGCGTCGACGAAAGCGTGAAGTACGCCGGCGAGCGCGAGGCGTTCGGCCAGACCATCGGCTCCTACCAGGCGATCAGCTTCAAGATCGCCCGGATGGAGGCCCGTGCCCACGTCGCCCGTACCGCCTACTACGACGCCGCCGCGAAGATGCTGGCCGGCAAGCCGTTCAAGAAAGAAGCGGCGATCGCCAAAATGATCTCCTCGGAGGCGGCGATGGACAACGCCCGCGACGCCACCCAGATCCACGGCGGCTACGGCTTCATCAACGAATACCCGGTGGCCCGGCACTACCGGGACAGCAAGATCCTCGAGATCGGCGAAGGCACCACCGAGGTGCAATTGATGCTCATCGCACGGTCGCTGGGACTGTGACGGTGACATCCCGCGAGCCGGAACCTGGCGACACTGCTGCGGCGTGTCGCGTCGCAGAATTCCGGCTCGGCGGCCGAAATAGCGAAAGGGAAGCGGCGTGAGCAAGACGATCGAGCAACGCGGACTGTGGTTCGAGGAATACGAGATCGGCACCACCTACGCCCACCGGCCCGGACGCACGATCACCGAAGCCGACAACGTGCTGTTCACCACGCTGACCATGAACACCCAATCGCTGCACCTGGATGCGGCCTGGGCTGCCCAACAGCCCGGCTTCCGCGGTGAGCGCCTGGTCAATTCGATGTTCACCCTCTCCACGTTGGTCGGCCTGTCGGTCTCGCAGCTGACGCTGGGCACCATCGTGGCCAACCTGGGCTTCTTGGAGGTCACGTTTCCCAAGCCGGTCTTTCACGGTGACACGTTGTATGCCGAGACTGTCTGCACCGACAAGCGTGAGTCCCAAAGCCGTCCCGGCGAGGGCATCGTGACGTTGGAGCACGTCGGCCGCAATCAGCACGGCGACATCGTCGCCCGCGCGGTACGCACCACGCTGGTACGCAAGCGGCCCGCCGAGGACGGACGGTGAGGCCCGGCCCGGCCTGGCTATTCTGCCCGGCGGATCGGCCTGAGCGATATGGCAAAGCCGCCGCGGTCGCTGACGTGGTGATCCTCGACCTGGAAGACGGTGTGGCCGCCGCAGATCGGCCCGCTGCCAGGGAAGCGTTGCGGGCCAACCCCCTTGACCCGGAGAAGACCGTCGTGCGGGTCAATCCCGCCGGCACCGAAGACCAGGCTCGCGATTTGGAGGCCCTGGCCGACACCGCCTACACCACGGTGATGCTGGCCAAGACCGAATCCGCCGCCCAGGTGGCGGCGCTGGCACCTCGGCAGGTGGTTGCCCTGATCGAGACCCCGCGCGGCGCGGTGTTCTGTGCCGATATCGCGGCCGCACAACAATGCATCGCGATGATGTGGGGCGCCGAAGATCTGGTGGCCGCCCTGGGTGGCGGATCTAGTCGCCATCCTGACGGCCGATACCGCGATGTGGCCCGCCACGTGCGTTCCAGCGTCCTCTTGGCGGCATCGACATTCGGCCGGGCCGCGTTGGACGCCGTCTACCTCGACATCGGCGACCTGGACGGTCTGAAAGCCGAAGCGGTCGATGGCGCCGCGGTTGGCTTCGCTGCTACGGTGTGCATCCACCCGAGCCAGATCGCGGTGGTCCGCGATGCCTATCGGCCCGCCCCGGAAAGGGTCGACTGGGCGCGCAGGGTGCTCGCCGCGGCACAGACCGAGCGCGGGGTGTTCGCGTTCGAAGGACAGATGGTCGACTCCCCGGTGCTACGGCACGCCGAAGCGATCTTGCGACGGGCGAATTGACCCACCAGGAGGACTGACAGCGCATGCGCATCACCCAGATCATCGAGACACCGGTGCGGCTGCGCGGGGAGATCGCCAATGCGCTGGTGGACTTCTCCCGCCACACGGTGTCGCTGGTCGCGGTGGTCAGCGACCAGATCCGCGACGGCAAGCCGGTGACCGGTGTCGGCTTCAACTCGATCGGCCGGTTCGCCCAGGGCGGCATCCTGGCAGAGCGGATGATCCCGCGGGTACTGCGCGCCGACCCCGAGTCGTTGCTCGATGACGCCGGCCGAATCGATCCCGCGCTGGTGCTGAGGTGTGCGCTGACCGACGAGAAGCCCGGCGGCCACGGCGACCGGGCCGGAGCCGCGGCGGCCCTGGAGCTCGCCTGCTGGGACCTGAACGCCAAACTTGCCGACGAGCCCGCCTATCGCACCATCGCCGGCTACTTCGGTCGGGACACCGTCCCCGCCTCCGTCCCGGTCTACGCCGCCGGCGGCTACTACTACCCGGGCGACGACTCCGGCGCCGGCCTGGACCGGCTGCACACCGAGATCCGCGGCTACCTCGACATGGGTTACGACGCGGTGAAGATGAAGATCGGTGGAGCCTCGATGAGCCAGGATCTGGCGCGCATCGAGGCGGTGATCGACGTCGTCGGCAGTGGTGCGCGGGTCGCGGTCGACGCGAACGGCAGATTCGAGGAGGCGGCGGCCGTCGAGTGGGCGCGGGCGCTGAGCGGCTATGGCCTGCGCTGGTACGAAGAGCCCGGCGACCCGCTCGACTTCGCGGTGAACGCCGCGGTCACCGCCGACTATGACGGCGCCATCGCGACTGGCGAGAACCTGTTCTCGGTGCGTGACGCGACCAACTTGGTCCGCTACGGCGGTATGCGGCCCGGTATCGACATCTTCCAGATGGACGCCGGCCTCAGCTATGGGTTGACGGAGTACGCCCGGATGATCGACATGGTCGAAGCGCACGGGTTTGATCGTCGTTGCGCCTTCCCGCACGGCGGTCACCTGATCAACCTGCACATCGTGGTCGGGCTGGGTCTGGGGGGCTGCGAGTCCTACCCCGGGGTGTTCGCTCCGTTCGGCGGCTACGCGCCGGATTGTGTGCTGGCCGAGGGCACCATCGCCCCGACCGACGCGCCGGGCTTCGGGCTGGAGTGCAAGCCCGACCTGGCCGCCGTCATCGCCGACCTGGTGGGATGAGCAGATGAAGATCGCGGTCATCGGATGCGGCGCTATGGGTTCCATCTATGCCGCCAAGCTGGCGGCGGCCGGCAACGATGTGCTGGCCGTGGACCGGTCGAGTGCGCACGTCGACGCCATCGCCGCGGGCGGCCTGCACATCAGCGGACCCCAGCCGGACCAGGTGGTGCGCATGCGGGCCGCCACCAGCGCACCGGACGAGCCGATGGACCTGGTGATCTTGGCGGTCAAGGCCGCCGACGTCGCCGCCGGAGCTGCCCAGGCGCTATCGCTGCTGGGGGAGAACACATCGGTGTTGACCATCCAGAACGGGCTCGGCTCGGCCGACACCGTGGCGGACATCGTCGGTGCGGCCCGAGTGGCAGTGGGCATCGCCAGCGGGTTCGGGGCCTCGCGGCCCGCCCCGGGGCATGTGCACCACAACGCGATGCGAGCTGTCCGGTTCGGAGCGTATGCGGCGCTGCCGTTTTCGACGGTCGATCAGATCGCCGGGGTGTGGTCGGACGCGGGTTTCGACGCGGCCGCAGTGGCCGACATCGCCGCCATGCAGTGGGAGAAGCTGATCTGCAACGCGGCCTACAGCGCACCCTGCGCGCTCACCGGAATGACGGTGGGACAGGTCATGGACGACGCCGAGATGGGTCCGGTCAGCCGCGCCACCGCGACCGAGGCCTGGACGGTGGCCCGCGCCGCCGGCATCGGCATCGATGTGGCAGACCCGGTGGCACACGTTCGAGCTTTCGGCGCGCAGATGCCCAACGCCAAACCCTCTGCGCTGCTGGATCATCTGGCCCACCGGGCCAGCGAGATCGACGTCATCAACGGTGCCGTGGTGCGCACGGCCGAGCAGGTGGGCGAGTCCGCCCCGGTGAACGCCACACTGACTGCGCTGGTCAAAGCCGTCGAACGGCAGTGGAGTGCGCCGCAGCGCTGAACACCACGCCGACGGGCATTCAGCGGGTTCCGCCCTTCGGCAAGCAGGACTAGCGTCCGATGGCATGACCGGGGACAAGGAGCGGGTGCACCTGAGCGGGGCTCTGCAGACCATGCTTGCGACGCTGTACGCCAAGGCGCTGGACGCTGACCTGCCCGAGCCCATCCTGGGCGATCGCTACGCCAAGGACGTGGTCGAACATATCGACTACGACTGGCGCAAAACGACTATCACCGCGGCGCGATCACCGGCGGTGACCACTCGCTCGGCGCACTTCGATGCCTGGACCCGTCGGTTTCTGGCAGTCCACCCCGACGCTGTGGTGCTGCACGTGGGCTGCGGGCTCGACGCACGCTTTTTTCGGCTGCGACCCGGTGATGGCGTCGACTGGTATGACGTCGACTACGCCTCCGTTGCCGAGTTGCGCCGCACACTGCTGCCCACCGACAGGCGCAACCACGTGGTGGCGGCGTCGGTCACCGACCCGGCGTGGTTCGACGAAATTCCCACCGGCCGTCCAACATTGATGATCGGGGAAGGCCTGACCATGTACCTCACCGAATCGGACGGGTTGGCGTTGCTGCGCCGGGTCGTCGACCACGCTCCCAGCGGTGAGTTGCAGTTCGACGCGTTCAACTGGCTGGGCATCAGGTCGCAATGGTCCAACGCGGTGGTGCGGCGATCGGGGGCGAGGCTGCACTGGGCGATCAACGGACCCGACGACATCCTTGCCGCGGTACCGGGCACCCGACTCCTGGAATGGCAGCGCTGGTTCGAGTCGGAATCCTGCAGCAGGCTGCCCCCCGGTTACCGGGCGCTGGGCGCCGTGATGTCGCAGATTCCCGTGGTGGCGAACATGTCGCAGTACCACCGTTACGCCTTCTGAACTGCGCGGCCGCGTACCGTTGACTAATTACGTTACGTAATGTAACTGTTGTGGGTATGGCGTGTCGGCCACGGACCCAACAGTGACCGCGGACCCCGACCGCAGCCCGGCCGGCCGCGGCCGACCACGCGACCCACGCACCGAGCAGGCAATCACCGAGGCCGCTCGCCGGCTGCTGGACAGCGACGGCTACGACCAGGTGTCCATCGAGGCGGTCGCCCGCGAGTCGAACGTCAGCCGTCCCACCGTCTACCGGCGCTGGCCGTCGAAGACGCATCTGGTGTTCGACGCCGTCTTCGGTGCCGCCGCGACCGGCGACGTGCTCAGCAGCACCGGCGATTTCGAATCCGATCTGCGTCAGTTCGTGTGTGGTGTGTTCGAGTTTTGGCGCACGCCGGAAGTGGCCGCCGCGGCGCTGGGCATTCTGGCTGACCGGCACCGTGACCCGGAGCTGTTCATTCGCACCCAACAGCTGCTCGACGAGAAAACGCGCACCGCATTCGGTGCGCTCCTTCGTGCCGGCATCGACCAAGGCGTGCTCGATGCCGCTGTCGACATCGAGATCGCCTACGACGCACTGGTGGGCACCAGCTTCTACATCACTCAGGTACTGGCCAGCGAGACCGTTGACGCCGCGGCCGAACGACTCTGCGCCCTATTGCTGTCCGGCATGCGAACGAAGGAGAACCGCGATGAGTGACGAGTTGCCGGAGCTGTCTGAAGCCTTTGGGTCGCTGCTCGACGAAGTCCGTGCTGTGGAGCGGCGGCTGCTGGAAGCCGATCCGCCGTTGGGGGAGGCTGACGTTCTCGACGGCTACCGCTGGGCTTTGAGCCTGCTGCGCGTCGCCGCCGAGGCTTACATCTGGGGCGACGCCGGCAATCCCATCCTGGTCGATGTCATCGGGCCCTATCTCAAATGGGGCGGCGACAATTCGGATGCCTTCTACCAGCTGGCGCCCATCGAGCCCGGCCGCAGTTACCGGGTCACCGGAAACCGCGGCGACGCGGTCTACCTGTCCATGACCGTCTACGGCGGGCCCGACGACGGCCGCTACAGCGACCGGATCGTCGACACGATCAATGACCGCGATCTGGCGCCGGACGCCGACGGCAACTTCGAATTCGTGATCAGTGCGCAAGAGCAGCAGGGCAATTGGCTCAAGCTCGAACCCGACGCCGTGTTCATCCTGACCCGCGACTACCTGACCGATCCCGGCGTCCATCGACGCGTGCAGTGGCAGATCGAGCCGCTCGACGACATTGGCCGGCGCCCCGACTCCCGGGTCGATCTGAGCCGGCGGATGCGCGCGGCGCGCACCTGGATTCGTGAACAAGCGGCCATGGCACCCGTGCGACTGCCGGCCAACGTGCTGCAGGAGCCCTACCCCGTGCCGAGTCGCACCGTGGGCTGGGCTGCCGGTGATGCTGCCTATTCGATGGGCGCCTACGACTTGCAGCCCGGCCAGGCGCTGGTCATCGAGGGCACCTCGCCGGAGTGTGTGTTCTGGAATCTGTGTCTGTGGAATCCGTTCCTGCACACCTACGACTACACCCGGGAGCGAGTCACGATCAACGGTGCACACGTCAGCTACGCCCCCGACGGGTCGTGGCAGATCGTGATCAGCGACACCGATCCCGGGCACCCAAACTGGGTGTCCACCGCGGGTCGCTCCACAGGCCTGATCTGGCTGCGCTGGTTCCTGCCTGAGGCGACTCCCGACCCACTGACCTGCCGGGTCATCGACGTCGCAGAGCTGGCCTCGTGAGCGGGGCCCTTCGGCCCGGCGTCATCCGGCTCGACGACCTCGCCAGCCCGGTCTTTCCCGCGGCCGCCGCCCCGATGCGGGAGGGGCTGGCCGGCTACGGCGCGGTCCTGCAGCTCGCACCGGAAGCTCTCTTGCAGGCCGCAACCGAACGAACAGGCCTGGGCAACTGGGGCGACAACGCATTCCGCGAACGTCTCGACGTACTGTGCGAATCGCTGGTCGCCGAGGCCGACCTGTCCGGAGCCGGGCGAGCGATAGCGTTCGAACAACTGGTGGGCCACCTGGTCAACCGGCTTCGACTGGAAGATCTGATCGCGGCGCACCCCGAGATCGAGAGCACCGAGATCGAACGTCCGATCATCATCTGCGGGCTGCCACGTACCGGCACTACCCACCTGCACAACCTGATCGCCGCCGACCCGGCACTGCGCTACCTGCCGTACTGGGAGAGCATGGAGCCCGTCGCCACCCCGGGCGAACCCGATCCGCAGGCCCGGCGCGACCGCTGCGCCGTCGGGCTGGATCTGGTCAACACCTCGATGCCCGAATTCAAGCGCATGCACGACATGACCGTCGACCATGCGCATGAGGAGATCCAGCTGTTGGGCAACGACATCTCCGGAATGCTCTTCGAATGTAGTTACTACCTGCCGACATTTACGCAGCACTACAAGACACACGATCAGAGTGCGTCGTATGCGTACATGAAGCGCACCCTGCAAGCGTTGCAATGGCTGCGTGGTGGGACCCGCTGGGTGCTCAAATCGCCACAGCATCTGGAGCAGTTCCCCGCACTGTATTCCACCTTCCCCGACGCCACTTTTGTTGTCACCCATCGGGATCCGGTGGAGGTGACGCGTTCGATGGCGACCATGATTAGCTACGCCGCCCGGATGGCCTGCGACAAACCCGATCCGGTCAAGATCTCGAAGTACTGGCTGGACCGTGCCGATGACCTGCTCACCGGTTGCCGGCGCGACCGCGACGTCCTGCCGGCAGCGCAGTCTGTCGACGTGCGGTTTGAGGACTTCATGGCCGACGAGGACGGGACCGTCGCTGCCATCTACGAACTCGCGGGCCAGCCGCTCGACACGCGGGCCAAAGACGCGATGACCCGGTTCTGCTTAGACCACCCACGCGGACGCTATGGCGCGGTGGACTACCAGCCCGACGATCTCGGACTGGCCGCCGCCGAAGTGGCACAACGCCTGCGCGACTACCGCGACCGTTTCGTCGCCTCAGGCTAGCCGAGACCAGCCTGCTGGACCCGCTGCTCCAGCCGCAGTCGTACCTTCGGCCAGTCCTCCGCGGTCACCGAGAACAGCACCGAGTCGCGGACGGTGCCGTCATCGCGGCGGAAGCTGCGGCGCAGGGTGCCTTCATAGTTGGCGCCGAGCCGAGCAATGGCCTGCTGCGACCGATGATTGCGGGTATCGGTCTTGAGCTGCACACGGCCGGCACGCAACGTGTCGAAGGCGTAGCCCAACAGCAGCAGCTTGGCCTCGGGATTGACCGATGTTGACCACACCGCCGGGGTGTACAGCGTGAAGCCGACCTCCAGCCAAGCATCGCGCGGATGGGCCTCCAGATAGGAGCTCGTCCCGACGACGGAGCCGGCGGGCAGCCCACCGACACCGCGACACGTGCGGATCACCCAAGACTGCCAGTCACTGAGCCCGCACCGCTGCTCCAGGGTCTCCTGGAAATCTGCCAGATCGCGAGGGCGGCCGGGCACGTGCGCCCAGACCGCGTCGTGATCGAGTGCCCGCAGCAATTCGGCGGCGTCCGCGGCCGGATTCAGGGCCGTCAGGCGGATCGTCTCGCCGACCAGCTCCGTGCCAGGAGGAATTGGCCAGATCATCGTCGGCCACGCGGTGTCCGCGGGGCGTGGATCGGTGATCGGCGTGAATCGCTCGGGCTCGTCACTGCGCTGCACAGCCGGACTATAGGAGGGCCGGCAGTGTCGAGGCGAGCTCTTTTCCCAAGCCGCTACCGGACCGCCGACACGATGCACGTCGGCCCACAGGATCTGCGGGTCCTCGCGTGTTCGCTGGCATAATGAGATCAGCGTCACAAGGAGGCTCGCATGGGCCAGCTGCCAGGCATTATCGGTCCGCAGGTCGCGCTGGAACCGGTGCAGTTGATCGGTCCGGACGGATCGCCCACCGCCGAGAGTCGCTACAGCCGGGATCTTCCCGAGGAAACCCTCTGCTGGCTCTTCGAGCTGATGGTGCTGACTCGTGAGCTGGACATCGAACTGATCAACTTGCAACGCCAGGGCGAGCTTGCGCTCTACGCATCGTGCCGTGGACAGGAGGCGGCCCAAATCGGCGCCGCGGCATGCCTGCGCAAAACGGACTGGCTGTTCCCGCAATACCGCGAATTGGGGGTCTTCGTCACCCGGGGGATCCCGCCCGGGCATGTCGCCGCCGCCTGGCGCGGTACGTGGAACGGCGGCCTGGAATTCACCACGAAATGCTGCGCACCGATCTCGGTACCGATCGGCACCCAGACGCTGCACGCGGTGGGTGCGGCGATGGCCTCCCAACGCCTGGCAGAGGACTCCGTCACCGTCGCCTTCATCGGCGACGGCGCAACCAGCGAGGGAGACGTCCATGAGGCACTGAATTTCGCCGCAGTCTTCGCCGCCCCCTGCGTGTTCTACGTGCAGAACAATCAATGGGCCATCTCTGTACCGCTGCACAAGCAGACAGCCGCTCCGTCTCTGGCGCACAAGGCCATCGGCTACGGGATGCCGGGCATTCGGGTGGACGGCAATGATCCGCTGGCCTGCTATGCGGTGATGACCGAAGCGGTCGAGCGGGCGCGCCATGGCGGTGGGCCGAGCCTGATCGAGGCCGTCACCTATCGACTCGCCCCCCACACCACCTCCGATGATCCGACGCGCTATCGCAGCAGCGTCGAACTCGACCATTGGGCAGCGCTCGACCCGATCCCGCGCTACCGCACCTACCTGCACGGCATCGGCGTGTGGTCGCAGCGTCTGCAGGACCGCGTCGATGCTCGGGCCCGGCGACTGCGCACCGACCTGCGCGAGGCCACCGTCGGCGCCGCCGACGTCGACATCGCCGAGGTGTTCACCGCGGTCTACGCCGACATCACCCCCGAACTGCAGCAGCAGTGTGCCGCCTTGGACATCGAGCTTGGACGGGACCGGCGATGACCCAGATCCTCGAACCCCCCACTCGCTCGCCGGCGCCGACCTCAGCGGTCGAGGCCGGCACGCGCACCGAAGACCTGACCATGGTGGCGGCGCTCAACCGGGCGCTGCGCGACGCGATGAGTGCCGACCCCCGCGTGCTGGTCTTCGGAACGGATGTCGGCGTGCAGGGCGGAGTGTTCCGGGTGACCGAAGGCCTGACCGAAGCCTTTGGTGAGCAGCGGTGTTTTGACACGCCGCTGGCCGAATCGGCGGTGATAGGTATCGCCATCGGAATGGCGATACGCGGCTTCGTCCCGGTTCCGGAGATCCAGTTCGACGGGTTCAGCTACCCGGCGTTGGATCAGGTGGTCAGTCACCTGGTCAAGTACCGGACACGGACTCGTGGTGCCGTGTCGATGCCGGTCACCGTGCGTATCCCGTCATTCGGTGGAATCGGTGCGGCCGAACACCATTCGGAATCCACCGAAACCTACTGGGCACACACCGCCGGTCTGAAGGTGGTGGTTCCCGCCGATGCATCGGACGCCTACTGGCTGCTGCGCCACGCGATCGCCGCCCCCGACCCGGTGATATTCCTGGAGCCGAAGCGGCGGTACTGGGCCCGCGGGCCCGTCGACACCGAACACCCGGCGCCGGGGCTCGGGTGTGCCCTCGTACGGCGGGCCGGTACTGACGTCACGGTGCTGACCTACGGCGGTGCGGTGGCCACCGCGATGGCCGCCGCCGACCTTGCCGCACAACAACACGGGTGGAGTCTGGAGGTGGTCGACCTGCGCTCACTGGTCCCGCTGGACTTCGCCGCCGTCGCAGCGTCAGTGCGCCGAACCGGGCGATGCGTGGTGCTACACGAGGGCCCACGCAACCTCGGCTACGGCGCCGAATTGGCGGCCCGCGTCTCCGAGGAGCTGTTCTACGAGCTGGAGGCGCCGGTCCTGCGCGCCACCGGGTTCGACACCCCCTACCCGCCGGCCCGCCTGGAACGCCTGTGGCTGCCGGGCCCCGATCGGCTGCTGGACTGTGTCCAGCGGGTCATGGAGGCGCCGTGAGCGCCGAGTCGATCAAGACCTTTGCCGTACCCGACCTCGGTGAAGGACTCACCGAGGTGACGCTGACCTGTTGGAATGTGGCGATCGGCGATCAGGTAGACCTCAATGCGGTGTTGTGCTCGGTCGAGACGGCAAAAGCCGAAGTGGAGATTCCCAGCCCCTTCGCCGGCCGGGTCGTCGAACTCGGCGGCGCCGTGGGGGAGATGCTCGCTGTCGGGGCGCCGCTCGTGCGGATAGAGACCGGTCCGCCGGCCGGACCCGCAGTGGGCCGTGCCCCGGTGTTGGTGGGTTATGGCACCGACGACACCGTCGACACCAGTCGCCGGACCTGCGCATTGAGCCCTGCGCGCCCCAAGGCCAAGCCGGGCGCCCGCAAGCTCGCCGCTGAGCTGGGCATCGACTTGAGCCGGGTGCAGGCAGGCCCCGGTGGCGTGATCACCGCCGACGGCGTTCTGGCGGCCTCCGGTGCGGCCTCCGCCGGTGATGAGCTTCGTCCGCTGAGCACGGTGCAGGCGGCCATGGCTCAGCGGATGACGTTGTCACGCAGTGTGATTCCCGATGCGCATGGCAGCGTCCAGGTGGACGGCACCAGATTGCTGCAACTGCGTGACCGCTTCGTCGGCGCCGGTGGCGGCGCTGTCACCCCGTTCGTGCTGATTCTGCGCCTGCTGGTCATCGCACTGATCCGCCATCCGGCGCTCAATTCCGCCTGGGTCGACACCCCCGAGGGGCCGCAGATCTGCACCCACCGCGCCCTGCATCTGGGCTTCGGGGTGGCCGCGCCTCGCGGCCTTTTGGTACCCGTCATCGTCGACGCGCACCGCAAGACCACTCGCGAACTTGCCGAGGCGGTGGCACGCTTGATCGCCGATGCCCGAGCCGGCACGCTCAAGCCGGCCGAGCTGCAGGGCTCAACGTTCACGGTCTCCAACTTCGGCGCGCTCGGTCTCGATGACGGAGTGCCGGTGATCAACTATCCGGAGGCGGCCATTCTGGGGATCGGCGCACTGAAACCCCGGCCGGCCGTGGTGGACGATACCGTCGCTGTTCGCCAACAGCTCACGCTCACCTGCGCCTTCGACCATCGTGTCGCCGACGGCGCCCAGGTCGCCGAATTCCTGTGTGCGCTGCGCGATCTGATCGAGCAACCCGAGATGGCCCTGCTGGACCTCTAGCCGGCGCTACTTGTGTTGGGCTGCTGCCAGGCGAGCGGCGAAGTCCGGCGATTCGATGGTGGCGGCCTGCGGTCCCAACTCCGTGCGCTTGGCGAACTCGTGCTGCTCGCCTTCGAGCGCGCCGGGGCTGGCGGTGGCCCGCATCGTCGCCTTGGTCGCCAGGACCACCTGCCGAGGCGCCGAAGCCGGGCCCGCGGCCAGCGCCAGGGCGGCGGCGACGGGGTCGTCGTCGACCTGCAGCGCCAAGCCGTGCCGCACCGCGGTTTCGGCGTCGAACCTCATCCCGAACAACAACGCAGCCCGAGCCACCTGTGGCCCCACCGCGCGGTGCAGCATCCAGGTGGCGCCGCCGCCGGGATGCAGGCCCAGTTTCTGGAAGCGGGCATCGAACAAGGCCGCCGGCCCCGCGATGCGCACGTCGGCTGCCAGTGCCAGATTCAGTCCCGCGCCCACGGCGGCGCCGTTGACCGCAGCGATGGTGGGCAGCGTGCACTCGGCAAGGGCCATGAATCCGTCGTAGAGCGCCAGCAACCCATCCTGGGTGGCGACACCCAGAGCGGACAGGTCGGCGCCGGCGCAGAATGCCCGACCGGCGCCGGTGACCACCACCGCGTGTACAGCGGGGTCGGCTTCGGCACGGGCTACCGCGGCCCGCAGCTGTACCGACATCGCGCCGGTGACCGCGTTGCGCCGGTCCGGGTCATTGACGGTGATCAGCGCCACGCGGTCGGTGACGGTGTAGAGGACGAGATCGGGACGAGTCACGGCGGGTCGGAAGTCCGGCGGCGATCTGTCAGGCCAAGAAGGCGACGACGGCCGCGACGGCAGCCACCAGTCCGATCATGAAGACGGTGAAATACATGATCGTGCGTTCCTCGTTCATGGCCTGCCTTTCCAGCAGTTCGGCATTTCGCGGCGACATCGCCGTGCGTTGACACGATGGGATGCGGCATCCCGGAGACCTCAGGCTAGTGGCCAGGCCCCTACGGGCCGCGCCAGGCCCACATGTCTGCGCCTGTGCGGCTAGTCGACGAGCCGCAGTGACCGCAGGATGGTCGCGTGGCGCAGGAGAAAGGTGGTCTCGTCAAACCTCTTGCGGCGAAGCCATTCGGTGACCTCGCTGTTGTGCTTGCTGGCGTTACAGGAGGCGCACGCCGGAACCACGTTGTCCAGTGTGTAGCGACCGCCACGAGAGATCGGAATGACGCAGTCGCGTTGCAGGGCCGGTCCGCTCCCTTGGCAGTAGGCGCATCGGCTCCACGCCTCAAGCAGGCTTTCCCATTGGGTTGCGGTGAGGTCGTTGTCCACGCGGGCGAGCCGTCGTTGTCGCCGCTTCGCGTAGCGCGCGCGAGCCACGCCCGTGGCGGTGGGAAACCTGCGTCGAGGTGGCACCCCGTGACGGTAACCCCGGAGATCACGTCGGTTAGTCAGACGCGCGGCGGAGGCGCCCCCGGCAGGACTCGAACCTGCGACCACAAGATTAGAAGTCTAGTGCTCTATCCACCTGAGCTACGGAGGCAATGCGGGCTCAGTTTATCCGCTGACGACGGTAGCGCTGCGTCGACCGAGCAATGCCGTAATCATCGGTTTCCAATTCAACCGGCCAACAGAGTATTTCGATTTGTCGACAGCGTCCTGGATCTACCCGAATCGACACCCGTCGCCGTAGGCAAACAACTAGCGTTGAATGGTGCTCGTGACGTCTGTGAATCAAGAGGGATGTGTGGCGGTGGCAACCTCGGTGGGCCGGGCCGGTCGGGCCCGTTCGACTGCATTGGAGGCGCGGCGTGGGTGAGCTCGTCGACGCCGCTGGGCTGCCCACCGAACTGGGTGCCCTGGACTACCTGCTGCACCGCGGTGAAGCCAACCCGCGGACCCGCTCGGGGATCATGGGGCTAGAGCTGCTCGACAGCACCCCGGACTGGGACCGGTTCCGCAACCTGTTCGAGAACGTCTCCCGGAAAGTCTTGCGCCTGCGCCAGAAGGTGGTGGTGCCCACGTTGCCGACGGCTGCGCCGCGCTGGGTGGTGGATCCCGACTTCAACCTTGATTTTCATGTCCGACGGCTCCGGGTGCCCGAGCCTGGTGGCTTGCGTGAAGTCCTCGACCTGGCGGAGGTGGCCCTGCAGTCACCGATGGATATTCAGCGCCCGCTGTGGTCAGCGACTCTGGTGGAGGGCCTGGAGGGCGGCCGGGCCGCCACATTGATGCATTTGAGTCACGCGGTCACCGACGGTGTCGGGGGAGCGGCCATGTTCGGGCGGATCTATGACCTGGAACGCGACCCGCCGGCCCGGGCGATGCCGCCGCAACCGGTACCGCAGGACCTGTCGGCCAACGACCTGATGCGTGACGGCATCAACCACCTGCCGTTCACGGTTTTTGGTGGCACCCGCGACCTGCTGTTGGGCGCACTGTCGATGGCGACCCGCACCGTGCGTGATCCGCTGTCGGCCGTCACCGGTGCCCTCACCTATGCCCGGTCGAGTTCACGGGTGATGAGCCAGGCGGCGGAGCCTTCGCCGCTGCTGCGGCGGCGCAGCCTGACCAGCCGGACCGAAGCCCTCGACATCCGGTTGGCCGACCTGCACCGAGCGGCCAAAGCCGGCGGAGGGTCGATCAACGACGCGTACCTGGCGGCAGTGTCGGGAGCGCTGGGGCGCTACCACCGGGCGTTGGGTGTGCCGATCGCAACCCTGCCGATGGCGATCCCGGTGAACCTGCGCGCGGATGCAGATCCTGCCGGGGGCAACCGGTTCACCGGGGTGAACCTGGCCGCCCCGGTAGGGGTTGCCGACCCGGTCGAGCGAATCAGGCGGATTCGGGCCCAGATGACCCAGCGTCGTGACGAGCCCGCGATGGACGTGATCGGCTCCATCGCGCCGCTGCTGAGCGTCGTTCCGGCACCGGTTCTGGAGAAGATGAGTGAATCGGTCGTCAGTGCCGACGTTCAGGCCAGCAACGTGGCGTTCTATCCCGGCGAAACCTATATCGCCGGGGCGAAGGTGCTGCGACACTACGGAATCGGGCCGCTGCCCGGCGTCGCCATGATGGTGGTGCTGATCTCCCGCGGTGGTGAGTGCTCCATCACGGTCCGCTATGACCGCGCAGCGGTCCGCGACGAGAAGCTGTTCGCCACGTGCCTGGTAGAGGGCTTCGACGAAGTGCTGGCGCTGGCCGGTGATCCGGTGCCGCGTTGTGTGCCGGCCTCGTTCCGTATCGGTGCTGAGTCATGACCGACGACGCGAAGCCGCGGTCGCGTGACATGCGGCTGCCCGGATCGGTGGCCGAGATCGCCGCTAGTCCGCCGGGCCCCAAGGTCGGGGCGTTCTTCGACCTCGATGGCACCCTGGTAGCCGGCTTCACCGCCGTCATCCTCACCCGCGAGCGCGTCCGCAGTCGCGACATGGGATTGGGCGAGCTGTTCGGCATGATCCAGGCCGGGCTCAACCACCAACTGGGCCGCATCGAGTTCGAGGAGCTCATCACCACGGCGTCGACCGCGTTGCGTGGCCGCTCGATCAGTGACCTCGACGAGATCGGTGAGCGGCTGTTTGTGCAGAAGATCGCCAAGCGCATCTACCCGGAGATGCGCGAAGTGGTCCGAGCGCACCAGGCCCGCGGGCACACCGTGGTGTTGAGCTCTTCGGCGCTCACCATTCAGGTCGAGCCGGTGGCCCGCTTCTTGGGCATCACCAACACCCTCACCAACGCCTTCGTGACCGACGAGAACGGCGTGCTCACCGGCGAGGTCGTCGAGCCGATCCTGTGGGGTCCGGGTAAGGCTGCCGCGGTGCAGAAGTTCGCCGCCGAACACGACATCGACCTGCAGGACAGCTACTTTTACGCCGACGGGGACGAGGACGTCGCGCTGATGCACCTGGTGGGCAATCCGCGACCCACCAACCCCGAGGGCAAGATGGCCTCGGTCGCCCGCAAGCGTGGTTGGCCGATCCTGCAGTTCAGCAGCCGCGGCAGCGGCGTCGTCGGTCAACTGCGGAACCTGGCGGGTCTGTCCTCGATTGTCCCGGTGGGCGCAGGCGCGATTGGGCTGGGCCTACTCAGCGGAAGCCGCCGGCGCGGCGTCAACTTCTTCACCGCACTGTTCCCGCAGGTGCTGCTGACGCTCAACGGTGTGCAGCTCAACGTGATCGGCAAAGAGAACCTCACCGCGGTCCGGCCCGCGGTGTTCATCTTCAACCATCGCAACCAGGTCGATCCGGTGATCACCGCGTCGCTGGTGCGCGACAACTGGATCAGTGTCGGAAAGCGGGAGCTGGAGAAGGACCCGATCGCCGGAACGCTGGGCAAGCTGACCGAGATGGTGTTCATCGACCGAGATGACGCGGCGGCCGCCGTGGAGTCCCTGCAAGAGGTCGAGGAGCGTGCCAAGCGCGGCCTGTCGGTGGTGATCGCGCCGGAGGGAACCCGGGTGGACACCACCGGAGTGGGCCCGTTCAAGAAGGGGCCGTTCCGGCTCGCGATGGCGGCGGGCATTCCGATCGTGCCAGTGGTGATCCGCAACGCTGAGGTGGTCGCCGCCCGGGACTCGATCAGTGCCCACCCGGGCACCGTCGACGTCGCGGTGTTCCCGGCGATCTCGGTCGAGGATTGGACCGTCGAAACGTTGCCCGAGCGGATCGCCGAAGTGCGCCAGCTCTACCTCGACACGTTGGCCGACTGGCCGGTGGACGAGTTACCGGCCTGGCCACCCCAGCCGCCGATTCCAGACCCGAAGGCTCCGGCGAAGAAGGCTCTCGCCAAGAAGGCGGCTGCCAAAAAGGCTCCGGCGAAGAAGGCACCCGCGAAAAAGTCGGCCGCCAAGAAGGCGCCCGCCAAGAAGGCTCCGGCCAAGCGGCCACCGGCCCCGAAGGGGGAGCAGTGACATCGTCATCGGCCACCGAACCCTCTGGGGCCACCACAACCGCCGACACGCTGGTCCTGGCCTACGTGTCGTCTCCGGTGGAGGCGGATCTGGTGCACGAGTGGCTGGAGCGATACCGCGACGGCCGACCGGGTGCCCGGATCGAACTGCTGGAGCTCGACCCGTCACAGCGCTCGTCTGGCGCCATGGCTCGGCTGGTGGGGCATCTTGAGCGTGACGAACAACGGTCGATCCTTCCGGTTCGGGTGTTCTGGATGCCGCGTGCCGAAGCCTCCGCGCTGAAGCGGGTGTCCGCGTTGTTGCCCGGGCGCAATCCCTATCGGCCCAGCGAACGCCAACAGCGGCAGATTCTGCGCACCGAGTCTTCGCTGGCCCGCGTGGTGGTGGGTGAACCGGCCAGCGTCGCCGACCTGCGCAGTCAATGGAGTGAGCACACCGCCGGAGAGAACCCGCGCGACTTCGCGCATTTCGTCACCCGCCGCGCGGTGCTGGCCCTTGAGCGCGCTGAGAATCGGATCCTGGGTCCGCAATACAAGTCTCCGCGCCTGGTGAAGCCGGAGATCTTGGCCTCCAGCCGATTCCGTGAGGGCCTGGAGGCCATTCCCGGGGCGACCATCGATGAGGCCGGAAAGATGCTCGACGAGCTGTCCACCGGCTGGAGTCGGGTCTCGGTCGACCTGGTCGCGGTATTGACCCGCATGCTCAGCCGGGGCTTCGACCCCGACATCGACTACGACGAATACCAGGTGGCCGCGCTGCGCACCGCCCTGGAGAACCATCCCGCGGTGCTGCTGTTCTCCCACCGGTCCTACATCGACGGCGCGGTCATGCCGGTGGCGATGCAGGAGAACCGGCTCCCGCCGGTGCATGTCTTCGCCGGCATCAACCTGTCATTCGGATTGATGGGGCCGTTGCTGCGCCGCTCCGGGGTGATCTTCATCCGACGCAGCATCGCTAACAACCCGCTCTACAAGTACGTACTCAAGGAGTACGTCGGCTACGTGATGGAAAAGCGGTTCAACCTCAGCTGGTCTATCGAGGGAACCCGGTCACGCACCGGCAAAATGCTGCCGCCCAAGCTCGGTCTGATGACCTACGTCGCGGACGCCTATCTCGACGACCGCACTGAAGATGTTCTCCTGCAGGGCGTTTCGATCAGCTTCGACCAGCTCCATGAGACCGATGAGTATGCCGCCTACGCCCGAGGCGGGGAGAAGACTCCGGAAGGAATCCGCTGGCTCTATCGGTTCATCAAGGCCCAGGGCGAACGTAACTACGGCAAGATCTACGTGCGGTTCCCCGAGGCCGTGTCCATGCGCCAGTACCTAGGCGCCCCAGACGGTTCTACGGCGACCGATCCGGATGCCAAACGGCTGGCTATGCAGAAGATGGCCATCGAGGTGGCCTGGCGAATTCAGCGTGTCACTCCCATCAGCGCGGCCGGACTGGTGTCGGCGCTGCTGTTGACCACTCACGGCTTGGCTCTGACTTTGGAGCAGATCCATCACTCGCTGCAGGCCGGGCTGGACTACTTGGAACGCAAGCAGACTCCGATCTCCACCAGCGCACTGCGCCTGCGCAGCCGCGACGGGGTACGTGCAGTGATGGACACGTTGTCCAACGGGCATCCGGTCACCCGCGTCGACGGCGGCCGTGAGTCGGTGTGGCGGATCGCCCCCGAGGATGAACACGCCGCGTCGTTCTACCGCAACTCGGTGATCCACGCCTTCCTGGAGACCTCGATCGTCGAGCTCGCGCTGGCGCACGCCGGACGAGGCGAAGGCGACCGGCTGGACGCCTTCTGGACTCAGGCGATGCGGTTGCGGGACCTCCTCAAATTCGACTTCTACTTCGCGGATTCCGCGGCGTTCCGTGACAACATCGCCGAGGAGATGTCGTGGTTTGCCGACTGGCAGACGCGGGTCGCGGCAGGCGGAGCCGAGATCGACGGGATTCTGTCGGAGAAGACTCCGGTGACCTCCGACGTCATGTTGCGGGTGTTCTTCGAGTCCTACGCGATAGTCGCCGACGTGCTCTGCGACGCCCCCGCCGATATCGGCGTCAACGAACTTACGCAGTCGGCGCTGGGAGTCGGTCGCCAGTACGTGGCGCAGGGGCGGGTCCGCAGCAGCGAATCGGTGTCCACCTTGTTGTTCGCGACCGCCTGCCAAGTGGTCGCCGATCAGGGTCTGCTGGACCCCGCGCCGGACCTGGCGGAGCGGCGGAAAGCGTTCCGGTCCGAATTGCGTCGCATCCTGCAGGACTCCGACCACATCGCCCGGATCGCCCGGGAGGCATTCGCCGCCCGCGACATGGAGGTACGACGGCATTGGCGGGGCATCGGTAGCTAGCAACCGCGCCCGCCTGGCATGCGGCCGGGCGGACGCGCCCCATACGCTGGGAACCATGACGGCGATTTCGGCGACCCGCAGCCGCCCGGCGATCATCGCGCCGGTGCTGGCCGGCGTGGCGATCCTGGCCGGCTGCATCGCCGCGGGTATCGGGGCGCTGTCGCTGGCCGATGCCCTGACCGCCACCGGCCTGCCCGATCCCGGTCCGGTGACCACGCTGGGACTGCCCTTCGTCCGGGCTGCAGGGGAGATCGCCGCGGTGGTAGCGGTGGGATCGTTTCTGCTTGCGGCGTTCCTGGTGCCGCCCCAAACCAGCGGCGTGCTCGACGTCGCCGGCTATCGTGCGTTGCGATTGGGCACGGCCGCCTCGGGAGCATGGGCGGTGTGCGCGGCGCTGCTGGTTCCGCTGACGATCTCCGATGTCTCCGGGCATCCCCTGGCGGAGTTCCTCGACCCCGCAACAGCCTGGTCGTTCGCCGGGCTGGTCGACACCGCCTCGGCGTGGCGGTGGACCGCGCTGTTGGCCGCGATCGTGACTCTGGTCAGCTCGCGGGTGCTGCGCTGGTCGTGGACTCCGCTGTTGCTGGCGGGTTCGCTGTTGACGCTGATCCCGTTGGGTCTGACCGGACATTCGGCGGCCGGCGGGTCACACGACCTGGCCACCAACAGCCTGCTCATTCATCTCATCGCCGCGGGACTGTGGGCCGGCGGCCTGCTCGCGCTACTGGTACATGCGCTGCGTGGCGGCGAACACGGTGATCTGGCGGCCCGGAGATTCTCCACCGTGGCGTTGTGGTGCTTTGTGGCCATGGGCTTGTCGGGGGTGCTCAACGCGCTGGTGCGACTGGCACCGTCGGAGTTGCTGACCAGTGAATACGGTCGGCTGGTGGTGGCCAAATTCGTCGCCCTGTGTGTGCTTGGCGTCCTTGGGGCGGGGCAGCGGCGCCGCGGTGTGGCCGCGTTGCAGGCCGACCCGGGCAACCGCGCCCCCTTGATCCGCCTGGCGCTGACGGAAGCCGCCGTCTTTGCGCTGACCTTCGGCGTCGCCGTGGGCTTGGGCCGCACTCCACCGCCTCCGCCGGCCGCGCTCAACCCGTCGGTTCCCATGGTCAAGATCGGCTACGACTTCGCCGGCCCGCCGACGGTGGCGCGGGTTCTGTTCGACTGGCGTTTCGATGTGGTCTTCGGCACGGCCGCGATAGTGCTGGCCGGGGTGTACCTGGCCGGTGTGCTGCGGCTGCGCCGGCGCGGCGACGCCTGGCCAGCAGGCCGCACGACCGCCTGGATGCTGGGCTGTTTCACCCTGCTGTTCGCCACGTCGTCGGGCACCGGCCGCTACATGCCGGCCATGTTCAGCATGCACATGGTGGTGCACATGCTGCTGTCGATGCTCGTGCCGATCCTGCTGGTGCTCGGCGGTCCGACCACGCTGGCGCTGCGGGCACTGCCGGTCGCCGGTCGCGGTGAGCCGCCGGGGCCGCGGGAGTGGCTGCTGGCCGCCCTGCACAGCCGGCTCTCTCGGCTTCTCACCAACCCGATCATCGCTGCGGTGATCTTCGTGGTCGGCTTCTACGGGCTGTACTTCAGCAGCCTGTTCGATTCGATCGTCGGCAGTCATGCCGGGCACCTCGCAATGAACATCCACTTCATCCTCAGCGGGTACCTCTTCTATTGGGTGGTGATCGGTGTCGACCCGACCCCCCGGCCGATCTCCCCGCTGGCCAAACTGGCGGTGGTGTTCGCCGCGCTGCCACTGCATGGTTTCTTCGGGGTCTTCCTGATGGGGATGCATACCGTGCTTGGGGAGTGGTTCTACGGCGAGTTGGGCCTGCCCTGGCACACCGATCTGGCCGGTGACCAGCATCTGGGCGGCGGCATCACCTGGTCGGCAGGTGAATTACCCCTGGTGATGGTGATGGTCGCGCTGCTGGTGCAGTGGCATCGCAGTGACCGGCGCACCGCCAAGCGGCTGGACCGGGCCGCTGACCGCGATGACGACGCCGAGCTTGCCGCCTACAACGCGATGCTGGCCGAGATGGCCCGCCGCGATGGAACCGTGCAGCGCTGAGTCAGCTCAGCTGGCCGGCCGCCGCGAGTACGGCTGCGCGCACCCGGTCGGCAATCACCTGCTTCGACGAGGTGTCGAGTTTGCCGTCCAGGTGCAGGAAGGCCAGGCCATGCACCAGCCCCCACACGGCGATGGCCATGGCCTCCGGATCGGACGACGGAAAGACCTGCCGCACGATCGAGTTCAGGTATTCCTGGATCGCCGTCACCGCCGCGGCCCGCTCTGCGTCGGTGAGATCGCACTGCTCGGTGAACATCACCCGGAACAGGCCCGGGCGGTTCACGGCGAACTGAACGTAGGCGACGGCGAGAGCCGCGAAGTCGTCCGCCGTCTTCGGCGACGGATGCGCTGCGATCAGCTCGGCCGCCAACTCCTGATAACCCACCGCGGCGATCGCCGACAACAGCGCGTTGCGGTCGGCGAAGTGCCGGTAGGGCGCCGCGGTCGACACCCCGGCGCGGCGAGCCGCAGCACGCAGCGACAGTTCGGTGGCGCCGTTTTCCTCAAGGAGATCCATAGCGGCGCGCAGGAGGGTTCCGGGCAGGTCGCCGTGGTGGTAGGTCTTGATCGACGCTGACATCTGTGACTACCCCGTGTTGACGGCGCTTACATGAGCTCTTAATGTTAGCAGCCCGCCGCGTGTAAGCGTCGCTAACATCAGGCGCTCGGCGGCGTCATCGAAGGAGACCGTGCAGTGACTTCACCCCGAACGATCGTGATCACCGGCGCCAGCGACGGTATCGGTGCCGTGGCAGCGCGTGCCCTGGCCGGCCCCGAGGTCAACCTCGTCGTCGTCGGCCGCTCGGCCGCCAAGCTCGCGCCCATTGCCGCCGATACGGGGGCCATCCCGCTGACCGCTGACTTCGCCGACCTGGACCAGGTCCGTGCGCTGGCGCAACAGATCCGCGACAAAGTCGGCGTGATCGACGTCTTGATGAACAACGCTGGCGGAACGTTCGCGCCCCGACTGCGGACGGTCGATGGCCACGAACCCAATTTCGGTATCAACCACCTGGCGCCGTTCCTGTTGACCAATCTGTTGCAGGACCGGTTGGCTTCGGCCGACGCCGCGCTGGTGCTGAACACCTCAAGCGGCGGCAACCTGTTAGGGCACGTCGATCTCGATGACGTGGACTATCGGCGCAGGCACGCATGGGAGACCCGCGCCTACGGCACGAGCAAGCTGATGAACATCTTGTTCACCCGCGGTATCGCCCAGCGCTGGGCCGGCGACGGGATCATCTCGGCCGCAGTGCATCCCGGACCGGTGGCCACCAGCTTCGGGCGCGACTCATGGTTTATCGGCCTGGTCTTCCGGACGCCGTTGCGCCACATCGCGGCCATCACCCCGGCCCAGGGCGCCGCGCCCCTGATCGAGCTGGCCAAGCGGGGGGCCGACCCCGAGATCAACGGCGTCTACTTCGACCGCCACAAAGCCGGCGGCCGCGAAAACCGGCAGGCTCACGACCCCGAGCTCATCGACGGGCTATGGACCCTCTCCGCCGAGCTGGCCGGCCTGCGCTGACTGCCAGGGTTGATTGCCGAATCGGTCCACGTGCACCACGTCACCGATGTCCGGTCGCTGGGTGGGGCCGTATCGCCCGCGAGCCCAGCCGATCGGGATGATGCACACCGGCACCATCTCGGGAGGTAGCTGCAGCACCTTGCGGGTGCTGCGGACCAGCCACAGCGGCAGCGTCTGCAGCGAAGCCCCCAAGCCCACGGCTCGGCACGCCAGCAGCAGGTTCTGCACCGCCGGGTAGACCGACCCGTAGAACGACGAGACCCTGAGCTGCGGCCGTCCGACGGGCCGGTGCTTGAGAGTGCGCCGGTAGCAGGCCACCACCAGCGTCGGAAGTTCGTGGAAGTGCTCACGCTGCCACTCCGACACTCGCAACTGACGTCGCGTCGCCTCATCGGGGGCGGCGCGACGGGCGAACCACCCGAACAGTTTGAAGGCTCGTTGATAGCTGCGCACCAGTCGCCGCTTTTGCACTGCGTCGTTGACCACGACAAAGGCCCAGTCTTGGCTGTTGGAACTGGTCGGCGCCTTCAATGCGAGCGCAAGCACCTCGCGGAGCACATCGGTGTCGACGGGATCCAGGTGCAGCCGACGGATCGCACGCTGGGTGCGCATGGCATCGGCGAGCGGCATGCTCAATCCGGCGAGCGCCGCGGTGGCGTCCGGCGGCACGAAAGGCCCCGAGCCGGTGGTCATGGCTTGTCCGCGATGACCTCGAAGGTAAGGCCCGCGTCGGTGAGGCGGCGCAGCAGGTTCTCGCCCATCGCCGCGACGGTCGTCACCTGACCCGCCGTCACCGGATTGTCGTCAAAGGCCAGGGACATGGCTGCCTCGGCGATCATCTTCGCGGTCTCGCCGTAGCCCGGATCGCCGCCGCGGACCTGGGTGTGGACCTGCTTCCCGCCACCTTCGCCGATGAAATCCACGGTGAACCACGAACTGGCCCTTCGTGATTCCGACGGGCCTTCGCCCTGCGGGATGCGCTGACCGAGCAGCCGGCGCAGCCGCGGCACCTGCGCTGCGGCGACGAACGCGCCTAGGCCGGCAAGGAGGCCGGCCAGCGTTGTGACGCGCTGGACACCCGCATAGTGCGCATAGCTGAAATCGGGACCGTACTCGGAGCGGGCGACCGCGGACCGCTGCACGATCTGCGGGTCGACGGTCGGCATGGGCAACAGCCAGATGCCGAGGGTGGCGTCGTGATGCGGAATACCGGACCGGACACGGGATCGGCGGTCACTGGTCTGCGGCTCGGCTTTGGTGCGTGCGATCGCGGCCTGCCGCATCTGTCGTGGACGCGACATCTGCGCCAGGGCGGAGTGCAAGGTCCCACCGGAGATCATCATCTTGGTGCGGACCACCCCGCGCAGTGTCAACGGCACTCCGTCCGGCAGGTGCGTGACCGTGAAGAAGGCCCCCAGGTCGTGGGGGATGGAATCGAAGCCGCAGGCATGAACGAGCCGAGCGCCGCTCGCCACGGCCCGGGCGTGGTGGGTCAGGTACATCTTGTCGACGAATTCCGGCTCGCCGGTGAGGTCGACGTAGTCGGTGCCGGCCGCGGCGCACGCGGCTACCAGCGGCTCGCCGTGCTCCAGGTACGGACCGACCGTGGTGATCACCACGCGTGCGGACTCGGCGACGGTGCGCAACGAGTCCGGGTCGCCGCTGTCGGCCACGAGGACGGAAAGGGTGCCGGCAGCAGGGTTGATGGCGGCGAGTCGGTCGCGTACCGCTTCCAGCTTCGTCGGGTTGCGGCCGGCCAGGGCCCATCGGGCATCGCTGGGAAGGTTGGCCGCGAGATATTCGGCGGTCAGGCCGCCGGTGAAGCCGGTGGCGCCGAAGATCACCAGATCAAAAGGGCGGCGCGGAGTTTGGTCGGGGATGCTCATGGCCCATCTTCTTCGGGTGGGATAGATGTTAACAGTGCTTACGTCAGCATAGGAGCTCAAGTAAGCGGCGTCAACATCAAGCCGGCAGCCCGTCGTCGCCTGTCTCGCGCAGCCCGGACTTCGCGATGGCCTCGGCCTCTTGCTCGGTGGCCACCGACGGTCCCGAACCCGGCAGCCGCTTGCCGGCTACTTCGGGGGTGAACCAGAGCGTGATGGCCCCGACGACACCCGCACCCATCAGCAGGTAGGCCGGGACCAGCACGTTGCCGGTTCCCGAGACCAGCGTCTCGGCGACCAGCGGGGTGGTACCGCCGAACATCGAGACCGAGATGTTGAACCCGATTGCCACCGCGAAGTAGCGCACCTCAGACGGGAACAGGGCGGGCAGCGTGGAGGGCGTGGTGCTGTAGAAACACAGCAGCATCACCCCGATGATCAGCACGCCGAGCAGGCGCAGCGCGTAGCTGCCGCCCTGGCCGATCAATAGGAACGCCGGAACCGAGCCGACGATCAGCAGGGCGCTGCCGGTCCACAGGATCGGTTTGCGGCCGATGCGGTCGGAAAGCCTGGCCAGTGGGACCACCGCGACCAGCATCAGCAGCAACGCCACCACGATCATCGTCAGGCCGCCGCTGCCGCTGATCCCGCCGACCTGTTTGAAATACGTGGGCAGGTAGCCCGTCAGCATGTAGTTGGTGACGTTCTCCGCCAGCACCAGGCCCATGCAGATCAGCAGGCCGGTGCGTTGCCGCATCACCGTCCGCTGGAACTGCCCCCAGCCGTTGCCGCTGGCGGCGCTGTGGTTGCTGCGGAGCTGCTCGTAGACCGGCGACTCGTCGATGCGCAGCCGCATGTACAGCGCAATGGCGGCCAGTGGGACGCCCAACAGAAACGGCACCCGCCAGCCCCACTGCAGCATCTCGGCAACGGGCAGCTGGGTCTTCAGGGCGGTCACCACCGCCGCGCCCAGCACGTAGCCACCGAGTGTGCCCAGCGGTAGAAAGCCGGCGAGCGCTCCGCGATTGCGATCGGGCGCGTGTTCGCTGATGTGGGTCATCGCGCCCACGTACTCGCCGCCGGTGGAGAAACCCTGCATGATCCGGGTGACGATGAGCAGAATCGGCGCCCAGATTCCGATGTCCTCATAGGACGGCAGCAGTCCGGTCAACGTGGTGCCGACCGCCATCAGAGTGACGGTCATGATCAGAACTCGCCTGCGGCCGATCCGGTCGCCCAGCGCACCGAAGATGATCCCGCCGAACGGCCGCACCGCGAACGCCGCCGCCAAGGTTCCGAACGTGGCGATCAAGCCGACCGCGCTGGAGCTGTCGCCGGGATAGAAGACCTGCGCGATCGTGGTGGCCAGGAAGCCATAGATGCCGAAGTCGTACCACTCCATGAAGTTGCCGATCGCCGTGCCGGCGATCGAACGCTGCATGGCGGCCGGGTCCGAGACCCGGATATCGTCGCGGGCCCATGTGGTGCGGCTCGTGTGTTCACCGCTGCCGGACCGGCCCCTGGTATCCACCGCAAGCAACGTATACCAACCGCTGGTAGACGTCCCGCCTCACCACAGGACCTGGCCGGGCGGCTCGGAGGGCCTCTACGCTGGCGACCATGCGCAGGCTCGTCGCCGTCCTGTCCGTGGTGAGCGCCGCTGCCGCCCTGGCCGGCGGTTGTGCACCTGCACCTTCCCCGAGCATCCCGGGGTCGCTGTCGGCGTCGACGGCACAGGTCTCGCCGAGCGGCGCGCCGCCTGCTGCGACCGCCACATCGTCGAAGCGGTCCACCGAACCTCTGCCGGATGCGGCGGCGATCCTGCGGGAGGCCAGCGATACCGTGGCGCAAGCCGACAGTGTGCACCTGTCGCTGTTGGTGATCGGCAACGTGGAGAACATGGCGGCCACGGCGGTGGATGCCGACGTGACCCGTAGCCCCGCCCCTGCGGCGCGGGGCTACGCCAAGATCGCCTACCGGGGCGCTCCGGCGTACGTACGGTTCGTGGTGTCCGGCGGCCACTTCTTCGTGTTTGAAGAGGGTGGCCGCTGGATCGATTACGGGCCGGCCGGCGATCTGTACGACGCGGCGGGCATCCTGAGCCCCGGCACGGCATTGGCGGGGATGCTGACCGACTTCGTCGATCCCGAGGTCGAGAGCCGCGAACTGGTCGACGGCGTGCATACCGTCCGGATCACCGGCCAGATCTCAGCCGACACGGCGACCAGGATCGTGCCGCAGCTGCGCCCCGGCAAGCGGACCTCGTGCACGGTCTGGATTCAGGAGACCGGCGATCACCAGCTGGTCGCGCTGAAGCTCGACGCCGGCGACGACGCCGTGCAGATGGACTTCTCCAACTGGAACGCCCCGGTCAGCATCGCGCCGCCGCGCTCCTGACCGAGGCGGGGGAGGTTATCCCCAATCCGCAGTTCGTCCCCAATGGCCGCTGTTCAGGACTTCCGGATCGGCTTGCATGTCGGGCCTGTCCGGCCCAATGGGTGCAGCACCGGCAGGCGCGTCAGGCCCGCCGGCAACCAGGAAAGGAAGCCTGCACATGTATGAAACGCAACTGACCGTGGTAGGAAACATCGCCTCAGACCCGATCCGCCGCCGCGTGGGTGACCATGAGCTGATCAAATTCCGGGTCGCCAGCAACTCGCGCAAGAGGGCCGCCGACGGCAGCTGGGAGACGGGCAACTCGTTATTCGTGACGGTCAACTGCTGGGACCGGCTGGTTACCGGGGTGGGCGCGTCGTTGAGCAAGGGGCTGCCGGTGATCGTCATGGGGCACCTCTTCACCAGCGAGTACGAGGACAAGGACGGGGTGCGCCGTTCATCGGTGGAGTTGCGCGCCACCGCCGTCGGCCCCGACCTGGCGCGGTGCGCGGCGCGGGTGGAGAAGATCATCGCGGCCGGACCGGACAATCCGTCGGTGACCGCCCGCGCCGACCACGCCGAAGGCCCGGACTGCTCCGAGGCTGAATCCGACACCGACGCCGAGGCCGGCGACGAGATGGCGGGCATGGCAATGGCGCCCTGAGCGCAGCCGACAGCTGTGCAGGGTGACCCCCTAGGATGGTCAGCGAGCAATTTCGCGCGACCAGGAGGCGACACCCCGGCATGGCTGAGTTCATCTACACGATGAAGAAGGTGCGCAAAGCGCACGGCGACAAAGTCATCCTCGACGATGTCACGCTGAATTTCCTGCCCGGCGCCAAAATCGGTGTGGTCGGCCCCAACGGTGCCGGCAAGTCCAGCGTCTTGCGGATCATGGCCGGGCTGGACAAGGCGAACAACGGTGACGCTTTCCTGGCGCCCGGCGCCAGTGTCGGGATCCTCATGCAGGAGCCGCAGCTGGACGAGACCAAGACTGTCCGGGAGAACGTCGAAGAGGGCGTGCCCATCAAGGGCAAGCTGAATCGGTACAACGAGGTCGCCGAGCTGATGGCCACCGACTACACCGACGAGCTGATGGACGAGATGGGCAAGCTCCAGGAGGAGCTTGACTCCGCCGACGCCTGGGACATCGATTCGCAGCTCGAGCAGGCGATGGACGCGCTGCGCTGCCCCCCGCCCGACGAGCCCGTCACCCACCTCTCCGGTGGTGAACGCCGGCGGGTGGCACTGTGCAAGCTGCTGCTGAGCAAGCCTGACCTGTTGCTCCTTGACGAGCCGACCAACCACCTCGACGCCGAGAGCGTGCTCTGGCTTGAGCAGCACCTGGCCTCCTACCCGGGCGCGATCCTCGCGGTCACCCACGACCGCTACTTCCTCGACAACGTGGCGCAGTGGATCCTGGAACTCGACCGCGGCCGGGCTTACCCCTACGAGGGCAACTACTCGACCTATCTGGAGAAGAAGGCCGAGCGCCTCGATGTTCAGGGCAAGAAGGACCAGAAGCTGCAGAAGCGGCTGAGGGATGAACTCGCCTGGGTGCGCTCGGGCGCCAAGGCTCGCCAAGCCAAGAACAAGGCCCGGCTGCAGCGCTACGACGAGATGGTTGCCGAGGCGGAGAAGACCCGCAAGCTCGACTTCGAGGAGATCCAGATCCCGGTCGGCCCGCGGTTGGGCAACACCGTCGTCGAGGTCGAACACCTGGACAAGGGCTTCGACTCTCGTCAGCTGATCAAGGATCTCTCGTTCACGCTGCCGCGCAACGGCATTGTCGGTGTGATCGGCCCCAACGGCGTCGGCAAGACGACCCTGTTCAAGACGATCGTGGGTCTTGAAGAGCCGGACAGTGGCACGGTCAAGGTCGGCGAGACGGTCAAGCTGAGCTACGTCGACCAGAATCGCGCGGGCATCGATCCGAAGAAGACGGTCTGGGAAGTGGTCTCCGATGGTCTGGACTACATCGAGGTAGGCCAGAACGAGATTCCGTCGCGGGCCTACGTCTCGGCGTTCGGCTTCAAGGGTCCCGACCAGCAGAAGCCGGCCGGCGTGCTCTCCGGCGGTGAGCGCAACCGGCTGAACCTGGCATTGACTCTCAAGCAGGGCGGCAACCTGATCCTGCTGGACGAGCCCACCAACGACCTCGATGTCGAAACACTCGGCTCGCTGGAGAACGCCCTCGAGCAGTTCCCCGGCTGCGCGGTGGTGATCAGCCACGACCGCTGGTTCCTCGACCGGACCTGCACGCACATCCTGGCGTGGGAGGGCGACGACGACAACGAGGCCAAGTGGTTCTGGTTCGAGGGCAACTTCGGTGCCTACGAGGAGAACAAAGTGGGACGTCTCGGTGCCGAGGCGGCGCGTCCGCACCGAGTGACCCACCGCAGACTCACCCGCGACTAGGGTTGGTCCGGTAGCGGCGCTGCCGGAACTGACACGGTCAGGAGGGGTGGGGATGACAAAGTCCACCAAGGAATCAACCGCGTGGACAACATTTCCCGATCCCTCTGAGCCGCAAGGTATTCCCGATTGGGTTTCGTCGGCCTACATCCAGACTTACCGGGGCTCGCACAGCGACTCGCTGGTCAGTGATGAGCCGACGGACACCGACCCGGCCAGCCGAGCCGCCGCCACCGCCGTCGTGACCCCGGCCCTGGTGGCCGCGCACGCCCGGTTGGCCCGGACCCGGCTCCCCGGCGAATCCCGGATCGCGATCTATCCCGCCGACGACGGTTGCGGATTCGGTCCCGCGCTGCAATTGGTCACCGACCACGGCGGCATGCTGATGGACTCGGTTGCGGTATTGCTGCACCGACTCGGGGTGGCCTACGTCGGGATCATGACCCCGGTGTTCGCGGTGCAGCGCGACACCGCCGGGGAACTGCGCGCGGTGGAGCCGAGATCCGCGGACCGCGCCGACGCAGAAGAGGCCTGGATTCACGTCCAGCTCTCGCCGACGGTCAACCGGCACACCCTCGCTGAGACCGAACGACTGCTCCCCGATGTGATGGCCGACGTTCGCCAGGTGGCGATCGATTCCAAGGCGATGCGTAACGCGCTTACCGAACTGGCCGCCGACGTCGAGGCGAACACGCAGGGGCACTACACCGCTCCGGACCGCGACGATGTCGCCGCGCTCCTGCACTGGCTGGCTGACGGACACTTCGTCCTGCTGGGCTATCAGCGCGGGGTGGTCCGTGACGAGCACGTGCTGGTCGAGGACGCCGCCCGGCTGGGCGTGTTGGCGCTGCGGAAGTCTTTGCGGCCCAGGCTCATCGGTGACAACTTGTTGACCCTGGCGCAGGCCACCGTGCCCAGCTACATGCGATTCAGCTCGCACACCTACGTGGTGGTGATCCGGGAGGACACCGGCGACAGCATCGTTGCGCACAGATTTGTCGGACTGTTCACCGCCGGCGCCATGAACGCTGACGTCTTCGAAATCCCGGTTATCTCCCACACTGTCCGGCACGCGCTTGCGCTTGCGGAGAAGGAGCCCGGGCACCCCGGACAACTGCTGCTCGACATCATCCAAACCGTCCCTCGCTCAGAGCTCTTCGCGATTACCCCAGAGCAGCTGCTGAGCATGGCGATGGCGGTGTCCGACCTTGGTTCGCGGCGCGGGACCCTGCTGTTCCTCCGCGGGGACCGCACCGGCCGCTTCGTTTCCTGCCTGGTGTATCTGCCGCGTGATCGCTACACCACTCCGGTGCGGCTGCACATGGAGGACATTCTGGTCCGCGAATTCGGCGGAGTGGGTCTGGAATACAGTGCGCGCGTGAGTGAAGCGCCCTGGGCGTTGCTGCATTTCATGGTCCGCATGTCGGACGATCCCGGGGCCCGTGCGGTCGACACCGGGGAAGCCAACCGGGTCCGGATACAGGGATTGCTGGCCGAGGCCACCCGCACCTGGGGTGACCGGCTACTGCAGACTGCGGCGCAGGACTCCATCGACGCCGAGGTGGCGGAACACTATGCCGTCGCCTTCGACGAGATCTACAAGCAGGCCGTCACGCCGGCCGAGGCCGTCGGTGACATTGCCATCATCGAAGGACTGGCTGACGATTCGGTCAAGTTGGTGTTCTCCGACTACGGCGAAGCCGACGGGGGACAGTTGGCCTGGTTCCTCGGTGGGCACGGTGCCTCGCTGAGCCAGCTCCTGCCGATGCTGCAGTGCATGGGGGTGGCGGTCCTCGAAGAGCGGCCGTTCACCGTGACGCGAGCCGATGGCCTGCAGGTGTGGATCTACAAGTTCAAGGTGTCGGCCGATCCCACCATCGAGATCCCGGCGGCCGGATCTGCGCGCAGCGACGCACAACAGCGGTTCGCCGACGGGGTCACCGCGATCTGGGAAGGCCGGGCCGAGGCCGACCGATTCAACGAACTGGTCTTGCGCGCCGGGCTGACCTGGCAGCAGGTGGTGGTGCTGCGGGGCTACGCGAAATACCTGCGCCAGGCCCGTTTCCCCTACAGCGAGCACCACATCGCCTCAGTGCTCAACCAGTACCCGGGCATTGCACGGGCCCTGGTGGCACTGTTCGAGGCACTGTTCGACCCGTCGCGCACGCATCGCAGCCGTGACGCGCAGGCCGCGGCCGCCGACGTGGCGGCCGGTATCGACGCAGTGGTGAGCTTGGACACCGACCGGGTACTGCGCGCATTCGCGTCGCTGATTCAAGCGACCTTGCGTACGAATTACTTTGTCACCCGCCCGGATTCAGCTCGGGCGCGCAATGTGCTGGCACTCAAACTGGACGCAGCCCTGATCGACGAGCTGCCGTTGCCCCGGCCCAAGTTCGAGATCTTCGTGTACTCGCCCCGCGTCGAAGGGGTACATCTGCGGTTCGGTTTCGTGTCGCGCGGTGGGCTGCGCTGGTCGGACCGACGCGAGGACTTTCGCACCGAGATTCTGGGATTGGTCAAAGCCCAAGAGGTCAAGAACGCCGTCATCGTCCCGACCGGCGCCAAGGGCGGGTTCGTGGTCAAACGGCCGCCGGTACCCACCGGCAACCCGGTCGCAGACCGGGACGCGGCGCGTGCGGAAGGGGTGGCCTGCTACACCCTGTTCATCTCTGGCCTGCTCGACGTGACCGACAATGTCGACCACGCGACCGGTGCCATCAGTGCGCCCCCACAGGTCGTGCGCCGCGACAGCGATGACGCCTACTTGGTGGTGGCCGCTGACAAGGGCACCGCCAGCTTCTCCGACATTGCCAACGGCGTTGCCGCGTCCTACGGCTACTGGCTGGGCGACGCGTTCGCCTCCGGCGGCTCAGTGGGCTACGACCACAAAGAGATGGGCATTACCGCCAAGGGCGCCTGGGAGTCGGTCAAGCGGCACTTCCGCGAGATGGGAGTCGACACCCAGAGTCAGGATTTCACCGTCGTCGGAGTGGGCGACATGAGCGGCGACGTGTTCGGCAACGGCATGCTGCGCAGCAAACACATCCGGCTGGTGGCGGCCTTCGACCATCGGCACATCTTCCTCGATCCCAACCCGGATCCCGCTCCATCCTTCGCTGAGCGGCAACGGATGTTCGACCTGCCCCGGTCCAGTTGGGACGACTACGACACGTCACTGATCAGCGCCGGTGGCGGCGTCTACCCTCGGGACCTGAAATCGGTGCCGGTCAGCCCGCAGGTAGCGACCGCGCTGGGGTTCGACGGCGGCGTCACCGAGCTGACGCCGCCCATGCTGATTCGGGCGATTCTGCGTGCACCGGTTGACTTGCTCTTCAACGGCGGAATCGGCACCTACGTCAAGGCCGAGTCTGAGTCCGACGCGGATGTGGGCGACCGCGCCAATGATCAGGTGCGGGTCAACGGAAACCAGGTGCGCGCCAAGGTGATCGGCGAAGGCGGGAATCTGGGTGTCACCCCGCTTGGCCGGGTCGAGTTCGACCTGGCCGGCGGCCGGATCAACACCGATGCCCTCGATAACTCCGCAGGGGTCGACTGCTCCGACCATGAGGTCAACATCAAGATCTTGATCGATGCCCTGGTCACGGTCGGAAAGGTCGGCACCGCAGACCGGCCGCAGCTGTTGGCTTCGATGACCGATGAGGTCAGTGCTCTGGTACTGGCCGACAACACCGCACAGAACGACCTGATGGGCACCAGCCGCGCCAACGCCGCGAGCCTGCTGCCGGTGCACGCCGAGCAGATCCGGCACCTGGTCGCCGATCGTGGCCTCAACCGTGAACTGGAGGCCCTGCCGTCGGAGAAGGAGATCGCCCGACGCGCCGAGGCCGGGCTCGGCATGGCATCCCCAGAGCTCGCCACACTGATGGCGCACGTCAAACTGACCCTCAAGGCGGCGGTGCTGGCCACCGATCTACCGGACCAAGACGTGTTCGCCAGTCGGCTGCCGGAGTACTTCCCGCGCGTTCTGCAGCAGCGATTCGGCGCCGAGATCCGGACGCATCAACTGCGTCGCGAGATCGTCACCACGATGCTGATCAACGATGTGGTGGACACCGCGGGCATCACGTACGCCTACCGGATCACCGAGGACGCCGGCGTGGGTCCGGTCGATGCCGTGCGGGCCTATGTCGCGACCGACGCCATCTTCGGGGTGGGGGATCTGTGGCGCCGGATTCGCGCCGCCGGTGAGCACGATGGGCTTCCGGTGGCGGTGACCGACCGGATGACCCTGGACCTGCGGAGGCTCATCGACCGGGCTGGCCGGTGGCTACTGAACTATCGCCCGCAGCCGCTGGCGGTGGGTGCCGAGATCAACCGGTTCGCCGAACAGGTCGCCCAACTGACGCCGCGGATGTCGGACTGGCTGCGTGGTGACGACGCCGACATCGTCGCCACGCACATTCGCGAGTTCGAACTGCAGGGCGTACCGAGCGACCTGGCCGCAGACGTCGCCATCGGCCTGTACCGCTACAGCCTGCTCGACATCATCGACGTGGCCGACATCACCGAACGCGGCGCCGACGAGGTCGCGGACACCTACTTTGCGCTGATGGATCGGTTGGGCACCGACGGCCTGCTGACCGCGGTCGCGCAACTGCCTCGCGACGATCGTTGGCATGCCTTGGCGCGGTTGGCGATCCGCGACGACATCTACAATTCGGTGCGGTCGCTGTGCGTGGATGTGCTGGCGGTCGGGGAACCGGACGAGGACGGGATGCAGAAGATCAGCGAATGGGAATCGACCAACGCCTCGCGCGTGCAGCGGGCGCAGCGCACGCTGACCCAGATCTACGAATCCGACCAGCACGATCTGGCGACGCTGTCGGTGGCGGCGCGTCAGATCCGCAGCATGACCCGCGCGAGCGGACAAGGGGCGGCATCGTGAGTGACACGGCTGGATCCGTCGGGGAGACCGTGGGCTTCGTGGCATCGGTTCCGGTGCGCTGGTCGGACATCGACATGTACCAGCACGTGAACCACGCGACCATGGTGACGATGCTCGAAGAGGCGCGGGTGCCCTTCCTGTCGCCGGCCTTTGCCGTGGACATCACCAGCGTCGGTCTGCTGATCGCCGAGGTCAAAGTCGCCTACAAAGGACAGCTGCGGCTGACGGATTCGCCGCTGCAGGTGACCATGTGGGTGTCACGGCTGCGGACGGTGGACTTCACCATCGGCTACGAGGTGCGTTCGGTACACGCGGCCCCGGACTCGCGGCCGGCCGTGATCGCCGAGACGCAGCTGGCCACCTTCAGCATCGACGAGCAGAAGCTGGTGCGACTGTCCCCGGACCATCGCGCCTACCTGGAGAAGTTCATCCGCTGACTGTGCCGGCGCTGGATCATCCCTCGGTGAGCATGGCGTCGAGAAGTCGGTGCACAACGATGCCCACGTCGGCGCGCGCCTGCTCGCGGTCCTCGGCGGTGGCGATCACCATCGCCGCTTCGTCGAGTGCGCCGATGAGTACGTGGGCCAGGGCCCGCACGGGCTGGTGGGGGAGTTGTCCCGCCTGCATGGCCGCGCTCAGCAGTTGCTCGGTCATGCCCAAGCTGTAGCGCTGGGCTACGTCGCGAAAGCCGTCCCAACCCAACACGGTGGGCGCATCGAGCAGCAACAGCTGGCGCACTTCGGGGTCGTCGGCCACCACCAGCCAGCTTTCGGCCGCCGAGCGTAGCGCCGCGGCGGGAGTGGTGGACGCCGAGGCGGCCACCGCTTCGGCCAGCCGTGCCATGACGTCGGCCTCCACGGCCTCCACGACCGCCAGGAACAGCCCCGCCTTGTCCGGGAACTGGTGGTACATCGCGCCGCGCGTCACGCCGGCGGTCTCGGCGATCTCGGGGGTTCCCACGGCCGCGTAGCCCCGCGCCCCCCACAACGTTCGCGCGGCGGTCATCAGCGCAGCACGGGTGGCCGCCGAACGCTCGGCCTGAGTCCGACGCTTGATTTCCGTACAGGCTGTTGGTAACTTATCGGCAGGTTGCACGTAACTATCTTAGGAGCGCCCCATGCCCACCGTCGACATTGACGCCGGAACCATTCACTACGACACCGTGGGCCCGAGCGATGGCCGCCCGGTGCTGTTCGTCCACGGTTACGCGATGGGCGCCTCCATGTGGGGTCCGGTGAGCGAACGCCTGGCGGCGCGCAACCTGCGCTGCATCGCCCCGAACTGGCCGCTGGGCGCCCATCCGACGGCGTTGCGGCCCGGAGCCGACCGGACCCTGCCGGGTATTGCCGCGATGGTGGACGCCTTTATGGCCGCGCTCGACCTCGACGACGTGATCCTGGTGGGCAACGACACCGGCGGCCTGGTCAGTCAGCTGGTCGCGGTCAACCACCCCGGCCGACTAGGGGCGCTGGTGTTGACCAGCTGCGATGCCTTCGAGCACTTCCCGCCGCCCATCATCAATCCCTACATTGTGGCCGCCAAGAGCGCGGTCACCTTTCGTGTTGCGCTGCAGCCGATGCGGCTGCGGCCGTTTCGCAACTACGCCTACGGGCAGCTGGCACACCGCGACATCGACGGCCTGGCACGTGAATGGGTCGCGCCCGCCCTGAAAGACGCGGGAGTCGCCGAGGACCTGCGCCTGCTGACCAAGTCGCTGAACCAGCAGACTTCCCTCGATGCCGGGGCGCGACTGTCCGGGTTCGCCAAGCCGGCGCTCATCGCCTGGTCCGCCGACGATCTGTTCTTTCCCGCCGAGGACGGCAGACGCTTGGCGCAAACATTGCCCAACGCGCGTTTCGAACTCATCGAGGGTGCACGCACCTACTCGATGATCGATCAGCCGGAACGGCTCGCGGACCTGGTCGCCGAATTCGCCGGCGCAACAAGCGATCGGCACTGACCGGACCTCCCGTTCAGGCCAGCCACGCCGCCGCGTTGGGCGGCAGCAGGCCTCCGGCCACCGGTGCGCTGGACAACAGCAGCCGGCCCTCCGGCAGATCTACCGGGCTGTCACCGGCGTTGAGCACACACACCAGTCCGCCGCGCCGAAACGCCAGCATGCCCGCCGGCGTCTCCAGCCAATCGACACGTCGTCCCGCGAGTTCTTCTCGGCTCTGTCGTATGGCCAGCGCCTGCCGGTAGACCGACAGGGTCGAGCCGGGCTCGCTGCGTTGCCGTTCGACCGTGTGTTGCGCCCAATCCGCCGGTATCGGCAGCCAGGTGTGTGGGTTGTCGGAGAAGCCGAACGGCGGAGTGTCTCCCGACCATGGCAGCGGCACTCGACAGCCGTCGCGGCCACGCTCGGTGTGACCGGAGCGCTCCCACACCGGGTCCTGCAGGGCCGAATCGGGCAGTTCGACATTGGGCAAGCCCAACTCCTGACCGTTGTAGACGAACACCGCGCCCGGCAGGGCCAGCAGCACCAGGGCCATGGCGTTGGCCCGGTCCAACCCGACGGCTCCGCCCCCGTAGCGGGTGACAGCCCGCTCGACATCGTGGTTCTCCAATGCCCAGGTGGCACTGGCGCCAACCGAAGCGACCGCGGCCAGGGAGTTGTCGATCGCGCTGCGGATTTCCTCGGCGTCGAAGTCGGCCTGGAGCAGCCGAAAGTTGAAGGCGAGGTGCAGTTCGTCGGGCCGCAGATACTCGGCGAACGCAGCGTTGTCGTGCACCCATACCTCGCCGACGCTCACCGCGTCCGGATAGTCGTCGATGACGCGGCGAATCGCTCGGTGAATCGCGTGGACGCCGGGCCGATTGAACCGGGGATCGTCGTCCTGGTGGGCCAGCAGCTTCACATCGGTGACCGGCATGTCCGGCAGGCCCGGCGGCTTGGCCATGCCGTGGGACACATCGATGCGGAAACCGTCCACGCCGCGATCCATCCAGAACCGCAGGGTCCGCTCGAAATCGGCGAAGACCTCTGGATTATCCCAGTTCAGATCCGGTTGTGACACATCGAACAGATGCAGGTACCACTGGCCCGGGCCCTCGGCTTCGATGACCCTCGTCCAGGCCGGCCCGCCGAAGATCGACACCCAATTGTTGGGCGGCAGCTGCCCATCGCGGCCTTTGCCGTCGCGGAAGAAGTAGCGGTCGCGGGCGGGGCTGCCCGGCTTGGCGGCCAACGCCTCGACGAACCAGGGATGCGCCGAACTGGTGTGGTTGGGCACCAGGTCCATAGTCAGCTTGATCCCGCGTTCGTGCGCGGCAGCCACCAGCCGGTCCAGTGCCGCCAGGTCGCCGAAGAGCGGGTCGATGTCGCGGGGGTCTGCCACGTCGTAGCCGTGATCGGCCATCGGCGAGACCATCACCGGGTTGAGCCAGAGGGCGTCGACACCCAACCAGCGCAGGTAGTCCAGGTGGGCGGTCACCCCATCCAGATCGCCGACCCCGTCGGAGTTGCTGTCGGCGAAGGAGCGGGGATAGACCTGGTAGAACACACAGTCTGTCCACCACGGGGCGTGGTCGGGGTGGTCGTGGGCGGTCATCAGATCGGCGCGTTGACCATGAAGTCGGCCGCCGACTGCAGGTAGCGCAGCAGCTCGGCGCGGTGGGCATCGTCGAGGGTCTGGGGGTCGATCTCGTCGACGGCGGTCACCATGCAACGCAGCCAGGCGTCGCGCTGCAGGGGGCCTATCCGGTAGGGGATGTGGCGCATCCGCAGTCGCGGGTGCCCGCGCTGGTCGGAGTAGGTACGTGGCCCGCCCCAGTACTGCTCGAGGAACATGCGCAAGCGCTCTTCGGCGCCATCCATGTCGTCGGCGGGGTACATCGGTCGCAGGATCGGATCCTGGGCGACCAGTTGATAAAAGCGCGACACGATGGCGTGAAACGTCTGCGCACCGCCGACGGCGTCATAAAACGAGGGTTCTTCTACCGGCTGCATCGTCCACCATTGTGGGGCATCGCCGGGGCCGACCGGTGAACACACAGCAAATAGGCGTGCGACCAGCGCCGAATCATGGTGAACTGTTCGGCGGAGGTCAATGGTGCGACAACTCAACCGGCTTCAAGACCGGATATGAAACGTCGGGGCCACCGCACCCCCGGTGCCCCACCGGCGAGCCTGAGCGGGCTTGCCAGCGCTCCATGCCTGCACTCGGTCGCTTCCGGGTCGGCGAGCGGCAATGAGGCCGCGTCGATCTGGACTCGACGGCGGGTGTTGCTGCTGAACTCCACCTTCGAGCCGCTGACGGCACTTCCGCTACGGCGAGCCGTGGTCATGCTCATCTGCGGCAAGGCCGACATGGTGCATGACGATCCGACCGGCCCGGTGATCCACTCGGCGACCCGAACGGTGCCGGTGCCCTCGGTGATCCGGCTGCGGACCTATGTCCGGGTGCCCTACCGGGCGCGCATCCCGTTGACCCGCGCCGCGCTCATGCACCGTGACCAGCACAGCTGTGCCTACTGCGGCGGCAAGGCCGACACCGTCGACCACGTGGTCCCGCGCAGCCGCGGTGGTGACCACTCCTGGGAGAACTGCGTGGCGGCCTGCTCGACCTGCAACCACCGCAAGGCCGACCGACTGCTCGCAGAGATCGGCTGGACCCTGCGGTTGGTACCCACCTCGCCCAAGGGACAGCATTGGCGGCTGTTGGCGGTGATCAACGACCTCGACCCGGTGTGGATGCGCTATCTGGGCGAGGGGGCTGCTTAGAGCGGCTGCCCGCGCTGCAGCCAGCCGGCCACGAAGCCGGCCAGCAGGACCGCGAAGCCGCCCATCTCACCGGCGATCAGTAGCACCATCGAGACGTGTAGAGCCGCACCGGGATGCTCGAACTGGTTGGTGGTGTCCTGCCGGGCCCCGTGCACGATGTAACTGCCGATGGCGGCCACGAAGTAGAACACCAGCACTGCGGCAGCGGTCATGTTCACCCAGGTCGGCCAGGCACTCAGCTCGACGAAGACCGCGGCCAACAAGGTGGCGAAGGCATACAGCAGCGCGGCGCGGTGCGCGATGTCGACGTAGGGATGGGCGCACCCTTGCGGGCGGGTGGCCATCTGGCGGTATTTCCACACACCCAGCCCCAGGGCGAGCAGGAATATCAGGCCAGCTGCCATCAGCGTCGCCAAGGTATCGGTGCCCAGTGCGTTCCCGGTCCACTCCACGATGAAGCCTCCTCTAGCTGTTCTGCAGGGTATTACGCCGATACCAGCGCCGCCCGTGCCAGCGCTGGTAGTGCCACACCGCGGCGGGCAGGGCTCCGCGGGGGTGCAGCCAGAAGCCGTGCGGTGTGGGCAGGGCAGGTCGACGCTGCAGGGTGATCTCGCCCAGCACCACTCCTTCGCCGGCGGCGGCGGGCCGTTCGGCGATCACGGTGCCGTCGGCGGCGGCGATGAGGGCGGATCCTTCGAAGTGCCCGCGGTAGGACATCGGTAGCCACGGCATTGCGCAGGTCAGTGGGCCGGCGTGGGCGGCGTGCACCACCGGCGCGCCGATGTAGCGGGCGAATGTTGCCGCCGCGCGCCCGGCGGTGGCGGCGTTGCTACGTTCCAGCCGATCGAACAGTCGATGCGGCCGCCACCGGGGAATCGACCACCAACCCGATCCCGTCATCGCTACGTCCACTCGGCCACGTAGACGTCGCACCGTTTGAGTGCGCATCAGCTCCCAGCAGACCGCGGCGCCGACGGTGCGATCGCCCGCGGTGAGCACACCGTCGTCGTCACCCCCGGTGTAGAACGCGTTCTCCCACATCGTCGGTAGGTCTTTGTCGTGTCGACCCACCACGCCGCTGGGATCGGCCAACAGGTAGGCGTTGCGCACATGGCCGTCCAGATCGCGGCACAGGAATGAACCGCCGACCAGTGCCCGATGCCGACGAGCCAGGCTGGTCAGCAGCGCGGTGGCCGCGCCGTCCGGTGCCAGCGCCGCGGTGGCCAGTGCCGGCTCAAAGCCGATTCCGGTGGTGAAGAACTCCGGCAGCGCGATCAGGCGTGCACCGGCTCGGCCCGCCTCGTCGGCGAGACGCTCGCACGCGGCCAGGTTCGCCCGGACGTCTCCGAGGGTGGCCTCCAACTGGACGGCCGCGGCCAGAACCACCGTCATGGCTGCCGCTCCGGGACCAGCGCACAACCCTGCACCTCCAGCAATGCCTCGGGTAGGCCGAGCCGCGTTACGCCGATCGACGTCAGCGCCGGCCGGTGCTCGCCGGCCCATGGGGCGTAGACCTGCGCCAACGCCATCGACAGATCGTCGATGGCGGTGCTGTAGATCGTCATGGCGACAATGCGCGTCCGGTCCGAGCCCACGGTGGCCAGCATGGCGTCCAGCTTGTCCAAGATCAATGTCAGCTGGCCGGCCATGTCGGTGTTCGGTATACGGAAGCCCTCTGAGTCAGCTTCCGCGGCAATGATTCCTGACCAATGAACCATGCCCTGGGCGACCACGAGCTGGGAGATCCCCAAGCTGTCCAACAGTGACGAGGGCAAGTTGCCGACATCGGGGTTGAGGCGCTGGATCATGCGGTGTTCTCCTCTGCTGGATGGGGTTTCGGTTCGAATCGGACGACGTCGCCGACCTGGACTTGGCCTGTTGCAATGATGTTGGCGTACACCCCAGCGCACGCCAGTCTGCCTAGATCCGGGACGGGTTTGCTGTTGTGTTTGGCGATCGTGCGCAGGGTTGCCCGGTCCAGAGGCACGTCCTTGCCGTGCGCCAGCGTGGACATCACGCACCGCGGCGTCCACATATCGACGCTGGCCAGACATTCCCCGCCGATGCCGAGTCGCCCCCGAGCCAGGCGTCTTCGACGAGGCCGGTTGCGGGTGTGTCGATGACCATGGTCGGTCGGTAGCGGCGCGGGTTGAAATTGGCTGCGGGCTCCAGACTGCGGAGGTGGGCGATCGTTGGGGTAGTGATGAAATGCAGGGGCGTCAGGTCGAAGAACCTGTGGGCCTGAAGCGGACCGTAGGTCAAGACTTCGTCGCCATCGGCGTTCGTGGTGGTGTGGCTGTAGACACCGGCTTTGGGCAGCCCGGTGGTGGCGTCCCAGACCAACTCCGTGGCCGCATCGGCAGGCAGGTGTCGGCCAGGCAGCCCTTCCTCACGCTGACTGCCAGTGCGAAGGTACGGCGGTCACCCTAGCGACGGCGGTTCATGACGCGCAAGGGGCCGATTGAGCCAGTGGTGCGGGCTGATCGCACCGGAGGTGGGGGAGTAATGGGGCCGGGTTCTCGCACCGCGTCATAGGCCGTGGGATACCGTCTACGGCGTGAGCCTGTTGGAAACCCTCGGCATCTTCATCGGCATCCCGGTAGCAATGTTCGCATTGCTCGCCGCGCGGACTCTGACGCAGAAGGGGCCGCGCGCGGCCGTCTATCAGATGTCCGAGCGGTGGACGCACCCGCCGATTCTCTGGGCGGCGATCGATGAGTCCATCGGCGGCGGACACGGCCACGGCAAATCCGAGTTCAGCGTGGGGGGTGGAGCCAGTGGCAACTGGTGACGTTGTGACGATCGATCCGGCGGACCTGCCGTACGGCTCGGTGATCACCAACAGTGGTCGGATTTCCGGAGTCACCGAGCCCGGCGAAGCCTCGTTGCACTACCCCTTCCCGGTCAAGGAACTGGCCGCGCTGGACGACGCACTGACCTACGCCTCCCGGGCGACTGGTGCCCGCTTCGCCACCTACATCGGCGACCTGGGCTCTGACACCGCCGCGCGGGCCCGCGAGATCCTGGCGAAGGTGCCGACCCCCAACGACGCGGTGCTCATCGCGGTCTCCCCGGACCAGAAGGCCATCGAGGTGGCCTACGGCGCCGGCGTTGCGAACCGCATCGCACCGGCAGCCGCACCCCAGGGCGTGGCCGCCGCAGCGGCGGCATTCCGCGAAGGCAACCTCATCGAAGGCCTGGTCAGTGCGGTGCAGATCATCAGCATCGGCGTCACCCCGGCCTAGCGGCTGGTAGCAACGCCGGACGATCAGGTGGCCGCGGCTGTGAGCGCGCCCGCGTCTCCGGCGCATCGCTCCTGGCTGGCCAACATCGATCGCTATGGTGCCGGTCCGCACGCGGTAGCCGACATCGTTCGCGCGCAACGCATCACGCGTGACAGCTTCCGGCGGCTCGATGCCATGGAGCAGATCACCGACCCGGACGGCAAGAGCTACTTCGTCATCCCGCGGACAGCCGGCGGTGACGCAGCGCGCCAGGCGGTGCTGCTGACCTACATCCTCAACGCCGGCACCGGCTACGGCCGACCCGGCACCCGCACCGACTTTCCCGCGACGCCCTACACCGGCGCCGAAGTACACCGCATCACGCAACGCCAACGTGCGAATCGCTGGAGCTACGCGGCGGTCCGGGGCATCTGCAACACCGGGGGCACGGTGGCCACGACACCGAACGGGTTGCTGATGGTGCTGGGCGGCAACCGTGTCCACGGATCGTTCAGCCATCGCGGCGGCACCATGTGGGGAGATCTGTTCCTGGTGAACACCCGAGGCATTTCCGACCCGGCCCGCAGGGTGCGCGAGATCATCGAATCCGGCCGCCTCGGCCAGGGCGGACCGGACCTGGCCTGCCTACTGCACCACGAAGAGATCCACGCCCAGCAGTGGGCTGCCTTGGGCCCGATGCGGATGCCGGCGCGCTATCTCGCCGAAGAGGCCAGGTCGCGAGTCCTGGGCGGTGTCAACAATTTCGAAGAAGAAGCCGGACTGCGTGACGGGGGTTACCGCTGATCAGGCGGTATCGAAGGTGCGCGCCCGCAGCGACCTGGCCACCCCGGCCCTGCCCTCGGTGACCAACCGCCGAAGGGCGGGAGGCAACGCGGGATCGGCAAGGAAGGCATCGGCGGCGTCCAAACCGGCCTGGCTGACATCCCAGCCGGGGTACAGGCCCACCACCACAGTCTGTGCCACTTCGCTGGAGCGTCGCTCCCACACACCGGTGATCGACTCGAAGTAACGCGCGGTAAACGGTGCCAACAGTTCGCCCTGGCCGGGCTGCACGATCCCGGCGATGATCGCCCGGCCGGTGATGTTGGCCAGTGTGTCGTCCTCGATCACCTGTTGCCAGGCCGCTTCCTTGACAGCGGGCTGCGGGCGGGCTGCCGAAGCCTGGGCGCCATGGCGTCGGCCGGCCGCGGTCGGGTCACGATCGATCTCGGAGTCGATAGCCGCAGAGTCCAGCGCGCCGGAGCGGGCCAGCGCAACCACGATCCGCCAGCGCAGGTCGGTGTCGACGGCCAGACCCGCCAACCCCTGGGTGGCCGGGTCCGTGTCCAGCAGCGCGCCCAGCACCGTGGCATGCCGCTCGGCGAGCACGGAAGTACACAACGCGTTGACATAGGCCAGCTGGTGATCGGAACCGGGATCGGCCTCGCGGGCCAGCTCCAGTAGCCGGTCGGCGAAAGCCGGCCAACCCTGCTCGGCGGCCCAGACCGGATCTGCATAGGCCCCCAGCGCGGTCTGCGCCTGCAGCAACAGCCGCGAGGCGACGCCGACCTCGGTTTCGGCGCCGATGCCGCGCTGCACCAGCGCCAGGAAGTCCCGGGCGCGCAGCTCGGCCTCGCGGGTCATCTCCCAGGCCGCCGACCACACCAGGGTGCGCGGCAACGACTCGGCGATATCGGCGATGCGTTCCGTCGCGGCCGCCAACGACTGCGGGTCCAGTCGCAGAGCGCAGTAGGTCAGGTCGTCGTCATTGACCAGGATCAGCTTTCCGCGGGTAACCCCGACCAGGCCAGGTACCGCCGTGCTGGGCCCGTCGATGTCCAGCTCCTCACGGTGCACCCGCACCAACCGGCCGGACCCGGTGGGGTCATCGTCATAGATGCCGATGGCCAGCCGGTGCACCCGGGTCTCACCGGCGCCGGGGGCGGCACCGCTTTGAGTCACCGCGAACCGCGTGAACTGACCGTCACCGTCGACATCGAAGTCGGCCCGCAGGGTGTTCAGGCCGGTGGTCTTCAGCCACTGCCGCCCCCAGTCCGACAGATCCCGGCCGGACGCCTTTTCCAGGGCTGTCAGCAAGTCGTCGAAGGTGGCGTTGTCAAAGGCGTGCGCAGTGAAGTAGTCGCGCAGGCCGGCCAAGAAATGGTCCAGACCGACATAGGCCACCAGCTGCTTGAGCACCGAGGCGCCCTTGGCGTAGGTGATCCCGTCGAAGTTGACCTCCACGGCGGCCAGGTCACCGATGTCCGCGGCGATCGGGTGTGTCGACGGCAGCTGGTCTTGGCGGTAAGCCCACGACTTCTCCGCGTTCGCAAACGTGGTCCAGGCGCTGGTGTACTCAGTCGCCTCGCTCTGGCACAGCACCGAGGCGAACGTCGCGAACGACTCATTGAGCCACAGGTCGTCCCACCAGCGCATGGTGACTAGGTCGCCGAACCACATGTGCGCCATCTCATGCAGCACGGTCTCGGCGCGCCGTTCGTAGGACGCCCGAGTCACCTTGCTGCGAAAAACATAGTCCTCCAGGAACGTCACCGCTCCGGCATTCTCCATGGCTCCGGCGTTGAACTCCGGCACGAACAGCTGGTCGTACTTGCCGAACGCGTAAGGCACGCCGAAGTTGTTGTGGTAGAAGCCGAATCCCTGCTTGGTCTCGGTAAACAGCCGCTCGGCGTCCATGTGCTCGGCCAGTGATGCCCGGCAGAACAGGCCCAGGTCGATCTCGCCGTGCTCGTCGCGATAGACGTCGTCCCACCGCGCATAGGGCCCGGCGATCAGCGCCACCAGATACGTGCTCATCTTCGGCGTGGTGGCGAAGGTGTGCACTCCCTCGTCTACCGCCGCGGTGGCACCGTTGGAGACCACCTGCCAGTGCGACGGCGCGGTGACGGTGATGTCGAAGGTGGCCTTGAGGTCTGGCTGGTCGAAGCAGGCGAACATCCGCTTGGCGTCGGCGGTTTCGAACTGCGAGTACAGGTAAACCTCGTCGTCGACCGGGTCGACGAAGCGGTGGAGACCTTCGCCGGTGTTGGAGTAGTGGCACTGGGCGTCGATCTCGACGACGTTGTGCTCGGCTAGACCGGTCAGTGCGACTCCGGTCGACTCGTCGTAGGCCGAGACGTCGAGGGCGCGGCCGTTGAGAGTGGCGCGGTGAATCGTCTCGGCGGCGATGTCGATGACGGTGTCGCTGCCGGCCAGTGCGTCGAAGGTGACGGTGGTGGTGGAGCGAAAGGTGCGCTCGCCCGGTTTGCCGGCGCCATCGGTCAGGTCCAGCGCGATCCGGTAGTTGACGACGGTGACCAACGCGGCCCGTTCGGCGGCCTGGTCGCGGGTGAGGTTAGGAAGTGCCACGTCCGCCTACAGTAGCCGCCAGACGCTGCGGGCGGGCGCCAGACCGAGTTTAATGAGGCCATGGATGTCGCTGGTTTGATCTTCGCCGCGTTGGCCGCAGTCCTGCACGTCTATATCTTCATGCTGGAGTCGCTGAGCTGGACTTCGCCTCGGACCCGAGCGGTGTTCGGTACCACCGCCGAAGAGGCCGAAACGACCAAGGCGCTGGCCTTCAACCAAGGGTTCTACAACCTGTTCCTGGCCATTGTCACCGTCGTCGGTATCGCTGCGGTTGCCTTGGACCACAACACTGTTGGGCTCGCGTTGATCTTCGCCGGGGTGGGGTCGATGCTGGCTGCGGCCCTGGTACTGCTGCTGTCGTCACCTGACAAGGCCCGCGCCGCACTCACACAGGGTGCCTTCCCGGCGGTCGCGGTCATCTTGCTGGCGCTGAGCCTGTAATCGGGCCAGCGGGCATAGATGTGCTCCGCGCTGCGTTGATCGCTTCAGAGATGTCCGCCCTTGGCCGAGAGGATCGCCCATGCCCGTGAAGTCGCGCGCCGAATTCTGGTTCGATCCGCTGTGCCCGTGGTGCTGGATCACCTCTCGCTGGATCCTGGAAGTCGAGAAGGTCCGCGACATCGACGTCAGCTTCCACGTGATGAGCCTGGCCGTGCTCAATGAGGGGCGCGACGACCTGCCCGAGCAGTACCGGGAACGCATGAAGAGCGCGTGGGGGCCGGTGCGGGTGGCGATCGCCGCCGAGCAGCTGCGCGGCAACGAGATCCTGCGCCCGCTGTACACCGCGATGGGAACCCGGATCCACAACCAGGACAACAAGGACTTCCCCGACGTGATCGCCGGTGCGCTGGCCGAGGTGGGCCTGCCTGCCGAACTGGCCGAGGCCGCCACAACCGATGCCTACGACGAGGCGCTGCGTGCCAGCCATCATGCCGGGATGGACGCCGTCGGCAAAGACGTCGGGACCCCGACGATCCACGTCAACGGGGTGGCGTTCTTCGGGCCGGTGCTGTCCCGGATTCCGCGCGGCGAGCAGGCCGGGCAGCTGTGGGACGCGTCGGTGACCTTCGCGTCCTACCCGCACTTCTTCGAACTCAAGCGTTCGCGGGACGAGGCTCCCGTATTCGACTGACGGCCGGCCGGGGGAGCAGACCGGGTCTGAGACAATGGCGCCATGCGCGTCTACCTCGGCTGCGATCACGCCGGCTATGAACTCAAAGAACAAATCGTCGAGCACCTGAAGAAGACCGGCCATGAGCCAGTCGACTGCGGGGCCTTCAGCTACGACGCCGAGGACGACTACCCAGCGTTCTGCATCGCGGCGGCGGCCCGCACGGTGGCCGACCCGGACAGCCTCGGAATCGTGATCGGCGGGTCCGGCAACGGCGAGCAGATCGCAGCCAACAAGGTTCCGGGGGCGCGTTGTGCGCTGGCCTGGAGCACCGAAACCGCGCAGTTGGCACGGGAACACAACAACGCCCAGCTGATCGGGATCGGTGGCCGGATGCACTCCAGCGCGCAAGCGCTCGCGATCGTCGACGCTTTCCTGAGCACCCCGTGGTCGCAGGCGGAGCGTCACCAGCGGCGCATCGACATCCTGGCGGCCTACGAACGCAACCACGAGGCACCCGCGGTGCCGGGCGCCCCGGCCTGACGCGGGTTCAGGCCGGCCGGACATGCCGGAGGGGCACATCCTGCACCGGCTGGCCCGGCTGCATCAGCGCCGCTTCGCCGGGGCGCCGGTAGCGGTCTGCAGCCCGCAAGGGCGCTTCGAGTCCGGTGCCGCCGTGGTCAGTGGGCGGCCACTGCTGCGGGCCGAGGCGTGGGGCAAGCATCTGTTCCACCACTATTCCGGTGGGCCCATCGTTCACGTCCATTTGGGGATCTACGGCCACTTCACCGAGTTCGCGCTCCCCGACGGCGGTCTGCCTGAGCCGGTCGGCCAGGTCCGGATGCGCATGGTGGGTGCGCAGTACGGCACCGATCTGCGCGGGCCGGCCGCCTGCGACGTGGTCGATGAGGCGCAGGTCGCCGGCGTGATCGCGCGGCTGGGCCCCGACCCGCTGCGAGCCGACGCTGATCCGGCGTCGGCGTACAGGCGAATCGCCAAGTCCCGTAAAAGCATTGCCGCGTTGCTGATGGATCAGTCGGTGCTGGCCGGAGTGGGCAATGTCTACCGCAGCGAAGTGCTGTTTAGGCACCGGATCGAGCCCTACCGGGCCGGCACCGAGATCGACGAAGCGCAGTTCGCGGCGATCTGGGCTGATCTGGTGTCGCTGATGAAGATCGGACTGCGGAGCGGCAGCATCGTGGTGGTCCGCCCGGAGGACGATCACGGGGCGCCGGCGTACGCGACCGGCAAACCGCGCACCTACGTCTACCGCCGGGCGGGCGACCCGTGCCGAGTGTGTGGGACCGCCGTGCGCACCGCGGAACTGGAGGGCCGCAACATGTTCTGGTGCCCAGCCTGCCAGGGCGGTCAGTCGTCGTAGAAGGTTTCGCGACGCGGCCGCAGCGCCACGCCGAGCGCCCGGTAGATCTCGTTGGACAACACCACACTGCGGGGGTCGGCATTGGCCTGAGTGTGGTCGAACCGGTTCATCACGTAGCCATAGCCGATCCGTTGCTCCAGATCGGCGAAGGCAAACGACCCGCCAAGTCCGCCGTGGCCGAAGATGCGCCGATTGGGCCCGTTGACGCCCTGCGCGTTGAGCATGTAGCCCATGCCCCAGCCGTGCTCGGCGACTCGGGGCCCGAGCACCAGATCGGTCTCGGTCCCGCCCTGCAGCACCCGCAGACGGTCCATAGCGGCTCTACTGAGCAGTTTCTCCTGCACCAGCGCGTTGTAGAACGTGGCCATACCCAGGGCGGAAACCTGCGCGTTGGTGCCGGGGAACTCCAGTTGCCGCCACAGCGACAGGTCGTTGGTGGCGATCTCGTCGTCGGGGGCGAAGCCCATCGCCACTGCCAGCCCGGCCTTGGAATGGTCGTCCAGGGATGTCGGACGCTTGGGTGCTCCGGCCGAGGCGAGCATCTCCCGGATCGTCGGCTTGCCGACCGGGTCGGCGCAGCGGTGGGGCTGCTGGTCGGCCGGCACGCCGATGTGCACTTCGGCGCCGAGCGGCCCGGCCACCTCATTGCGCAGATAGTCGCCCACCGTCCCGCCGGTGACCCGCTTGACGACCTCGCCGATGATGAAGCCGTAGGTGGTCATGTGGTAGCCCTGCCCGGAGCCCGGACGCCACCACGGTTCGGCGGCGGCAAGGCGCTCGCAGACCAGGTCCCAGTCGGTCACGTCGCGCCAGTGCATCGGCTCGCGTGGCCCGATAGCTCCGGAGCGGTGCGCCAGCACCATCGCCAGGGAGATGTCGCCCTTGCCGGCCCGGCCGAACTCCGGCCAGTAGTGGGCCACCGGAATCCGCAGGTCCAGCTCGCCGGCCTCGGCCAGCCGGTGGACGCAGGTGCTGGTCAGGCCTTTGCTGCCGGACAATACGGTGCTCAGCGTGTCTTCTTGCCACGGGCGTTGGCCCTCGGCGTCGGCGGTGCCGGCCCAGAGATTGACCACGAGTTCGCCGTCGACATAGGCCGCGACTGCCGCGCCGAGTTCGTCGCGCTCGGTGAAGTTACGTTCGAACTCCTCGCGCACCTTCGCGAACCGTGGAGAGCACGTCCCATGGATCTGGACGTGCCGTGTGCCGCCCATGGCGTGCCTTCCTGCTAGGGAGAATCCCCTTCCGCGGGGGCGACGGGGCGATCTGACCCGCGCAGCTTTGCTTGGAAGGATAAGTCCGCGGCGTCATGGGAGTACAGCAGGCCCCGGCCGCGGTGTGCGGCGGCGTTGGCTTGGAAACGGTGAGATGGGGATACCCCCCCTGGCGGTGTCCGCCGAACAGCATGTCGGCGGACACCACGCAGGTCTTGATGGAGCGGGCGACGGGAATCGAACCCGCGTAGCTAGTTTGGAAGACTAGGGCTCTACCATTGAGCTACGCCCGCATGAACAGCTAGAGCGAGACTGTACCGGCGCGGCGGACTCGAAATCCAATTGCCCCGCCGCTTTGGCTTCGTGGGGCGTTGACAGTAGGTCATTTGTGATCGCACATCTGCCGGGCCGTAGGATCGCCTGGTCAGTGCGGGGTGTAGCGCAGCTTGGTAGCGCATCCGCTTTGGGAGCGGAAGGCCGCAGGTTCAAATCCTGTCACCCCGACCAGCAGCGCGCGCCGCACCGGCACGACCGACCACGTCAACGATATCGAGGAGTACACCCGTGAAGAGCACCGTCGAGCAGCTGACCCCGACCCGGGTTCGCATCAACGTTGAGGTGCCGTTCACCGAGCTTAAGCCGGACTTCGAGCGGACCTACAAGGAGTTGGCGAAGCAGGTGCGGGTGCCGGGCTTCCGGCCGGGCAAGGCTCCGGCCAAGCTCATCGAGGCCCGCTTCGGTCGTGCCGCGGTGTTGCAGCAGGTGGTCAATGAGGCGCTGCCGAGCCGCTACACCGAGGCGGTCACGAGCTCGGACCTCAAGCCGCTGGGTCAGCCTGACATCGAGGTCACCAAGCTCGAAGACGGTGAGAACATCGCCTTCACCGCCGAGGTCGACGTGCGGCCGGAGATCACGCTGCCCGACTTGGCGCAGCTCAAGATCGCGGTGGATCCCATCGAGGTCGACGACGCCGAGGTCGACGCCGAGCTCGACTCGCTGCGCGCCCGCTTCGGCACCCTGACCGGTGTCGACCGCCCGGCCGCCAAGGGTGACTTCGTCTCGATCGACCTGGACGCCACCATCGACGGCGAGACGGTCGAGGGGGCGGCCACCGAGGGCCTGTCGCACGAGGTCGGATCGGGTCAGCTCATCGAGGGACTGGACGACGCGATCGTCGGCCTGTCGGCGGGCGAGAGCAAGACCTTCACCACCAAGCTGGCGGCCGGCCCGCAGGCCGGCAAGGACGCTGAGGTCACCGTGGTGGTCCAGTCGGTCAAGGAGCGCGAGCTGCCCGAAGCCGATGACGAGTTCGCCCAGCTGGCCAGCGAGTACGACACCATCGGTGAACTGCGGGAGAACCTCGTCGAGCAGGTGAGCCGCACCAAGCGCATTCAGCAGGCCGAAAAGGTCCGTGAGGTGACCTTGGAGACGCTGGTTGAGCAGGTCGAGATGCCGCTGCCCGAGGCCGTGGTGCAGGCCCACATCGACAACGCACTGCACAACGCCCTGCACGGCCTGGACCACGACGAGAACAAGTTCGCCGAGTCGCTGGCCGAGAAGGGATCTTCGCGGGCTGAGTTCGACGCCGAGACCCGCAGCGAGGCCGAGAAGTCGGTCAAGACCCAGCTGCTGCTCGACGCGCTGGCCGACGAGCTGGACATCAAGGTGGGGCAGAACGACCTCACCCAGCACCTGGTGCTGATGGCGCGTCAGTACGGTGTCCCGCCGCAGCAGCTGATTCAGTTCCTGCAGGAGAACAAGCAGCTGCCCGCCGTGCTCGCCGACGTGCGCCGCGGCATGTCGCTGGCCGCAGCGGTGCGTGCCGCCGAGGTCACCGACACCACGGGCAAGGAGATCGACACCGCGGAGTTCTTCGGCTCCGACACTGACGACGCGGCGGACGACGACGCCGCGCAAGAGGCCGCCGAGGCCCTGGCCGCCGCGGAAGAAGCCGATGAGGCCGAAGAGGCCGACGCGGCCGAGGCATCTTCTGACGAGTGACGCTGTAAGCGAACGAAGCCGGTTCGGACCGCCCTCGGCCGCGCTGGTTGGTTAGTGTCTTAAACATGTCTCGGCAGATGAATCTCGAGAAAGCAGGTACCCCACTGTGAGCCAGCCCGGTCTGAATCTCGTCGACTCCGTATACGAGCGCCTACTGCGAGAACGCATCATCTTCCTGGGGTCGCAGGTGGACGACGACATCGCCAACCGGCTGTGCGCTCAGATCCTGCTCTTGGCCGCCGAGGACCCGACCAAGGACATCTCGCTCTACATCAACTCCCCGGGTGGCTCGATCAGTGCCGGCATGGCGATCTACGACACCATGGTGCTGGCGCCGTGTGACGTCGCCACGTACGCGATGGGGATGGCGGCCTCGATGGGCGAGTTCCTGCTCGCCGCGGGCACCAAGGGCAAGCGTTACGCCCTGCCGCACGCGCGGATCCTGATGCACCAGCCGTTGGGTGGGGTGACCGGCAGCGCTGCCGACATTGCCATCCAGGCCGAGCAGTTCGCGGTCATCAAGAAGGAGATGTTCCGGCTCAACGCCGAGTTCACGGGTCAGACCATCGAACGTATCGAGGCTGACTCCGACCGGGACCGCTGGTTCACCGCCGCCGAAGCGCTCGAGTACGGCTTCGTCGACCACATCATCACCCGTGCCCACGTGAACGGAGATGCATCATGAACCCCGAAACCTTGCGTGCCATCGCTCCGCAGGCTCGTTACATCCTGCCGTCGTTCGTCGAGCACTCCAGCTGGGGCGTCAAAGAGTCCAACCCGTACAACAAGCTGTTCGAAGAGCGGATCATCTTCCTGGGCGTTCAGGTAGACGATGCCTCGGCCAACGACATCATGGCCCAGTTGCTGGTGCTGGAGTCGCTGGACCCGGACCGCGATATCACCATGTACATCAACTCCCCGGGTGGCTCCTTCACCTCGTTGATGGCGATCTACGACACCATGCAGTACGTGCGGGCCGACATCCAGACGGTCTGCCTGGGCCAGGCCGCCTCGGCGGCGGCGGTGCTGCTGGCCGCGGGTACGCCGGGCAAGCGCATGGCGCTGCCCAACGCCCGGGTGCTGATCCACCAGCCGTCGCTGTCCGGGGTGATCCAGGGGCAGTTCTCCGACCTGGAGATCCAGGCGGCCGAGATCGAGCGCATGCGGACCCTGATGGAGTCCACTCTGGCTCGTCACACCGGTAGGGACGCCGAGCAGGTCCGCAAGGACACCGACCGCGACAAGATCCTCACCGCGGCCGAGGCCAAGGAGTACGGGATCATCGACACCGTGCTGGAGTACCGGAAGCTGTCGGCACAGACCGCATAGTTCTTCCGCCGAGCAGACGTGAGGGCCCCCTAGTCGCACCGCGCTAGGGGGCCCTCACGTTTGTTCGTGCACGGCGGCGGCCACTCCGGCGATATCGGCCGGGCCGACCCGGCAGCAGCCACCCACGATGCGTGCCCCCGCGGCTATCCAGGCCGGCACCAGTGTGGGGGAGAACCGGGCAGGTCCGTTCCAACCCCCGCAAGTCCAGTGCTCACCACTGTTGGGGTAGACGATCACCGGCTTCCCGGTGACCGCGCGGGCGATCTCGATCGCCGGCAGGACATCGGACGGGGCACAGCAGTTGACTCCTACGGCGACGATCTGTGGCACTCCGGAGGCCACCGCGAAGGCCTCTTCGAGTGACTGACCGGCGCGGGTCGCGGTGCCGTCGATCGTGTAGCAGAGCCAGGCCGGCACGTCCGCGGCGCGGACCAGACCCACCAAGGCTTCCGCCTCGTCGAGGTCCGGCACCGTCTCCAACGCGAGCAGATCGGCGCCGGCGCTGGCCAGCACCTCTAGCCTGCGCTGGTGCCACGCCGCCAACTGGGCCACCGAAAGCCCATATCGGCCAACGTATTCCGAGCTGTCTACGCGGGCCGCGCCGTAGGGTCCGATCGATGCCGCAACCCAGCGCTGCCCGGCGCCGCCGGTGGCGGCGCGGGCCAAGTGCACACTGCGCTGCAACAGCGCCTCGGCGGTGCCGGCGTCGACGCCGCGAGCCGAGAAGCCCTCGAAGCTCGCCTGATAGCTGGCGGTGGTCGCAAACTGCGCGCCTGCGGCGAAGAACGCGCGATGGACAGCTTCGATCTCGTGGGGAGCCTCGATGAGAAGCCGGGCCGACCACAGCGGGTCGGACAGGTCGGCCCCACGGGCTTCCAGCTCCGTCGCCAGGCCCCCATCGGCGACCAGCACGGTATCGTCGGGCACGGTGAACCCCACAGTGGCCACTGTAGGGCGGAAGGCCCCGGCTGTCTCACATCCGGGTAACACCCCCGAAACGCTTACGCCACGCCAGCGCGTCACACCCCGGGTGGGGCGCCTCGGGCGATATGTTCTTGGAGCAGCAGGCGGGGCCAGTGATGAATACCAACGACGCGATTCGGCCTTATCGGTCGCCTCGCACCGGAACTAACGGGTAGCGTCGGAGCAGAACACCGGCACCTCGAACGACAGACGGCGAACAGGAAGTAGGTCCTAACGCACTATGGCGCGCATTGGAGACGGCGGGGACTTGCTGAAGTGTTCGTTCTGCGGCAAGAGCCAGAAGCAGGTGAAGAAGCTCATCGCAGGTCCGGGCGTCTACATCTGCGACGAGTGCATCGACCTGTGCAACGAGATCATCGAAGAGGAACTCGCTGACGCCGACGACGTCAAGCTCGATGAACTGCCCAAGCCCGCTGAGATCCGGGAGTTCCTCGAGGGCTACGTCATCGGCCAGGACACGGCCAAGCGGACGTTGGCGGTGGCGGTCTACAACCACTACAAGCGCATCCAGGCCGGCGAAAAGAGTCGGGATTCCCGCTCCGGGGAGTCGATCGAGCTGACCAAGTCCAACATCTTGATGTTGGGGCCCACCGGCTGCGGCAAGACCTACCTGGCCCAAACGCTGGCCAAGATGCTCAATGTCCCGTTCGCGATCGCCGACGCCACCGCGCTGACGGAAGCGGGCTATGTCGGCGAGGACGTCGAGAACATTCTGCTCAAGCTGATTCAGGCGGCCGACTACGACGTCAAGCGTGCCGAGACCGGCATCGTCTACATCGATGAGGTCGACAAGATCGCCCGCAAGAGCGAAAACCCGTCCATCACCCGCGACGTCTCCGGCGAGGGTGTCCAGCAGGCGCTGCTGAAGATCCTGGAAGGGACCCAGGCCTCGGTTCCCCCGCAGGGCGGCCGTAAGCACCCGCACCAGGAATTCATCCAGATCGACACCACCAATGTGCTGTTCATCGTGGCCGGAGCATTCGCCGGACTGGAGAAGATCGTTTCGGACCGCGTGGGCAAGCGGGGCTTGGGCTTCGGTGCCGAGGTCCGGTCCAAGGCCGAGATCGACACCACCGACCACTTCGCTGAGGTCATGCCCGAGGACCTGATCAAGTTCGGGCTGATCCCCGAGTTCATCGGCCGGCTGCCGGTGGTGGCCTCGGTGACCAACCTGGACATGGAGTCGCTGGTCAAGATCCTGTCTGAGCCCAAGAACGCGCTCGTCAAGCAGTACACCCGCTTGTTCGAGATGGACGGGGTGGAACTGGAGTTCAGCCAGGATGCGTTGGAGGCCATCGCGGAACAGGCCATCCACCGTGGTACCGGTGCGCGCGGGCTGCGGGCGATCATGGAAGAAGTCCTGCTGCCGGTGATGTATGACATCCCCAGCCGCAACGATGTCGCCAAGGTCGTGGTGACCAAGGAGACCGTGCAGGACAACGTGCTGCCGACCATCGTGCCGCGCAAGGCGTCACGCGGCGAGCGGCGCGACAAGAGCGCCTGATCGGGACGGCGCTCGGCGTGCCGAGCAAAGTTACTCGCCAGTACCGCGCTTTCTTAGACTTGGTCGGCGGGCAAGCGTGATGAAAACCACAATTGCGCGTCAACTTGCCCGTGAACCCCGGTGTGACATCGACATTTAACACTGAGTAAGCCCATTTCTGACCCGGTGTGGCGTCGTATGGTCTATAAGAGCGGTGCAATAATCGGTACTGCCAGTGACAGAAAAATTTTTGGGGTGCGCCAGCAGTGCTGTGCGGGCCCGAGTCCGACAGTGAGGGAAGGCGGGGCCGTGGGGCCGAGCGGTAACGGAGTCGGGTCGGCACCCGGACGCCAAAAACTCGAGAAGGTCGTCATCCGGTTCGCCGGTGACTCCGGCGACGGCATGCAGCTCACCGGCGATCGCTTCACCTCTGAAGCGGCCCTGTTCGGCAATGACCTCGCCACCCAGCCGAACTACCCTGCCGAGATCCGCGCACCTCAGGGCACCCTGCCGGGCGTCTCGTCCTTCCAGATCCAGATCGCCGACTTTGACATCCTCACCGCCGGCGACCGCCCCGACGTGTTGGTGGCGATGAACCCGGCGGCGCTCAAGGCCAACATCGGTGACCTGCCGCGCGGTGGAATGGTGATCGTCAATTCCGACGAGTTCACCAAGCGCAACCTCGCCAAGATCGGCTACGACACCAATCCGCTGGAGACCGAAGAACTCTCCGACTACGTTGTGGTTCCGGTCGCCATGACGTCTCTGACACTGGGTGCGGTGGAGGCGATCGGCGCGACCAAGAAGGACGGGGCGCGCGCCAAGAACATGTTCGCCCTCGGCCTGCTGTCGTGGATGTATGGCCGCGAGCTGGCGAGCAGTGAGCGCTTCATCAAGGAGAAGTTCGCCAAGAAGCCCGACGTGGCCGACGCCAACGTACTGGCGCTCAAGGCGGGCTGGAACTACGGCGAGACCACCGAGGCCTTCGGCACCACCTATGAGATCGCCCCGGCCAAGTTGCCTGCCGGTGAGTACCGCCAGATCTCGGGCAACACCGCGATGGCCTACGGCGTGATCGTCGCCGGCCAGCTGGCCAACACCCAAGTGGTGCTGGGGACCTACCCGATCACCCCGGCCTCGGACATCCTGCACGAGCTGTCCAAGTACAAGAACTTCAATGTGCTCACCTTCCAGGCCGAAGACGAGATCGCCGGTATCGGCGCGGCTATTGGCGCCTCCTACGGTGGTGCACTGGGTGTCACCAGCACCTCCGGTCCCGGTTTGGCGCTCAAGGCCGAGGCGCTGGGCCTGGCTGTGATGACCGAGCTGCCGCTGCTGCTGATCAACGTCCAGCGCGGCGGCCCGTCCACCGGCCTGCCCACCAAGACCGAGCAGGCCGACCTGATGCAGGCCCTCTATGGGCGCAATGGTGAGTCGCCGGTTGCGGTGCTGGCTCCCTGCACGCCGTCGGACTGTTTCGACGCGGCCGTCGAGGCCGTTCGGATCGCGGTGACTTACCGCACCCCGGTGGTGCTGCTCTCCGACGGCGCGATCGCCAACGGTTCCGAGCCGTGGCGCATCCCGGACGTGGCCTCAATGGAGCCGATCGAGCAGAACCTGGCCAAGGCCGGCGAGGACTTCGCCCCGTACGCGCGCGACCCGGAGACGTTGGCTCGGCAGTTCGCCATCCCCGGCACCCCTGGCCTGGAACACCGGATCGGTGGGCTGGAGAAGGCCAACGGCTCCGGGGCGATCTCCTACGAGCCGGCTAACCACGACCTGATGGTGCGGTTGCGGCAGGCCAAGGTCGACGGCATCGAGGTGCCCGACCTAGTCGTCGACGACCCGTCTGGGGACGCCGAGCTGCTGATGCTGGGCTGGGGTAGCTCCTACGGTCCGATCGCCGAGGCCTGCCGGCGGGTCCGGCGCAGCGGCATCAAGGTCGCTCAGGCTCACCTGCGCAACCTCAATCCGCTGCCGGCCAACCTGGGTGAGGTGCTGCGCCGCTACCCCAAGGTGGTGCTGCCGGAGATGAACCTCGGCCAGCTGGCACTGCTGCTGCGCGGTCGCTACCTGGTTGACATCCAGTCGGTCACGAAGGTGACCGGCCAGGCGTTCCTGGCCGATGAGATCGAGGGAATCATCGACGACGCGCTGGCCGGCACGCTGGCCGATCGGGAGAACGAGAAGGCGTCGCTGGCCAGGGCCGCGGCGGTCACCATTGCGGGCACAGCGGGAGCGAACTCATGACCACCACCGAATCAGCAGACACGCTCGTCGGTCTCGACCTGGGGCTGACCTCGCTGAGCGGGGTGCCCACCACCGACGAGCCGCAGAAGGCCAAGGACTACACCTCCGACCAGGAGGTGCGGTGGTGCCCGGGCTGCGGTGACTACGTCATCCTCAACACGATCCGGGGCTTCCTTCCCGAGCTGGGGCTGCGTCGGGAGAACGTGGTGTTCGTCAGCGGTATCGGCTGCTCGAGCCGGTTCCCGTACTACATGAACACCTACGGGGTGCACTCGATCCACGGTCGTGGCCCGACATTCGCCACCGGCCTGGCGACCGCCCGCGAAGACCTGAAGGTGTTCCTGATCACCGGTGACGGCGACGCGCTGTCGATCGGCGGCAACCACCTGATTCACACGCTGCGACGCAACGTCAACATCACCATCCTGCTGTTCAACAACCGGATCTATGGCCTGACCAAGGGCCAGTACTCGCCGACGTCGGAGACCGGCAAGGTCACCAAGTCGACGCCCTTCGGGTCGCTGGACAATCCGTTCAACCCGATCTCGCTGGCCCTCGGCGCCGAGGCGACGTTCGTCGGTCGTGCCTTGGACTCCGACCGCAAGGGCCTCACCGAGGTCCTGCAAGGGGCGATGGAGCACCGCGGTTCGGCGCTGGTGGAGATCCTGCAGGACTGCCCGGTGTTCAACGACGGCTCCTTCGACCTGCTGCGCAAGGACGGAGCGGACAGCCGCATTATCAATGTCCGGCACGGTGAGCGCATCGTGTTCGGTGCGGAGGGGGAGCACTGCGTCGTCAGGTCCGGTTTCGGGCTCGAGGTCGCCAAGACCGCCGATGTCTCGGCCGAGCAGATCGTGGTGCACGACGCCACCCAGGCCGACTCCTCGTATGCCTTCGCGCTGTCGCGGCTCTCTGAGCAGGATCTGTCGCACTTCCCGATGGGTATCTTCCGCAAGGTCACCAAGCCCACCTACGACGACCTGGCACGCGCGCAGGTGGCCGAGGCCCGGCAGTCGACCCCCAACGACACCGCGGCACTCCAGTCGCTGTTGCGTGGCCGCGACACCTGGTCCGTCGACTGACGCCATGACAGCCGGTCGGTTGGCCGGTGTCGTGCTGGCCGGCGGCGCATCGCGCCGGATGGGCCGCGATAAGGCCACGCTGACCGTGCCGGGCCGCTTCGCCGGCTTGAGCCTGGTGCAACATCTTGTGTCGGTGGTGGCGCAGCGTTGCGATCCGGTCTTCGTGGTGGCGGCCCAAGGGCAGCAGCTGCCCGACCTGGCGGCACACGTGCTGCGTGACGAGGTCCCCGGGCTGGGCCCATTGCCAGCCATCGGGCTGGGGTTGCGCGCTGCGGCGCTCCACGGTGCTCTTCGCGCCTTTGTCTGTGCGGTCGACATGCCTTTTCTGACACCGGACCTGATCGACGAGTTGGGCACGGAGTCGAGCGAGTCCGAGGCCGACATCGTGTTGCCGACCGCAGGGCGTGACCACTATCTGGCGGGGGTCTATCGCACCGCCTTGGCCGACGTTGTCGAGGCCATGGTTGCGGCGGGGGAACGACGCGTGGGCGCCCTGGTCGACAGGGGCAGCGTCCGGCGCGTCATGTTCACCGACGCATCCCCCTTGGCCAATCTCAACTCGGTCGACGATATCAACGGGTTGCTCTGATTCGCAGGACAGCAAATTCGATTGTGGGGCCATAGAGACCTCGCCAAGCGGATCTACGACTGCCGAAAATAAATCGTCATATTATCTGCGCGAGATGCAAAAAATATCAGTATCACGGGCAATGGGTGCGACGGGACAGTGGTGGCGTGGGGTTGGAAAGGGTTGTAGCGCAAGGGGATTGGTTGAGGCCTACTGGCTAATGGTGCTGGTACGCGGCTCGGGCGGTGGCGCTGCTTGTTCATGGCCAATCTCATGCGGGCCCTGGGGGCCGCGGGTGTTTCTCCCCGTCGAGGCCGGTTCGAACGTTCCTGGCGCTGTGAGCTGCGAGTATTGGGACGAAAGTTGCTACTGGGGCACCTGTAGCCACTGATTTTCGATGGTATCGGCGTTAAACAGACGCCCCGACTCCTCATTTATGGTGGTCCAGGCCACAAAAACCTCGTGATCTGACTCACGGCCGTGTTCGGGCGGTCTTCGGCCAAGTGGTGGATCAAACTGCCTGCTGACCTGCAAGAATGAAACTCTGCGGCAACGTGATTGTTTCGTTATCTGGACGAGATATTCACGCCATGCGGTTGGACTTGTCGTATGAATGTTTCGTAAGTTCCATTCGCCCTAATACAGGGCAAACAAATTGAATCGACGGAACCGCGTGTGAGCGGGGCCGCGGGCGGCCCCTCAAACGCCACCGCGGTGCTGGGTGTCACCCCGGCGGGCACACCTGCCCCCGCTGTCGTGCCTGACCTAGACGGCACGCCTCGAAGACCATTCCCCGCCTGGAACCCAGGCATGCCGACCCACAGCTGTGGGCGCATTCGGCGCGCGCGCTGCGAAAGGAACGATGTTGAAGAACGTCCGCAAGCCCCTCACCTTGGCGGCGGTCGCCGGCGCCCTCGTCACCGGCGCGATCGCGCTGTCCGAGGCCACCGCCAGAGCTGACAGCGTCAACTGGGACGCCATCGCGGCCTGCGAGTCGGGCGGCAACTGGTCGATCAACACCGGCAACGGCTACTACGGCGGCCTGCAGTTCAACTCGGGAACCTGGCGCGCCAACGGTGGCAGCGGCATGCCGCACAACGCCAGCCGTTCCGAGCAGATCCGGGTTGCCGAGAACGTTCTGCGCAGCCAGGGCATCGGCGCCTGGCCGGTGTGCGGCCGTCGCGGCTGACCATCACCCCAGTTCTAGGACGACGGTGCCGGGCGAGCAGCCCGGCACCGTCGTCATCGAAACGAGTCTCAGCCGCCGAGTAGCGTCGGGCAGGTGTCCGACACCTCACGTGAGCTCGACGTCATCCTCTATGGCGTCACCGGATTCGCGGGGAAGCTGACCGCTCAGTACCTGGCTCGGGCCGGCGGCGGCGCCCGAATCGGATTGGCGGGCCGGTCTGCGGCGCGGTTGCGCGCGGTCCGCGACCAACTCGGCGCTGCCGCCCGAGATTGGCCGATCGTGGTAGCCGAGGCAGACCAACCCGCCACGCTGGATGCGATGGCGGCCCGTACCCGAGTAGTCATCACCACCGTCGGCCCCTACACCCGCTATGGCATGCCCTTGGTGGCAGCCTGCGCCGCGGCCGGCACCGATTACGTCGACCTCACCGGGGAGACGCTGTTCGTGCGGGAGAGCATCGACCGCTACCACGAGCAGGCCGCCGCCAGCCAGGCCCGGATCGTGCATGGCTGCGGCTTCGACTCCATCCCGTCGGACATCAGCGTGTATGCCCTGTATCGGGCGGCCCACGATGACGGCACGGGCGAGTTGCTCGACACCGACCTTGTGGTGCGGGGAGCCTCCGGCGGGGCATCCGGTGGCACGCTCGCCTCGATGGTGGAGTTCCTGGGCACTACCGCCGGAGACCCGCAGGCTCAGCGACAGCTTCGCGATCCCCACACACTGAGCTCCGATCGGCGCGCCGAACCTCGTTTGGGTTCCGAGCCCGATCTGTCCTGGCGGCGGGGCGGCGATATCGCGGCGGAACTGGACGGCATCTGGACGGCCGGTTTCGCTATGGCGCCCGTCAACACCCGGATCGTGCGCCGTAGCAACGGCCTGCTGGGCTGGGCCTACGGTCGCCGTTTCCGCTACGCCGAGCACCTGAGCTGCGGCTCGTCAGCCGCCGCACCTGCTCTGGCCGGGTTGGCGACCGGGTTGAGCAAGGCGAGCTTCGCCGTCGGGGGGCACCTCGTGCGGCTGGTGCCGCCCGCGCTACTCGAACGGATCTTGCCTAAACCGGGAACCGGACCCAGCCAAAGCCGCCGCGAGAACGGCTACTACCGCATCGAGACCTACACCACGACGAGCGGCGGAGCACGCTACCGCGTGGAGATGGCGCAGCAGGGTGACCCCGGCTATCAAGCCACCTCGGTGCTTCTGGGCGAGAGCGCGCTGGCGCTGGCGCTGGACCGAGACGCCCTGCCCGATCGCTACGGTGTGCTCACTCCGGCGGCCGCGATGGGCGACGTACTGCTGGCCAGGCTGCCTGCGGCGGGCGTGACACTCGAGGTCACCCGGCTGCACTGACCGTGGCGAAATTCGCCGGTGCCGGTCACAGATCTTTCGGCTAGTGTCGTTTTCGACCGCTGCCCCTAGCAGCACCCAGCAAAGAAGGTGGTATCACTCATGGCCGGCCTCGACGATCTCTTCGCTCAGATCCCCATCCAAGACATCGCCAACCAGCTCGGCGCCGACTCGAGTGAAGTCGACAGCACCATTCGCACCCTGGTGCCGGTACTTGTCGGTGGGTTGAGCCAGAACGCCCAAGACCCGGGTCAAGCCGACAGCATCGTCAACTCTGCCGCCACCTTCGCGGCCGCTGGGCTGTTGGACAACGCCCTGGGTGCCAGCCAGTCCGAAGGACAGCAGGTGATCTCCACCATCTTCGGCGGCAATGACACCAGCCAGGTCGCGTCGGCGCTGTCGGGCGCCGGTGCCGGCAACAACGATCTGCTGCAGAAGCTGCTGCCGATCATCGCGCCGATCGTGCTGGCCTACATCGGCAAGCAACTGACCGGCCAGAAGGCCGAGCCGGCCCAGGAACAGGCTTCCGGCGGCGGCCTCGGCGACGTTCTGGGCAGCATTCTGGGCGGTATGGCCGGTGGCAGTGCCCCCAAGAACCAGTCGATGGGCAGCATCCTGGGCAACATGATCGGCGGCAAGACCGGCGGCGCGATCGGCGACATCCTCGGCGGTCTGCTCGGCGGGAAGAAGTAGTAACTACTCCGTCAGCGCAGGGGAGGGGCTCGTCTCGGGGCGAGCCTCACCCTGCCTGCACCAGCCTATTGCGCGTATTGGGGGCAGTAGACCCCGGTGGTGAGCATCACGTAGCCCATCATGTCGTTGCGGGTAGCTACATGTCCGGACCGGCCGCTGCTTGGCGGCGTCAGCCCGTCGGCGACCTGCTCGGGGGTCTTGCCGCTGGCCAGGTCTGCGCACATCTGGTAAGCGCCACGGATCGTGTCCGAGGCGTTGTGCGAGGTGATGTTGTGCTGGGCGAGCAACTGCAGATAGTGCGCGTCGATCCCGAGTGGAGCTCCGCCGATCGCCGGTTCGGGTGCCGGCGTGGCCGTCTCGGTGACGGTCGTGACTGAGGTGAGGGTTGTCGCGGGCCGGCCGGCGTGACCGGCCAAGAACGCGCCGACAGCGATACCGACGACGCCGACACTGGTCAGGAACCAGCGCAGCGGCCGGCCCAGCGGCCGGCGCTCGACCAGCTCGGGTACCGCGGCGTCGGTTGACCATGCGAGTTGCTCCGCGAACTCCTGACGGGCCGGTGCAGAGGCGGATTCTCGGGTCGGTTCTTCGGCGTTCACAGCTCAACTTGTATCTGTCGCACACCGCAGCTGTCCACCGGTTCGCTGACCCGGCGGTCACGTGTCGGCACGGCGAACGCCCGCGGTGAACTGCGAGTATGGAACGGCGGCAGGCTCTTGTCGGTGCCGATTCGGGGGCCGAGTAAGCCGGTCACGCAGGACGTACCCGTCATTCCTAGAATTGACCGGTGACTGACACTTCCAACGCCGCCAACACCGATCACCTGCCCAAGTCTTGGGAGCCGGGTGCGGTCGAGGACGCGATCTACCAGCGTTGGGTCGATGCCGGCTATTTCACCGCGGACCCCACCAGCGACAAGCCGGGCTATTCGATCGTGCTGCCGCCGCCGAACGTCACCGGCAGCCTGCACATGGGCCACGCCATGGACCACACCCTGATGGACGTGCTGACCCGTCGTAAGCGGATGCAGGGCTATGAGGTGTTGTGGCTGCCGGGCATGGACCACGCCGGCATCGCCACGCAGAGCGTGGTGGAACGCCAGCTGGCCGCCGATGGCAAGACCAAGGAAGACTTCGGCCGCGAGCTGTTCATCGACAAGGTGTGGGACTGGAAGCGGGAGTCCGGCGGCACCATCGGTGGCCAGATGCGCCGGCTCGGCGACGGCGTGGACTGGAGTCGCGAACGATTCACCATGGACGACGGCCTGTCGCGGGCCGTGCGCACGATCTTCAAGCGGCTCTACGACGCCGGGCTGATTTACCAGGCTGAACGGTTGGTCAACTGGTCGCCGGTGCTTCAGACCGCGATCAGCGACCTCGAGGTGAAGTACGAAGACATTGAGGGTGAGTTGGTGTCGTTCCGATACGGCTCGCTCGATGACGCAGAGCCGCACATTGTGGTGGCCACCACCCGGCTGGAGACCATGCTCGGTGACACCGCGATCGCGGTACATCCCGACGACGACCGGTACCGAGGCCTGGTGGGCAGCTCACTGCCGCACCCGTTCTTGGACCGCGAGATCGCGGTAGTCGCCGACGCTCACGTCGATCCCGAATTCGGCACCGGGGCGGTCAAGGTCACCCCCGCTCACGACCCCAACGACTTTGAGATCGGGATGCGGCACCAGCTGGACATGCCAACGATCTTGGACGAACGTGCACGGATCACCGGAACCGGAACACAGTTCGACGGCATGGACCGTTTCGAGGCCCGGGTCGCGGTGCGCGAAGCGTTGGCGGCGCAAGGTCGCATCGTCGCCGAGAAGCGGCCCTACCTGCACAGTGTCGGGCATTCCGAGCGCAGCGGCGAGGTCATTGAGCCGCGGCTGTCCATGCAGTGGTGGGTCGACGTCTCTTCGCTGGCCAAGGCCGCCGGTGACGCCGTCCGCGACGGCGACACGGTGATCCACCCCAAGAGTCTGGAACCGCGCTGGTTCGCCTGGGTCGACGACATGCACGACTGGTGCATCTCTCGGCAGCTCTGGTGGGGGCACCGCATCCCGATCTGGCACGGGCCCAATGGCGAGAAGGTCTGCGTCGGCCCGGACGAGACCCCGCCGGAAGGCTGGGAGCAGGACCCCGACGTGCTGGACACCTGGTTCTCCTCGGGGTTGTGGCCGTTCTCCACGATGGGCTGGCCGGACGCCACCCCGGAGTTGGAGAAGTTCTATCCGACCAGCGTTCTGGTGACCGGCTACGACATCCTGTTCTTCTGGGTGGCGCGGATGATGATGTTCGGCACCTTCGTCGGTGGCGATGACGTGCTGCCCAACGGCAAAGTTCCGTTCCAGAATGTGTTTCTGCACGGCCTGATTCGCGACGAGCACGGCCGCAAGATGAGCAAGTCCAAGGGCAACGGCATCGATCCGCTGGATTGGGTTGAGACGTTCGGCGCCGACGCCCTGCGGTTCACCCTGGCCCGCGGTGCCAGCCCCGGCAGTGACCTCTCGATCGGGGAGGACCACGCTCGGGCGTCGCGCAACTTCGTAACCAAGCTGTTCAACGCGACCCGATTCGCGCTGATGAACGGCGCCGCCCTGGCGCCGCTTCCCGCGGCCGCGGAGCTGACCGACGCCGACCGGTGGATCCTGGGGCGCCTGGAAGAGGTTCGCGCCGAAGTGGATTCGGCGTTCGATGGTTATGAATTCGGGCGGGCCTGCGAGTCGCTGTACCACTTCGCCTGGGACGAGTTCTGTGACTGGTATGTCGAGTTGGCTAAAACCCAGCTGGGGCAGGGGATTACGCACACGACCGCGGTTCTGGCGGCGGTGCTCGACAACCTGTTGCGACTGCTTCACCCGGTGATCCCATTTGTCACCGAAACGCTGTGGCAGGAACTCACCGGCGCCGAGTCGCTGGTGATCGCGGATTGGCCGACGGCCTCGGAGCTCGCGTTCGACCAGGTTGCCGTGCAACGGATCACCGACATGCAGAAGCTGGTGACCGAGGTGCGCCGATTCCGCAGCGACCAGGGACTGCGCGACCGGCAGAAGGTTCCGGCCCGGCTGACCGGCATCGAGGAGGCCGACCTGGCCACCCAGGTAGCGTCGGTGGCCTCGCAGGCCTGGCTGACCGAGCCCGGTGACGGATTCACGCCGTCGGCCACTGTCGAGGTCAGGCTGGGCGCCGGTGCGAAGACGAGCACCGTGGTCGTCGAACTGGACACCTCCGGCACCGTCGACGTCGCCGCTGAGCGTCGGCGGCTGGAGAAGGATCTGGCCGCCGCACACAAGGAGCTCGAGGCCACCTCGGCGAAGCTGGGCAATGAGGCGTTCCTGGCCAAGGCGCCGGACGCGGTGGTCGAGAAGATCCGCGGTCGCCAGCAGCTGGCCAACGACGAGGTGGAGCGGATCACTGCGCGTCTGGCGGGCCTGACGTGACCGATCATCCGATCGGAACCACGGAGCCCACCCCCGACGAGATCGCGGCACTGCTGCAGGTTGAGCACTTGCTCGATCAGCGTTGGGGCGAGACCACGATCGAACCGAGCCTGACCCGGATCAACGCCCTGCTGGAACTGCTCGGCTCCCCGCAGCGCAGCTATCCCTCCATCCACGTCGCCGGCACCAACGGCAAGACCTCGGTGGTTCGGATGATCGACGCGCTCCTGATGGCCTTCAGCCGTCGTACGGGGCGGACCACCAGCCCGCATCTGCAGTCGGCGGTGGAACGCATCGCCATCGATGGCCAGCCGATCAGCCCGGCACGCTACGTGGAGACCTACGCCGAGATCGAGCCCTTCGTGCAGATGGTCGATGCGTCCTCGCAGGCCGACGGCGGGCCGGCCATGAGCAAATTCGAGGTGCTCACCGGCATGGCGTTCGCGGCATTCGCCGACGCCCCGGTCGATGTTGGTGTGGTGGAGGTCGGCATGGGCGGCCGCTGGGACGCCACCAATGTCGTCGGCGCGCCGGTGGCGGTGATCACCCCGATCGGAATGGACCACGTCGACTACCTCGGCGACGACCTCGCCGGGATCGCGGCGGAGAAGGCCGGAATCATCCATCGATCGTCGGATGATCTGGTCGACACCGTGGCCGTGATCGCCCGCCAGGTGCCGGAGGTCATGGAGGTGTTGCTGGCGCAGTCCGTCCGGGCCGACGCCGCGGTGGCTCGGGAGAACTCAGAGTTCGCGGTGCGTAGCCGCCAACTCGCGGTCGGCGGGCAGCTGCTGGAACTGCAGGGCTTGGGCGGGGTGTATACCGACATCTTCCTGCCTCTGCACGGTGAGCACCAGGCGCACAATGCGGTGCTGGCGCTGGCTGCGGTGGAGGCATTCTTCGGCGCGGGTGCTGAACGTCAGCTCGACCTCGACACCGTTCGGGCGGGCTTCGCCGCGGTGCGCAGCCCCGGACGGCTGGAGCGAATGCGTAGTTCGCCTACGGTCTTCATCGACGCCGCGCACAATCCGGCCGGTGCCGCCGTGCTGGCCCAGGCCTTGGCCGAGGACTTCGACTTCCGCTATCTGGTCGGGATCGTCAGTGTGATGGGCGATAAGGACGTGGACGGAATTCTGGCGGCGTTGGAGCCGGCTTTCGATCGAATTGTTGTGACCCACAACGGTTCTCCTCGGGCCCTGGATGTCGAGATGCTCACCGTGGCAGCGGCGCGGTGGTTCGGTGACGATCGGGTGGTCACCACGGAGACGCTGGAAGACGCGATCGACGCGGCGACCGCCCTGGTCGATGAATTCGATTCTGAGGGGGAAGCCTCGGGAGCTGGAATCGTGATCACCGGATCGGTGGTCACCGCCGGGGCCGCTCGATCCCTGTTCGGGAAGGACCCGGAATGACTGAACAATCAGCCGCACCTGATCCCTGGCGTGGTTTTCGCGGCGTGATGGCCGCCACGCTGATATTGGAGGCCATTACGGTGCTGTTGGCGCTGCCGGTGGTCAGCGTCGTGGGGGGCGGTCTGACGCCGTTCTCGCTGACGTATCTGATCGGCCTGGCCCTGGTGCTGCTGCTGCTCGCGGGAGTCCAGGGCCGGACCTGGGCGATTTGGGCCAATCTGGCCGTGCAGTCGGTGCTGGTGGCCGGGTTCGTGGTCTATCCCGGTGTGGGGGTGATGGGCTTGGTGTTCACCGCGGTGTGGGTGCTCATCGCTTACTTCCGTGCCGTGGTCTTGCGACGCTCGTGAAGGGGGCCTGCGCCTAGGCCGGTACGCTGTCGCCCGTGCCGCCGGCGACGATGCCGGGCGGAGCAACGGGACAGGAGCGACGCGTCATGACTGAGCGGACGTTGGTACTGATCAAGCCGGACGGCGTAAACCGTCGGTTGGTGGGCGAGATCATCAACCGGATCGAGAAGAAGGGCCTGACGTTGGCGGCCCTGGAACTGCGGCCCGTGCAACAGGCGGTGGCCCGGCAGCACTACGCCGAGCACGACGGCAAGGCGTTCTTCGCCTCTTTGCTGGACTTCATCACCTCGGGCCCGGTGGTCGCTGCCGTGGTGGAGGGCCCGCGCGCGATCGAGGCGTTCCGGCAGCTCGCCGGTGGAACCGACCCGGTGGCCAAGGCCACCCCGGGGACCATTCGCGGCGATTTCGGCTTGGAGACCCAATTCAACTTGGTGCACGGCTCGGACTCGCCGGAGTCGGCCGAGCGCGAGATCGCGCTGTGGTTTCCCGACTTGAAGCCCTCGGTGCAGACGTCGCCGATGACCCTGGCCTGACGCCGGGTTAGCGCCTTTCGTCCGGCTGCTGTGGATTGTGTGGGATACTGACTAACGGGTGAACGTCACCGGATCGGTTTCCGACACCCGAATGAAGACTTCGGCGAGTGCGACGATCGCGATCTGTGATGCGGCGCCGATCGCTGGGCCTCATTCAGCCAGGCACCGAGTCGGTTCAACCCGAGCCCCTCGGAGCGAGACCACTACAAGCCCGGAGAAGCGATCCGGGCCCATAACGAGAAGTCCTCGAGTGGCCGCGTCGTAACGACGCGCCCGGGGGCTTGAGGAGACTTACGTGGAAGACCCTTCTCTTTTCAAAGGCTTCGAAGGCCCTGAGTTCAAAGGCCCTGAGTCGGAACGAGCAGCAGTTGCCGCCGAGCCTCAGGAGTTGCCCGAACGACTGCGGGTCCATTCCCTGGCACGGGTCCTGGGCACCACAAGCCGACGGGTTCTGGATGCGCTGACCGAGCTCGATGGCCGGACTCGCAGCGCCCATTCCAGTGTGGACCGCGTCGAGGCGGTTCGGGTTCGCGACCTTTTGGGTGCAACCGGGGAGCCCGCTGTCGGGGGGCTGTTCCAGGAGGCGGGCTCGGCCGAGGAAGCCGACGAGATTCCCGACGAGCCCGAGTCCCGGCTGCTGCTGGAGACCGCCCCGGAACCGGTCGCCACTCGGGCCGACTACATGCCGCTGTTCGTCGCACCGCAGCCGGTAGCTCTTGACCGCGCGGTGGTTCGCGCCGCCGAGGACGACGTCGCCGATGACGATGACGATGACGACGAGCCCGGCAGTGCCGAGGCTGAGGCCGACGTTGACTCCGACGCCGACGATGGTGACCGGCCCGCCAACCGGCGCCGCCGCCGTGGTCGCCGCGGCCGGGGCCGCGGCCGCGGCTCCGAAGGGTCAGCATCCGACGATGTTGCGGACTCCGAGGACGAGACCGAGGACGACGATGTCGCCGCGGAACCGGAAGAAGCCGGGGACGCCGAGGACAGCGGCGACGAGGACAGTGGCTCGGGTGAAGACGCAGGCAACCGGCGTCGTCGGCGGCGTCGTCGGCGCAAGGCCGGGACCGGCGAGGACGATGACACCGCCGCGTCGGATGACCCGCCCAACACCGTCGTGCACGAGCGGGCCCCGCGGGCCAAGACCAACCGATCCGCCAAGGGTGACCGGGGGACCGGTGACGACGAGATCCAGGGCATCACCGGCTCGACCCGGCTGGAGGCCAAGCGGCAGCGCCGCCGCGACGGCCGCGACGCCGGCCGCCGTCGCCCGCCGATCCTGAGCGAAGCGGAGTTCCTGGCCCGCCGAGAGGCCGTGGAACGCCGGATGGTGGTCCGTGATCGCGTCCGGACCGAGCCGCCGCACCAGGGTGCCCGCTATACCCAGATCGCCGTGCTCGAAGACGGCGTGATGGTCGAGCACTTCGTCACGTCCGCCGCGTCGACCTCGCTGGTGGGCAATGTCTACCTGGGCGTGGTGCAGAACGTGCTGCCGTCCATGGAAGCGGCCTTTGTCGACATCGGGCGGGGCCGCAACGGCGTCCTCTACGCCGGTGAGGTGAACTGGGAAGCGGCCGGGCTTGGCGGCGCCAACCGCAAGATCGAGCAGGCCCTCAAGCCGGGCGACTACGTCGTCGTACAGGTCAGTAAAGATCCGATCGGTCACAAGGGTGCCCGGCTCACCACCCAGGTGTCGCTGGCCGGCCGCTACTTGGTCTACGTGCCGGGTGCGTCCTCCACGGGAATCAGCCGCAAGCTGCCGGACACCGAGCGTCAGCGACTCAAGGAGATCCTGCGCGAGGTGGTTCCCGCCAACGCCGGTGTGATCATTCGCACCGCTTCGGAGGGCGTCAAAGAAGAAGACATCCGGACCGACGTGGAGCGACTCCAGGAACGCTGGAGCCAGATCGAGGCCACCGCGGTCGAGACCAAGGGCAAAGCGGCCGGTGCCGCGGTAGCGCTCTACGAAGAGCCCGATGTGTTGGTGAAGGTGATTCGGGACCTCTTCAACGAGGACTTCTCCGAGCTGGTGGTCTCCGGCGACGACGCCTGGGCCACGATCAACGAGTACGTGGGCTCGGTGGCGCCCGAACTGGTGTCGAAGCTGACCCGCTACCAGTCGCCCACCGGTCCGGACGGCCAAGCCGGTCCCGACGTGTTCGCCGTGCACCGCATCGACGAGCAGCTCGCCAAGGCACTCGACCGCAAGGTCTGGCTGCCCTCTGGCGGAACGCTGGTCATCGACCGGACCGAGGCGATGACGGTGGTCGACGTCAACACCGGCAAGTTCACCGGGTCCGGGGGCAACCTCGAGGAGACGGTGACCAAGAACAACTTGGAGGCCGCCGAGGAGATCGTGCGGCAGCTTCGGCTCCGCGACATCGGCGGGATCATCGTCATCGACTTCATCGACATGGTGTTGGAGTCCAACCGAGACCTGGTGCTGCGCCGGTTGACCGAGGCGCTGGGCCGGGACCGGACGCGTCATCAGGTCTCTGAGGTGACGTCCCTGGGGCTGGTGCAGCTGACCCGTAAGCGATTGGGCACGGGGCTGATCGAAGCTTTTTCGACGTCGTGTCAGCACTGCGCCGGGCGTGGCATCGTGCTGCATGCCGACCCGGTGGATTCGGCTGGGCCGGGCCGCAAGTCCGAGCCGGGTGGCAGCACTACCAGCCGTCGCAGCAAGCGCTCGAAAAAGCCGAAGGTCGATGAGCCGGCGGTCGTCAAGGTTCCGGTGCACACTCCGGGTGACCATCCGATGTTCAAGGCGATGGCCGCGGCCAGCGACCGGCACGACGAGGACGATGAGCACGAGACTGCGCCCGACGCCGACGAGCAGGTGGTGGTCCTCACCGATCGGAGCGCCGACGGCACCGAGGAGGCCGAAGGCGCCGACGAGGTCGGCGAGGACGACCTGGAATCCGACGCGACCGATGAGGACCGTGCGGACTCGGATGGGGACGCTGACGACGAGGTCGTCGACGATGACGACACCGACGACGACGATGACGATGACGATGACGACGACGTCGAAGAAGTCGATCTCGACGAGGACGACGATGACGACGATGACGATGACGACGTCGAAGATGTCGATCTCGATGACGATGACGATGACGATGACGATGACGATGACGATGACGATGACGATGACGACGACGATGACACCGACGATGACGATGACACCGACGATGACGATGACACCGACGATGACGACGACACCGACGATGACGACGACACCGACGATGACGACGACACCGACGACGACGACGAAGACCTGGACGTCATCGACGAAGCCGACGATGTCGAGGAGCCCGAAGCGCCTGTTGCGCTGGTCGAGCGTCCGCGGCGGCGGCGCGCGGCGGCCCGGCCTGCCGGACCTCCGATCTAAGGCGGGCCGGTTTGACCCCTTAGCTGCTGGTCACGTACCCTTGACCAGTTGTCGCCAGGCGGGAATAACCACAGCTCGGCGGACAGAACCCCAGACACCTGCGCAAGTCCCGATGGCGTGCGCGCCTGAGAAGCAGAGGTAGAAACCAACGATGGCGACGTACGCAATCGTCAAAACCGGCGGCAAGCAGTACAAGGTAGCCGTTGGCGACGTGCTTAAGGTTGAGAAGATCGAGTCCGAGCCGGGATCGTCGGTCTCGCTGCCGGTCGCGCTGGTCGTGGACGGTGCCACCGTCACCACCGACGCCGCCAAGCTGGCGAAGGTCGCGGTCACCGGCGAGGTGCTCGAGCACACCAAGGGCCCCAAGATCCGCATCCACAAGTTCAAGAACAAGACCGGCTACCACAAGCGGCAGGGTCACCGTCAGCAGCTGACCGTGCTCAAGGTCACCGGAATCAAGTAGCAGCAGGAGGCAGCGAGATGGCACACAAGAAGGGCGCTTCCAGCTCACGTAACGGGCGCGACTCAAACGCCCAGCGACTCGGCGTCAAGCGATTCGGCGGCCAGGTCGTCAAGGCCGGCGAGATCTTGGTCCGCCAGCGCGGCACCCACTTCCACCCCGGCGTCAACGTCGGGCGCGGCGGCGACGACACCCTGTTCGCCACGGCACCCGGTTCGGTTGAGTTCGGTGTGAAGCGCGGCCGCAAACTCATCAACATCGTGCCTGTCGCCCGCGACTAGTCGCCGGCGTAACTGGGCGCCGTAGGGCGCCGGATAGGTAGTAACGCCATGTCCCGGTTCGTCGACCGCGTTGTCATCCATGTGCGGGCCGGCGACGGGGGCAACGGCTGCGCCTCTATTCACCGGGAGAAGTTCAAACCGCTCGGTGGCCCCGACGGGGGTAACGGTGGGCGCGGCGGCAGCGTCGTGCTGGTCGTGGATCCCCAGGTGCACACCCTGCTGGACTTTCACTTTCGGCCGCACATCGACGCGGCATCCGGCAAGCAGGGCCAGGGCAACAACAAGGACGGCGCTTTCGGCGCCGACCTGGAGATCAAGGTTCCCGACGGCACCGTTGTGCTCGACGAGCACGGTCGACTGCTGGCCGACCTGGTTGGGACCGGTGCCCGGTTCGAAGCAGCCGCCGGTGGGCGAGGCGGCTTGGGCAACGCGGCCCTGGTGTCGCGCGCCCGAAAGGCGCCCGGCTTTGCGTTGCTGGGGGAGAAGGGCGAGACCCGCGACCTCACCCTGGAACTCAAGACTGTCGCCGACGTCGGGCTGATCGGATTCCCCTCCGCGGGCAAATCCGCACTGGTGTCGGTGATCTCGGCAGCCAAACCCAAGATCGCCGACTATCCGTTCACCACGCTGGCACCGAACCTGGGCGTGGTCTCGGCCGGCGACAGCACTTTCACCGCGGCAGACGTGCCCGGCCTCATCCCAGGCGCCTCGACCGGGCGTGGACTGGGATTGGAGTTTCTCCGGCACATCGAACGGTGCGCGGTGCTGGTCCACATCGTGGACTGTGCGACCGCCGAACCTGGTCGCGACCCCCTCTCCGATATCGAAGCGATCGAAGCCGAACTGGCTGCCTATACCCCCACCATGCAAGGGGATTCGGCCCTCGGTGACCTGGTGGACCGGCCAAGGGCAGTGGTGCTCAACAAGATCGACGTGCCCGAGGCGCTGGAGATGGCGGAGTTCGTCCGCGACGACATCGCCGACCAGTACGGCTGGCCGGTGTTCATGGTCTCGACGGTGAGCCGTGCCGGCTTGCGGCCGTTGACGTTTGCGCTGGCCGAGATGGTGTCGGCGTATCGTGCGGCGCAGCCGGAGCCGGTGGCGCGCCGGCCGGTGATCCGCCCCGTGCGCGCCGGCGATACCGGGTTCACCGTGGAAGCCGACGGCGAGGGCGGCTTTCTTGTGCGCGGCACACAGCCCGAGCGTTGGGTGCATCAGACCAACTTCGATAACGACGAGGCGGTCGGCTACCTGGGTGACCGGCTGGCCCGGCTCGGGGTCGAGGACGAACTGCTCAAGCGGGGTGCCAAGCCGGGCTGTGCGGTGACCATCGGGGAGATGACGTTCGACTGGGAGCCCGCCACGCTCGCCGGGGTGGACATCACGTTGTCCGGCCGGGGAACCGACACACGGTTGGAGCGCACGGATCGAGTGGGCGCCGCGGAACGTAAGGTTGCACGCAAGCAGCGTCGTGAGCAGCCGGAGGAGTCGTGAGCCACGGTCAATCCGCGGCACGCGAAGCGATTCGCACCGCGCGCAGTGTCGTGGTCAAGATCGGAACCACCGCCCTGACCACGGAGATCGGCATGCTCGATGCCGCGCGGCTGGCCGGGCTGGCTGAGGCGATCGAAGCCCGGATGAAGGCCGGTTCGGACGTGACGATCGTGTCCTCGGGCGCTATCGCGGCCGGCCTGGAGCCGCTTGGCTTGTCAAGGCGGCCAACGGATCTGGCCACCAAACAAGCCGCCGCCAGTGTGGGCCAGGTGGCGTTGGTCAACGCGTGGAGTTCCGCCTTCGGGGGATTCGGCCGCACCGTCGGCCAGGTGCTGCTCACCGCCCAGGATGTCGCCATGCGGGTGTCGCACACCAATGCCGCTCGCACCCTGGACCGGCTGCGTGCCCTGCACGCCGTAGCTATCGTCAACGAGAACGACACGGTGGCCACCAACGAGATTCGGTTCGGTGACAATGACCGGCTCTCGGCGCTGGTGGCGCATCTGGTGGGCGCCGACGCGCTGGTGTTGCTCTCCGACATCGACGGTCTCTATGACTCCGACCCGCGCAAGGGCCCCGCCCGCCTGGTCTCCGAAGTGTCTGGGCCGGATGATCTCGCTGACGTAGTAGCCAGCGAAGGCAGTCACCTGGGCACCGGTGGGATGGTGTCGAAGCTCTCGTCGGCGTTGCTGGCGGCGGATGCCGGAGTCCCGGTGTTGCTGGCCGCCGCCACCGACGCGGCTGAGGCACTCTCCGACGCGTCGGTGGGAACGGTCTTTTCGCCTCGGGCGCAACGGTTGTCGGCACGCAGGTTCTGGGTGCGTCACGCCGCGGATGCGGTTGGGGTGCTGACGCTGGACGCCGGTGCGGTGGAGGCGGTGCTGACCCGGCGTGGCTCCCTGTTGCCCGCCGGGATCACCGCTGTCGCAGGCCGGTTCTCCGGCGGCGACGTGGTGGAGCTGTGCGACCCGCACGGTTCTGTGGTGGCACGCGGCGTTGTCGGCTATGACGCGACGGAGTTGGACGCAATGATCGGCCGGTCCACCGCGGAGCTGGCGCCGGACGCCCGCCGCCCGGTCGTCCACGCCGACGATCTGGTCGCGGTCTAGTACCAGCCGACATGGGCACCGTATTCACCATCGACGGGGCCGGGTGGAGCGGGTTTCTCCGGTTCATGTGCCGCGGCGCGGTCACCAGAGGCAGTACGGTTCGCAACGTCAAGTACCCGAATACCTACTTCGCCGGTCTGCGCTACGTCCCTGCGGTGGAGGCGGTTCGGCGCGGCGCACAGGCACTCGACGACATGCTGGTCGCGCACTTCGCCGACTCGCCGGACGCCGACGAGGTGTTGGTCTACGGCGTGAGCATGGGCTCGCAAGTTGCCTGCAAGTGGCTCCGTGAGTGGGGGCCGACGTCGGCGGTTCCGGTCGACAAGGTGTCGTTTCTGCTGCTGGCCAACCCTGAACAGCCGTTTCACGGCATCTATCGGGCCGACCCCACGCTGGTGACCTTCATGCGACTGCCGGACTATGGCGGCGTCGGAGTACCGGCGAATACCCCGTTTGCGGTGACCGACCTGTGCCGTCAGTACGACGGCATGGCAGATTTCCCGAATCGTCCTGCAGCGCGGGTCGATTCGCTGGCTGTTCGAAATGCCCTGCTGGGCCTGGTGCTGATCCACAACAACTACTTCAGGGTCGATATCGGCAGCACCGACAACATTCGGGTGAGTCGCGGCAATGTCAGCTATGTCTTCTCGCCGACGCGCGTGCCCCCAGCCTGCACGATGAGCAGATTGCTTCCCGCCCGGCTGAGGCGGCGCCGTCGCATTATCGAGAACTCTTATGACCGCTCGGCCTGGGGCGGGCCGACCGCGCCATAGTGTCTGGACCGGTTTACTTGGCGGGTGTGAGGTAGAGCGCCCCCCACACGACTTCGGTCAACGCGGTCGCGAGCTCGGAGTCGTAGTCGGGGCCATGATTCGGCAGGTTCTGATAGCAAGCCCTTTCCACCATCCAGGTCAGCGCACTGGCGGTGGTGGCCGCGGGCAACTCGCGGCGAATGGAACCGTCATCCTGACCGTCTTCGATGACCTGCGCCGCCCGGCCCGCGATGGCGGCCAGAAGCTCCCGGTAAGTGGCTGCCACCTGGGGGTCGTAGCCGGCCATCTCGCTCAGGGCGACCAACAGCGGCTGGTGCTGTCGATAGCTGGCGATGATGGCGGTCATCGCAGCGCGGACATCGTCGGGGTCCCGGCGCTGCGCCACACCCCACCATCGCTGGCCACTACTGGCCAGGTCGCCGAATACCTGTCCGGCGAGCCGGCGCAGCAGATGGCCCTTGTCCTCGAAGTAGATGTAGAAGCTGGCGCGCGACATTCCGGCCTCGGTGGCGAGGCGGTCGACGCTGAGCTCGGTGTAGCTGGCGCCCGCGCTCATCAGGCGCTCGGTGGCGTCGAGCAGGCGCCGCTCGATCTCGGCACGCCGATCCTGGCGGCCCGTAGGGGGCTTGCGGGTCACAGAGGCCACGTCGGCAAGCGTACTGGCTGAGGCAACATCTTGACTAGACATACTGTCTAGATTTATTGTCGGCGATGATCCGACTGTGATCGGTGTCATAAGACCAGGAGGTCAGATGTCAGCTCCATCCGCCACGATCCACGGATACGACCCCGTCGACCTGTCCTCGCGTGCGTTTTGGTCCGGCACCGCGGCCGAGCGGGAGCGCTCATTCGCGACACTGCGCTCCGAGCGGCCCGTCAGCTGGCATCCACCGGTGGAAGATGCCCTGCTCAACGATCCCGACGACCCCGGGTACTGGGCCGTCACCCGACACGCCGACATCGTCACCGTGAGCCGCACCAACGAGGTGTTCTTGTCGGGTAAAGGCGTTCAGTTCGAGAACATTCCCCAGGAGATGCTGGAAACCACCCAGTCCTTCCTGGCCATGGATCCGCCCCGGCACACGAAGCTGCGCAAACTGGCCACCGCGGCCTTCACGCCCCGGCAGATCAGGCGCATCGAAGACTCGATCAAGTCCAACGCCGCAGCGATCGTCGCCGAACTGAAAGCCGCCGGCAGCGGGGCCGACTTCGTCGAGTACTGCGCCAAGGAACTGCCACTACGCACCTTGGCCGACATGGTCGGCGTGCCGGATTCCGAGCGCGCGCAGGTGGCCCATGCCGCCGACGCTCTGGTGTCGACCAACGATCCGGCCTACCTCAACGGACGTGACCCGATGGCGGTGATGGGCGAGAACATCATGTATCTGCATCAGGTGGCCGGCGCATTGGCCGCCCAGCGCCGCGAGCACCCCGGTGACGACCTGTTCAGCAGCCTGGTCAACGCCGAGGTGGACGGTGACCGGCTCACTGACGCCGAGGTATCCGCCTATTTCGTGTTGCTGGCCGTGGCGGGCAATGACACCACCCGCCAGACCGCCAGCCACGCCTTGCGGGCACTCACCGACTTCCCTGCGCAACGTGCCTGGTTGGTCGACGACTTCGACCGCCGGATCGGGACCTCAGTCGAGGAGTTCGTCCGCTACGCGACGCCGGTCATGACGTTCCGGCGCACCGCCGCAACCGATTACGAGCTTGGCGGACAGACCATTCGGGCCGGTGACAAGGTCGCGATGTTCTACGCCTCCGGGAACTGGGACACGCAGGTGTTCGATCAACCCGACCGTCTGGATCTGAGTCGCGACCCGAACCCGCACCTGGGTTTCGGTGGGGGCGGGCAGCACTACTGCCTGGGAACCCACGTGGCGCGTGCGCAGCTGCGCGCACTGTTCGGGGAACTCCTGCGCGAGTTGCCGCAGATCGAGGCCGGCGAGCCCGAATACCTAGCGGGCAGCTTCATCCACGGGATCCGTGCCCTGCCCTGCACCTTCTGACCCGGGGGACTGTGCCAGGGGCTGACCGAAGTGCCGCCCCGTGGCGTCCTTGCCGACTGCGGTCAGCACGACGACCGCGAGAAGCGTCGGGACCACCGTGACGACCAGGGCGTAAGGGTAGCCATGGGAGGCCGCCAGGTGCTCTTGGATCGGCAGGTTGAACGCGGCGAAGAGGTTGCCGAGCTGATAGGTGACCCCCGGGTAGAAGCCGCGGATGGCGTCCGGTGACATCTCGGTCAGGTGGGCCGGGATCACGCCCCAGGCGCCCTGTACGCAGACCTGGATCAAGAACGAACCAAGACACAGCATGCCGGCGGTGCGCGACAACGCGAACAGCGGCACGATCGGCAGGCCCATCAGGGCGGCCCAGATGATCGCGTAGCGCCGGCCCAGGCGCTGCGACAGCGATCCGAAGAGCAGCCCACCGATGATTCCGCCGATGTTGTAGATCACCGCGATCCACTTGGCCGTGACATGGGACAGGCCCGCGCCGTCAGCGGAGGTCAAGAAGGTCGGGTAGATGTCGTGGGTGCCGTGGCTCATCCAGTTGAACGCCGTCATCAGCAACACCAGGTAACAGAACCTGCGGATCACCTTCGCGTCGGTGAACACGTCACGAATCTTGGTGCTGGTCAACCGCATCTGATCTTGGGTGGCCTGCCAGACCTCGGACTCGGTGACGCGGTAACGGATGAGCAGGCTGACCATGGCCGGCAGGATGGAGAGTCCGAACAACCAGCGCCAGGACAACCCCAGCACGTCGTTCACCAACAGCGAGGCGACGGTCGCGGCCAAGTAGCCGAACAGGTATCCCTCCTGTAGCAGCCCGGAGAAGAACCCGCGGCGCTCGGCGGGGATCTTCTCCATGGCCAGCGCGGCGCCCAACCCCCACTCGCCGCCCATCCCGATCCCGTACAACAGGCGCAGAATCACCAGCACGGTGAAGGTCGGCGCGAAGGCGCACAAGAAACCCACCGTCGAGTAGAAGATCACGTTCACCATCAACGGTATTCGCCTGCCGACCCGGTCGGCCCACAGCCCGAAGACCAGGGCGCCAAGCGGGCGCATCATCAGGGTGGCAGTGGTGAGAAACGCAACCTCGGTCTTGGTATGGCCGAAGGTCTTGGCGATGTCGGCGTAAACGAACACCACGATGAAGTAGTCGAAGGCATCCATCGACCAGCCCAGTACTGCGGCGAGGAATGAATTGCGCTGGTCCGGCGTGAGCCGCTGCTGTGTCACCCGAGCATAGTGCCGGATTTCGGCGTGCCTGTGGGCCCAGAATGCGCGTTTGTTTACGCGGGACGCAGGGTATGTGCTCCGGAATCGAGCCGCCGGGCGACAATGGCAGGTAATGGACGCTTCTGGGGACTTCTTCAACGCCTACCGTCACGGGTTCGCGCGGGTCGCCGCGTGCACTCACCGCACCACTCTCGCCGACCCGGCCGCCAACGCGGAGTCGGTACTGCGGCTGGCCCGGGAGTGTCACGACGACGGCGTCGCGGTCGCCGTTTTTCCCGAGCTCACGCTGTCCGGCTACTCCATCGACGACATTCTGTTGCAGGACACCCTCCTCGATGCCGTCGAAACGGCACTGGTCGAGCTCGCCGCCGCCTCGGAGGCGCTGCTGCCGGTGTTGGTGGTAGGGGCGCCGCTGCGCCACGGGCACCGGGTGTACAACACGGCCGTGGTCATCCACCGTGGGCGGATTCTCGGGGTGGCCCCCAAGTCCTACCTGCCTACCTACCGGGAGTTCTACGAGAGCCGCCAGATGGCAGCCGGAACCGGGGAGCATGCGGCGGTGCGAATCGGCGGGGCGCAGGTCCCATTCGGGCCAGACCTGTTGTTTACCGCGACAGACCTGCCCGGGCTGGTCCTGCACGTCGAGGTGTGCGAGGACATGTTCGTACCTATTCCGCCCAGCGCAGGCGCGGCGCTGGCGGGAGCCACGGTGCTGGCCAATCTGTCGGGCAGTCCGATCACCGTCGGGCGGGCGGAGGACCGCGCGCTGCTGGCCCGGTCTGCGTCGGCACGTTGTCTGGCTGCCTACCTCTATGCCGCCGCCGGCGAGGGCGAGTCGACCACCGATCTGGCCTGGGATGGCCAGACGATGATCTGGGAGAACGGCACACTGCTGGCCGAGACCGAGCGTTTTCCCACCGGTGCACGCAGGTCGGTAGCCGACGTCGATCTGGGATTGCTACGCGCTGAGCGGCTGCGGATGGGCACCTTCGACGACAACCGCCGACAGCATCGGGATGCGGCGGCGCAGTTCCGCACCGTCGAATTCCGCCTGTCACCACCGGCCGGGGATATCGGACTTCGCCGCGTGATCGAGCGGTTCCCGTTCGTTCCTTCCAATCCGCAGCGGCTGCAGCAGGATTGCTACGAGGCGTACAACATTCAGGTGTCGGGTCTAGAGCAGCGACTGCGGGCACTGAGTTTCCCCAAGGTGGTCCTTGGGGTATCCGGTGGGCTCGACTCCACACACGCCCTGATCGTCGCCGCCAGGGCCATGGACCGGGAAAACCGCCCGCGCAGTGACATTCTGGCTTTCACGCTCCCCGGATTCGCCACCGGTGACCACACCAAGGCCAATGCCGCCGCATTGAGCAAGGCGCTTGGGGTGACGTTCGCTGAAATCGACATCCGTGACACTGCGAAGTTGATGTTGACCGAACTCGGACATCCCTTCGCTCGGGGTGAGGCCGTCTATGACGTCACGTTCGAAAACGTCCAGGCCGGCCTGCGTACCGATTACCTGTTCCGGATCGCCAACCAGCACGGCGGCATCGTGCTGGGCACCGGTGACCTGTCCGAACTGGCCCTCGGGTGGTCCACCTACGGGGTGGGCGATCAGATGTCGCACTACAACGTCAATGGTGGGGTTCCCAAAACCCTGATCCAGCACCTGATTCGCTGGGTGATCAACTCCGGTGAGTTCGACACCGACGTCTGCGCCGTGCTGGCATCTGTGCTCAACACAGAGATCAGCCCTGAGCTGGTTCCGGTGGGTGAGGGTGAGGAGATCCAGCGCAGCGAGGACACCGTCGGCCCCTATGCGTTGCAGGACTTCACGCTGTTTTCCGTGCTACGCCACGGGTTCGCGCCGGCCAAGATCGCATTCATGGCATGGCATGCCTGGCATGACGCCGCAGCCGGCTCCTGGCCACCGGGCTACCCGGCGGACGGACGGACGGCCTATACCCTGGCGGAGATCCGTCGCTGGCTGAAAGTCTTTGCCCAGCGGTTCTATTCGTTCAGCCAGTTCAAGCGGTCCGCGCTGCCCAATGGGCCGAAGGTGTCACACGGGGGTGCGCTGTCGCCACGGGGAGACTGGCGGGCTCCATCGGACATGTCCGCGCGGATCTGGCTTGACGAGATTGAACGGGACATTCCACCCGAGTAGGCCAAGTGCCTGAGGTCGACGCTCTGAGAAGGTAGGACTATGCCCACTGTCTTGATCGAAGTTCGCCGCCACTACTCGCAGGCCGAGGAAGTCGCGATCATCGACGCCGTCCACAGCGCTCTGGTGACCGCTTTCCAGATACCGGCAAAGGACAAGAACGTCCGGTTGGTGGTGCATGAGCCGCACCGCTTCGCGGTGCCCGCACAGCTCGCCCAGCCCGAGTTCCGGACCTTGGTCTCCATCGACTGTTTCTCCGGCCGGTCAGTGGAGGCCAAGCGACTGCTCTACGCCGGCATCGTTGAAAATCTTGCAGAACTTGGTATTCCAGGCGACCACGTGATGATCACCCTGCACGAGTCGGATCGCGACAACTGGGGTATCCGGGGCGGGCAGGCGGCCTCCGATGTCGATCTGGGGTTCACAGTTCAGGTGTGACGCCAGCCAGCGCGGCGTCGATCGCCGCGATGCGCGGGGCACAGTTTCCCGCTCCGGCCACCAGAGTTGCCAACGACCCCGCCACGGTGGCGCGTGGTAACGCATGGTCGATACCACCCGCCCATCCGGCGGCCAGAACGCCCGCGAAGACGTCGCCCGCACCCGTGGTGTCGATGGCAGCTACCGCTGGTGCAGGAACTCTGCGGGTTACGCCGTCGCCCCGATAGTGCGCTCCGCGTGAGCCGAGAGTGACCACGAGGTGCGGCACCTGGTGACCGACGTGCGCGGCTTCGGATTCGTTGACCACCGCCACGTCCGTCAGGTCGATCAGCCCGGCCAGCTCAGCCGGGTCCGCGGCAGGCGGCGACACGTTGAGCATGACCGTCGCGCCGGTGGAGCGGGCAAGGGTGGCGGCCTCCAGCGCTACCGGGACCGGAATCTCCAGCTGCATCAGCAACACGTCGCAACCCGAGATCAGGGCACGCTGGACCGAGTCCAGGCTCAGGTGCGCGTTGGCCCCGGGGACCACCATGACGGTGTTCTCGCCGGCCGGATCCACCGTGATGACCGCCGAGCCACTGGGGCCGGCCACCGTCGAGAGGCCGTCCGTTCCGACGCCGTTGTCCTGCAGGTGCCGCCGCAGCCGCGATCCGGCGTTGTCGTCACCGACGGCACCGACGAACTCCACCAGCGCTGCCGCCCGTGCCGCAGCCACTGCCTGGTTGGCGCCCTTTCCGCCCGGGTGGGTGCTGGGCGGGGAGGCCGCAACGGTGTCGCCGGGGCGGGGGAGCGCGGTGACGGCGAACACGCAGTCGGAGTTCACGCTGCCCACCACGCACACCCGCGTCGCCATGGGTTCCAGCTTGGCATTCGCGAACGCGGGATGTCGCGTATCCCCTAGGGTGGAGAACCATCCGGCAACCGGGGAAGGGAGCGGCCGAGTGGACCCGGCACTGTCGACAGTGACGACACCAAACAATGAGCCCCGGTATCAACGGTTGGCGTCGCGGCTCAGCATAAAGACCAAGCTGATGGTTGTTCTGCTGCTCACCAGCATCGTGTCGGTTGCGGTCGTCGGATTCGTCGAGTTCCAATTCGGCGCACAAGAATTGCAGCGCGCCGGCATCAACAAACTGGTGGTGGCGCGCGAGGCGCAGCGGCGTGCTGTCAGCAGCCTGTTCGAAGAGATGACCAATTCGCTGGTCGTCTTCAGCGGGGGAGTAACCGCGACGAGTGCACTCAAGGCGTATTCCGCCGGATTCAACGAACTCGCCACTGCCGCAGTCACACCCGAGCAGCAGCGCAGCATCGTGGGCTACTACCAGGACCGCTTCACCAAGGCACTCGCCGAACGCACCGACGAGCAGGCCGACCTCGCCGCGCTACTGCCCACGTCGAACGCTCAGCGTTACCTGCAAGCGCACTACACCGCGGCCGGGGCGGCCAGGAACCTCGATGACGCCGGTGACGGCAGTGCGTGGTCGGCGGCCAACGCGCAGTACAACGATCTCTTCGCCCAAACCGTCCACCTCAACGAATACCTCGACGCGCTGTTGTTGGACACCCAGGGCAATGTGGTCTATTCGGTCAACAAGGGGGTGGACCTGGGCACCAACGTGCTCACCGGCCCCTACCGTGAGTCCAGTCTGCGTGACGCCTACCGCAAGGCATTGGCGGCCAACGCGGTGAACTTCGTGTGGATCACCGATTACGAGACCTACCAACCCAACTTGGACACCCCCACCGCCTGGTTGGTGTCGCCGGTCGGAAACAAGGGCGCCGTCGACGGCGTGATGGCCTTGGCTCTGCCCAGCGAGAAGATCACCCGGATCATGACCGCCGACCGTGACTGGGACGCCGCCGGGCTGGGCCAGACGACGGAGACATACCTGGCCGGTCCGGACGACTTGATGCGCTCCGATTCGCGTCTGTTCCTGGAGGATCCGGAGCGATACCGGAGGGAGGCCGTGGAGGCCGGCACGTCGCAGGCGACGGTGGAGCGGGCGCTACGGCTGGGGACCACCACCTTGGTGCAGCCGGTGAACGGACCGGGCTTGCAGGCCGCACAGCGCGGTCAGACCGGCACGCTGACCAGCGGCTACGACTACCTGGGCAAGCGGGAACTGACCGCGTACTCGCCATTGACTGTGCCGAACTCGGACCTACAGTGGTCGATCCTGGCGACCAGGGAGTACTCCGATGCCTTCGCCGGAGTCACCGCCTTCAGCAGAAGAGTGGTGCTGGCCACCACCGCGGTCATCTTCGCCATCTGTGTGCTGGCGATGCTGGCCGCCCGACTCTTCCTGCAACCGATCCGGCGACTGCAGGCCGCCGCACAACGGATCAGCGCCGGCGATTACAGCGCGGTAGTGCAGCCCCGGTCCTCCGACGAGATCGGCGAGCTGACCAAGGCATTCAACGACATGAGCTACAGCCTTCGGACCAAGCAGGCCCAACTCGACGAGCAGCGCCAGCAGAACGATGAACTGCTGCTGTCCCTGATGCCGGAGTCGCTGGTACAGCGCTACCGCGGGGGCGAGCAGGGCATCGCCGATCAACATCACAACGTCACAGTGATCTACGCCGAACTGCAGGGCATCGACCAGCTGTCCACGGAGGTCTCCGCGAGCGAATTGGTCACGATCGTCGACGAACTGGTCAGACAGTTCGACGCGGCCGCCGAAGCGGTGGGAGTGGAACGAATTCGGACCATGTACAACGGCTATCTCGCCGGCTGTGGCCTGACCACGCCGCGGCTTGACGGCGTCCATCGCATCGCGGAGTTCGCGTGCGAGATGCAGCGGATCGTCGATCGGTTCGCCGTCAAGTCCGGCTACCGGCTGAGCTTGTGGGCCGGTGTCAACACCGGCGAGGTGATCAGCGGACTGGTCGGCCGATCCGGCGTCACCTATGACTTGTGGGGCTCTGCGGTCAACCTCGCGTATCAGTTGCGCAGGGAAACGCCGGAATCCGGCATCTACGTCACTGAGTCGGTGCGTGACATGCTCGGCGACACCGAGGAATTCGTCTTGGTCGGCACCGTCAGAAGTGGTGACGCCGAAGAACAGGCCTGGAGATTGACGGAGGCACCGTGAACGTCTTCGGGCCGTGGCTCTATTGGGCGATCGGGGTCGCAGTCGGATTTCCCACGGGCCTGGTCCTGCTCACCGAAGGTCATGGCGCGCTTGCGCGCAGAGGAAGTCATCTGGCTCGGCCGGTGGCGCTGGCCCGCAACTACCTGTTGCCGCTGGGGGCGTTGCTGGTGTTGCTGGCGAAGGTGGCCGGAGTACGGGGTGAGGATCCCACAGTACGGATCATCTACACCGCGTTTGGCGTGGTCCTGCTGGTGCTGCTGCTGTCGGTTCTCGACGTCACCTTTTTCCAGAGCGCGCCGAAAGGCTCGTGGCGGGGCCGGATACCGACCATCTTCGTCGATGTCGCCCGCTTCCTGCTGATCGGTGTCGGCCTGGCGTTGACGCTGTCTCATGTCTGGGGCGCCAGGATCGGCGGCCTCTTTACCGCGCTGGGTGTGACCTCGGTGGTCATCGGTCTGATGCTGCAGAACTCGGTCGGTCAGATTGTTTCGGGCCTGTTCATGCTGTTTGAGCAGCCGTTCCGGATCGGCGACTGGCTGTCCACCCCCACCGCGCGCGGCCGAGTCGTCGAAGTGAACTGGCGGGCGGTGCACATCAACACCGCGGACGGCCTGCAGATCACCCCCAACTCGGTTCTGGCCGGAACCTCGTTCACCAACGTCAGCCGGTCCAGCGGCGCCCATCGGGTGTCCATCACGACCACCTTTGCCGTCGAAGACCCGCCGGATCGGGTGTGTGTGCTGTTGTCGCGGGTGGCCACCGCCCTGCCGATGAGAACCAGCGGCGCCGCGCCGCATGCGGCTGCCCTGGGATCCGGGCAATACCGCACCGCGATCGAGGTGGACTCGCCGAGCGAGGACAGCGCCGCGCAGGCGACCTTTCTGCGGTGGCTCTGGTACGCCTCCCGGCGGGAGGGACTGCATCTTGACGGCGCGGACGACGAGTTCGGTACACCCGAACGGGTGGCCGACGCGCTGCGTACGGTGGTGGCGCCCGCGCTGCGGCTCACCGAGTCCGACCAGCAAGCGCTGGCGCCCTACGCCAGGATGGTGCGTTACGGCGCGGACGAACCCCTGCAGCATGCCGATCAAGTGCCGACTGCGATGACATTCCTCACCGAAGGCAGCGTCCGCGTCACCGGCGCGGACCCGGATTTTGCCGGCGCCACGCTGGGCCAGGGTGCCTTCCTCGGAATCACCACCCTGACCCGCCAATCCAGCCAGTTCGATGCTCGCGCACTGGAGGAGGTAACCGCGGTGGTGATCGATCGTGAACACATCGAGGAACTGGTCAAGACGAAGCCACTGCTCCTGCAGGAACTGGGCCGGATGATCGATCAGCGACGTGAGGCCGCGTTCGCCAATGGTGACGGGTCCGGTCGAAGCGGCTCGTCGCCGTCGACACAGCGGGGCCGTTTTACCTGATCGGGCGTTCGCCGATACGCTGGCCTGATGAGCGTCCCCGTCCTGCCCGACCTGCGCCAAGAGGTCCACGACGCCGCCCGCCGAGCAAGGATCGCATCGCGCTCCCTGACGGCGTTGTCCACCGTGGCCAAGAACACCGCGTTGAACGCTGCGGCCGATGCGCTAGGGGCGCACTCTGACGACATCCTGGCCGCCAATGCGCGCGATGTCGCCGCCGCCCGTGCGGCCGGCACGCCCGAGGCCATGGTGGATCGGTTGGCGCTGTCGAAGGACCGGATCGACGGTATTGCCGCCGGCCTGCGTCAGGTCGCCGGACTGCCCGACCCGGTCGGGGAGGTCTTGCGCGGTTACACCCTGCCGAACGGACTGCTGCTGCGTCAGCAGCGCGTGCCGCTCGGTGTGGTGGGCATGGTCTATGAGGGCCGGCCCAACGTCACTGTCGACGCGTTCGGGCTGACGCTCAAATCCGGCAACGCCGCCCTGCTGCGCGGCAGTTCGTCCGCGGCGCAATCCAACCAGGCACTGGTCGACGTGCTGCGCGGCGCCTTGGTGGCCGAGGACCTGCCCGCCGACGCCGTACAGCTGCTGTCCTCGGTGGATCGCTCCACCGTCACCCATTTGATCCAGGCCCGCGGGCTGGTCGACGTGGTGATCCCGCGCGGCGGGGCCGGGCTGATCGAGGCCGTGGTGCGCGATGCGTTGGTGCCCACCATCGAAACCGGCGTGGGCAACTGCCATGTCTACGTCCATGAGGCCGCCGACCTGGACATCGCCGAACAGGTGCTGCTGAACTCCAAGACTCGACGGCCCAGCGTGTGCAACGCCGCCGAGACCCTGCTGATAGATCGGGCCATCGCCGCGTCTGCGGTGCCGCGGCTGATGGATGCGCTGACCGCCGCCGGGGTTGCCGTGCACGGTGACGCCGACGACGCTGCGGCTGAGGACCACCTGCGCCGCGAGTACCTGGCGATGGACATTGCACTCTCGGTGGTCGACGGGCTCGAGGAGGCCATCGACCACATCAACGAATACGGCACCGGCCACACCGAGGCCATCGTGACCACCAACATGGCTGCTGCCCAGCGGTTCAGCGAACAGGTCGATGCGGCTGCGGTCATGGTCAACGCCTCCACCGCCTTCACCGACGGCGAGCAGTTCGGCTTCGGCGCCGAGATCGGCATCTCCACCCAGAAATTGCACGCCCGCGGCCCGATGGGGCTGCCGGAGCTGACATCGACCAAATGGATCGTGTGGGGCGACGGCCACACCCGTCCCGCCTAAGGAGCCCGTAGCCCGCATGGAAAAGCCCACCACCCCCGCACCACATGCCTCGCTGTTCGCCGACATCGACGACGTGGTCCACCGCCTGGCCGAGACCGGCTACCTGGCGGACACCGCCACGGCCACCGCGGTGTTCCTGGCCGACCGGCTGGGCAAGCCTCTGCTGGTGGAGGGCCCGGCGGGCGTCGGCAAGACCGAGCTGGCCCGCGCGGTGGCCGCCGCCACCGGCGCCGAGTTGGTGCGGCTGCAGTGCTACGAAGGCGTTGACGAGGCCCGGGCGCTGTACGAGTGGAATCACGCCAAACAGATCCTCCGCATTCAGTCCGGCAACACTGCGGGTCACGGTGGCGACTGGGATGCCACCAAGATGGACGTGTTCTCCGAGGAGTTCTTGCTGTCGCGTCCGTTGCTGACCGCGATCCGGCGCACCGATCCGACGGTGCTGTTGGTCGACGAGACCGACAAGGCCGATATTGAAATCGAGGGCCTGCTCCTTGAGGTGCTCTCCGACTTCGCCGTCACCGTCCCGGAACTGGGCACCATCACCGCTACGCGTACCCCGTTCACGGTGTTGACCTCGAACGCCACCCGAGAGCTGTCGGAGGCACTCAAGCGCCGGTGCCTGTTCTTGCACATCGACTTCCCCGACCCGGATCTGGAACGTCGCATTCTGCTGTCGAGGGTGCCTGAGTTGCCCGAACATCTGGCCGCCGAGCTGGTCCGCATCATTGGGGTGCTGCGCGGCATGCAGCTCAAGAAGCTGCCGTCCGTGGCCGAAACCATCGACTGGGGCCGCACCATCTTGGCTCTGGGTATGGACACCATCGACGATGCCACTGTCGCAGCAACTCTGGGGGTGGTGCTCAAGCACCAGTCCGACCAGGTGCGGGCATCCGGGGAACTGCGACTGAACTGATGGTCCGCCGTACCCGCCCGCAGCAGCCGCTGGCCCCGCATGGAATTCCCGGGCATCTCGTGGGGTTCGTCGAGGCGTTGCGTGGGCAAGGCATCGCGGTGGGTCCCTCCGAGACGGTCGACGCCGGGCGGGTGCTGACGGTGATCGGGTTGGACGACCGGGAGGTGCTGCGCGAGGGCCTGGCCTGTGCAGTCCTGCGCCGCCCGGATCACCGGGACACCTACGACGCCATGTTCGACCTATGGTTTCCCGCCGCGCTGGGCGGGCGCACAGTGGTGGTCGACGGGGATGAAGCCGATCCGGAATCCACGCCGCTGCCCGAGGACGCCGAGGACATGCGGTCGCTGCTTCTCGATCTGTTGAACGACAATCCCGAACTCGCCGACACCGATCCGCGATTGTCGGCGATGATCGCCGCCATCGTCGGATCCTTCGGCCAGTACCGCTCAAGTCGTGGCCCGTCCTTCTCGGCCTATCAGGCGCTCAAGGCGCTGGCTCTGGACGAGTTGGAGGGCAAGCTCCTGGCCGGACTGCTCGCTCCCTACGGTGACGAGCCCAGCCCCACCCAGGAGCAGATCGCCAAGGCGATGGCCGCGCAGCGCATCGCCCAGCTTCGCAAGCTCGTCGATGCCGAGACCAAGCGGCGTACCGCCGAACAGCTGGGGCGCGAACATGTTCAGATGTACGGCATCCCGCAACTGAGCGAGAACGTGGAGTTTCTCCGGGCGTCCGGCGAGCAGTTGCGTCAGATGCGTCGGGTGGTGGCCCCCCTGGCCCGCACCCTGGCCACGCGGCTCGCGGCGCGACGACGACGTTCCCGTGCCGGCACCATCGACCTGCGCAAGACGTTGCGGAAGTCGATGTCGACCGGCGGGGTTCCGATCGACGTGGTGCTGCGCAAACCGCGCCCGGCCAGGCCCGAGCTGGTGGTGTTATGCGATGTGTCCGGGTCGGTGGCCGGGTTCAGCCACTTCACCTTGCTGTTGGTTCACGCTCTGCGTCAACAGTTTTCCAGGGTTCGAGTGTTTGCCTTCATCGATACCACCGACGAGGTGACGCATCTGTTCGGCCCGGAGGCCGATCTGGCGGTGGCAATACAGCGGATCACTCGGGAATCCGGTGTCTACACCCGCGATGGCCATTCCGACTACGGAAACGCCTTCGTCTCCTTCGTCGAGAACTTTCCGAATGTGGTGTCGCCGCGCAGTGCATTGCTGGTCCTCGGTGATGGCCGCACCAACTACCGGGATCCCGGGGTCAGTGTGCTGTCACACCTGGTGACCGCCAGCCGCCATGCGCACTGGCTCAACCCAGAACCCCAACATCTTTGGGGCAGTGGGGATTCCGCTGTCCCGCGCTACGCCGACGTGATAGCCATGCATGAATGCCGCTCGGCCAAGCAACTGGCCGGGGTCATCGACGCGCTGCTGCCGGTCTAGACCGGGGCGCTCCGTTGAGAAAGCGGAGGCGATCAGAGAGGGTTGAATCATGACGATGATTGATCCCGGCGCCGCGGTGCTGGTCACCGGCGGCAGCGGATATATCGCCAGCTGGATCGTGCGGTACTTGCTCGAGGACGGTCACACGGTGCGGGCCACGGTCCGCGATCCCGAGAAGCCGAACGGCCTCGAACACCTGCACGCGCTGGCGGCCCGACACCCTGGGAAGCTGAGTCTGCACCGGGCTGACCTGCTTGAGCCGGGCAGCTTCACCAGCGCAGTCCAGGGTTGCCAACTTGTCATTCACACGGCGTCGCCTTTCCTGCTGGGCGCCATCCGCGACCCCGAGCAGCAGCTGGTGCGGCCGGCGCTGGAAGGCACCCGCAACGTCTTGTCCGCTGTCGACGAAGCCCCTTCGGTGGCCCGCGTCGTGTTGACCAGCAGTGTCGCGGCCATCTTCGGTGACAACGCGGACATGTTGGGCAAGGACTGCTTCACCGAGGCGGACTGGAACACCACCAGCACTCTCGATCACCAGCCCTATGCCTACTCCAAGACGGTCGCTGAACGGGCGGCCTGGCAGATCCAGCACGCCCAGAAACGTTGGGACCTGGTCACGATTCATCCCTCACTGGTGTTGGGGCCGTCACTGACCACGGCCAGCGCATCGGGAAGCATGGACACGATGCGCCACTTCATCGACATGTCGATGGCGTTGGGTGCACCGGCACTGCAGATGGGCTGCGTCGACGTGCGTGACGTGGCTCGGGCACACATCACCGCCGGATACACGCCCGGTGCCCAGGGGCGCTACGTGGTGAACTCCGAAGTTGTCAGCATGCTCGAACTCAGCCGAATGTTGCAGCAGCACTTCGGATCTCGGCTATCTTTTCCGACACGCGAGTTGCCGAAGTTCCTGGTGAAGCTGGTGGCCCCAGCAGCGGGTCTCACCCGCCCGTTCGTCGAGCGCAACGTGGGCTGGCCGCTGTGCCTGGACAGTTCACGCTCGCGTGCCGAGCTGGCGATCAACTTCCGGGACGTCGACATCTCTGTTGTGGAGCATTTTCAGCAGATGATCGACGACGGAATGGTTCGCCGCTAACCCCACCGCAGCGAGCCCGGTTTACCGGTGGTTCAGTACGTGCGCTGGTAGATCAGCCAGCGCAACTCCATCGGGCTTTCCTCGCGGGTAGTACGGAACGCATCTTGTCCGCTCACCCATTCGATGTACCAGCTGGTGGGCGGCCACGCGCCGTCAGGCAGGTTCGCCTTTTCGTAGTCGTGCACGGACTCGTCGGACAGCAGTTGCAGCGGCAGACCAGCCGAAGCCGCCGCCATCTCGGTGCGGGTATACAGGCCTGAGTACACCTGCTGGCAGAACTCGCGGGCGGCGGCGTCGGGTTCGTAGCCGTCGTGCGCCAGGAAGCTGTTGAACACCAACCGCCCGCCCGGAGCCAGGCATCGAGCGGCGAGCTCGAACAGGCTGCGCAGCTCTGCCGTCGATCGGAAGTCGGTCAACACCTCAGACAGCACCATCATCTGGTAGTCGTCGCGCAGGTCGTCGGCGTGTTCGAACACATCCCGGACGATGACGCGGACGTCCAGGGACTCCGCCGCAGCGTCGGCCACGAGCATCTCGGCGAACTTCGGGGTCATCTCGACGACGTCGACCGGATGCCCACGGCGTGCCAGCGCCAGGGCGTTACGCCCGGTGCCTCCACCGATTTCGAGCACCCGATGCGCGGCAGGATTGGCGGCCTCGCTGGCCAGATTCCAGACCCGAGCGTCGGGTTCCGTGCCGAACAACGGTGGCTTCCGAGTGTCCAACCAGGCGGCGTAAGCGTCCGCGACGGAGTTCCACTGGGCGCGGACCGTGTAGTCCAGGGTGGGGCCGATCGGGGCGGTGTAGGAGATGATGATGTGGGAGCGCAGTGAGTGTGAGTAGGCCTCAGCCAGTTGGCCTTCCAGCACCTCTCTGAGGCGGTCGAGTTCGGCCTCGCTGAAGGGCTTGCCCAGCCCCGCGAACACCGCTGAACACATCGTGACGTATTCCTCGAGCATGCTCGGCATGGCCGGAAGTCGGATTTCACCGCTGGTCTGCGCGCGGGTGTAGAAACGCCTGACCATGGCCTCTTGGGCCGCCTTGGCGCGATCAATTGAGCTCACCGGAAAATCTTCCACAGACATCTTCTACACGATTGGCATCCGCTTCGCGGCAGCAACGCCACGTTGCATCCTCCGATGAGCGTAGTTGCATCGGTCGGCCGCGCCGAGCGGGAGCGGTACCACCAGTACGCTCGTGGCGGCCAGCAGCCCAAGTAAGCTGGCCTATCGTGCGAAAACGGCGGCTGGGAGTCATGGGTGGGACCTTCGATCCCATCCATCACGGACACCTGGTCGCGGCCAGCGAAGTGGCCGACCTTTTCGAGCTCGACGAGGTGGTGTTCGTCCCGACCGGACAACCCTGGCTCAAGGACCGCCGCGTCACCGCCGCGGAGGATCGCTACCTGATGACGGTGATCGCCACGGCATCCAATCCCCGTTTCTCGGTGAGCCGGGCCGACATCGATCGCGGCGGGCCCACCTACACCAAGGACACCCTGCGTGACCTGCAGGAACAGAACCCCGGCGCCGAGCTGTACTTCATCACCGGTGCGGATGCGCTGGCAACCATCCTCTCCTGGCAGGATTGGCCGGAGATGTTCGAGATGGCGCGGTTTGTGGGAGTGAGTCGACCCGGCTATGAGCTGAACGGCGATCACCTTGCGGACGCGCTTGAATCGTTGCCGCCGCACGCCTTGACGCTGGTCGAGGTGCCGGCGCTGGCGATCTCATCAACCGATTGCCGACGGCGCGCGGCAGAATCCCGTCCCATCTGGTACCTGGTGCCCGACGGGGTGGTCCAGTACGTCTCCAAGCGCTGCCTCTACCAACCGACCCCCGGAGATCACATATGACCGCGACACCCGAGGCCGTGCGGATGGCCACCGTGGCGGCCGGCGCCGCCGCGAACAAGCTGGCCGACGACGTCGTCGTCATCGACGTCTCTGCGCAGTTGGTCATCACCGACTGCTTTGTCATCGCCTCGGCGAGCAACGAGCGCCAGGTCAACGCGATCGTCGACGAGGTCGAGGACAAGATGCGCCTGGCCGGGTACAAACCGGCCCGCCGGGAGGGCACGCGGGAGGGGCGCTGGACGCTGCTGGACTACGTCGACATCGTCGTGCACATCCAGCATCAGGACGAGCGGGACTTCTACGCCCTGGAACGTCTGTGGAAGGACTGCCCGCTGGTTCCGATCGACCTGAGCAGCGAGGCGGCGTCGGGAGGGGACGCCTCGTGAGGGTGCGCAGGCTGATCCTGCTGCGCCATGGTCAGACCGAGTTCAACGCTGGTAGCCGGATGCAGGGCCAGCTGGACACGGTGTTGAGCGATCTGGGCCGCGCTCAGGCGGAGGCGGCGGCGGAGGTGCTGCGCAAGCGGCACCCGCTTCTGATCGTCTCTTCGGACCTGTGGCGGGCCTACGACACCGCGACCGTGCTGGCCGAACACAACGGATTGCAGGTCCGGGTGGACACCCGACTACGCGAGACACATCTCGGCGATTGGCAGGGGCTGACCCACGACGAGGTCGACGCCACCGCCCCCGGGGCCCGGCTGGCCTGGCGTGACGACGCCCGCTGGGCGCCGCACGGCGGAGAGAGCCGAATCGACGTCGCAGAACGCAGCGTTCCCCTGGTGCAGGAGTTGGTGGCCGGTGAGCCGGAGTGGGGGAGAGCCGATCACGCCGATCAGCCGGTGGTGCTCGTCGCGCACGGCGGGCTGATCGCCGCTCTGACCGCAGCCCTGCTGCGACTGCCGGTCGAGAACTGGCCTGCCCTGGGCGGGATGGCCAACGCCAGCTGGACGCAGCTCAGCGGTTACTCGGGTGAGTCGGATGCCGGCTCGGATTCAGACCAGGACGACTTCACCGCAGTCCGTTGGCGGCTAGACGTGTGGAACGCCTCAGCACAGGTGGCCAGCGATGTCCTCTGACGCGCGGACGCCCGCGAACCGGCGCCCCACGCTGTTGGTCTTCGCCGATTCGCTGTCCTACTACGGTCCGACGGGCGGCCTGCCCGCCGACGATCCCCGGATCTGGCCGAACATCGTTGCCAACCAGCTCGACTGGGATGTCGAACTCATCGGCCGGATCGGCTGGACCAGCCGCGACGTGTGGTGGGCGTCCACCCAGGACCCGCGCGCGTGGGCTGCCCTGCCCCGGGCGGGCGCCGTCATCTTCGCCACCAGCGGGATGGACTCGTTGCCGTCGGTGTGGCCGACAGCGCTGCGCGAGTTGATCCGCTACGTGCGGCCGTCCTGGCTGCGGCGGTGGGTCCGTGACGGTTACGGCTGGCTGCAGCCCCGCTTCTCGCCGATGGCGCGGGCCGCACTGCCACCGCATCTCACGGTTAGCTATCTCGAGATGACCAGGGGAGCGATCGATTTCAACAGGCCGGGAATTCCCATTGTGGCCTCCTTGCCGTCGGTGCACATCGCCGACACCTATGGCCGAGCCCACCAGGGGCGGGAGCCCACAGTGCGGGCCATCGCAGCCTGGGCGCAGGAATACGACGTTCCCCTGGTAGACCTCAAGGCGGCGGTTGCCGATGAGGTGCTGAGCGGCAGGGCCAATCCGGACGGCATCCACTGGAACTTCGAAGCGCACCGGGCGGTCGCCGATCTGATGCTTAAGGCGCTCGTTGAGGCCGGCGTCCCCGGTCCGGCGGTATGAGCGGGCGATGAGCGTCGTCGTCGTCACCGACTCGTCGGCGTGCCTTCCCGCCGAGCTGCGTGACCAGTGGGCCGTTCGCACAGTTCCGCTGCACATCCTGCTCGACGGAGCCGACCTGCGTGACGGTCTCGACGACGTTCCCGAGGACATTTATGCGCGTGAGCGCGTCACCACCGCCGGTGCAGGCCCGGAGGAATTGGCTGCGGCCTACCGGAATGCGCTCGCCGACAGTGCCGGCGCCGGAGTAGTGGCAGTGCACATCTCCTCGGCACTGTCCGGGACCTTCGGCACCGCCCAGCAGGCCGCCATCCAATTCGGTCCTGGGGTGCGGGTGATCGATTCGAGATCGGCGGCGATGGGCACGGGTTTCGCGGCATTGGCCGCTGCCCGGGCCGCTGCCGCAGGCGCCGATCTAGCCGGCGTGGCCGCCGCGGCGGACGCGGCGGTGCAACGGGGCCACGCCTACATGGTGGTGCAACGGTTGGACAATCTGCGGCGCAGCGGCCGGATCGGCAGCGCGGCGGCCTGGTTGGGGACTGCACTGTCGCTGAAGCCGCTGCTTGCGGTCGAAGACGGCAAGCTCGTTCTGACGCAGCGCATCCGCACTGTCGGCAAAGCGGTGACCGCGATGATCGACCGGGTATGCGATGTGGTCGGGGATAGATCGGCTGCGCTGGCGGTGCATCACGTGGCCAATCCGCAGGGAGCCCACGACCTCGCGGATGCCTTGGCGCAGCGTTTGCCGGCCTGTGAGCCGGCAGTCATCACCGGCCTGTGCCCCACGCTGGCCCTGCATGTGGGCGCCGGTGCGGTCGCGGTGTGCGTCGATGTCGATCCGGTGCGGGACTGAATGCGTGGCACTGTGCTGCGCAGCCCCGAATGCAGACTCGATGTAGGGCTGTGGCACCTCGAGTTCAGCACCAACCGCAGGACTTCAGTAGCATTGCCGCTGATGCACGCTCTGGGAAATATCGTCCGATTCGGTGCAGTGGTCATCGTGGCAGCGCTGGCGCTGTCCGGCTGCAGCAGTAATGGCAGGCCGGGCTCGTCGTCGGAGGAGTCGGCCGCTCCCGAGACGTCGTGGACACGCCCCGACGCGCCACCGGACCCGCTCACTTTGCTTCGCGCTGGTGACCTCGCCGTTTCGCAGGTCCCCGAGAGCGTGTTGACCTTCATCGAGAGCCAGACCAGCGACGCCGGTACCTGGAAAGCCAGGGTGGTCACGCCGGACGGTACCGAACATCAGCTCAAGATCGCCTCCGATGGAGTGACGGTGCTGGTCGGTCCTGACACGACCGAGGACAACGACGCGGACAAGGCCAAGCGCCGCGCCAACGTGGACGGCACCCACTTGGACTACCGCGGCGCCGTGGACCGAGTACTGCGTGCAGTGCCCGACTGTTCGATCACCGAGTTGAGCCTGCTCGATATGAACGGCACCGTTGTCTGGGAAGCCGACGTATGGGACGCCGAATTGGCCGAGCGAGAACTCACGTTGGACGCGGCGACGGGCAACGTCACCGGCAATCGTCAGGTCTGACTCGCGCCGGCGCGTCCGGTGACCGGCGGCAGGTCTGCCAGGGTGACGATGCCCGGTTCGGCCGCGACCACCGACGGGACGGCGTTGGTCACCGGCATGGCCGTGTAGATAGAGCCCAATCCGTTGAAGTTCGGTTCGCTCCAGTCCTTCGGCGGAAGACAGTTGATCACGGTGCGCATGTTCGGCAGCCCGAACACCTGAATGACGTGGCCGTGCGCCACGGGCTTGGGCGGTGTGACCTGATTACCCATGATCCAGTTGAAGCCGACGCTGACCACATTGCGGTCGCCCACCCAGCCCCGGTGGTAGCCGAAGACGCTGCCCACAGTGCCGGCCGGGATCTTCATGAAGCCTAGATCGCTGTCACCGCTCGCGGCGGTGAACTGCACGTCGAAGGTGATGCGATCCAATTGTGCGCCGATCGCATCGGCCATCATCGCCGCCGACTCGGCGAACACCTCGCTTTCGAGGCGGACGCTTTCGGCCAGCCCGGGGGTTTCGGGGTCCTGAGCGAAACCCATGGCCGCCATGGTGGCTGCCGACTCATACGTCGAGCAGTCCACCGATTCGGTGATCCGGATCTCGTCGACTCGCTCGCACGCCCCGGACAGCACCATGCCGACCATGTTGGTCAGACCCGGGTGCGCGCCACTGCCGAACATGGTGGAATTCCCGGCCCGGCAGGCGTCCTCGATACGTTTGCGGTCCTGCGCGCTCTGTTTGCCGCCGGTGATCCAGGCTGCGGTTGAGCACACGTTCACACCCGACTCCAGCAACCGGACCAATTCGTCGATGCTCGGCCACAGCGGGTTGTAGCAACAGGCGTCGGGGCGCAGTGCGATCAGAGCCTCGATGTCGTCGGTGGCGGTGATACCGGTGGGCTCCGGCCATCCCGCCAGCTCGGCGGCGTCCACACCGATCTTGTCCTTGCCGTGGGCGTAGACACCGACCAGCTCCATATCGGGCCTACCGATGATGGCGTGCAGCGAGCGTTGCCCGATATTTCCGGTGGTCCATTGGATGACGCGAAGTGGGCGGTCGGAAGTGGGCATCATGCTCCTCGGTGATGGGCGTACCCACATTATTGGGGTGCGGTCCACGAGCGTTTATGGCAGCCTCGATCGGCGTGACCGGCACCGTATCCCCACCAATGACCCTGCGGACCGCCACCGATGGCGATTGGGCTGCGATGGCAGTGCTGGGCGCCGTCGGCTTCGGTGAGGACTGGGACGCCGAATCGATGGCCGCCTGGCGAACGCTGAGCGCCCCGGACAGGTCCCTGGTGGTCTGCGACGGCGACACCGTCGTCGGCATGTCGGGCTATCTCGATATGGAGCTGACCGTGCCCGGCGGTGCGGTGCTTCCGGCGGCTGGGATCAGCTACGTCGTGGTGGCACCCACCCACCGGCGCTGTGGCGTCCTGCGAATGATGTATGACGAATTACACCGGCGCATAGCTGATTCGGGCTATCCAATTGCGGCGTTGACTGCCAGCGAGGGCGGCATCTACGCCCGGTTCGGCTATGGCCCCGCGACTATCGATCAGCAACTCACCATCGACCGGCGGTTCGCCCAGCTGCACCCCGACGCACCCGACCCCGGCGGGGTACGGCTGGTGAAGGCCGCCGACAGCGGCGCCGAGTTCGCGGCCATCTACCAGCGATGGCGCCGGCGAGTCCCGGGTGGATTGGCTCGCCCTCAGGCGCTCTGGGATGACCTGCTCGCCGATCGGGAGAACACCCGAGAAGGCGGCACCGAATGGTTCGCGATGCTGCACGCCGACGGCTATGTGCTCTACCGCGCACACGGTGAGCATCCAAAAACGGTGCGAGTCGGTGAATTCCGCGCGGTCACACCTGCCGCCCATGCCGCGCTGTGGCGAGCGCTGCTCGGCCTGGATCTGATGGGCAATCTCGTCATCGAGACCTCACCCGACGACCCGATGCCGTACCTGCTGACCGACACCCGGTTGGCCACCACGACGGGGCGGACAGACGCACTGTGGCTGCGGATGATGAACATCCCCGCGGTGCTGAAGGCTCGCCGCTACAGCTCGGAATCAGCTGAGTTAGCCGTCGTCATGGCGGTGCATGACGGATTCCGCGGCGACGGTGGACGATTCGCCCTGACCATCAGCGAGGGAGTCGCCGACTGCGTGCCGACCCAGGCCGAGGCCGAGGTGGAGCTTGGCCTCGACGTCCTAAGCAGTCTGTACCTGGGTGCGCACCGGGCTTCGGCGCTGGCCGCGGCAGGCAGACTGCGCTGTCGGGACGACGCCCTGGTCCGTCGATTGGACGCCGCGTTTGTCACCGATGTGGGCGCCCAGATCGGCTACCACTTCTGAGGGCTACAGCTTGGCCAGGCCGTAGCCGCCCACGTTGTCGATCAAGACGTGCAGCTGATCCTGCGATGAACCCAGGGTGTGCTCGATCGCGGTGAGCCGGGCCGCAAAGTGGCCGACCGGGTATTCCCAAGTCACGCCGATCCCGCCGTGCAGCTGGATGGCCTCCTGAGCGATGTGCCGCCCGGACCGGCCGACCTGCAGCTTGGCGCGCGCCGCGATCACCGGGTCGTAGTTGTCGTCGGCGAGCGACATCGCCGCGTACATGCTCATGCTGCGCGCAAGCTCCAGGGACACGTACATGTCGGCGGCCCGCTGCGTCAGGGTCTGGAACGTGTTGAGCGTGACCCCGAACTGCTTGCGTGTCTTGAGGTAATCGGTGGTCAAGCGCAAAGACTCTTCCATGGCCCCCACCGCCTCGGCGCACAGTGCCGAGGAGATACGGATGAGCGCGCGTTCGATTGCTGCTGTGGCGTCGGTCGGCTCGCCAAGCGCGGTGGCCGGGGTGTCGGCGAGGTCGATCTGGGCGCCGCGCTGACCGTCGAACGTCCGGTAGCCATGGCGGGTCAGGCCGTCGGCGCTGCCGTCGACCAGGAACAGGCCCGTCCCGCCGTCCGGCAACGCGGCGCTGACCACCAGCGTGTCGGCGCGATCTCCGGTCAGGACGGGGTTCTTGCGTCCGCTCAGCCGCCACGAGTCGCCCTGCGCGACGGCCGTTGTGGCCACCGTCCCTGTTGTACCGCGCATCCCGGGCTCGGTGTGCGCGAAGGCCAGCACATGCTCGCCCTCGGTTACGGAGTCAAGCAGTGCACGCTGCTGCGCGTCACCGCGCTCGACGATCAGCGCGCCCGGTCCGAGTGCTCCGTGCACGACGGGTTCCGGGGCCAGCCGGCGACCGAGCTCGGTGAGCACCACCATGATCTCCAGCGGGCCCGACTCCTCCGGGTCGAAACCCAGACCGAGAATGCCTACCTCTGCCAGCTGATTCCATACCTCGGGGTTGAATCCGGGTTCGGTCTCGATGACCTTGTTGCGAGTCTCGGTGTCGTAGCCCGACAACATCGAACGTGTGGTGTCACGCAGCAGAACCTGCTCGTCGCTGAGTTGAAAGTCCATGGCCGTCATACCTCCTAAAGGCCGAGAATGGTCGACGCGATGATGGTGCGCTGAACCTCGTTGCTACCGCCGTAGATCGAGGTCTTGCGGTAGTTCAGGTACCTCGGTGCCGCATCCTGTGCCCAGGCGGGCGTGCCGATGCCGTCTCCTGCCTCGAACGGCAGCGCATCCGGGCCGGCCAGTTCCACGAACAGCTCGGTGGCAGCCTGCTGCAGCTGACTGCCCCGCAGCTTGAGCACCGACGAGGCCGGGCTCGGCTTGCCGTCGGCGGAATCGCTGGATACGCGCATCTGGGTGAGCTCCAGCGCCAACAGATCGTTCTCGAGTTCGGCGACCCGCGCCGCGAACAGCGGATCGTCGAGTGCTCCCAGCGCCTTGGCGCGTTCCTTCAGTTCGGCCACGCGCACCTTGGTGTGAGTCACCCCGGCGATACCGGTCCGCTCATTGCCCAGCAGGAATTTCGCGTAGGTCCAGCCGTGGTTCTCCTCGCCGACCAGCTGGTCAGCGGGCACCCGCACGTCGGAGAAGAACACCTCATTGACTTCGTAGCCACCGTCGATCAGCTTGATCGGTCGCATGGTGACACCTGGAGTGTCGACCCGGAACAGTAGGAAGGAGATACCGGCCTGCTTCTTGGGTGCCTGCGGATCGGTGCGTACCAGGCAGAAGATCCAGTCGGCGTACTGGCCGAGCGTGGTCCAGGTCTTCTGGCCGTTGACGATGTAGCTGTCACCGTCGCGCACCGCCGTGGTGCGCAGGCCGGCCAGGTCGGAGCCGGCTTCGGGCTCGGAAAAGCCCTGGCACCACCAGATGTCCAGGTTGGCGGTGGCGGGCAGGAAGCGTTCCTTGATCGCCTGGGAACCGAATTCCGCGATCACCGGCCCGACCATCTTCGCGTTGAAGGTCAGCGGTTCGGGCACCGAGGCCAGGTTCATCTCGTCGTGCCAGATCTGGTGCTGGGTCGGCGTCCAGTCCTTGCCGCCCCACTCGACCGGCCAGTTCGGTACCGCAAGCCCGTTGGCATTGAGGATCCGCTGGGTGGTGACGATGTCGTCGGGGAAGATCGAATGGCCGGCATGACTGCGTTCGCGGATGTCAGCGGGGATCTCGGTGGTGAAGAAGGTGCGCATTTCATCGCGGAATGCGGCCTCCTCCGTGGTCAATCCCAGTCTCACGTCGACCTCCCGGTTGGTTGGGTGAAATCACGGTTGGTATGCACCCTAATCGGCTCTCCCGTGGCGCTGTGGGGGAGGGCTTAGCGTGGGTGTTTGCAGTCAGGGTGGGCTCAGACGGCGATGTCGGACGCGACAGCTAAGGCGTGGCTGAGCCTCCTGCCGCAGGTGGTTGCACACAGTCCCCCGTTGATCCACAGACCCTTCTGGATCGTGCGCTGGACGAGCCGCTCGGACGGTCCCAGCACCTACCGTCGGCACATGGCAACAGAACTACCTGGTGAGCGGCTGCAGCGTCGACTCGGCCTGCTGCCGGAACCCGAGCACGGCGAAGACCCCGCGCAAGCAGATACCGAAGCCGATCCGAATTCGTTGCTGCCCCGCTGGCTGCCCGACGGCACAGCCGATGCAGGCTGGCTGGCCGCAGTGCGGGCCGATCCGGGCCGGGCCGGGGCGTTGGCCCTGGCGCTCATTGCCGCGGTGGCGGTGCTCGTCACCGTGTTCACCGTGCTGCGCGATCAGCCTGCGCCGGTGACCAGCGCCAAGCTGCCGCCGGTAGAGATGGTTGCGACCGCCAGCCCGCGCACCGACGACGCCGCTGACGTCTCCGCGGCGGCGCCGGCAGAGCAGGTCGTGGTCAGCGTGGTCGGGCTGGTGCACAAGCCTGGGCTGGCGACACTGTCGCCCGGCTCACGCATCGCCGATGCACTGACGGCGGCCGGCGGGGCCCTCGACGGCGCGGACACCATCGGCCTGAATCTGGCCCGGCCCGTGACCGACGGTGAACAGATCGTGGTCGGCCTGGCACCGCCGACTGGGCTGCCGGTGCTGGGCAGTTCGGTAGGGGCAGGGGCGCCGACCCCAGAAGCGCCCCGCACCAGCACCGCCCCCGCCGGTCCTGAGCCCCCATCTGGTGAACGACATGAGCCGGTCAACCTCAACACCGCGACAGTGGAGCAGCTCGACGCCCTGCCCGGGGTGGGGCCGGTGACCGCGGCGGCGATCGTGGCCTGGCGCGACAGTCATGGGAAGTTCACTCGGGTTGATCAGCTTGGCGACGTCGACGGGATCGGCCCGGCGCGGCTGGACAAGCTACGCGCCCTGGTCCGTGTCTAGGCGTGACGTCACCAGCTGCCGCGCCGGGGCAGGCGACCCGGCTCGATATTCGGCTGGTACCCGCGGCACTGGTCGGTTGGCTTGTCACCGCGGCCGGCATCCAATGGCGGATGGGTGCCACGCTGGCGGTCCTGTGCGCAGTGCTGGGCGTTGGCGCTGTCGCGCTGTGCCGGTACGGCGGGCGGATCGGGCAACCCGGCTGGCGGCTGGCGGGTGCGGCGGCTGCCGCGGCGTCGGTGACTGGGGTGGGCTTCGGCTGGGCCGTTGCACTGCGTACCGCGGCAGTGGAGCAGCACCCGATCACCGCGGTGTTCGGCATGACGGCGTCGGTGGCGGTCACCCCGACGGAGAGCCCGTTGCCGGCCGGATCCCGACGGGTGATGTTCCGTGCCAACCTGCGTCGCCTCGACGAGGCTGCTGCCACGGGCCGGGTGGTGGTGTTCGCCTCCGGCTCGGATTTCGGTGAGGTGATGGTCGGTCAGCCGATGGCGTTTCGCGCCCGAGTCTCCCGCCCGGCTCGCCGTGACCTTTCGGTGGCAGTGCTTACGGCCGGCGGGGCCGCGATGCGCGGGCCGCCCGGACCGGTGGCGCGGGCGGCGCATCGGGTCCGGAGCCGGTTCGCGGACGCTGCTGTGCGAGTACTCCCCGCCGAGCAGGCCCGAATGCTGCCCGCCCTGGTGTTGGGCGACACCTCGGCGATCACCGCGTCCACGGGGCGAGACTTTCGCGCCGCGGGGCTCACACACCTGATGGCGGTGTCCGGCGCCAACGTGACGATCGTCTGTGGCGCGGTGTTGTTCTCCTCGCGGCTGATCGGTCCGCGGATGGCGGCAGTGCTGGCCGCCGTAACGCTGGTGGCGTTCGTGATCATCGTGCAGCCGACGGCCAGTGTGCTGCGGGCGGCGGTGATGGGCACGGTCGCACTGTTGGGTGTGCTGTCCGCGCGCAGCCGTCAGGCGGTGCCGAGCCTGGCTGCCAGTGTGCTGGTGCTGCTGGCCTTGGCCCCACACCTGGCTGTCGATATCGGGTTCGCGCTGTCAGTGGTGGCTACCGCGGCACTGGTACTTCTTGCTCCGGTGTGGACAGCGCGATTGGTGGCCCGTGGGTGGCCCCGGCCGTTGGCGGCCGCACTGTGTGTTGCGTGGGCTGCCAATCTGGTGACCGCGCCGCTGATCGCCGGCATCTCCGGGAGGCTAAGCCTGGTCAGCACCCTGGCCAACCTGGTGGTGGCGGCGCTGGTCGCACCGATCACGGTGCTGGGCAGCGCGGCGGCGGTGTTGTGCGCGTGGTGGCCGACGGGCGCGGAGCTGCTGATTCGGTTCACCGGACCAGAGCTGTGGTGGGTGTGCCACGTCGCGCAGTGGGCGGGGGCCGTTCCGGCCGCCACCGTGTCGGTACCTGCGGGCGGGGCCGGAGTCGCCGGGGTCGGCGTCGGTGCCGTCATGGTGGTGGTGGGCTGGCGGTGGCGCTGGTGCCGTCGGGTGCTGGCCTGCTCGGCACTGTGCCTGCTGGCGTGGTCTGCCACGCAGATGTTGACCGCGTGGGCGGGTGTCGGCGCATCGTGACACGATTGCCGGGTGGGCCAATCGGTTTCGCCGTTGCATCTGATCCTCGGCGATGAGGAACTGCTGGTCGAGCGGGCTGTTGGCCAGTTGGTGGCCGGTGTGCGCGCGCAGGCCGGCAGCACTGACATCCCGGTCGACCGGTTGCGGGCCGGTGAGGTCGAGGCGGGTGAACTCGCTGAGCTGCTCAGTCCGTCGCTGTTCGCCGACGAGCGGGTGGTTGTGCTTGAGGCTGCGGCCGAAGCGGGAAAAGAGGCTGTGGCGCTGATCGCCGCCACCGCCGAGGACGTGCCTTTGGGCACCGTGCTGGTGGTGGTGCACTCCGGCGCGGGACGGGCCAAGGCGCTGGCCGGACAGTTGCGCGAACTCGGCGCGCAGGTCCACGCCTGCGCCCGCATCACCAAAGCCTCGGAGCGGGCCGACTTCGTCCGGGCCGAGTTCCGCGCCCTCAAGGTCCGAGTCGACGACGCATGCGTGACGGCGCTGCTCGACGCCGTGGGCTCAGACATCCGTGAATTGGCGTCCGCGTGCTCGCAGTTGGTCGCTGACACCGGCGGAAACGTCGACGCGGTGGCGGTGCGCCGCTACCACAGCGGCAAAGCCGAGGTGAAGGGGTTCGACGTCGCCGATCGGGCCGTCGTGGGCGACGTCGCCGGTGCTACCGAGGCCCTGCGCTGGGCGATGATCCGGGGTGAGCCGCACGTAGTGCTGGCTGACGCGCTGGCCGAGGCGGTTCACACGATTGCCCGGGTGCGGTCCAAGTCCGGAGATCCCTACCGGTTGGCCGGTGAATTGGGGATGCCACCCTGGCGGGTACAGAAGGCGCAGAAGCAGTGCCGGTACTGGTCGCCGGAGTCTGTTGCGGCCGCGGTCCGGCTGGTGGCGGCCCTCAACGCCAACGTCAAAGGTGCGGCGGCCGACGCCGATTACGCCTTGGAGGCCGCGGTCCGCGGGGTCGCCGAGCTGGCCGCCCGCTGATCGCGGGCAACACAAAGGCCCCTGTTCGCCGATGCGATCAGGGGCCGAAGTGTACGGATAACCCGCCGAGTCAGAGCTGGTTGAGCGCCTTGGCCAGTGCCGACTTCTTGTTGGCGGCCTGGTTCTTGTGAATGACGCCCTTGGTGGCGGCCTTGTCCAGCTTCCGGCTGGTCGCGGCCAGCAGCTCGCCGGCCTTGTCCTTGTCGCCGGCTGCGGCGGCCTCGCGGAAGGCACGGATCGCGGTGCGCACCGCCGACTTCACCGACTGGTTGCGCAGCCTGGCCTGCTCGTTGGTCCGGTTGCGCTTCACCTGCGACTTGATGTTGGCCACGGAGTAATTCCTTCGCAAAAGCTTGAGTTGGGTTTGCCTCCCGACGCGGGAGCAACAGCTGTTCAGGGTAGCAGCTGGTCTGGCAACTCCCCAACTCGCCTCAGCGGCGGGCGGTCACCTCCACGCGATGCAAGTCGTTGCCCAGTTCGATCGGGCCGTCGAATTCGGCGGCGGCCAACGCCCGCCACTGATCCTCCTGACCGGGCACGAGGGCGGGCACGTAGTGGGTCAACACCAGGGTGCCCACCCCTGCCCGGCTGGCGGTCTCGGCTGCTTGAGCCACCGAGGAGTGGTAGTCGCAGATGTCGCGGATCCGCTGTTGGGGCAGTGCCTCGATGAGGTCGTTGCGGATCACCGTGTGCACCAAGGCGCCGGCCCCGAGGGCCAGCTCGTCGAGACCGGCACAGGGCACGGTGTCGCCGGCCATCACCACCGAGGCGGTTCCATCACCATCGGTGTGCTCGATCCGGAATCCGATGGTCGGCGTCACCGGACGGTGGTCGGTGGGCGCCACCGAGATGCGCACTGCGTCGCGATCCCAGACCTGACCCTCGGTGTGCTCCTGCACGTCGACCGGTGGCGGGGCGTTCAGATCGTCGTGGTGGGCAATGCGGTAGCCGATGTCTCGGCCGAACGCTCGCAGGGTCGCCTCCACGACCTCGGCCGTGCCGGGCGGCCCGATGATCGGCAACGGGGGAGCGTCGGGGGTGAAGGTCGTGACCCAACGAGTGATCAGCAGGTCACCCAGATCGGCAATGTGATCGCTGTGCAGGTGTGTGAGCAGCAGTGCAGACAGGCTGCTGGCGGAGGCTCCCGCTGCCGCCAGACGTTGGAGCACCCCCCGCCCGCAGTCGACCAGCAGTTGCTGGCCGCCGGCCCGGATCAGGGTCGAAGGTCCGGCGCGGTTCGGGTCGGGGATCGGGCTTCCGGTCCCCAGCAGGGTGATCTCGATGGTCATGACGTCACATATGCCACAGATGTGGGCTCGATGCCAGGCGATCGGCGGAGTTTTGTTTTCGGCGCCCCCTGTTCCGCCCAATGGCCTAGCCTGGTGTGAAGCAGATCACTGCGGCGGGAGGCTTCGATGCGGATCGCGGATGTATTGCGGAACAAGGGTGCGGCGGTGGTGACCATCCACCCCGACGCCACGGTCATGGAATTTCTTGCGGGCCTGGCGGAGCACAACATCGGGGCCATGGTGGTGATCGGAGGCGACGGGCTGGAAGGGTTGGCCTCCGAGCGTGACGTGGTTCGCCAGCTGAACGTCCACGGCGCCAGCCTGCTGGCTCGGCCGGTATCGGCGATCATGACGCGGCTGGTGGCGACATGCAGCAAGACCGACTCCGCCGATGACGTCAGCATGCTGATGACTGAGCAGCGAGCCCGTCATATACCGGTGCTCGAGAACGGTCGACTGGCCGGGATCGTCAGCATCGGCGACGTAGTCAAGTCGCGGATGGAGGAGTTGCAGGCCGAGCATGCTGCACTGCGTTCCTACATCAGTCAGGGCTAGTCAGCTCCACGAGTAGTCGCCGCGAAGGCGGCCGGCCACCACCTCGAAGACCGAGCGGGCCAGGATCGCGCCCTCGCGACGAATCGATTCCTCGGGCACATCGAGTACCCGGTCGAGCCGCACCCAGCTGAGCCGGTTGCAGTCGTCCCAGCTTCCGGCGCCGATACCCACCCAATTCGTATCCTCGGCGTGCCGCTGCTGGCTGGACAGCATTAAGCCCAACAGTGTGTCGCGGTCGCGTCCGACCACCAGCACCGGCCGGTCTTTGCCCTGTTCTGGTTCGTCCTCGTAGGCCACCCAGGTCCAGACGATCTCGCCGGGGTCGGCGCGGCCGTTGAGGTCGGGTGCGTAGACGATCCGGCGCGCGCGGTGCGCGGTGGGCATGCTGTTCTCGGTCACGGGGCGCCCCGCTGGGATCGGAGTCGCCTCGGCTGGGGAGCCGTTGAGGATGTCCAGTCCTATCTTGATGCCCTGTTCGATGCCGCGCTGGATGCGCTGCTGTATCGCCGGCGCCTGCTCGAGTTGCCGGATAAACCGGGGGGCTTCGTTGAACACCAAGTTCTCGGCAAAGCGCTGCACCGTCTCCCATGGAGTCTTCCGCGGGGAAGCCATGTTCGCAGCATAGGCGACGCGTGTGCGAGCCGGTCATCTGTTGACGCGTGCGCACCGGGAAATCGCCAGGAAACTGTTTGAAAACTGATGTGGCGCTTGCATTGTCCCTAGAGCCATATCGGCGTAGGGTCATCAGAATAATTGTTCACATGGGGGTCGCTGCAAGGCTGCAGGAACGCGCGGCGGGGAGGTTTCGGTTGGTGACTCCAGGATCGCTCGCCTGAGCGCGAGCCCCGGCCAGCAGCACGCTGATTCTTCACTGCCAGTGGAGCGAGATCATGACTCAACAGGACAGCCTTCGCGGTGGGATCGCCGTCGGGGTGACCGCCCTGGCCGTTCTTTCCGCGGCCGCAGTGGGAGTGATCGGCATCGCCGACCACTCCGACCGTGTCGCCCAGCGGGACATCACCCTGGTCAGTGCGGTCGACTGGGCCCAGCAAGACATCTTCGAGGTGCCAGTTGGTCCAGACCAGAACCGGCTCCTCGACGACGTCGCGCTGCAGCAGAGCAGCTACTCATGGGCACTTGAATCCGTGGCCAACGGAGACTTCGGACTGCCCGACGACTCGCTGTTGTTCGTTGGCGCCGCCGGTGACCCGACGGAGGGCCTCTTCAACGTGTCGTCCTCCCGGTTCGCCGAGGCCGATCTGGTGGACCAGGCGTTGATGCAGGCTCAGCTGGACCATCTACTCGGGCTGAACCAGGGCCTTGATGCCGGCGGCTACGCATCGGCCATTGACCTGCAATTCTTCGACGATCTCAATGGCGCCAGCATGGCACCGGACTCGGCCCTGAGCGCCGGCATCGCCAACCTGATCGAACCCAGCGCCCTCGCCGGCGCGGGCGGCTTCCAGGAAACCCTGTTGTCCGTCCAGGGTGACCTGATGCAGGCAGCTTGGGCTGGTCTGTTCGGCATCTTCAGCGTCGCCGACGTGACTCCGTAAGTACGCCGATGTGTCGCCGGTAAGTGAACCTTGCATTTAATCACAGATCTCCGTTAGATTTAACGACACTTGCAGCAACGCTGCTGGGGGGAACATCCGAGGGCGGTTGGGGAACCGGCCATCGGAAAGCCGTTGTGAATGTCCCGTGGGGGGAATGGATATGCGAAAGTTTGGCGTGCTGAGCGGCATTGTCGTCGGAGCGGCCATCGCGGTGGCACCGGCGGCGGCCGCCGACGACGACTCTGCCGGTGTCGACTTCAGCGGGGTCCTGGCGAGTCAGATCCAGTCGATGAATTTCTTGTTCGAGTCGCAGGCCACCCTGGCCGGCGTCGGCGACAAGGTTATCGACGTCTCTGACTCCAACCCATTTCTCACCATCGCCCAAGAAGACGTCAACGCCGCATTAGGGGCGATGCTCTACGGCATTAACTGGGAAGACGAGATCTCCGCGGAACCGGGCGCCTACAGCCTGTTCAACGGCGCGTTGACGCAGTTCATCGACAGCAACAACGTGCTGCTGTTCGCGATCCTCAACGGCGGCGACCAGATCGATTTCGAGGACGCCGCTGACTATCTGTTCGGATCCGATGCCGCGATCACCGCCGGTCTGGCCGGCGACAGTGCCTGGGAAGACGCCGCGCTGTTCTTCCAGGCGGGCATCGCCGACATCGGCGGTTACTTCGCGATCGACGTGTAATTGGCGTTCGGAAACGCAAACCCCTGGAGCGGCGCCTCCGGGGGTTTCGTTTTGACGCCACCGCCTCGCTACCCTGACTAGGCAGTACGCATATCACCGCACCCGTTCACCAGGAGATTCCCATCAGCAGTTTCGCCGACCAGACCTTCACCGCGCCGGCGCAGATTCGGAACTTCTGCATCATCGCCCACATCGACCACGGCAAATCCACCCTGGCCGACCGGATGCTGCAGCTCACCGGCGTGGTCGACGACCGATCGATGCGGGCCCAGTACCTGGACCGGATGGACATCGAGCGGGAACGCGGCATCACCATCAAGGCGCAGAACGTTCGGCTGCCCTGGACTGTCCAGGATCGCCCGAACGAGACCGCCGGGCAAGGACCCGTCGCAGGCGACTACGTGCTGCACCTGATCGACACCCCTGGTCACGTCGACTTCACCTACGAGGTGTCTCGCGCGCTTGAAGCTTGCGAGGGCGCAATCCTGCTGGTCGACGCCGCCCAGGGGATCGAGGCTCAGACCTTGGCCAACCTGTACCTGGCCCTGGACCGCGGGCTGACCATCATCCCGGTGCTCAACAAGATCGACCTGCCTGCTGCCGATCCGGAGCGTTATGCAGCCGAGCTGGCCCACATCATCGGGTGCGAGCCCGAAGACGTGTTGAAGGTGTCCGGCAAGACCGGGGAGGGCGTCGCTGAACTGCTCGACGAGGTGATCAGGCAGGTACCGCCACCTACCGGCGACGCCGACGGACCGACTCGGGCCATGATCTTCGACTCCGTCTACGACATCTACCGGGGTGTGGTGACCTATGTCCGCGTCGTGGACGGCAGAATCACACCGCGCGAGAAGATCGCAATGATGTCCACCGGCGCCACTCATGAGTTGCTCGAAGTCGGCATCGTCTCCCCGGAACCCAAGCCGACCAAGGGCCTGGGCGTCGGCGAGGTGGGCTATTTGATCACCGGCGTGAAGGACGTCCGTCAGTCCAAGGTCGGCGACACCGTCACCACTGCGCGGGGCGGGGCCACCCAGGCGCTCACTGGCTATCGCGAGCCCAAGCCGATGGTCTACTCCGGGTTGTACCCAGTTGACGGCTCCGATTACCCCAACCTGCGTGAAGCCCTGGACAAGTTGCAGCTCAACGACGCCGCGCTGACCTACGAGCCCGAAACGTCGGTGGCTTTGGGCTTCGGTTTCCGCTGCGGCTTCCTGGGGCTGCTGCATATGGAGATCACCCGGGAGCGTCTGGAACGCGAGTTCAACCTCGACCTGATCTCCACCTCGCCCAACGTCGTCTACCGAGTGGTTGCCGAGGACGGTAGCGAGATCATCGTGACCAACCCGTCGGACTGGCCCGAGGGCAAGATCCGATCCGTCTACGAGCCTGTCGTCAAGACCACGGTGATCGCACCGAGCGAGTTCGTCGGCACCATCATGGAGCTGTGCCAGTCGCGGCGCGGCGAGCTCGGTGGCATGGACTATCTCTCACCGGAACGCGTCGAACTGCGCTACACGATGCCGTTGGGCGAGATCATCTTCGACTTCTTCGACTCCTTGAAATCACGTACGCGGGGCTACGCCAGCCTGGACTACGAGGAGGCCGGCGAGCAGGAGGCCGACCTGGTCAAGGTGGACATCCTGTTGCAGGGCGAGGCTGTGGACGCGTTCAGTGCGATCGTGCACAAGGACTCGGCCTCGGCCTACGGCAACAAGATGACCACCAAGCTCAAGGAACTGATCCCGCGTCAGCAGTTCGAAGTTCCGGTGCAGGCCGCCATCGGTTCGAGAATCATTGCCCGCGAGAACATCCGGGCCATCCGTAAGGACGTTTTGTCCAAGTGCTACGGCGGTGACATCACCCGTAAGCGCAAACTGCTGGAAAAGCAGAAAGAGGGCAAGAAGCGGATGAAGACCATCGGTCGGGTCGAGGTGCCGCAAGAGGCGTTTGTCGCGGCGCTGTCCACCGACAGTGGGGGCTCTGCCGGGGATAAGGCCAAGAAGTAGTGGCCGCCCGGGCAGGCGCAGTCGCGGCGGGTGCGGTGGCGGTCGCGCTGCTGGCCGGTGGGTGCACCACGGTGGTTGCTGGAACGGTGCGTCCCGCAACGGGACTGGCGCCTACCCCGGTCACCGGCATGGCCGTCCGGCAGGTATTGCTCGACGACTCAGAGTTGTCGAAACTGACCGGCCAGCCCTTCCACAGTGATCCCTCCCTGCCGCCGCGCTACGGCGGCCTCGACGACCTGCCCGACGCCTGGGAGTCGGCCGAACCGCAAGAATGCGTCGGCGTGGCGGTGGGCGGCCAACGCAGCGTGTATAGCTCCGCCAGCGTGCGAGACGTCGCCCACGAGTTCTGGGACAGCTCGAGCGAGGAAGATTCTCCGCTGACAGGAGTGGCCGAGGCGGTGATCGCGCTGGACAGTGCGGTAGACGCCGAGGCGCTGTATGAGAAGTTCGTCCAGCAGTGGGGCAGTTGTGACGGCGTGGTGGTGACCCGCGATGGCGGCAGTGACAATGAAGCCAGCGGTGAGGTCACCGACGTCTCCGAGCAGGACTCGGTACTGGTGGCGACGGTGCGTACCAGTGTCGACGAAGATGCCGGACTGCATGTCTCGCGGGCGGTCGCGACAAGAGTGAACTGCGTCGTCGACGTCGACGTCTTCTGGTTCGTCGATGAGGATGATCACTCCGGAGAGCCGGCCGGCGACAGCACTGCCGCCGACCTGGCCCGGGCCATGCTGGACAAGGTCCGCAACCTCAGCGGGTAGGTCGCGGGCCGGGCCGGAAGGCGAGCTACATCGGCGCGTTTGCGGGCTGGAACCCGCCGGTCGAGTCGGCCTCTTCCTCGGCCCGGATCACGTGGACGACGGCGTTGATCAGTGCCAGATGGGTGAAGGCTTGGGGGAAGTTTCCCAGGTGCCGGCCGGTGCGGGGCTCGATCTCCTCGGCGTAGAGGTGCAGAGGGCTGGCGAACGACAGCAGTCGCTCACACAGGTGCTTGGCGCGGCTGACCTCGCCGATCTCCACCAGTGCCGAGACCAGCCAGAACGAGCAGATGGTGAAGGTGCCTTCGGCCCCGGACAGGCCGTCGTCGGTCTCCTCGGTCCGATAGCGAAGCACCAGGCCGTCTTCGGTCAGCTCTTCGGCGATCGCCATCACCGTGGCACGCACGCGCGGATCGTCGGCAGGCAGGAACCGGGTCAGCACCACCAGCAGCAGCGACGCGTCCAGCGCCGTGCTTCCGTAGGTCTGGGTCAGCACTCCGCGGGAATCCACCCCGTTGGCCAACACATCGGCCTTGATCTCCTCGGCGATCGCTCGCCACTGCTTGGCGTAGGAGACCGCCCCCTGCAGCTCGGCCAGCTTCGACCCGCGGTCCAGTGCCACCCAGCACATCACCTTCGACGAGGTGAAGTGCTGGGGTTCGCCCCGGACCTCCCAGATGCCCCGGTCAGGCTCGCGCCAGTGCTTGATCGCTTCCTCCACCTGGCGCTTCAACACTGGCCACAGGGTTTCGGGGATCTGCTCGCGAGACTTGGCGTGCAGGTACACCGAGTCGAGCATGGTGCCCCAGATGTCGTGCTGTTGCTGGTTGTAGGCGCCATTGCCGATCCGCACCGGTCGGGCGTTGTCGTAGCCGGACAGGTGGTCCAGTTCCTGCTCGACCAGCTCGTGCTCACCGCCGACCCCGTACATCACCTGCAACGGGTGCTGCTGGCCATTGTTGACGCCGGACACATCGGCGATGAACGAGAAGAAGTCGTCGGCTTCGCGGTCCAGTCCCAAGGTGTACAGGCCCCACAGCGTGAATGCCGAGTCTCGTACCCAGCTATAGCGGTAGTCCCAATTCCGTTCGCCCTGAGGAGTTTCCGGCAACGAGGTCGTGGGAGCGGCCAGCAGCGCCCCGGTCGGCGAGTAGGTCAGTCCCTTCAGCGTCAGGGCACTGCGTTGCAGATAGGACCGCCACGGATGGTCGGGGAAGTTACCGATGTTGATCCATTGCCGCCAGCATTCGGTGGTGTTCCACATCTTGTCGGCGGCTTCTGCATAGCTTTGCGGCGCAGGGTGTTTCGACCAGCTCAAAGCCACGAAGACGTCGTCGCCCTCGGTCAGGCGGGTGCGGGCCCGGGCTTCACGGCCCTCCAGCCCCAGCCGCAGGTTCGTCGTCAAACGCAGGGTCGGGTGGGCATCTGGATTCTCCCGAGCGCGCGCGATGGCCTCGCCGTAGGCGTTGGCCGAGTACTCCCAGGTGGCGCTGGTGCGGTGATAGTCGAAGGCCGGCTCGCAACTCATCGTCAGCTCGACGGTGCCGCTGACGCAACGCACCGTACGCAGCAGGATGTGTTCGGCGTCCCAGTCGGTGGGGGTGCGCCGGTGTGTCTGGGACCGCGCCTCGATGTCGTGCCACTTGCCCATCACCAGCGCGTCGCGAACGATCATCCAGCCGGTGTGGGTCTGCCAGGTGGTCTCCATGATCGGGCTGCCCGGCAGGTAGCGCCGCGCTGCGGGCACCGACACCCCGTACGGGCCCAGCCGAAAATGCCCGGCACTGCGGTCCAGCAGCGCGCCGAACACGCTGGGAGAGTCCGGGCGGGGCAGGCACATCCACTCCACCGACCCGGCCGCCGAGATCAAGCAGGTGTTCTCGCAGTCGGACAGGAAGGCGTAGTCCGCGATCGGTGGAAAAGGGTTGCGGACCTGACTCTGCGTCGCGGCATAGGGAACCGGGGCAGTCGCCGACAACGGAGGTGTCGGCGAGGCCGCGTTGCCGCCACCCTTGGCGGACTTGGTCAATTCCGGGCCACTCGTGGCGGGTGCATCGCCCGGCGGGGTGTGCAGGTCCATGCCGCAATCATCTCTGGCGGCCTGCCGCGCGTCTACCCGGATCGGCTGCTCGTAACATCGCCCGCACCAAATCACCGCTGTGTTAATACCGGCGACCCGCTTCGCCCGGCTTCGCCGCGCTTGCGGTCGCCGGCGTGTTAATACCGTTGACCCGCTTCGCCCGGCTTCGCCGCGCTGGCGATCGCCGCTAAAGTAGTCGGGGTGGTGGGCTTCCTGAGCTGGTGGGACGGCGTTGAGCTGTGGCTGTCCGGTCTCGGCTTTGTGGTGCAGACCGCCGTTGTGATGCCGGTGGTGTTGTTGCTGGCCTATGGCCTGGCTTCGGTGCTGGATGCGGCGTTGGGGGAGGGAATCCGGATGCAGGAGCGGGTTCGCCATGGTGGCGAAGGCGGCGACCGCTGATGCCGCGCTCGCAGGTGACCTTGGTGCTGGTCAGTCTGATCCTGTTGGTGATCGTGACTTGGCTGTTGACCCGCTGACTCACTCAACTGGGTGGGTCGCGGCCTTGCCGGCCTCTGTTATGCTTCCCCGCATGTTCGCAGCGACCGGTGACCGGAAGCGCCCAGTGGTGGCGCTTCTGATGCTTGCCGTGGTGACTTCCGCTGTGGCCGACCTGCACTGTTGTCGCTGATACCGCACCCGTCGGCGTACCGGTGTCGTCTTAGTTGACGCACGTTCTGGAGAAATCGAACGCCTTTCGCGATCCGACGGACAAGCATTCTTGCCGACGTCTATACGGATTCGCCCGGAAAGGTCATCAATGCCCAATACCATCGCGCGCAGTATCGCGCTGGCACTGGCTGCCACCCTGGCAGCCACCACGCTCGCCGGGTGCGGCGGCGGGCCCAGCGATGTCGTTGGGGGCGGTGAGCGCTCCGACGCGCACACCACTCTGACGCTGGTGGCCTACGCGGTACCCGAGCCCGGCTGGAGCAAGGTGATCCCGGCCTTCTACAACACCGAGGCCGGCGCCGATGTCCAGGTCGTCACCTCCTACGGCGCATCGGGTGATCAGTCCCGCGGAGTCGCCAGCGGCAAGCCCGCTGACATCGTGAATTTCTCGGTGGAGCCCGACGTCACCCGGCTGGTCAAGGCCGGCAAGGTCGCCGAGGATTGGAATGCCGGTGTCACCCGCGGTATCCCGTTCGGTTCGGTTGTGACCCTGGTCGTGCGTCAGGGCAACCCCAAGCACATCAACGGCTGGGACGACCTGCTGCGGCCCGGAGTCGAGGTGATCAGCCCCAGCCCGCTGAGCTCCGGATCGGCCAAATGGAATCTGCTGGCCCCGTACGCCGTCAAGAGCCAGGGGGGCAAGAACCCGCAGGCTGGCCTGGACTTCATTGAGCAACTGGTCGGAGACCATTTCAAGCTGCGCCCGGGCTCGGGCCGCGAGGCCACCGATGTGTTCCTTCAGGGCAGCGGTGACGTGTTGATCAGCTACGAGAACGAGGCGATCGCCGTCGAGCGCAAGGGCAAGCCGGTGGAGCACATCAACCCGTCGCAGACCTTCAAGATCGAAAACCCGTTGGCCGTGGTGACCTCCAGTCGGCACCTCGACACCGTCACCGCGTTCAAGAACTTCCAGTACACCGCCCCGGCGCAGCGGCTGTGGGCCGAAGCCGGCTTCCGGCCTGCCGACCCAGGCATCGCCGACGAATTCCGCCATGCATTCCCGGATCCCGACAAGCTGTGGACCATCGCCGACCTCGGTGGGTGGGAGATTGTCGACAGCGCTTTGTTCGACAAGTCGACCGGCTCCATCACTCAGATCTATACCCGGGTCACCGGATGAGCGCGGCAGTGGTTACCGATGCGGCGCGACCCGATGAGGAGGGTGCCACGCGCTCGAGGTTCCGGCGGGAAGGCGTATCACTGCGGGTGGGTGCTGCCACCGTCTGGCTGTCGCTGATCGTGTTGGCGCCGTTGGCCGCGATCGCCTGGCAGGCGGGGGGCGGTGGTTGGCGTGCGTTCCAGTTGGCGGTCACGTCGCACGCTGCCGTGCAGTCCTTCCGGGTGACGCTGACAATCGCTGCCGGGGTCACCATCCTCAACCTGGTGTTCGGCCTGCTGATCGCGTGGGTATTGGTGCGCGACGACTTCTTCGGCAAGCGCTTTCTGGACGTGATCATCGATCTGCCGTTTGCGCTGCCCACCATCGTTGCGAGTCTGGTGATGCTCGCGCTCTACGGACCGGCCAGCCCGGTGCACCTGCACCTGCAGCACACCGCCGTAGGCGTGGGGCTGGCGCTGGCCTTTGTGACGCTGCCCTTCGTGGTGCGTTCCGTACAGCCGGTGCTGCTGGAGATCGATCGCGAAGTCGAGGAGGCCGCCGCGTCGCTGGGCGCCTCGGGGCTGACCATCTTCCGTGCCGTGGTGCTGCCTGCCCTGACCCCGGCCCTGCTGACCGGTGCGGGGCTGGCATTTTCCCGGGCGATCGGCGAGTTCGGCTCGGTGGTGTTGATCGGTGGTGCGGTACCCGGCAAGACCGAGGTGTCGTCGCAGTGGATCCGCACCTTGATCGAGAACGACGACCGCACCGGTGCGGCGGCGATCTCTTTGGTGCTGCTCGGGGTCTCGTTCCTCGTGCTACTCGCGTTGCGGGTGCTGGGGTCGCGGGTAATCAAGCGGCAGGAGAGGTCCTGATATGACGTCGACGCGGAAAGTCCGCTACCTGTTGCGCTTCCTCGCGGTGGCCTACATCGGCCTACTGCTGGTTGTTCCGGTGTCGTTGATCCTGTGGCGCAGTTTTGCGCCTGGTCTCGGACAGTTCTACGACTACATCTCCACTCCGGCGGCCATCTCTGCGCTGCAGTTGTCACTGCTGGTGGTGGCGATCGTGGTGCCGTTGAACGTCATCTTCGGTATTCCGACAGCATTGGTTCTGGCACGCAACAAATTCCGGGGAAAGGGCGTGCTTCAGGCGATCATCGACCTGCCCTTCGCGGTGTCGCCGGTGATCGTCGGTGTGGCGCTTGTCGTGTTGTGGGGATCGGCGGGGCTGCTGGGCTTCGTCGAGAACGACTGGGGATTCAAGATCATCTTCGGCCTGCCCGGCATCGTGCTGGCCAGCATCTTCGTGACGCTGCCGTTCGTGATCCGGGAGGTCGAACCGGTGCTGCACGAGCTGGGCACCGATATGGAAGAGGCTTCTGCCACCCTGGGTTCGAGTTGGTGGCAGACGTTCTGGCGGATCACGCTGCCGTCGATACGTTGGGGGCTGACCTACGGGATCGTGCTGACGGTGGCGCGCACCCTGGGGGAGTACGGCGCGGTGCTGATCGTGTCGTCGAACCTGCCCGGAAAGTCGCAGACGCTGACACTGTTGGTGTCCGACCGTTACAACCGCGGCGCCGAGTACGGCGCCTACGCCCTGTCCACACTGCTGATGACGGTGTCGGTGTTGGTGTTGATCGTTCAGGTGGTGCTCGACGTGCGGCGGGCCGGAAAGGGAGATAAATGAGCAACGCAATTACGGTGCGCGGGGCGAATAAGCGCTACGGCGACTTCGTCGCACTGGACAACGTCGACTTCGCGGTTCCGTCCGGCTCGCTTACGGCGTTGCTCGGCCCCAGCGGCTCGGGTAAGTCCACTCTGTTGCGCGCCATTGCCGGCCTGGATCACCCGGACAGCGGCACGGTCACCATCAATGGCGTCGACGTCACCGGCATCCCTCCGCAGCGGCGCGGCATCGGCTTCGTCTTCCAGCACTATGCGGCGTTCAAGCACATGACGGTGCGTGACAACGTCGCGTTCGGGCTCAAGATCCGCAAGCGACCCAAGGCTGAAGTCAAGGAGAAGGTCGACAACCTGCTGGAGGTTGTGGGGCTCAGTGGTTTTCAGAACCGTTACCCCAACCAGCTGTCCGGCGGTCAGCGCCAGCGAATGGCGCTGGCGCGGGCGCTGGCAGTAGACCCGCAGGTGCTGCTGCTCGACGAGCCGTTCGGGGCGCTCGACGCCAAGGTCCGCGAGGATCTGCGGGCCTGGTTGCGTCGCCTGCATGACGAGGTACATGTCACCACGGTTCTGGTCACCCATGACCAGGCCGAGGCCTTGGACGTCGCGGACCGGATCGCGGTGTTGAATCAGGGGCGCATCGAGCAACTCGGCACCCCGACCGAGGTCTACGACGCCCCCGCGAACGCCTTCGTCATGTCGTTCTTGGGCGCGGTATCGGCGCTGAATGGGGCCCTGGTCCGCCCGCACGACATCCGGGTGGGCCGCACCCCCGACATGGCGGTGGCCGTTGCCGACGGTGCGGGCGCCTCGGCGGTGGTGCGCGCGGTCGTCGACCGGGTGGTGACCCTTGGTTTCGAGGTGCGGGTGGAGCTGACCAACGCCGCCACCGGAGTTCCGTTCACGGCGCAGATCACCCGTGGCGACGCCGAGGCGCTCGCGCTGGCCGAGGGGGACACCGTCTATGTCCGGGCCACTCGGGTGCCCCCACTCAGCGACGAGCCGCCGCTGAAAGCGTCGGTCGGGGCGAGCTAGTAGACGTCCCGCAGATAGCGGTGACTTCTGACCAGCTGGTTGACGTAGGCGTGCGCGTCGGCGCTGCTCATGTTTCCGGCGTCGGCCACGATGGCATGCAGGGTTGCGTCGACATCCTTGGCCATGCGCTCGGCATCTCCGCAGACGTAGAGGTGCGCGCCGTCTTCGAGCCAATCGAAGAGTTCGGCTGAGTTCTCCCGCATACGTTGTTGGACATAGCGATTCGGTGCGTCAGTGGCACCGTCGCGGGAGAACGCCAGGTCGAGCCGGGACAGTGTCCCTGAGCTGTGATGTTCTTCGAACTCCTCCTGGTAGAGGTAGTCGCGGGCCCGGTGTCGATTTCCGAAGAACAGCCACGAACGTCCCGTCGCACCGACGGCACGGCGCTCCTGCAGGAACGCGCGGAATGGCGCCACTCCGGTGCCCGGCCCCACCATGATGATGGGCACGTCGGGGGCCGGCAGCCGGAAGGAATGGTTGGGGCGCAGGTGAACCCGCATGGTCTCGGCGCGATCGGCCAGGAACGTGGTGGCCACACCGCCATAGCGGCGGTCAGCGAGGGCGTACCGCACCGTCGCCACGGTCAGGTGCACGTGATCGGGGCTCACCACCGGGCTCGATGCGATCGAGTAGTCGCGAGGTTGCAGGGGGCGCAAGGTGTCGATCACCTCGTCGACGTTCAGCGCCCCCAGCCGGATCAGATCGAGCACATCGCGGCCATAGAGCCACGAGTCGCGTGCCGCGGGGACAGCCCCGCCGAGGGCGACCGCGGCGCGTGAATCTGCGGTGCGGGTCGCGGTCAGTTCCCGCAGTGCCCGTGAGGGTGTTCGGATCTCGAGCTCATGGGTGAGCAGCTCGCCGAGCGGTGCGTCATGACCCGCCACGGTGTGTCCGGGGCCGACGCCGAACTCCGCCAAGAGCGCGTCGACCAGGGCGGGATCGTTGCTCGGGTGCACGGCCAGGGAATCGCCTGCGGTGTAGGTGATTCCGGTTCCGGTGAGGTCCAGCTCGTAGTGGCGGACCTCCTTGTCGGTTCCGGGGGCGGTGAGCATGCGATTGACCCTCACACGAACCTCGATGGGATGGTCGCGATCCGCGACCGGCGGCACGGCCGGACCGGGGGAGCCCACCTGGTGGTTCGCCCGGGCAACGCCCGCCGAGGCGGTGGTGTGCTCGGCTGCCAGCTGCTTGACGACGTCGCTCGTCCACGCCGCAGCCGGCTTGGCGTAGGAGCCGTCGATGTCGAGGCGGTCGGCCAGCCGGATGGCCCCCAGCTGCTCGAGACGTTCGTCGAGAAGGCGGCCGGCGTTGCAGAACAACTCGTAGCCGGTGTCACCGAGGGCGAGCACGGCGAAACCGAGGTGCTCGAGTCGCTCGGTGGTGTCTGCGATCAAGGCCTCCCAGAACAATGCGGCGTTGTCCGGAAATTCGCCGTCGCCCCAGGTGGAGGTGACGACAATGAGGTGTGTGGCCGAGTGCAGGTCGTCGATGTCGACCTGGTTGAGTTCGACTGCTTCGGCGTCACGACCGGTGGCTTCGGCGAACGCCTCGGCGAACGACATCGCGGCATCCTCGGCGTTGCCCATGTCGCTGCCGTAGCCGACGATCATCGAGAATTCCGGGCGGGCGCTCACGGCTTAGCCCCGGCGCGGCTCGACGCGGCGACCGGCCGTCGAGTGGTCCTGGGGCGAAATGGCGGCATTGCAGCTCCACGTACCGGCAGTCCGAAGCCGACCATTGCATCGAGGATCGCTTGACTTCGCCGGCAGTTGGTGGCCTCGGCGTTGTCGGTGCGTCGCGGTAGCTGGGCTGCCGCGACCACGACGGTTGACCCCAGGAGCTGCCACATCGCCGTGACCGACATCGCGCCCTCGCACGCCTCATGAAGCCAGACGAACAACGGCGCCAAGGTCCGGTGGCAGCGGTGGGCCGCCCAGGTCGTCAGGGCCGACTCGTTGGGCAACACGACCATGGTCTCGGCGCGGTCGAGTCCGTCCTTGGCGTGAATCCACGGGTCATCGGGAAGGGCACGCAGCGTCGGGTCCACCACGGCCACCCAGTCGATGTCGTTTTCCGCGTCGAAGTGCACCCAGAGGTTCTCCAGGCCGGTGTCCCACGCGCGTCCCTCGAGCAGAACCAGCGGAAGGAGGCGTCCCAGGACTTCGTGGATGAGGCTTGCCGCCAGGACGTTTGCTGCCGCTCGGGGGTCCGTCTTCGCGGCGGTCTCGTAGAAGCGGACCCGCAGACGATCAAGGGTGAAGACCGAGTCCAACGGGAACCAGCGGCGTTTGTTGACGTCCGCCAGTACCGCCACACCGTAGGTACGGGGGCAATGCGGGTGAAGTTGTTGAAGCCTGGTACAAGATTCGTGCAGCGCCGCACGCCGCCGAATGACCATTCTCGCGATCAGGGGATCGTCGCCCGTCGACACCACCAAGCTCCTAACGTAGGTTAGGCTAACCATACTAAGAGCGGCGGCTGGTGAGGAGTGCTGTGACGGGTTTCACGCGACAGCAGGCGTGGGCGGGCGGTGACCCGTCAGGCGGCGGCCGGTGCCGCCAGAGCGCTTTCGGCGCGGTCCAACGCGGTCGCGGCCACCAGACGGTGGGCACCCAGTGGCTCAGCCATCGGGATACCGGCGTGGTCGGCGTAGGCGGCGACCCGATCGGTGATTCTGCCGTGGGCCAGGAACCACGGGGCGATCATCAGCTTGGTGGCTCCCCGCGCCCGGAGGCGTTCGACGGCTTCGGGAACCGAAGGCTGGAGATCTTGGGTAGCGAAGGCGACTTCCACGCCCGCCCAACGCGTTCCGCGAGCGAGCGGCGCGGCGATCGTAGCGGTCTGCGCATTGGCGGCTGCGTGCGAGGAGCCCACCGCGACCACCACCACACCCAACTCCGGATCGAACCGGGAGGCCCCCGCTCGGGTCAGTCGCTCACCGAGAACGTGGACCAGGCGGCTGTCCACCCCCAGGGTCGGAGCCACTCGCACACCGACTCCAGCCTGCGCGATCATCGCTGGAATATCGATGCGGGCGTGGTACGCGCTGGCCAGCAGCAGCGGGACGACCACCGTGTCGCCGTCGCGACCGTCGGGGACCGAACCCAACACGTCCTGCAGATTGGGGGCGCTGTTCTCGCAGAACGCCACGCGCACGTCATATTCGGGCGCTACCCGGCGCAGGTGCCCGGCGATCGCCCGGGTATTGGCGGCTGACCGTGGATCCCGGCTGCCGTGTGCGGTCAGCACCAGCGTGCTGGTCACGAGGCGTGCAGTCCGCATTCGGTCTTGGCCAGCCCGGCCCAGCGTCCGCTGCGCGGATCCGAGCCGGTCGCGGGCTTGACCGTGCAGGGCGCGCAGCCGATCGACGGGTAGCCCTCATCGATCAGCGGGTTCACCAGGACGTTGTTGGCGATGATGTAAGCGTCCATCTCCTCGTCGGTCCATGCCGCCAAGGGGTTGACCTTCACCAGCCCGAACTGCTCGTCGAAGCTGATCAGCGGTGCGTTGGCGCGCGTCGGAGCCTCCACGCGACGCAACCCGGTCACCCACGCCGAGTAACCACCCAGGGTGCGCGCCAGCGGCTCGACTTTGCGCAGCCGGCAGCACAAAGCCGGGTTGGAATTGAACAGGTCTTTGCCGTGGGTGGCGTCCTGCTCGGCCACGGTCTGCTCCGGGGTGACATTGACCAACTGGATGTCGTACATGGCTTCGACGGCGTCGCGGGTGCCGACGGTCTCGGCGAAGTGGTAGCCGGTGTCGAGGAACAGCACGGGAACCCCGGCGCGGACCTTCGACGCCACATCCACCAACACCGCATCGGCCATGTTGGAGGCCACCACGAAGTTGCAGGCCGTCGATGAGTCACCGCCGAACTGTGCGGCCGTCCACTCGAGCAGCTCGGTGGCACTGGCGCCGTCGAGTTCAGCCGCCCCCTTGGCAGCCAGTTCGCGCAACTCCGCCTCGGTGTGCGCCCTCATCGAAGATCGTCTTCTTCGGCACGCACCGCCCACTGTGCGAAACGTTCACCGGCGCTGCGCTGTGCGATGAAGTTGCGGATCACCCGGTCGATGTAGTCGCCGAGTTCATCGTTGTAGACCTTGTGCTGGCGCAGTTTGCGCCCGAATCCGCTGTCGGCGCCCAGGCTGCCGCCGAGGTGCACCTGGAAACCGGGAACAGAGTTGCCCTCGCCGTCGTCGATCATCTGGCCCTTGAACCCGATGTCGGCCACCTGAATCCGGGCGCACGAGTTCGGGCAACCGTTGATGTTCACCGTGACCGGCACGTCCAGCAGCTCATTGAGATCGGCCAGGCGGCTCTCCAGTTCCGGAACCAGGCTTTGTGCTCGTACGCGGGTCTCGACGAACGACAGCTTGCAGAACTCCAGCCCCGTGCAGGCCATCAGGTTGCGGCGCCACTGCGACGGGTTTGCCGGCAGGCCCAGCGCGTCCAGTCCGGCCAGCAGGCCGTCGAGCTTCTCGTCGGACACGTCGAGGATGATCAACTTCTGGTGCGTGGTGAACCGCGCCCGGTCCGTGCCGGCCTGTTCCATCAGCTCGGCGACCTTGACCAGGGTCTGGCCACTGACCCGTCCGGAAATCGGGGCAACTCCCACCGCGTTGAGGCCGTTGCGGGTGCGCTGGACACCGACGTGGTCGATCGGGGCGGTGGGCTTCTCCGGTGCCGGTCCATCGATCAGCGGCCGCTTGAGGTATTCGGTTTCGAGAACTTCCCTGAATTTTTCGGGCCCCCAGTCCTTCACCAGGAACTTCAGCCGGGCCTTGGAACGCAGGCGGCGGTAGCCGTAGTCGCGGTACAAGCTGGTGACGGCTTCCCAGACATCCGGTACCTCGGCCAGCGGCACCCAGGCGCCGAGCCGCTGTGCCAGCATCGGGTTGGTCGACAGGCCGCCGCCGACCCACAAGTCCAGGCCGGGGCCGTGTTCGGGGTGATTGACCCCGATGAAGGAGATGTCGTTCACCTCGTGGGCGACATCCTGCAGGCCGGAGACGGCGGTCTTGAACTTGCGGGGGAGGTTGGCGAACTCGGGGTTGCCGATGTAGCGCCGAATGATTTCGTCGAGCGCAGACGTGGGATCGAGCACCTCGTCGAGCGATTCACCGGCCACCGGGGAACCCAGCATGGCGCGCGGGCAGTCGCCGCAGGCTTCGATGGTCTGCAGGCCCACGGCGGCCAGCCGGTCCCAGATCTCGGGTACCTTCTCGATCTCGATCCAGTGGTACTGCACGTTCTGGCGGTCGGAGATGTCGGCGGTGTTGCGGGCGAAGTCGACGGAGATCTGACCCAGCGTTCGCATCGCGGCGGCCGACAGTGCCTTGCCGTCGCAGCGCACCCGCATCATGAAGTACTTCGCCTCGAGCAAGTCGGCGTTCTCGTCGCCGGTGAAGGTGCCGTCATACCCCTGCTCGCGCTGGGTGTAGAGGCCCATCCAGCGGAAACGCCCGCGCAGGTCGTCCTTGGTAATGGAGTCGAAGCCCTGCTTGGAGTACACATCGAGGATCCGGGCCTGCACGTTCAGCGCCGGGTCTTCCTGCTTGAACTGCTCGTTGGGGTTGACCGGTTCGGTCTCGCCGAGCGCCCACTGGGCCTCGCTGCGCTTGGGCCTGCTCGGCGGGGCAGTCGGAGTGGCGGTCATCGATTCTCCTTCGAAACAAGGAGCTGGCGTGATGGAACGCGATCCACCGGCAACTGTCTCCGGCGGCGCAGATCCGGCGGCCAGCTGGAAAGTTCAGGTGGGCGGTTCTACGACATCAAGACAGACAGCGACAGCTGCATACACGCTTGAGATCGATATGCCGCCGAGCCACCAAGGCAACCCCGGATGCGGTGCAGTAGGCGGCGGTCACAGTGGCGATTATGCCATGGATGCCGAAAATCTTCCTTACCGGCGCAAAGTTGTGATCAGCGTGAGCAAAACTCATTCTCGGGCACGACATCGACGAGGTCGGGCCGGGGGAACGGCTCGGGGGCGGTGTGCCCCGCCGTAGACCGACAGTCGATCGGAAGGCGGGTGGGACGGGTGAGTGTCGACTTCGGATGGGAACCGGCGTGGGATCCGGTGCCGGTGGCAGACCCGCCACCGCGAACGAGCGGCCTGGCTCGGCTGCGGCGCGGGCTGGCCGTCGCTACGTTGGCTGCCACCGCGTGCTGTGGGGGATGGCTGGCCGTGCAGCACTACCAGACCCACCTCGCCGGCGCACAGGCTCTGGAGGCCGCCGAGACGTATATGTTGCGGCTCAGCGATATCGATGCCGACAACATCGATCGCAGCTTCGCCGATATCGCCGAAGGGTCCACCGGTGAACTCGCGGCGCGGCACACCCGCGCCGGGGTGCGGCTCCGTCAGGAGCTGATCGACAACAAGGTCATGGCCCGGGGAAGCATCGCCGAGGCGGTGCTGAAGTCCGCCGACCGCAACCATGCGGTGGTGGTGTTGTTGGTGGACCAGGCGGTGCGCAACTCCGACAACCCCGAACCTGTGATCGACCACAGCCGGATCCGGATGACGATGGACAGGGTCGACGGCCACTGGCTGGCCAGCAAGGTGGAACTCGTATGAGGAAGTTCACAGTGCTGGCGACCGGGGCCCTGCTGGTGGGCGCGGCCGAGTGGGCCGGTGCGGCCCACGCCGAACCCATCGACTGGGAGGCGATCGCGGTCTGCGAGTCCGGGGCGAACTGGTCGGCCGATACCGGCGACGGCGGCTATGGCGGATTGGGGATCAGCGCCACGGACTGGGAAGCCAACGGCGGGATCGGTCTGCCCTCCCAGGCGACGGCGCAGCAGCAGATCGCCGTCGCCAAACGCATCATGGCGAACCGGGGCCCCGGGGCGTGGCCGGGATGTGTGTCGGGGGGCGGTGCCGCCGGGACCGCGCCGGTGGGTTCTCTGACGCACTATGTGGCTGCCCTGGAGCAGGCCGCTCAGCGGACCGGCGCGGCCTCGGACTGAGGCGCCCGACGCGCGGCGGGGTGTGGGGGGCCGTGGGATGATCAGGCCCTATGACACCGACCCCGACTGCCGTAGCGCTGCCCGAGGTGGCGCAGGCCCGGCGCGGCCAGGACGGCCCCTTCGGGGTGTATGTGCACGTGCCGTTCTGCTTTACCCGGTGCGGCTACTGCGACTTCAACACATACACGCCGGCGGAGCTGGGCGGCGCGAACCCGGATGCCTGGGTGGCGGCGCTTGCCACCGAGCTGGAGTTGGCTGCGGCACGCCTGGGCGGTCGGCGCGCCGACACCGTGTTCGTCGGGGGCGGTACGCCGTCTCTGTTGGGTGGGCAGCGCCTGGCGCGCGTCCTGAGCCATGTCCGCGAGCACTTCGGATTGGCCGATGGTGCCGAGGTGACCACCGAGGCCAACCCGGAGTCGACGTCGCCGGAGTTCTTCGAGGCGATCCGTGCCGCCGGATACACCCGGGTGTCGCTGGGCATGCAGTCCGTGTCGCCGTTCGTGCTGGGAACTCTGGACCGCATTCACTCACCGGGCCGGCCGGTGGCCGCCGCACGGGAGGTGCGCGCCGCGGGCTTTGAGCATCTCAACATCGACTTGATTTACGGCACCCCTGGTGAGACCGACGATGATCTGCTGCGCTCGGTGGACGCCGCCTTGGAGGCGGGCGCGGATCACGTGTCGGCATACAGCCTGATAGTCGAGGACGGCACCGCCCTGGCCCGCCGGGTGCGGAGCGGCGAGCTGCCCGCTCCCGAGCCCGATGTGGCGGCGCATCGCTACGAGCTGGTCGACGCCCGGCTGCGGGGCGCGGGGATGGACTGGTACGAGGTGTCCAACTGGAGCCGTCCCGGCGCGGCCTGCCGGCACAACCTGGGCTACTGGGGTGGTGGCCAGTGGTGGGGTGCGGGTCCGGGCGCGCACAGCTTTGACGGGGCGTTGCGCTGGTGGAACGTCAAGCATCCCAACACCTATGCGCAGCTGCTGGATCAGCGCGCATTGCCGGTTGCGGGCTTCGAGCAGCTCTCGGCCGCCGACCGGCACACCGAAGAGGTGATGCTGGCGCTGCGGATGCGCGACGGGCTGGCGCTGTCGGTGTTGGATGCCGGCGAGCGCGAGCGCGCCGCCACCGCGGTCAGCGACGGCCTGCTGGATACCGACGGTCAGCGGTTGGTGCTGACCGACCGGGGTCGGCTGCTGGCCGACGCGGTGGTGCGTTCGCTGCTGGGCTAGCGGGCGCCGCCCTGTGATCAGCCGCTGAACCACCCGCGGTTGCTGTCCCAGCTGCCGCAGATGCCGTTGAAGCAGCCATGGCCGAAGCCGCCCTGGCCGGGAATGAAACCGCCACATCCCTGCCAGTCGACGTCGTGGCCGCAACCGCTTCCGCCGCCGTTTCCGTCGGGTCCGCCGGAGCCATGCGGTTCAGCGAGCACAGTGTGACTGGCACCCCCTGACCCGGTCATCAGCATCACGCCAGTCGGGGCGAGCGCGATCGCCGCGGCGGCTGTTGCCACAAACATCGATCCCACGATCTTGCGAATACTTAGCATGACTCCATAGTCCGCGCGGACCGCGTCCTTGCCAACCGTTGTGTGAGGACCGATACCGGATCGTGAACGCCGGTAAGGCATTACTTCACATCTCGGCGGTGGCCGGCGTCACCGCCTGCCTGAAGCCGCGGTCCGGTGGCCGGGCGCAGGGGGCGAGACGCCCATCACCGGGTAGGTTAGGCTACATTTACTAATCGTGTCCGAGCTCGGTGTCGAAACATTCTCCGAATCTTCGCTGACGGTGCCGCTGCCGCCGGGTGTCGAGCCGGCCGAACTCGCCGCCGCGTTGGCTGCGGAACTGCCCGACCGTGACGGGCAGGAGTATCTGCTCTACGAACGTGGCGGAAGTTGGACGCTGGCGGCCGGTGTGCGCGCCGCCGTGGAACTGGACAGCGACGAACTGCGCACGGTCCGTGATGGAGTGGTGCGTCGCGAACAATGGCGGGGCCGGCCGGCCGCAGTGCTGGGTGAGGCGGTGGACCGGTTGCTGCTGGAAACCGCCGAGGTGTTCGGCTGGGTGGCTTTCGAATTCGGCACCTATCGATTCGGCCTTCAGGAGCGGTTGGCGCCGGGAACCGCCTTGGCTCGCGTGTTTTGGCCACAGACCCGCATCGTCGTCACCGCGGGGCAGGTCGAGCTGTTCGGTCACGACGATCGCGCCGTGGCGGTACTCGAGCAGCTGCTGACCGACGGTGTCTCCGTCCTGGCCGAACCGTCTCCGATCGTGGTCGACGAGGACGCCGCGGGATACCGCGATCGAGTCGCGACCGCTATCGAGGAGATCCGTGCCGGGGGCTACCGCAAGGTGATCCTGTCGCGTTGCGTGGACGTGCCGTTCGCACTGGATTTTCCGTCGACCTACCGGCTGGGCCGGCGACACAACACCCCGGCGCGATCGTTTCTCCTGCGGCTCGGCGGGATTCGGGCGCTGGGCTACAGTCCCGAACTGGTGGCCGAGGTCCGTGGCGACGGCACGGTGGTCACCGAGCCGCTGGCGGGGACACGTGCGCGCAGTGGGGATCCCGCGATCGACGCAGCGGTGCGGGCCGAACTGGAATCCGACGCCAAAGAGATCGTGGAGCATGCGATCTCGGTGCGGACGTCGGTGGAAGAGATCACCGAGATCGCCGAGCCCGGAAGCGCTGTCGTCGCCGACTTCATGACGGTGCGCGAGCGCGGCAGTGTTCAGCATCTGGGTTCGACGGTGCGCGGGCGTTTGGATCCCGCGCGGGATCGGATGGATGCTCTCGAGGCCCTGTTCCCGGCCGTCACCGCGTCGGGGATTCCCAAGGCGGCGGGGATAGACGCCATTCTGCGGCTCGACGACTGTCCACGGGGGCTGTACTCCGGTGCGGTGCTGATGTTCTCTGCGGAGGGCGGGCTGGATGCCGCGTTGACGCTGCGGGCCGCCTACGAGCGCGATGGCCGTTGTTGGCTGCGAGCGGGAGCCGGTGTGATCGAGGAGTCGCGTCCGGAGCGGGAGTTCGAGGAGACCTGCGAGAAACTGGCGACCCTGGCGCCGTACCTGATCGCCCAGCGCTGAACCCCGTGGGCCCCGGCCGCGGGACACGATACCCTGTAGGGTATAGAGAACGGCTCGGGGAGAGGACCTCACGTGCTTGATGACGAAGAGAGTGTCAAGTCGGTGTTGAACCGGCTGCGACGCGCCCACGGCCAGCTCGCCGGGGTGATCGCGATGATCGAGGCCGGCCGCGACTGCAAAGACGTGGTCACTCAGCTGGCCGCGGTCTCGCGGGCGCTGGACCGGGCGGGTTTCAAGATCGTCGCCAGTGGCCTGCGGGAATGCCTGGCCGGCGAAGCTGCCGGAGGAAAGGCCCCACTCTCCGAGGACGAGCTCGAGAAGCTGTTCCTGGCCTTGGCCTGAGCCAGCCCTCGGCTCGTGTCAGTGCAGCAGTGACTCGGCGAGCAAGCCGCTGACCATGGACTCGATGGTCGACTCGATGGACCCGGCCAGGGTGGCGGTGACTGAGGCGACGGCCTGCGTGCGGAATCGCACCAGCATCCCGATCAGCTCGGCGATCTCGGTGTCGGGCGGCAGTGGTGCCCCGGGTTGCAGGCGGGTCAGCACGTGTTCGGCGCCGGCTCGCACCAGCATCTGGCTGATCGCGTCGATATGCGGCAGGGTCTGCTCGTAGAGGTCGATGAGCTTGTCGATCCCGATGCCGTAGCCGCGGACTTCGTTGAAGGCATCGATGAGCTTGGGCCGGGTGATGGTGGCCAGCGAGCCGTCGGCGCCGTTGAGGCGGATCACGCCGAGCTGCACCAATCTCTGCATCGCCGGGGCGTCGCCGATGCGTCGCTCGGCCTCCGCCCGTGCCACCGTCTCGGGTCGCTCGGTGGTCCAGGTTCCGGCGATCGCGCTTTCCAGACCCAGGATGTCGCCGAGATCCTTGCCCTGCTCCCAGGCGCCGATCATCTCTTTGACGTGGGCGATGGTGTAGCCGCGGTCAAGCATCGAGGTGATCAGTCGCAGCCGGGTCAGGTGCGTGTCGTTGTACAGCGCAATCCGCCCGACCCGCCGAGGCGGGGGCAGCAGGTCTCGGTCCCGGTACACCCGGACGTTGCGGGCCGTGGTGCCGCCCAGCCTGGCCAGATCGTCGATGCGGTATTCCCGGGAGGCGGTGGTGCCCCCCGGGTGGCGCACGACGATCTCAAAGAGCTGGGTGACCGCGGCCTCGACCACCTCGCGGGACTCGCGCCGCACCCGGCGGGGGAGCCGTCGCAGGTTCGCCAGCACACCGGCGATGGAGTCCGGCTTGGCGGGCCGATCGGGTGTGCTCATGCCACCGCGTGGTAATCGGAGAGTCGGAAACTGCGCATCTGCCGAAGATACTGCGTTGCGAACCCCGGGTACATCGAGGCGTTGAAACCGTCCTCGGTCAGATACCAGTTGCGGCACCCCGACATCCAGGTCGTTTTGCCCAGTCGCCGCTGGATCTGCTCGTTGTGACGGCGTTGCACCTCGTCGCGCACATCCAGATAGCGCAGGCCGCCGCCGCGGATGGCGCCCACGGCGCGCACCACATAATCGATCTGCCCCTCGACATAGACCAGCAGGGAATTGTGCCCGGGACCGGAGTTCGGGCCGGTCATGAAGAACAGATTCGGATAGCCATGGGCCTGAATGCTTTTGAACGCCTGACCGCCGCCGCGCCAGTCCGCGGCCAATGACCTGCCGCCCAGCCCGGTGACGGGAAAAGGCGGGCCGGTCAGGTGCACGTCGTAGCCGGTCGCGAAGACGATGGCGTCCAGCTGGTGTTCTACGCCGTCGCTGGTGCGGATGCCGTGGGGACTGATCGTGGCGATCGGCCAGGAGATCAGCTTGCAGTTGTCGCGCTGCAGTGCGGGGTAGTAGTCACTGGAGATCAGCATGCGTTTGCAGCCCGGGGTGAAGTCCGGGGTGAGCTGGCGGCGCAGCCACGGGTCCTTGACCGCCGCACGCAGGTGCGCTTTGCCCAGTTGCGCCACCAGCCCACTGAGCGGGGTGTTCCACACCAACGCGGTGGCGCTGGCCTCATGTCCCCAGAACAGGGCCTGGCGGGCTAGCTGCTGGGCGGCGGGGACCTTGGCGAACAACTCCTGGACGCCTGCCGGCAGGGTCACGTCCAGGCGCGGGATCACCCATCCGGGCGTGCGCTGAAAGACCTTGACGAATCCGGCCCGCTCGACCAACTCCGGGATGATCTGCACTGCGCTGGCGCCGGTTCCGATGACCGCGACCTTCTTGTCGGTGAAGTCGTAGTCGTCGTCCCAGCGGGCGCTGTGGATCTTGTGACCGCCATAGCTGGCTAGGCCGCGGATGGCTGGGAAGCTGGAGTCGGGCAGCGGCCCGCCCGCCATCACCACCGTGCGAGCCCGAAACTTCTTGCGCCCGGCCGACACCGTCCACACGCCGGTGCCCTCGTCGAACGCCAGAGCTGTGACCTCGGTGCCGAATCGGATGTGACGGCGCAGGTCGAACCGGTCGACCATGTCCTCGATGTGGGCGCAGATCTCGCCCGCCGACGGGTAGGCCCGCGACCAGCCGGGGTTGGCCACAAAGGAGAACGAGTACAGCAGCGAAGGTATGTCGCACGCCGCGCCGGGATAGCGGGTGTCGCGCCAGGTGCCGCCGACCCGGTCGCTGCGCTCCAGGATGACGATCTCGTCGTCGCCGTTGTCAGTACTGCCCGCTAGGCCGGCCTCGGCCAGCTTGATCGCCACGCCGATCCCGGTGAAACCGGCGCCCACGATCAGGGTCTGATAAACGTGCGCCCTCGCCATGTCAGGCCGCCGGTTCGTGGGTGAGCTCCTTGAACCAGCTGGGGATGGGTTTGAGCAATCGCTTGGGATAGAAGCTGGACAGCCACACCGCGGGGTTGGCCAGCAGGTGGTAGGGGCTGTCGGGATTGGCCATCCAGCCTGAATAGCGTTTGACGATCTGATAGGCCGGTACCCGCCGGGTGTGTTCGCCGCGTTCACCGAACTGGGTGAAGCGCATCAGGGCCGCGTAGAGGCGCTGGGGATCCAACCCCATACCGATCACCTCATTGCGGACGCGGTTGAGCAGGGGGATCGAGATGAGTGCTCCGACGATCAGGGAGGGGGAGGCGACGGTGCCGACGAATTCGATGGCCAGCCGGCGCGCATCGGCGTGGCCGATCATCTCGAGCACCTCGAAATCCACAGCGATGTGCCGGGATTCGTCGTTGTTGATCTTCTCGAAAACTTGGTGGCAGACCGGGTCGTCGACCTCGTCCAGCAGGAACTTGAGCAGCGCGCCGTCGAGTGCGACCTCCAGCATCGGGATCACGGTGCCCAGAACGGACAGGGGCAAGTCGTCGGAGTAGTCGTCGAGCCATTGCATGGCCAGCCGGATGTTGACGTTGGGCTCGGGCATCTCGCCGTCGTCGAGCATGCCCCAGCGCTTCATCAGTGCCAGCTCGGCGTTGGCGTGGCGTTGTTCCTCGGCATGGAAGTAGCGGTAGATCTCGGCCAGTGTCGCGGTGGGCGCCTTGCGCGCCATGGCCGCGAAGCCGCGGGCGCCGATGTTCTCGATCCAGCACAGGTCGGCCATGAACTTCTTGAGCCGGGGTTTCATCTCGGGGCGGATCAACTCGGCTCCCGGTGCGTCCCAGTCGATGTCGGCCAGCGCCCATTGCCGATCCTTGATCTTGGTGAGCATCACGTCCATATCGAGAGCCATCGTGATCTCCTTTAGTCGGACCTGCCTGGCAATGCCGCGCTGGCACGGAATGCCAGCCCGATGGTTCGGGTGAACGTCTCCGGAGCGAAACGCTTGATGTTCCATCCGATCTTGGCGTCCAGCTGGGGCATGCAGTAGAGACCGCCGCGGTCGTGGGTGTCCAGGCAGTCGCGGGCGACCCGTTGTGCGGACAGTCCGGTCCAGCGCATCAACGCTTTCGCGGCCTCGCTGGAGTGGGTGGCGATCCGGCCGGATTCGACGATGTTGGTCTTGACGAAGGTCGGGCACAGCACGGTGACGCCGATGCCGGTCCCCGACAGTTCGGCCGCCAAGGTCTCCGACAGTGACAGCACGCCGGCCTTGCTGACGTTGTAGGCCGCCATATCCGGTGCGGCGCCGAACGATGCGGCGGAGGCGACGTTGATGATGCCGCGCGGCTGATGTCCGGCGGATTCGCGCAGCAGCGGAGTGAAGACATGGCAGCCGTGGATCGGTCCCCACAGATTGATGCCGAGCGTCCAGGACCAGTCCTCAAGGGGCATGGTTCCGATGGGTTGTCCGCCCGCGCCGACACCGGCGTTGTTGATCACCAGGGTGGGCGGGTGGCCGAACCAGGACTGCGCGGCGTGGGCCAGCGCGTGCACCTCGTCGATCGCCGAGACGTCACAGTGCACGGCGGTCGCGTGGCCGCCCGCGGCGGTGATGGCCTCGACGGTGCGCCTCGCGGCGTCATCGTCGATGTCGCTGCAGACCACGGCGCTGCCGCGGTGGGCCAATTCGAGGGCGAATGCGGCGCCGATTCCGCTTCCGGCGCCGGTGACGACGGCCGACGCGTTGTGGCTGCGTTGCGGCGAGCGGCCAAAGATCATGTGACCGAGTCAACAGCCAATGGTGTCATTAGTCAATGGCAATGTTTACGGCCTGGTGCGCGCGGGCTGGAGTGACCTCCAGCCCGCGCGACACCGGTGGTGCTGCTAGTTGAACAGGCTGTCGAGCCAGCCGAAGTCCAGCAGGCTGGCGCTCGCGGCGGCGTCACCCGGGTCGACGTCCACGTCGGGAACCGGGATGGTCGAGGTCAACGCGTTGCCGATCATCTCCGGCAGCTTGTCGAACAGGTAGGCAAAGGTGCCGTTCGCAGTGAGCAGGCCGGTCCACGGCGCCCGCGGAACGCCGCCGTCCTCATCCCAGACGATGTAGCCGTTGAGCAGCGCGTCGAACGGGTCCTGTGCCTCGTGGTCCGAGTTGAAGCTGAAGTTCTCCGCCAGTGCGAACTGGAAGCCGAGGAAGGGCTCCCACACGGACTTGGCGGCGCTCTTCCAGAAGCTGAAGTCGTCGAAGATGTCCATGACGTTGGTCCAGACCTGGCTCATGTCGGTGCCGATGCCGAAAGCTCCGAGGACCTCTTCGCCGGCGACCGGGTGGTTGAACAGCGGCTGGAAGATGTACTGGGCACCGAACACCATGTCCCAGTTGATCAGGTTCCAGGCGTGGGTGACGTCACCCTGCTTGAGGAACTCGATGATGTCCGGGAGGGTGTTCTCCAGGCCCTTGATCGGCCCGATGCCCGACCACATGCCCTCGATGCCGTCCCACGACCCCTGCAGGCTGTCGCTGGTGGCCTGTCCGTAGTAGCCGGACAGCTCGCCGAGGGCGGAGAAGATCGGGTTCGGGCCCGACAGCAGCTCGGCGAGCGCGTCGAGGTTCTCCGACGTGGTGGCGGTGAGCTCGACGGCGGCCTGGTGGCTGGCCGAGATTGCCATCGGGGCGGTCGGGACGGCGATCAGTCCGGCGCCGGCCAGGGCGATCCCGGCGGCGAGGAGCCCGGTGGTCCGGGTGGTGGAAACAGAGCCGGGATCGTTTGATCCTGTGGCCATGGCGAGCTGCATTGCATCTCCTTATCGCGACCTCAATTTTTATGAGGTTCCTGTTATGTAGAACGCGGGTTCACCTTAGGCACCCACCTTCGCGCCAGGCAAGCCTTACCTAACAGTAGTGTTAAGGGTCACAAGGAAGGGCACGCTAACCTTACTTACGGGTTTGGTGTACCGTCGCACTTCATGAGCGCTTCCGTTCCCGATGCCATCAACGTCGCTCTGCGCGAGATCCTGCGTGACGACTTGAATGTCGACCTCAACCGGGTGACACCGGAGTCGCGACTAGTCGACGATGTCGGCCTGGATTCGGTGGCGTTCGCGATCGGCATGGTGGCCATCGAGGACCGGCTCGGCGTGGCGCTGTCCGAGGAAGACCTGCTGACCTGCGACACGGTCGGGGACCTCGAGGCCGCCATCCGGGCGAAAGCCCCCGCCGACGCGTGAGCGTGCTCGCCGAGGCCCTGACCCGAGCTATGACCGGGTCGACGCATGACCTGGTGGTCTACGACACCGACGCCGGCGCATGGCAGCGCCACCCGTGGCAGCAGGTCCACTCGCGCGCCGAGAGCATCGCAGCCCGCATCCTCGACGGCCACGATGACGGGGCCGTCGGGCTGGTCGGCGAACCGACCGCCGACCTGATCGCCGCGATCCAGGGGACCTGGCTGGCCGGCCGCAGCGTGTCGATCCTGCCCGGGCCGGTCCGTGGCGCGGACCCGGGGCAATGGGCGCAGGCGACACTGGACCGGTTTCACGGTGTCGGTGTCCGAACGGTGCTCAGCCATGGTCCGGTGTTGGATCTGCTGCAGACGGCCGAAACCGGCCACCCACTGGCGGTGGCCGACGTCGCCGAGGCCGCCGGCGCGGGGCGTTCGGTCACACCGGTCGCCGCGGCCGTGGATGTGCCCGCGGTTTTGCAGGGCACTGCCGGGTCCACCGGCACTCCGCGTACCGCCCAGCTGTCCCCGGCCGCCGTGCTGGCCAATGTCTCGGGGCTGAGCAGGCACGTCGATGTCGACCCCGCGGCCGACGTGGGCTGCAGCTGGCTGCCGCTCTATCACGACATGGGGCTGACCTTTCTGCTCAGCGCGGCGCTGACCGGCTCGGAACAGTGGTTGGCGCCCACCGCAGCGTTTGCCGCCTCGCCGTTTCGGTGGCTGTCGTGGCTGCATGACAGCCGCGCCACAATGACCGCCGCACCGAACTTCGCCTACAGCGTGATCGGCAAGTACGCCCGGCGCGTCCCCGAAGTGGACTTGGGCCGGCTGCGGGTCGCCATCAACGGCGGCGAACCCGTCGACTGCGAGGGGCTACAGCGATTCGTCACCGAACTGGCCAAGTTCGGTCTGAACCCCGGTGCCCTGATGCCGTCCTACGGCTTGGCCGAGGCCACCTGCGCCGTGACCGCGCCGCGCCCCGGCGCCGGTCTGCACTACGACGAGGTGCTCCACCCGGACGCCGCGAGCACCCGCCGGCACGCGGTGCTCGGCGAGCCGATCCCCGGGATGCAGGTCCGGATCCGGCCGGTGGCCGACGAGCACGAGGAGCTGCCGCAACGGGAGGTCGGCGAGGTCGAGATCCGCGGGACCTCGATGATGTCGGGCTATCTCGGCCAGGACGCGCTGGCCCCGGATGACTGGTTTCCCACCGGGGACCTCGGCTACTTCACCGACGCAGGCTTGGTGGTCTGCGGCCGCGCAAAGGAGATCATCTCGATCGCCGGACGCAATGTGTTCCCGACGGAGATCGAGCGGATCGCGGCCGAGGTGCGGGGGGTCCGTGAGGGCGCGGTGGTGGCAGTCGGCACCGACGGCATCCGCCCGGGACTGGTGATCGCCGCGGAGTTCCGCGGCCGCGACGAAGCCGGAGCGCGTGCCGACCTGATCTCCCGGGTGGCATCACAGTGCGGGGTGGTACCCGCGGAGGTGGTGTTCCTGGCGCCCGGCTCGCTGCCCCGGACGTCGTCGGGCAAGCTGCGGCGCCTCGACGTCAAACGCAACCTGGAGGCGATGAAGTGACCGACGCGACCACCGGGTCCGATATCGACAGCTACCGCGCCTTACTGGACCAGGTCTTCGACCAGCAGGTGGTTGACTGGACGGCCGAAGCCGAAGCGACCGAGCGCTTTCCGCGCGCGCTGATCGAGCACTTGGGACGTACCGGGGTATTTGCGCACAAGTGGAGCAACGGCCAGCACCCCGACGTTGCCAAGCTGGTAGCCCTGGCCGCCAAACTGGGCCACCTGCGGTCGGCCGGCATCGGGGTCGGGGTGAGTCTGCACGACTCCGCCATCGCGGTCCTGCGCCGGTTCGGCCGATCGGAGCATCTGCAGAGCATCTGCGAGCGGGCGATCGCGGGCCAGGCGGTGCTGTGCATTGGCGCCTCAGAGGAGTCCGGCGGTTCCGACCTGCAGATCGTCGAAACCGAAGTGCGTTCCGTGCGTGACGGTTTCCATGTGCGCGGGCGTAAGAAGTTCGTGTCCCTGTCACCGATCGCCGACCACATCATCGTGGTGGCGCGCGGTGTGGACCACGACGAGAACAGTCGGCACGGCAACGTCTTGGTGATCGCGGTACCGATGTCCCAGGTGCACGTCAATGAGCCCTATCGCAAGGTCGGGGCCGGACCGCTGGACACCGCGGCGGTCGATATCGACACCTGGGTGCCCGCCGATGCCCTGATCGCTCGCCCGGGAACCGGGCTGGCCGCCATCTCTTGGGGATTGGCGCATGAGCGCATGTCGATCGCCGGGCAGGTCGCGGCGTCATGCCAGCTGGTGCTGGGCCTCACCCACGCCCGGATGATGCGCCGCCGGCAATTCGGTGCCACCCTGTTCGAACATCAGGCATTGCGGATGCGGGTGGCTGATCTGCAGGCGCGGGTGGACATGCTGCGTCACGCGCTCAACGGCATTGCCGCCGACGGGCGGCTCGATCTGCGTGCCGCGGCGGCCATGAAGGTCAGCGCGGCCCGGCTCGGTGAAGAGGTGTTCTCCGAATGCATGCACATCTTCGGCGGCTCGGGCTATCTGGTCGATGAGACGCCGATCGGGCGCTGGTGGCGGGACATGAAACTGGCGCGTATCGGCGGGGGCACTGACGAAGTGCTGTGGGAATTGGTCGCGGCCGGCATGCGTCCCGACTACGACGGCTACGCCGAGTTGTTCGAGAGCGGATCGTCCTCGGGGTAGCGCAGTACCCCGTAGAGCGCCATGCGGCGGTAGCCCATGTCGTGCTCACCGAGGAAGGTGCCACCCACATACTCGGCCAACCGTCGCATCGCCGTGTTGCGGTACTCGGGCTCGAACATCATTCGCCGGCACTGCGGTTCAAGGTCGAACACGCTTTTCATCACGCGCGGCAACAAGATGGCCGCGAACCCCCGATTGACCGCCGCGAGGTCCGCGACGGCCCCGTGCATACCCAGGTCATACGGGTGTGCGTCGTAGTACTTGCCGATGGAATCCTTTGACGCTCGGTACAATTCGATGTAGCCGCTGTCCTGCTCGTGCCGGCTGACGATCAAAGGTCGGGTGAAGCTGCCGGTGACCAGAGCGCTCAGGTAGGCGTGCCAGCGTTCCGGCGGCCAGGCGGACTCCCAGGTTTCGGCCAGATGTGGCCGGTTCATCCACTCGGAGACCATCTCCGCGTCGGCATCCGGGTCGGCTACCCGGATCGAGTAGGGGGCGGCCAGAACCGGGATCGGGGGTGCGGGAACGCGGCGAACCTCATCGGGGATGTCCGTGCGCTCACGGGGCACAATGTTGGCGGCGTCAGTCATAACGAACGGTCAGCCTACCCCGAGCCTTCCTCCGGAAAAGTGAGGCTAGGGTAACCTAGGTTCGATGTGGCGGCGGGCGCCGCGCCCGGCTCCGCGGGTGGGCCACCGTTGGCGAAAGGACCGTGATGGCGCGCGGCTTGCAGGGTGCGATTCTGCGGGGCTTCGGTGCCCGCGACCACACCGTCACGGTTCTCGAGACCAGCTGGATCACCCCGCACTGCGTGCGGGTGTGGATGCACTCGCCCACCCTGTTCACCGATGCCGCCGTCGAACCGAGTGCCTGGCTGAGGTTCTGGTTCCCCGACCCGGACGGATCCAGTACGGAGTTCCAACGCGCGTACACCATCGCCGAGGGGGACGCGCAGACCGGACGCTTCGCGGTCGACATGGTGCTGCACGAACCGGCTGGGCCCGCCACCCGCTGGGCTCGCACCGTGGAAGCGGGAGCCACCATCGCAGCGATATCCCTGATGGGCTCGTCGCGCTTCGAAGCCCCCGACGCCGATGCCCAACCCGCCGGATACCTGCTGATGGGCGACTCGGCGTCGATTCCGGGAATCAACGGGATCATCGGCACCATCGCCCACGACGTCCCGATCGAGCTCTACCTGGAACAGCACGACGACAACGACCTGCTGATCCCGATCACGGCGCACCCTCGGCTGCGGGTGCACTGGGTGCACCGGCGCGACGCAGGTTCGTTGGCCGCTGCGATCGAGGTCAGGGACTGGTCGAACTGGTATGCCTGGGCCACCCCGGAGGCCGGGACACTCAAGGCCCTGCGGTCGCGGCTGCGCGACGAGTTCGGCTTTCCCAAGTCCGAGGTGCATGCGCAGGCCTACTGGACCGCCGGACGCGCCATGGGCACCGAACGCGACGCCGCGGACATCGCGACGACTCCGCCGCCACCAGAGACAAGTTCGCGGGAGGCCTCTGGTGAGCGCAGCGTCAACGCGCCGAAGGCGCAGTGGCGCGCGCAGGCTGCGGGCCGGCTGCTGGGCCCGCTGCGGGTGCCGCTGATCCTCTCCGGTGTTCTGCAGGCACTGATCACGCTGCTGCAGTTGGCGCCCTTCGTGCTTCTGGTGGAGCTGGCGCGGCGGTTGGTCGCCGGCGCCGACGAGTCAGCGCTGTGGACCGTCGGGATCGCCGCGCTGTCGCTGCTCGGCCTGGGCACGCTGCTGGGTGCGGGCCTGACACTGTGGCTCCACGTTGTCGACGCCCGTTTCGCCAGCGAGCTGCGTGCCCGGCTGCTCAGCAAGCTCTCGCGCCTGCCGCTGGGCTGGTTCACCGCGCGGGGGTCCGGCTCGATCAAGCAGCTGGTCGCCGACGACTCCCTGTCGTTGCACTACCTGGTGACCCACGCGATCCCCGACGCGGTGGCCGCCGTCGTGGCACCGGTGGCGGTCCTGGTCTACCTGTTCGTCGTGGACTGGCGAGTGGCGCTGGTGCTGTTCGTGCCGGTGTTGGTCTACATGGTGCTGATGTCGGTGATGATGACCCAGTCGGGCCCCAAGATCAGCCAGGCGCAGCGCTGGGCCGAACGGATGAATGGCGAGGCCGGCACCTATTTGGAGGGCCAGCCGGTGATCCGGGTGTTCGGCGGGGCCGCGGCCTCCACCTTCCGCCGACGCCTCGACGAGTACATCGACTTCCTCGTCACCTGGCAGCGGCCGTTTGTCGGCAAGAAGACACTGATGGACCTGGTGACCCGCCCGTCGACGTTCCTGTGGCTGATCGTGCTGACCGGCACCCCGCTGATCGTCACCGGCCGGATGGATCCGGTGAACCTGCTGCCGTTCCTGTTGTTGGGCACCACGTTCGGTGCCCGCCTGCTGGGCATCGGTCTGGGGGTCGGCGGTATTCGCGGGGGCATGCTGGCGGCTCGACGGCTGCAGATCGCCCTGGACGAGACCGAACTGGCAGTCGAGCAGCACGAGTCCGCGACCGCCGAGGCGGCCGGGACAGTGACCTTCGACGCGGTCACCTTCGGCTACCGCCCCGGAGTGCCGGTGATCCGTGAGGTGTCGTTGTCGCTGCGGCCGGGCACCGTGACCGCACTGGTCGGTCCGTCGGGGTCGGGCAAGTCGACCCTGGCCGCCTTGCTCGCCCGATTCCACGATGTGGATTCCGGTTCGATATCGGTTGGCGAACAAGACATCCGGTCGATGACCGCCGACGAGCTCTACCGGCAGGTGGGCTTCGTCCTGCAGGAAACCCAACTGGTGCACGGCAGCGTGCGCGACAACATCGCGTTGGCCGTCCCGGATGCCACCGACGAACAGGTGTGGGCCGCCGCCCGCGAAGCGCAAATCCATGACCGGATACTGCGGCTGCCCCAGGGTTACGACACTGTGCTCGGTGCCGCTGCCGCGCTGTCCGGCGGGGAACGGCAGCGACTCACCATCGCTCGGGCCATCCTGGCCGATACGCCAGTCCTGATCTTGGATGAGGCCACTGCATTCGCCGACCCCGAATCGGAGTATCTGGTGCAGCAGGCGTTGAACAGGTTGACCCGGCATCGGACCGTGCTGGTGATCGCCCACCGCCTGCACACCATCACCGGTGCCGACCAGATCGTCGTTCTCGACGACGGCGGCATCGTCGAACAGGGCAGCCACGAGCAGCTGTTGGCCGCCGGCGGCCGCTACCTCCAATTGTGGGAGACCGGCCGTAGCGCGGCCACCGTCGGCGCGGAGGCCCACCGATGATCCGCACCCTGATCCGGCTGATCCCCCCGGACCGTCGCGGCCGGATGTACGTCTACGCCGTGCTGACGTTTCTGTCCGTGGCGGTGCGGGCCGCCGGGACGGTGCTGCTGGTTCCGTTGGTGAGCGCACTGTTCTCCGACACCCCGAGTGCGGCGCTGGCCTGGTTGGGTTGGCTGACTGTGGCGACGCTGGCGGGTGGGGTGGTGGACTTCGTCTGCGCCCGAATCGGATTCGACCTGGGATTCGCGGTCCTCGACCACACACAGCATGACGTGGCCGACCGGCTGCCCGGTGTCCGGCTGGGCTGGTTCAGCGCCGCCAACACCGCCGACGCGCGGCAGGCGATCGCCGCGACCGGCCCCGAACTGGTCAGCCTGGTGGTCAACCTGTTGACCCCGGTGATCGGCGCGATTCTGCTGCCGCCGGCTATCGCGGTGGCGCTGTTGGGGGTGTCCTGGCAGCTGGGGCTGGCCGCGCTGGGTGGAGTGCCGCTGCTGCTGGGTGCGCTGTGGGCGTCCAACCGGCTCAGTGCGCGCGCCGACACCGCGGCCGGTGAGGCCAACACCGCCCTGACCGAACGCATCATCGAGTTCGCCCGGACGCAGCAGGCGTTGCGCGCGGCGCGGCGGGTGGAACCCGAACGCAGCACGGTCGGAGCAGCCCTGGCCGCCCAGCACGGCGCGGCGATGCGGTTGCTGCTCATGCAGATTCCCGGCCAGCTGCTGTTCAGTCTGGCCAGCCAGGGCGCACTGATCCTGCTTGCCGGAACCACCACCGCGCTGACCGTCACCGGCACCCTGAGCGTTCCCGAGGCGGTCGCCTTGATCGTGGTGGCGGCGCGGTACCTGGAACCGTTCACCGTCATCAGCGAGCTGGCGCCTGCCCTGGAGTCCACCCGGGCCTCCCTCGAACGGATCCGTGCTGTCCTCACCGCACCGACGGTGACGGTCGGTTCCGGCCGGCTACCCGAGGGCGCCGGTGCACCGCGCATCGAGTTCGACGACGTCACCTTCGGCTACGACCCCGCCGGTCCGCCGGTGCTCGACCGGGTTAGCTTCGCGCTGGAGCCCGGCACCACCACCGCCATCGTCGGGCCCTCCGGATCCGGCAAGAGCACCATCTTGTCGCTCATCGCCGGGCTGCACGAACCGACCGCCGGCCGAGTACTGCTCGACGGGGCCGATGCTGCCGAGCTGGACGCGTCATCGCGGCGGGCGGTCAGCAGCGTGGTGTTCCAGCATCCGTACCTGCTCGACGGCACGATCCGCGACAACATCCTGGTCGGAGATCCTGACGCCGATAAGGAGACGCTCGGGCGGGCCACCCACTTGGCCCGAGTCGACGAGCTGGTCGCCAGGCTGCCCGACGGCCCCAACACCAAGGTCGGCGAAGCCGGCGCGGCGTTGTCCGGCGGTGAGCGTCAACGGGTCAGCATCGCTCGCGCCCTGCTCAAGCCCGCCCCGGTGCTGCTGGTCGACGAGGCGACCAGCGCCCTGGACACCGAGAACGAGGCCGCTATCGTCGCCGCGTTGAGCGCCGAACTGCGTCCGCGTACCCGGGTGATCGTCGCGCATCGGCTGGCCAGCATCGCGCAAGCCGACCGCGTGCTGTTCATCGACGGTGGCCGGGTGATCGAAGACGGCACCATCGACGAACTGCGCTCCGCCGGTGGGCGATTCGACGAGTTTTGGCGACAGCAGAACGATGCCGCCGGTTGGCAGATCCACGCCGGCTAGCGCGACGGAGCCGATTAACCGCTCGCGCTCGTCGTAACGGCCGTCGCCGCCGGGTCCGCTGTGGGAGCATTTCTAGCGTGAGCACCGACGAGGACCCCGAAGCCCGAATTCGGGCATTGGAACGTCAGCAGTCGGGCTTTGAGCGGGCTGTGGAACTGACAGCCCCGTCGGTCGGAACCGAAGACCACGCACCCGCGCGGCGTGGTGTGGGCCTGGGTCTCGTGGTCGTGGGGGCGATGGTCGCGGTGGTGGCGATAGTGGGCGCGTTCGCGATCTACCTGGTATCCCACGGCTCCAGTCGCTCCGTGCCGGGGCTGCCGACGGCCAGTCGTACAGCTCCGACACCGTTGCGGGTCGACCCCGCCCCCGAGCCTGCGCCTTCGGCTGTGCCCGTTCCGATTCCGCCCGTCGCGGCGCCACCGCAGGTGCCGGACTCCGGCAGCGGCGTCACCCTGTCCGTCACCGGGGCCGGCGAGAACAAAACCCTGCCCTGTGCCGGTCGCTATGCCTCCGTGAGCGGGGTCAACAACACGGTGGAGTTCGTCGGCGAGTGTGCCGGCCTGACCGTGTCGGGTATCGGCAACATCGTCACCGTGACGTCGACACCCACGATCACGGTGTCCGGCCTGCAGAACCGGGTGACGTATCGCGCCGGGGATCCCCAGGTGAGTACCTCCGGTTTCGACAACGCCGTCGAACGTGGTTAGCCCGTCCGGTCAGCCGAGTTGGCGGGCCAGTGCCTTCTTGTCGATCTTGCCGACTGCGGTGGTGGGAAGCGCCGGCAGTACCGCCAGCTGATCTATCCGGGTGTGGGTGGCAACCCCGCACTCGTCGAGGTGTCGGTTGAGGTCTGCGAGCAGCAGCGGTGCGCCGATGAATACCACGGCAGCGCAGACTTTTTCGCCAAGGTATTCGTCGGGCAGGCCGACCACTGCTGCCGACTGGATCCCCGGATGACTCAGCAGATGCACCTCCAGCTCATCGGCGGCGATGTTCTCACCGCCCCGCACGATCACGTCCTTGATCCGGCCGGTGACCTCCAGATAACCGTTGGCGCAGCGGCGTACTCGGTCACCGCTGCGGTAGAAGCCGTCCGGGCTGAACGAACGCGCATTGGCCTCGACCGCGTTGTAGTAGCCGTTGATCGTGTACGGACCGCGTACCAGCAGCTCGCCCTCGGGTGCCTCCATTCCGTCCTCGTCGACCACCCGAAGCTCGTCGTCGTCGCACAACGGCCGGCCCTGGGTGGTGTCGAGCACTTCCGCGGCGTCGCCGGGCCGGGTATAGCAGAGCAGACCCTCGGCCATCCCGAACACCTGCTGCAGGCCCGGGGTCAATGCCTCGCGGATCCGCGCCGCATCACTGGGGGCCAGCTTGGCGCCACCGACCTGCAGCAACCTCAGCGTGGTCGGCCGCTGCGGCTCCCAGTCACAGGCCTGTGCCCACAGCGCGGCCAACGCCGGCACCAACGCGGTGACCGTCACCCTGTGACGGGCGATGGTGGCGAACGCCGCCTCCGGGCTGGGATCGGTGCCGAAGACCGTGGTCGCCCCCACCGACATGGCGCCCAACAGTCCCGGGCAGGCCAGCGGGAAGTTGTGGCCGGCCGGCAGTGCCACCAGGTAGACGTCATCTGTGGTCAGCTCACATAACCGTGCACTGGCAATCGCGTTGTAGACGTAGTCGTTGTGGGTACGGGGAATCAGCTTGGGCATTCCAGTGGTGCCGCCGGAGACCAGCAGCAGGGCCGGTGCGGCAGGATCCGGGGCGAATTGCGGCGCGGGGGAGAGCCCGGGTTCGTCCTCGATGGTGATCCGCCGCAAGCCCAGTTTGGCGGCCATCGCCGGATAGTCGAATCCTGCAGTGGCGTCGGGGATCACGATCCCGACCGCATCGCTGACTCCGGCCAGATGCCCGATCTCGGCGGCGCGGTGCCCGGGCAGGCACAGCACCGGAATGGCCCCCACTCGCAGCAGTGCGAACAGCGTGACCGCGAACGCACAACCGTTGGGCAACTGCACCAGCACGCGGTCGCCGGGGCCGACGCCCCGCCGGTGCAAGGCGGCCGCCGCGCGATCGACCGCGCCGTCCAACTGTGCGTACGACATCGTCGTGGTCGCGTCGATGACCGCGGGGCGGTCCGGCCAACTGGCGGCGGCGTCGTCGAGCAGCGATCCCACCGGGCGCCCGCTCCAATAACCGGCCGCCCGGTAGGCGGCGGCCCGCTCGTCGGGAAACGGTACGAACCCGTGCATATGTACTCCCTGGCTGGCCGACGACCGAACGTAGATAGAGTAGCTTCGAGGAAAATTAGGGCAGCCTAACGAAAGGTGGGGTGGCGCGGTGGGGCCGGACGACATTCGCGCGCAGGTCGCGGAGCTGCTCGGTGCCGATGCCAGCGCCGTCGACCCCGAGGCCGACCTGGTCGGTCAGGGCTTGGACTCGATCCGGATGATGAGCCTGGCCGGCCGCTGGCGAAAACAGGGCATCGACGTCGACTTCGCGGCGTTGGCCGCAGACCCGCGCATCGCCGCGTGGCAGGAGCTGGTGGGGGATCGGAATGGACCTGCGCTCGCCCAGGTGACCGCCGACGATCCGGCAGACGCCGCCGCACCGTTCCCGCTGGCGCCCATGCAACACGCAATGTGGGTGGGCCGCGACGACGACGTCGCCCTCGGCGGGGTGGCAGGGCATCTGTACGTGGAATTCGAAACCAGCCCCGGGCGCGCAGGCATCGACCCAGATCGCCTGGCGGCGGCCGCCGCGGCGCTGGCCGTCCGCCATCCGATGCTGCGGGTCGGATTCTCACCGGACGGCACCCAGTACATCCGCGCCGATGCGACCGTGCCCGTCGCGGTGCAGGATCTGCGCGGCCTGGATGCCGGAGCGGCGGCCCAGCGTCTGGACACCACCCGCGCGGCGAAGTCCCATCAGCAACTCCAGGACGCGGTCTTCGAGCTCACGGTGTCCCTGCTGCCGGACGGCACGGCGCGTCTACACGTCGACCTGGACATGCAGGCCGCCGACGCCATGAGCTACCGCACCCTGATGGCCGACTTGGCCGCGGCCTATCGAGGTGAGGCGCTGCCGGAGTTGGGCTACACCTATCGGCAGTACCGCCAGGCCACCGCTGCGCGCGAACCCGACGAAGACCACCGCCAGTGGTGGGAGCAGCACATCCCCGACCTGCCGGATCCACCCAAACTGCCGCCACCGGCAGTCGCCCCGGCCGACCCGAGGCGCAGCACCCGGCGCTGGCACTGGCTGGACCCGGAGACCCGCGACGCGCTGTACGCCCAGGCGCGCGCCCACGGCGTCACACCGGCCATGACGCTGGCCGCCTCGTTCTCGCACACCCTGGCCAGATGGTCGGATGCACCGCGATTCCTGCTCAACGTCCCGCTGTTCGGCCGGGAACCCTTGCATGACGACGTGGATCGGCTGGTCGGGGATTTCACCTCGTCACTGCTGTTGGACGTGGACCTGAGCCAGGCCCACACCGGCGCGCAACGCGCCCACGCCGTGCAAGACGCCATGCGCACCGCCGCCGCGCATGCCGACTACCCGGGCCTGGCGGTGTTGCGCGACCTGAGCCGTCACCGCGGCACTCAGGTGCTGGCACCGGTGGTGTTCACCAGTGCGCTCGGACTCGGGGAACTGTTCGCCGATGAGGTCACCGGCGCGTTCGGCACCCCGGTCTGGATCATCTCCCAGGGCCCACAGGTGCTGCTCGACGCGCAGGTCACCGAGTTCGACGGCGGCGTCCTGGTCAACTGGGACGTCCGCGAGGAGATGTTTGCCCCCGGGGTGATCGACGCCATGTTCGCCCACCACATCGCCGATCTGACCCGGCTGGCCGCCGGCCAGGGCTGGGCAGAACCCGCGCCGGTAGCCTTGCCGGCCGACCAGGCGCAGCTGCGAGCCGCAGTGAACGCGGGCACCGCGCAACCCAGCGGGGAAGCGTTGCACGACGGGTTCTTTCGTCAAGCCGACCACGACCCCGAGGCGGTCGCGGTACTGCACGGCTCGGGCGAGATCAGCTATGGCAGGCTGCGCGAGCAGGCGTTGTCGGTGGCCACCGAGCTGCGCGAACACGGCGTGCGTCCCGGAGACACCGTGGCGCTGCTGGGTCCTAAAGGCGCCGAGCAGATTCCGGCCCTGTTGGGCATCCTCGCCGCCGGTGCGGTGTATCTGCCGATCGCCGCCGATCAGCCGCCCGAACGCAGGGATCGGATCCTGGCCCTGGGCGGTGCGGTATCGGCCCTGGTGACCGGGGACACGCGCCCGTCCCTGGAGATTCCGGTGGTGGAATTCTCCGAAGCGCTGCGACGTCCCGGCGTTGATCCGGTGCGCGCCGATCCAACCGAGCTGGCCTATGTGGTGTTCACCTCCGGCTCCACCGGAGAGCCCAAGGGTGTCGAGGTCACCCATGACGCCGCCATGAACACCGTCGAAACGCTCAGTGCTCGTTTTGGATTCGCTCCCACTGACCGCAGCCTGGCGTTGCTCACGTTGGATGCCGACATGTCGGTGCTCGACGTGTTCGCCATGCTGCGTGCCGGTGGGGCCATCGTGATGGTCGACGAAGCCGACCGACGCAGTCCCGAAGTGTGGGCCCAACTCGTGGCGCGGCACCGGGTCAGCGTGCTCAACCTGATGCCGGGGGCGCTGGAGATGTTGGTCGCCACCGGCGGGGAGCTGTCTTCGGTGCGGGCGGTGTTGACCGGCGGCGACTGGGTTCGGCCCGAACTGGCCCGGCGGTTTGCCCTGGCGGCGCCCGGGGTGCGATTCGCCGGGCTGGGTGGGGCGACCGAAACCGCCATCCACGCCACCCTGTGCGAGGTCGAGGGTGACCCGCCCGCGCACTGGGCAGCGGTGCCCTATGGCACCCCACTTCCCAACATCGCCTGCCGCGTGGTGGACGCCGACGGCGCCGATCGGCCGGACTGGGTGGCCGGCGAACTGTGGGTGTCCGGGCGCGGGATCGCCTCGGGCTATCGCGGACGGCCAGACCTGACCGCCGAGAAGTTCGTCGAGTACGAAGGCCGCCGCTGGTATCGCACGGGCGATCTGGCTCGCTACACCTTCGACGGCTCCCTGGAATTCATCGGTAGGGCCGATCACCGGGTCAAGATCAGCGGGTATCGCATCGAGCTCGGCGAGGTCGAAGCCGCACTGCGCCGGCTGCCCGGGGTCGCCGAGGCGGTGGTGGTGGCGCTGCCCGAGTCCGGTGGGCGTGAGGTGTTGGCGGCCGCTGTCCGATCCGATGATCCCGCGGTGAGCGTTGCCGCCGTGCAGGCCGGGCTGGCCGAGTCGCTGCCCGAACACATGATTCCCCGGCAGTTGCAGGTGGTTACCGCCATTCCCTACACCGTCTCCGGGAAGATCGACCGCCGGGCCGTGACCGCCGAATTGGCCGCGGCACTGGCGGCCACCGACGGCCACCGCGAGCCGGCAGGCCCGTTGCAAGGTGCCCTGGCCGCGATCATCGCCGAGGTGCTCGGGCGCGGCGTCGCGGGACTCGGTGCCGATGACGACTTCTTCGCCCTGGGTGGGGATTCGGTGCTGGCGACCGCGGTGGTGGCGCGCATCCGCACCTGGCTGGATGTGCCTGGCGCGGTGGTCGCCGATATCTTCGCCACCCGAACCGTGGCCAAACTGGCCGAGCGACTGACTTCGCGGGACACCGATCCGGGCCGCTTAGATGCGGTCGCCGAGGTGTATCTGGAAGTGGCGCAGCTGGACGCCGCCGCGGTGGCCGACGCATTGAGTTAAGGGCTGGTGGACCCCGGTTGCGATGTGTCAGCATCGACAGTATGAAAACGCGCCGATCGGTCGTGTTGCTCGGTGTTTCGGCGGTGACGGGCGTGGCCTGCCTTGTCGGCGCCCCGAAGGTGGGCACCGCCGCGGCGGCCAGTTGTCCCGACGTCGAGGTGACGTTCGCCCGGGGTACCGCGGAGGCGCCCGGTGTCGGCGGAGTCGGCCAGAGATTCATCGACGCATTGCGCTCGCAGGTCGGTGGGCGGTCCCTGGAGGTGTATGCGGTCAATTACCCGGCAGGGGAAGACTGGCCGCCGTCGGCATCCGAAGGCGCCGCTGATGCGAACGCCCACGTGCAGTCCATGGTGGCGACCTGTCCCAACACCAAGCTGGTGCTCGGCGGTTACTCCCAAGGCGCCATGGTCATCGATCTGATCACCATTGCGCGGGCCTCGGTGGCGGGGTTCACCGCGGCGACCCTGTCGGCGGAGGAGGCGGAACACGTGGCCGCGGTCGCGGTCTTCGGGAATCCGACCGACCGGTACCTGGGCGGACCGATCAGCGAGATCAGCCCCTGGTACGGGGCCAAGGCCATCGACCTGTGTGCCGACGGCGACCCGATCTGCACTCCGGGAGCACTGGCGCTGCCCACACATGACGAGATGGTCTCGGCGCCACACCTGTCCTACGAGCAGTCGCCGATGCCTGAGCAGGCCGCGACCTTCGTCGCAGGCAAGCTCTGAGGCCGGCGCGTCAGGCGACGGTCTCCGACGTCCAGTACTCGCGCAGGGCGGCGATCTGCTCGCCGGCGAATTCCAGGATGGCGACTTCACGCATCCGTTTGCGTACGTGCTGTGCGAGATCGTCGAACGTTGCCTCCCACTCGGCGATCACTGTGGTGCCGTCGGTAGCCGTGTAGAGGTTGAGCAGTCGGGCGTCGATGTTGGCCTGTCCCTCGACGACTTTGCGCTGCCAGTAGTCGGCGATCCCGGTTCGTGTGCGGATCGGTTCGCCCAGCACCCGCTCGTGGTACGTGGCGTCTTCGGTGAAGATCGTGACGATGAGCTCGGGATCCTGCTGCATCCAGGCCTGCAGGTAGGTGTCGAGCGTTGCGCGGGCGTCCATCAGGGCAGTGTGGCCGACGACGGGGACTACCCTTCGCCGAACGTGTATTGAGACCGGAAAATGGTCGGCAATCTCGTGCTGAGTGCACGCTCGGCGCGAGGGCGGTCCAAGACGGGCCGACAAGCGCCGGGATGCCCCGCCCCACCTCGGTAAGGTAATCTGACGCAGGCTAATTAGGGCAGCCTTTACTAATACTTGCGAGGGGATCGGATGGCCGTCGACGACACCTCGGCCGTCGCGCAGTTCCCGCCCTGGATCGGCCGCTTTTCCGGACCCGGCGTCGCGACCCTGCTCTTTCCGCATGCCGGCGGGACGGCGGTCAACTACCGCCCCCTGGCCCTGGCACTGGCCCCCGCCGCCGACACCTATGTCATGCAGTATCCGCAGCGTGCCGACCGTTTCCGCGAGCCGGCGGCCGAGACCCTGCCGGAGCTGGCCCGCAGTCTTTTCGATGCCGCACCGTGGCACCAGCTCGGGCCGCTGCGCCTGTTCGGCCACAGCATGGGCTCGCTGGTGGCGTTCGAGTTCGCCCGGATCGCCGAGGAGCGCGGCATCGAGATCCAACGCCTGTGGGCCTCGGCCGCCCCCGCGCCCGGGATCGTGGCCGGACTGCGCAAGGTGCCCACCGGCGACGCCGACCTGCGTGCCGAACTGGCCCAGCTCGGCGGCACCGACCCGCGCCTGCTGGCCGACGAGGAGTTCCTGACCCTGCTGTTGACCCCGGTCCGCTCGGATTACCTGGCGTTCAACCGCTACCACTGCGCACCCGATGTCACGATCCGTGCCGACATCACCGTGCTCGGGGGCCGCTCCGACGACCGAATCGGCACCGACGTGCTGGAACGCTGGGCCGACCACACCACTGGGGCCTGCACGATGTCGCTGTACGACGGCGGGCACTTCTACCACTACGAGCACATCGAGACCCTGGCGAAGCGGATCATCGCCGATGAATGATCGGCGCGAGGACCCGGTCGTCATCACCGGCCTCGGCGTCGAGGCGCCCGGCGGCATCGACACTGCCGAGCAGTACTGGTCGCTGCTGGTCGACGGCCGTGAAGCGCTGAGCGCCCTACCTGAGGACCGTGACTGGGCGGTGCGCGACCTCATTGAGGGATCGCACCGCGAAGGCTTCAAGCCCATCTGCAATGTGGGTGGATTCCTTTCGGGCGCAGCCGAATTCGACCCCGGGTTCTTTGGCATCGCGCCGCGGGAAGCCGTCGCGATGGACCCGCAGCAGCGGGTCGCGCTGCGCGTGGCCTGGCGCGCCCTGGAAGACGCCGGCATCAATCCCGACGAACTCACCGGCCACAACGTCGGCGTCTACCTGGGGGCCTCGGTCACCGGCTACGGCCCGGACATGGCGCAATTCAGCGCGCACAGCGGCCACCTGCTACCCGGCACCGCACTGTCGGTGATCTCCGGCCGGATCGCCTACACCCTGGGCCTGGCCGGCCCGGCGCTCACCGTCGACACCTCGTGTTCGTCGGCGCTGTCTGCCCTGCATCTGGCGGTTCAGGCGATCCGGACAGGTGACGCCGACATGGCGCTGGCCGGCGGCGTGTGCGTCATGGGTTCGCCCGGATTCTTCGTCGAGTTCTCCAAGCAGCATGCGCTCTCCGATGACGGCCACTGCCGGCCCTACAGTGCCGCCGCCACCGGAACGGTGTGGGCCGAGGGCGCCGGAGTTTTTGTGCTGCAACGCAAATCGTCCGCACTGCGCGAGCGCCGCCACATCTACGGCGAGATCCTGGCCAGCCGGCTCAACCAGGACGGTCACACTGCCGGGCTGCTGACCCCCAGTGAGCAGGCCCAGCAGCGTCTGTTCCGGCACACGCTGGCCGACGCCGGCGTGCATCCTGGACAGGTCGGGATGATCGAGGGACACGGAACCGGGACCAAGGTCGGTGATCCCGTCGAACTGCGCTCGCTGAGCAGCGTTTACGGCGCCGAGAAAACACCCGAAGCCGGCCCACGGCTGGGCTCGGTCAAATCCAATATCGGGCATACCCAGGCCGCAGCTGGGGCACTCGGGTTGACCAAGGTGCTGCTGGCCGCCGAGTACCAGACCATCCCGCCGACCCTGCATGTCGGCGACGGCCGGCACGACGGCATCGACTGGGACGCCAGCGGCATCAGCCTGGCCGAGATCAGCACCGCCTGGCCGGCGAGCGACGGCCGGCGGATCGGGTCGGTATCGGCCTTCGGCATGAGCGGCACCAACGCCCACGTCATCGTGTCGGTCGCCGAGAGCGCGGAAGCGGTGCCGGCGTGCTGAGCAACCATCCGGACACGCTGCCCGACGGCCGGATCCCCGTCCTGATCTCCGCGCACGCCCGTGACCTCGTGGCCGCCGAGGCGGGTGCCCTGGCGCGCTACCTGCACACGCATCCCGCCGGAGTGCCACAGGTCGCCCAAACCCTGCGAGCCACCCGTCCGGTCCGCCGCCACCGGGCGATGGTCCGGGCCCGCGACGTCGGCGAACTCATCAGTGGCCTCGACGCGGTCTATCGCGGCGCCGAGCATCCCCTGGTGGTGCGGTCGCATCAACCCGAGGCTGCGCGCACCGCGTTCGTGTTCCCCGGGCAAGGCAACCAGTGGCCCGGCATGGGAGCCGACCTGCTCGCCGTCGCGGCCTACCGCGCCGAGGCGGATCGCTGCCACGACGCCTTCCTGCGCGCGGGTCACGCGTCGCCGCTGAGCTACCTGCGCGGCGCCGACGAGTCTGACGACACCGATCCGGCGGTTCAGCGAGGTTCGACGCAGGAGAGCCGAAGCTGGGACCGCCGCGATGAACCCGTGGTGGTGCAGGCTGCGCAGTTCACCCACGCCGCAGCCCTGGCCGCCACCTGGCGGCACTTCGGCGTGTTGCCCGACATCACCGTCGGCCACAGCCTGGGGGAGGTGGCCGCGGCATACACCGCCGGAGTGGTGGATCTGGATGCCGCCGTGGCCGTGGTGGCCGCACGGGCGCAACTGACCGACTTGCTCGCCGCCAACGCCCCGGTCCGATTCGGCATGGCGATGATCGCCGTGAGCGCCGAGACCGCGAGCGAGATCATCGCGGAAACCCCCGGCTGGCTGGAGCTCTCGGTGGTCAACGGCCCCGAGTCGGTGGTGATATCGGGTGAGTGGCCGGCCATACAGCAGGTGCTGAACGCCGCCCAACGACGCGGGGTGTTCGCCCGCGAGCTGCCGGTGCGCTACCCCGCCCACACCAGTGCCCTGGAACCGCTCCGAGACCAGCTGACCGCGCAGCTTCCCGACGCTCAATTCCACAGCACCCCAGTGGAGTTCCTCGGTTCGGTCTACGGAGCTCCGATCCCGGCCGGAGCGGCGTTCCGCCAGTACTGGTTCGACAATCTTCGCCGGCAGGTCCGATTCGACCTGGCCGCAGCTGCCGCCGTCGCCCGCGGCGTCACAACGTTCATCGAGATGTCCGCCCACCCGACCCTGCTCATCGCGCTGGGCGACTCCGCCGGCACCGCCCTGGTGCTGGGCAGCACCGACCGCGACCGGCCGGCCGCCGAAGCGCTGGCTGCCAACATCGCCGCTGCCGCGATCGCCGACCCCGGCTATCGCTGGCGGGACTTCACGCCGCCGGATGCTCCCGCGCCGCTGCGGCACTTCCCCCACGCACCGATGCACACCAACCGGTTGTGGGCCGGCGCGCAGGCATCGGCGCCCCGCCATCGGGCGCCGGTGGTCATGACCGAACGCTGGGTGCCGGCCGGCGAGCAGGAACCCCGGCCCGCCCGGGTTGCCGTCAATGACTACACCGGGCAATCGGCCGAGCTGACCGCACAGCTGGTGGCTGCCCTGGAGACCTCACACGTCGCAGTAGTGACGGACCCGGAAGAGGCCGAACTGCTGCTCCTGATCGCCCCGCCCGCAGACACCACGGAGATTGGTGCGGCCGCCGCCGAGTTCGCCCAGTACGCAGCCGCCCAAACCGCTCTACACCCAGGCCGGAACTGCCGCCGGGTATGGCTGCTGACCCGCGGTGCCGAGCAGCTCGAGGCTGATCCACCGGCACGCCCGGGCCCCGCCGCGCTGGCCGCGCTGCACCGCAGCACCGGATTCGACTACCCCGACCAGACCTACGCCCACATCGACCTGCCAACGCAGACCACCCACGACGATCTGCGGGCCGCCGTCGGAGCACTTGCGCTCAATGACACCGAGGTCGCGGTCCGTGGCGGGCAGCTGGCAACCCGCCGCTTCGTCGAGTCCCCGGCTGCCCAGACGGTGCCCGCTGTCCCGCACAGCGTGGTGATCACCGGTGGCACCGGTGCCATCGGCATGGCCTACGCCGCCTACTGCGCCGAACACGGTGTCCGAGACATCGTGCTACTGAGTCGCAGCGGCGGCACCGACACCATTGCGGCTCAGCTGGCGGTGCTGCGCGCGCGCACCGGAGCGCGGGTCACCGCGATCCGCTGCGACATCACCGACGATGCCGCGGTTGCAGCGGTGATCGCGCACCATCGGCCCGCACCGGTGGGTCTCCTGGTGCACACGGCGTCGGCGGAGGCCGTTGCCACGGCGAAAGTCACCGAGACGGCCGTTCGGGATGCGCTCGGCGCCAAAGTGATCGGCTTGGACAACGTGGTTCGCCACTGGCCGCTGCGCGCCGATGCGCGGGTGCTGGTCTGCTCCTCGGTGCTGGCCCTGTGGGGTGGGTCCGGACATGGTCTCTATGCGGCCGCCAATCGGATGGCCGATATCAAGGTGGGACAGCTGCGGGCGCAGGGCCACGACGCCAGCTCCATCCGCTGGGGCCTGTGGCGCAGTGTGGCCGTGGTCAGCGGGGAGGAGAAAGACCGGATCGGCCGGACCGGCCTCACACCGATGTCGCCAGAAGCCGCCATCACCGCAGGACTTTCCGCCGCGCCGAACGATCCCGCCATCCTGTCCGCCGATTTCGACCGGCTGGCAGTGTTCTTCGACAGCCAGGGCGTGCCGTCGCCGTTCGATGCAGCCCTGAGCGCCGACCTGTTCACCCCGACTGGCGCCGGCGCCGAGCGCCCGGTCGCCGAGGTGGTGGCCGACGAGCTGGTGACCGTGCTTGGCCTGGAAGGCCCCGACGACATCGACATGCACCGGGCCCTGGTCGATCTGGGCCTGGATTCCCTACTCGCACTGGATCTGCGCAAGCGCCTGGGGCGAGCCACCGGCCTGCGCGTGGCACTCGGCCCGCTGCTGGCCGGAATGACCGGAGCCCAGCTGACGGCGGTCTTGCGTGATGACGCAGCACCGTCGCCGGCAACGGAAAGGACTGTATTCACCCATGACTGACACCGGCGGTTTAGTGAGGCTCGACGAAGGAGAGGCGAAGCTGAGATCGCCGAATGACACCGGCGGTTTAGCGAGGCTCGACGAAGGAGAGGCGAAGCTGGGATCGCCGAAGGACACCGGCGGTTTGGCGACCGACGCGAACGAGCTGCGCTTGGAGCTGATGCGCCGCCGTCTCGCCGAACGCGGGCTGGCCGCCGCACAGCGGGATCCCGAACCGGCCAACGGGTCTGGACCGCTGACCATGAGCGACGGACAGCGCCGGATGTGGTTCGTCCAAGAGCTCGACCCCGACGGAGCCCTCGCCAACATCTCGGTCTCCTACCGGCTCACCGGTCCGCTGGACGCCGCCCGGTTGCAGGACGCGCTGGCCGCGGTGGCTGCCCGCCACCCCGCACTACGCACCATCTATACCGTCGACGACGCGGGTGAACCCCACCCGGCGATCGCCGAGGTCACACCCGGTTTTGCCGCACATGATCTGGCCGAGCTTCCCGATCAGGCGCGGGCGTTGCGGCTGGAAGTGCTCGCCCAGCGCGAATTCGCCACCCCGTTCCGGCTGGACACCGATGCGCCACTGCGGCTCACCCTGGTCCGGGTCCGTCCAGACGAACACATTCTGTTGCTGGTGGCGCACCATATCGCCTGGGACGACGACTCCTGGGCAGTCTTCTTCGCCGACCTCACCGCCGCCTACTCCGACCCCGAGAAGTTTGCGGCGCGCCCGACGGTGCCGCACGCCGTCGCAGCGGCGGGTGCCAACCACGAAGCCGAGCTGACCTACTGGCGGACCCTGCTGGCCGACCCACCCGACCCGTTGGAGTTGCCCGGCCCGCACGGCTCGGCGATCCCCAGCACGCTGCGCGCCGGCCTGTGCACCCGCACCCTGCCCGCCGAACTGATGGCCGGCGTCGCCGATCTGGCACGCAGCAACGGCGCGACGCCCTACATGGTGATCGCCGCGGCGTTGTCCGCCCTGATCTATCGCTACACCGCCACCGATGACTTCCTGATCGCCTCACCGGTGCTCAACCGCACCGGCGGCACCGAAGGGGCCATCGGCTACTTCGGCAACACCGTCGTGCTGCGCGCGAAGGTCGACGGCGCTGACCGATTCAGTGACCTGGTGGTCCGCACCCGTGATGCGGCGCTGGGCGCGTTCGGACATCAGGGCATCAACCTGGACCGGGTGGTGCGCGAACTCAACCCGGATCGCCGCCATGGGGGAGTGGAACGTCTGACCCGCATCAGCTTCGGGTTCCGCTCCACCCACGGCGAGGGCTTTCAGCCTGACGGGATCACCTGCACCCGAGCCGATTACCGCGGAAAGATCGCCCAACTTCCCCTGGGCATCATGGTCGAGGTCGGCGGCTCCCACGAGGGCGGCGCGTTGATCGAGGCCGAGTACCTGCACGACGTGCTCGATGAGGCGCTGGTCGACCAGGTGTTGCGTCACCTGGTGCAACTGCTGGCCGCCGCGGTCGCCCAACCCGACGGCCGCGTCGGCGAGCTGGACATGCTCGGCGACCAAGACCGGACCTGGCTGCAAGCGGTCTCACGCGGACCGGACTACACCCCGTCGCCGGAGGCTCCCGCCACCCTGGGCTCCCTGGTAGCCGATCGCGCAGCGGCCACCCCCAATGCCATCGCCATCGTCGACGATCACGGCCGCTACAGCTACGCCGACATCAACGCCCGCGCCAACCGGATTGCGCACCACCTCATCGCGGCCGGCATCGGCACCGAGGACAAGGTCGCGGTGCTGTTCGGCCGCTCAGTGGATCTGGTGGTCACCGCGTTGGGCATCGCCAAGGCCGGCGCCGCCTATGTACCCGTCGACCCCGAATACCCCGCGGACCGCATCGAATTCATCCTGGGTGATGCCCGGCCGTCGATGGTGCTCCGTGAGCCGCTGACCGCCGATGAGGTGGCCGACCGGCCTGACACCGACCCCACCGATGCCGACCGGGTGCGCCCGCTGAGCCGGGAGAATCTCGCCTACCTGATCTACACCTCAGGTTCGACCGGTTTGCCCAAGGGCGTCGAGGTCTCTCATGCCCCGATCACCGAATACCTGCTCTGGTTCGGCGCCGAATACGGAATCGATGACTCCGACGTCTTGCTGCAGGTCGCCTCTCCGAGCTTCGACGTGTCGATCGGCGAGCTGTTCGGCACACTGGGAAACGGTGCACGACTCGTCATTCCGCGTCCGGACGGGCTGCGTGACATCGGCTACCTGACCGATCTTCTGCAGCGCGAGGGCGTCACGGCCATGCATTTCGTGCCGTCGCTGCTGGGCCTGTTCCTGTCGCTGCCCGGCGTCAACCAATGGCGGACACTGCGGCGTATCCCGATCGGTGGCGAACCACTGCCCGGCGAACTCGCGGACAAGTTCCACGCCACTTTCGATGCGATGCTGCACAACTTCTACGGACCGACCGAGACCGTGGTGAACTCCTGCCGATACAAGGTCGAAGGCACCCAGGGCAATCGGATCGTGCCGATCGGCAGCCCAAACATCAACACCACCATGTGGCTGCTTGACGACGCCCTGGCACCGGTACCGGTCGGAGTGATCGGCGAGATCTACATCGGCGGAACGCATGTGGCCCGCGGCTACTTCGACCGTGCCGGACTGACCGCGGAGCGCTTCGTCGCCGACCCGTGGACGCCCGGCCAGCGGCTCTACCGCACCGGTGACCTCGCCCGCCGCAATGCCGAGGGCGACCTGGAGTTCATCGGCCGCGCTGACGACCAGGTCAAGGTGCGTGGCTTCCGGATCGAACTCGGGGAGGTGGCGGCCGCCATCTCGGTGGACCCCAGCGTCGGCCAGTGTGTGGTCGTCGTATCGGACCTGCCCGGCCTGGGCCGCAGCCTGGTCGCTTATCTGACCCCCGCTGGGCCCGGCGCTGCGGAAGACACCGTCGAGATTCCGCGGATCCGCGCCCGAGTTGCCGCTGCGCTGCCGGAATACATGGCCCCCGCCGCCTACGTGGTCGTCGCTGACATCCCAATCACCGCGCACGGCAAGATCGACCGCGCTGCGCTGCCGGACCCGAAGCCGATCGAGAGCACCCCCTACCGGGAACCGCAGACCGACACCGAACACCTGGTGGCGCAACTGTTCGCGCAGCTGCTCTCCCGCGACAAAGTGGGCGCCGACGACTCCTTCTTCGACCTCGGTGGGCACTCGCTGCTGGCCACGAAACTGGTCGCGGCGATCCGCTCTCGATGCGCGGTGGAGATCGGCATCCGCGAGATCTTCGAAGCCAGTACGGTGGCCAGGCTGGCCGCGGCCATCGACCGGGCACCGGCTGCGCAACAGACCGCCGGGCGACCGGCGCTGGTCGCCGTGCCGCGTTCCGGTGACCTTCCGGTCTCGGCATCGCAGCTGCGCACCTGGTTCGCCTACCGACTGGACCCCGGCGCTACCGGTGACAACATTCCCCTGACGGCCCGGCTCAGCGGCCCCTGCGACACCGCAGCCCTGATCGCCGCGATCAGCGACGTAGTCGCTCGACACGACAGCCTGCGCACCACCTTCCGCGAGATCGATGGACTGCCACACCAAGTCATCAATGCTGCGGCGCACGTTCCGGTGACCGAGCTGCGCTGCCCGGAGACCGATCCGGCGGCTGTGACGGCCTGGACTCAGGCCCGTCTGGACGAGCAGCGTGGCGCAGCGTTCGATCTTGAGCATGATTGGCCGCTTCGCGCCGCGCTGCTGCACCTGCCCGGCGACGAGCGGGTGCTGTCCCTGGTGGTGCATCACATCGCCGCCGACCACTGGTCGGTCGAGGTGCTGTTCACCGACCTGTTGATCGCCTATCGCTCCCGGGCTGCCGGTTCGGCGCCGGGGTGGGCGCCGCCGGCCTTGCAGTACGCCGACTTCGCGCACTGGCAGGGCGAACTGCTGCGCGACGAATCCGGATTGATCGACGCGCAACGCCGCTATTGGATGGAGCAACTGGCCGGCCTGGCCGATGACACGGGGCCCCGGCCGGACTTTGCCCGTCCCGCCACCGCCAACGGCTCCGGTGACTCGGTTGCCTTCACTGTGCCCCCGCAGGTGCGGGCCGGCTTGGCGGCCCTGGCACGCGAGACCGGTGCCACCGAGTTCATGGTGGTGCAGGCCGCGGTGGCGGTGTTGATGCATCTGGCCGGTAGCGGAGACGACATCCCGCTGGGGGTGCCGATCGCTGGACGCACCGACGAGGCCCTGGACAATCTGGTCGGGTTCTTCGTCAACATCGTCGTTCTGCGAAACCGGTTGTCGGGCAACCCGACTCTGCGCGACGTGGTGACGCGGGCACGGGAGGCCGCGCTGGGTGCCTACGCGCATTCCGACCTGCCCTTCGACCGGCTGGTGGAGGCCCTGAACCCGGTCCGGACCTTGTCGCGCAACCCGCTGTTCCAGGTGGTGGTCCACGTGCGCGAAGCGGCCGATGTCACCCACGTCATCGACACCGGGTCAGACGGCGACCTGGTCTTCCGCACCGTGATGCCGACGTTCGACATTGCCCACGCCGACTTGTCGGTGAACCTTTTCACCGCGGCCGGTGACAGCGCCGAGGGCGCCGGCTATGACGGGCATCTGATCTATCGGACCGATCTCTACGAGCGCGCCACCGTGGCGCGACTGGCCGATTGGCTGGGCCGGGTGCTGGCGACGATGGCCGGTGACCCGGGCCGGGCACTGCGCGACATCAGCCTGGTCGATGACGCGCAACGCGAACAGATCCTGGACCAGTGGAGCCGCGGCGCCGAGATGCCGGCGGATGACCCGCGCACCATCGCCGACGTCCTTGCCGCCAGCCGGGACTTCGACGGCGTTGCCGTGCGCTGTGCTGGAGCCGAACTCACCTACCCGCAGCTGCATCAGCGTTCCGACCGGCTTGCCGAACTGCTGATCGCTGCCGGGGTCGAACCCGGAACCCTGGTGGGTCTGTCGGTCCAACGCGACCTCGATCTGCCGGTGGCGTTGGTCGGCATCATGAAGGCCGGTGCCGGTTACTTCCCCTTAGACCCGACCTACCCGCGCCAGCGTCTCGAGTTCATGATCGACGATGTCGAGCCGAAGGTGATCCTGGTCAGCGGTACCACCCGGGATGCGATACCCGCGCCCGACGGTGTCACGCGGTTGTGCCTGGACGACACGGATGTGCAGGTCGAGCTGGCGGAACAGGCTGTCGGAGTGGTGCTTCCGGTGCCCAACCCGGATGACCCGATGTATCTGGTGTTCACCTCCGGATCCACCGGCGTGCCCAAGGGTGTGCTGGGAACCCATCGCTCGATGAGTGCCCGTCTGAACTGGCAGATCGCCCACTATCCGGTGTCCGGAGACGACATCCGGCTGGCCCAATCGTCGATGACGTTCCTCGAAGGCGGCATGGAGATGCTGGCCGGGCTGGCTGCTGGGGCAACGCTGATTCTGGCCGACGACAACGAGTTCCGCGATCCTGAAGCCCTCGCCCGGCTGATCGTGGGCGAGCGGGTGGCTCAGGTGACCGCGGTGGCCAGCCTGATCTCGGTGCTGGCCGATGAACCCGACACCCTGCGTGGCCTGCGCCGGCTGGTGTGCAGCGGGGAGCCGGTCTCCGCCGACCTGCTGGCCCGATTGGGCACGTCGCTAGATCCGAATGCTCAGCTGCTCAACAACTTCGGAGCCACCGAGACCTCGGGCGCTGCGGTGCGCGGTGAACTGGAGCCGCCCACCCCGAAACTGGGTCGGCCCACCCCCGGGTCTGCGGCCTATGTGCTCGACGACGCGCTGCAGCCGGTGCCGCCCGGCGTGGTGGGCGAGGTGTACTACGCCGGCCCGCAGATCGTCCGCGGTTACTGGAAGCGACCGGGACTGACCTCGACCCGTTTCGTGGCCAACCCCTTCTCCACCTCCGACGGTGACCGGCTCTACCGCAGCGGGGACCGGGCCCGCTGGAGTGTCGACGGCGTCCTGGAGTTCGTCGGCCGTACCGACCACCAGGTCAAGGTGCGGGGTTTCCGGGTGGAACTGGCAGAGGTGGAGGCTGCACTGCGCGCCGCGCCCGGAGTGGCGTCAGCAGCTGCCCGGACGTGGGAGCAGCGCGGTGTCACCACACTGGCCGGTTACCTGGTGTCCGCAGGCCCGGTCACCGACGCGGCGGCCTTCATCGCCGCGGTACGCGCTGAGGTGGCCGCGGTGCTGCCCGGCTACATGGTTCCGGCGTCGCTGACGGTGTTGGAAGCCTTGCCGCTCACCGACTCCGGCAAGCTGAACCGGCCGGCGCTGCCGCAGCCGGCGGTGGCTACCCGCGGGGAGTCGGACCCTGCGGTCACCCCCACCGAGCAGGCCCTCGTGGGTATCTGCGCCGAACTGCTGGGTCTTGCGGCGATCGGTCGCAGCGACGGCTTCTTCGAACTCGGCGGGGACAGCATCTTGTCGGTGCAGCTGGCTGCGCGGGCTCGAGCGGCGGGGCTGGACGTGGACCCGCGGATGATCTTCGAGCATCCCACGTTTGCCGAACTGGCTGCCGCCGTCGACGCCGCCGGCAGCACTCCGCAAGCCGCGGACACGGCTTTTGAGCCGATGAGCGTCTCGGGTCTGAGCGGCGATGCGCTGGCCGGTCTGACCGCGGCGTGGGGTGATTCGCCGTGACCGAGACAACAACACAGGCCAACTCCGCACGCACTGCGGCCATCGAGGACGTGCTGGCGCTGTCCCCGCTGCAGCAGGGACTGTTCTCGCTGGCCAAACTCGCCACCGATGACGGTGGCGAGAGCGACGGCCTCGACGTCTACACCGTTCAGTTCGTCATCGACATCGAGGGGGCTGTCGACGCTGCGCTGCTGCGCCGCAGCGCCGATGCCATGCTTGCCCGGCACGCCAATCTGCGGGCCTCTTTCTGGGATGTCGACCTGCCGCACCCGGTACAGATCATCCCCGCGGCCGCGGGCCTTCCGTGGCGTGAAATTTCTGCTGGTCCAGACGAGTTCGATGAGATCGCGCGCATCGAACGCGCCACCAACTTCGACTTGGCGCGCGGTCCGCTGCTGCGCTTCGTGCTCATCGAGTCCGCACCCGAACAGCGCCGGCTCATCGTCACCGTCCACCACCTGCTGCTCGATGGGTGGTCGATGGCGGTGTTCTTCGACGAGATGGTCGCCGTCTACCGCGCCGGTGGAGCGGATCCGCTGCCCCCGCCGCGGCCCTACCGCGACTACATCGGGTGGCTCGCGAGCCAGGACAGTGACGCAGCAGTGGCGGCGTGGCGCGAATACCTGGCGGTGCTGAACGCCCCGACCATCCTGGCCCGGGGTACGCAGCCGGTGGTCGGCAGCGCCTTACCCCTGACTCACGAGGTCGCGTTGGACAGCGAGGCCACCGCGCGCCTGACCGAATGGGCCCGCCGACACGGGTTGACGCTGAACACGGTCCTGCAGTTCGCCTGGGCGGTGCTGCTGGGCCGGCTCACCGACCGGACCGACGTGGCCTTCGGGGCGGTGGTGTCGGGACGTCCGCAACAGCTGACCGGCGTCGAGACCATGGTCGGCCTGTTCATCAACACCGTCCCGGTGACGGCGTCCACGCCGCCGCGGGCCGAGGTGGTCGCCGCCTGCCAAGCGCTGCAACGTGATACCGCTGCAATGCGCGACCTGGGGTACTTGAGCCTGTCGACGGTGCAGCGGGCCAACAGCAACGCAGTTTTCGACACCCTGCTGGTCTTCGAGAATGCCCCGATCGGCTCGGCGTCGGCCGGGGTCACCACCGACGACGGGGTGCGGTTCATCCCGATCGCCGTGGAAAGCCTCACGCACTACCCGCTGACACTGGTCAGCTACCCACCCCGCGACGGCCGGTTCACCGTGCTGCTCGAGGCGATCCCAGAAGCACTGGGGGAGTTGTCGATTCCCGATCTGGGGCAGCGGCTGCTGCAGATCCTGGGCCAGTTGTCCGATCCGGCGCGGCCCCGCATCGCCGACCTGGAAGTCCTGCTGCCTGCCGAGCGGGCACACGTTGTTTCCGGTCAGGTAGCGGTGCAGGCGAAGTCGGTGCCGGATTTGTTCGCCGCGGCCGTTGCCGCAGGACCGGACAGCCCGGCACTCACGGACCAGAACCGCAGCCTGACCTATGCCGAACTGGCATCCGAATCGGCCCGGCTGGCTCGGGTGCTGGCCGGGCAGGGGATCGGCCCCGAAGACCGGGTCGCGATAGCACTGCCACGCTCGTTGGACTCGGTCATCGCGATCCTCGCGGTTCTGCAGGCCGGCGCCGCCTACGTTCCCATCGACATCGGTCTGCCCGACGCGCGCATCGAATCGATTCTGCGCCAATCCGGTCCGAAGCTGACACTGAACCCCGAGCTTATGACGCAGCTGCGCGCCGACGGGGCCGTGCAGCGCCCGACGCCGTCGACGATCCACCCCGAGTCGGCTGCATACGTCATCTTCACCTCCGGTTCCACCGGCGAGCCCAAGGGTGTTATCGGCACCCACAGCGCCCTGGCGTCCTACTTCGCCGACCACCAGCAACGAATGTACGCACCGGCCATCGCGCAGCTCGGTCGGCCATTGCGGATCGCGCACGCCTGGTCGCTGAGTTTCGACGCGAGCTGGCAGCCGCTGGTCGGGCTGCTGGGCGGGCAGAGTGTGCACCTGTTCTCCGCCGAGGACATGCGCGACGCCGAGGCGATCATCGACGGTATTCGCCGGCATCGCCTGGACATGATCGACACCTCGCCCTCGATGTTCACCCAGCTCTTCGACGCCGGACTGCTCAACGCCGAGTCCGACCATCGGCTCACCGTGCTGGCGCTCGGCGGCGAGGCGATCGCCCCGCACGTGTGGGCGCGGCTACGCGCCGCGCCGTCGACCGCGGTGCACAACTGCTATGGACCCACCGAAACCACGGTGGAAGCCGTGGTCGCTGACGTCGCCGACACCGATGTACCGGTGATCGGGCAAGCGGTGCGGGGCATGGTCGCCCACGTACTGGACTCGGCGTTGCGTGAGGTGCCCGCCGGGGTGGCCGGCGAGCTGTACCTGTCCGGGGCCCAGGTCACCCGGGGTTACCTGGGCCGTGCCGGGGCGACCGCAGCCCGCTATGTCGCCGATCCCGCCGGCACCGGTGGCCGGATGTATCGCACCGGGGACCTGGTCCGGCGTCGCGCCGACGGTCGGCTGGTCTACCTCGGCCGAGCCGACGACCAGGTCAAAGTGCGCGGCTACCGGGTCGAGATCGCCGAGGTCGAAGGGGCATTAGCCGCGGCGACCGGGGTGACCGCCGCGGCGGTGGTCGCCGTTGTCGGCCCGACCGGCACTCAATTGGCCGGCTTTGTCGCGGGCACGGGCGTCGACACCACCCGGGTCCGCGCCGAGATCGGTTCCCGGCTGCCGTCGTACCTGATCCCCGCGCGGCTCCTTGCGGTGGAATCGATGCCGTTGACTCCCAACGGAAAGCTCGACACCGAGCACCTAACGGCGCTGCTGGCGCAGTCTGGTCCGCTCGGCGGCGGGGCCGAAGCAGTCACCGACACCGAACGAGCTTTGGTGGCAGTGCTCGCCGAGGTGTTGGCGGGTCCGGCGGGCTCCCCGAGTGCCGATGTGGCCGCCCTCGGGGTCGAGGCGGACCTGCGTGAGCTGGGTTTGGACAGCATCGTCGCACTGTCGCTGGTGCGCGCGGGGCGCCAGCGCGGACTGCCTTTGCGCCCGCGGGCCGTGTTGAGCTGCAACACGATCCGTGACTTGGCTGCGGTCTTGGACAACGAAATCGCCCAGGCCGCGCAAGTGTCGCAATCCGGCGGGCCGCTCGCGGACGACGGTCCGATCCCGCTGCTTCCCGCCGGACGCTGGCTTTACCAATACGGCAGTCCGCGCCGACTCGGGCAGGTCGAAGCGATCCGGCTGCCCGACGACACCGATCCGCAGCAGCTGCACTCGGCATTGGCCGCGGTCGTCGCCGCCCACCCGCTCCTGCACGCCCGACTCGATCTCGCCGAGCTGACGCTGCATCCGATCGAACCCACCGACATCCTGTGCGAGGTGGCCGTCGCAGTGGCCGATCAGTCGATGGTCACCGAGCACGGCACCCGACTCCTGCAGAGCCTGGATCCCGAGGCCGGAGCCATGCTGCGCGCCGTGTGGCTGCGCCCGCCGAGTGGGGCTGGGGTGCTGATCCTGGGCGCCCACGTGCTGGCGATGGACCCGGTGTCGTGGCAGGTGATCCTCGGTGAGCTGCATGCCGCTCTTGCCGGGACCGAGCCGCTGCCGGAGCACAGCGGCTACCGGCGATGGGCGGCCGCACTGCAGCAGCGCGCGCAGGACTTGGACACGGTGGACTTCTGGGCTGCACAGCTGGCGGGTGAGGACCCTGAGCTCGGTGCGCGCCGGGTGGACCCCCGCCACGATCACGCGGGTGATCTGACCGTGACGGTGACCGTCGCCGACCCCGGGGTGACCGCCGCACTGTTGGCCACCCAGGTTCCCCTGCACGACCTGTTGGTCGCGGCGACAGCAAGGATGGTCAGGGCGTGGCGGGCCCGCCGCGGACAGGTCGACGCGCCGCCATTGTTGGCTGTGGAGACCCATGGGCGTGCCGAGGAAGTGGTGACCGGGGTCGACACCACCGACATCGCCGGTCTGCTCTCGGCGATCTACCCACTTCGGGTGCCCCGGGCCGACCCGGCCGCAGTGGCGGATGCGCTCGCCGGAATTCCCGGCGGGGGAATCGATTACGGTCTTCTGGCCTACCTACGTGCCGATACCGCCGAGCAGCTGGCGGTTTTTCCTGGACCGCAGCTGTTGCTCAACTACCTGGGCAGGGTCGACCGGGTCGGCGCCGGACCGGCGGTGGCCCCCGACCTGATTGCCCGGCTGCCGTCGGTGCCCGAACCAGGCCAGGCGGTGCGCCACGAGCTGAGCATCTTCGCCGCAGTGGCCGACGTCGGGGCGGGGCCGGCGTTGATGGCGCAGTGGCGCACGCTGCCCGATATCCTCGGCGACGCCGAGATCGTGCAGCTGCAAGGGCTGTTCGCCGACAGTCTGAGCGAGCTGGTGGAGGAGCTGCGATGAGCACACTTGCGGTGGTGGGCGCCGGCGCCAAAGCCGTCGCGGTGGCCGCGAAGGCCGCTGTGTTGCGTGCGATGGGGGTCGACGCACCGGACGTGGTCGCGGTCGAACGCACCGAGGTCGCCGCCAACTGGCGTGCCTCGGGTGGCTGGACCGACGGCGCGCACCGGTTGGGTACCAGCCCGGAGAAGGACGTCGGCTTTCCGTACCGCTCGGCACTGGTCGCCGGCCGCAACGCCGAACTCGACGAGCGGATGACCCGCTACAGCTGGCAGTCCTATCTGATCGCCACCGGCCAATTCGCGCAGTGGGTGGATCGCGGCCGCCCGGCGCCGACTCACCTGCGGTGGAGTCAATACCTGCGCTGGGTGGCCGACGCGGTGCAGCTGACCGTGATCCCGGGGGAGGTGGAGCGACTCGGGGTGCAGGGCGACGGCTGGGTGCTGCACACCCGCGAGACGGAGGTCGCCGCCGACGCGGTGATGATCACCGGACCGGGTCAGGCGGAGAAGTCGATCCTGCCCGGCAACCCGCTGGTGCTCTCGATCGCCCAGTTCTGGCACCGGGCCGCCGCCGACCGGATCAGCGCCGAGCGGGTGGCGGTCATCGGCGGCGGCGAGACAGCCGCCTCGATGCTCAATGAGCTTTTCCGCCATCGTGTTTCGACCATTACGGTGATCTCGCCGCAGGTGACGCTGTTCACCCGGGGGGAGGGCTTCTTCGAGAATGCGTTGTTCTCCGATCCCATCGACTGGACCGCGCTGACCTTGGCGGAGCGGCGAGACGCGCTGGCCCGCACCGATCGCGGAGTGTTCTCGGCCCGGGTGCAGGATGCGCTGCTGGCCGACGACCGGATCCGCCACCTCCGGGGCCGGGTGGCCCACGCGGTGGCCCGCGACGGCCGAATCCGACTGACGTTGAGCACCAACCGGGGCGGCGAGAACTTCGAGACCGTTCACGGATTCGACCTGGTCATCGACGGCTCCGGCGCCGATCCGCTGTGGTTTGTGCCGCTTTTCGGCCAAGACACTCTGGACCTGCTGGAGTTGGGTCTGGGTGGGCCGCTGTCCGGGGAGCGGCTGGCCGAGGCGATCGGGCCCGATCTTGCCGTCAGTGAGGTCACCCCGAAGCTCTTCTTACCCAACTTGGCAGGACTCACCCAGGGTCCGGGCTTTCCCAACCTGAGCTGTCTAGGCCTGCTGTCTGACCGGGTGCTGGGCGCCCACCTTGCTCCTGCGCCACCAAAATCCCCCGCGCGTTCGCCGCTGATATCGAGGAGATCCGATGAGCACCAATCCCTTTGACGATGAGAATGGCAGCTTCTACGTGCTGGTCAACGACGAAGAGCAGTACAGCCTGTGGCCGACCTTCGCCAATGTTCCCGCCGGGTGGCGAGTGGTCTATGGAGGTGAACAGGGCGCCGCTCGTGCGGCCTGTTTGGAGTACGTCGAACAGCACTGGAACGACCTGCGGCCCAAGAGCCTTCGGGATGCCATGGCGGCCGAGCGGGGGTAGCCTGGCGCGGTAACCGTCGCTATTCGAGGGGGAACCGTGACTGGAAAACTGCTGCTCATCGGCGCTGCGGCGCTGACCGCAATCGGCGTCGCAACGGGGGGCGTCGCGTCCGCCGAGCCCGCCGCACCCCAGGACTCCGTGCTCGACGCACCGATTCCGCAGGAGCCCGCACCGCCGGCGCCGGCCGGTGCACCGCTGCCTACGACCGGCGAGGTCGCGGGCATGCTGACCAGGCTCAGCGATGCCGGTATCGGCTACAAGGAGAAGGCCGATCTGGTCGAGAACGGCATCACCCAGCACGAAGGACACGGGCTCGACAGTGAACTGCGCCGGGCCTACCGCGACGGGGAGCTGCCCTACAACTTCGACGTGCTCAACGTGGTGCAGACCGGTGAAGGGCATGGGCTGGCCAATGTGACGATCACCGGCCCCAAGATGCCTGCGCCGCAGACCGTGCCGTTACAGCTTGTCGATCAGGGCAGCTGGGTGCTCTCGCATGACTCGGCGACCCAGTTGATGCAGATCCTCGGCGCTCACTAGCGGGGGTCAAGGGGCGTCCGCGCACGCGGGCCGGGTCAGCGGTTGAGCCGCCCGAACATGCCTTTCTGGGTCTTGTAGAGCCCGGGGAACTCGGCGAAGAGCCGGTCGTAGACCTCGCGGTTACCGGCCACGGGTTCGAAGACGCCGTCGAGCGGAGTCAGCTGGCGCAGCTCCTCGGGATGCAGTTCACCCATCCCGATTCCTGCGAACAACGCTGCGCCGCGGAGCTGGGCGTTGAGCGGGTCCGCCACGCGTTCGTAGGTGCGGCCCGTCACGTCGGCCATGATCTGGCACCACAGGTCCGACCGCGCCCCGCCGCCGATGATCCGGATCGGCCCGGAATTGGGTGCGAACCGGTCCAGGTACTTCAGCAGCCAGCGACTGTTGTAAGCCACCCCTTCGAGCACCGCGCGCACCAGATCGGCCCGGGTGGTGGCCAGCGAGAGGTTGTGGAAACCGCCACGCGCCCGGCGGTCGTCGACGGGGGAGCGTTCGCCCTTGAGCCAGGGGGTGAAGATCACCCCGTTCGATCCGACCGGTGCACTGGCCGCCAGCTCCGTCAGTGCGTCGTAGTCGAGGCCGTCGAAGACGTTGTCGCGCAACCACTCCAATGCGCGCCCTGCGGTGTCCTGCATGTCGACCAAGAGGTAGGACGACGGGTCGAGGCCCGGAACCGTGGCAAGTTGATGAAACACGTCGGTTTTCTTCGATGGCATCGGGCAGCTGATCCACGAGGTGGTGGAAATGCTCAGGTGCAGCTCTCCCGACTGCACCGCACCCGAGCCCACGGCAGCGCAGTGCATGTCCGTGCTGCCGGTGACCACCTGCGCCGCAGCCGAAATCCCCAGCTCGGCAGCGACCTGCGGTGTCACCCGACCGATGATCGATCCGGTGGGCAACAGCGGTGGCAACTTCGTTCGGTCGACACCGGCCAGACGCACCAGCACGTCGTCGTAGTCCAGCAGGGCCAGGTTCCGATTGTCGGTGAGCCAGCTGCCCGTCATCGACGCCGGTGATGCTGCCGCCCGCCCGGTGAAGCACATGCTGAGGTAGTCCACCGGCTCCAGCAGCCAGCGGGTCTGTGCGAACACCTCCGGGTCGCCGTGCTGCAGGTGCAGCATGTGCCCGATCGGGTCGTCGCCGTTGGGGGACGGAACCCCGCCGTTGCGGCGCAACCAGTTGAGTACCACGCGTGGCCGGTAGCCGGCCAGCCAGCCGCCGAATGCCTTGCGGCTGTAGGGTTCGCCCCGACTGTCCATCCACATCACGCAGCGCCCCACTGGACGCCCTTGGGCGTCGACGGGCACGATGCTGGCCCACTGCCCGGTGATGGACACCCCGGTGACTCGCTCGCCGTCCACACCGCCTTCGGCCAGCCCGCGCCGGGTGGCGTCGCGGATGATCGTCCACCACAGTGCAGCGTCCTGGGTGGCTTCCCCGCCTGGGCCGTACTCGGTCGCGACCCCGATGTGGTCCGACCACAGCACGGTCCCGTCCAACGAGACGAAGCCGACTTTGGGGCCGCCGGTTCCCAGGTCGACGGCCAGGATGATGTGGTCGGAGCGGTTGCTCATTGCGGCGGCAGGGACTGCTGGGTGTCGAGGATGTGCTCCATGAACCCTTCGATGAAATGGGCTGCCTCTTCGGTCATCCCGCCGGGGACACCGCCGTATACCGCAGCGCTGATCGGCGCATCGCCGGCGGCGGTCTTCTTCTTGGCGTACTCGATCGCGTCGTCGAGGTCGGCGGTGAAGGCTTCGACCACGCCGGGCTGGGTCTGCGGCCGCGTCACGGCCATGTGGATGGCGTTGGGGTACTGCTGACCGTTGAACCGCCAGCCCTTGGGCTTCATGGCGTCGGCGACGTGGTAGATGTCGAACTCGTCGGACCGGAAGCTGAAGCAGAACGTGGGCGAACCGATGATCGTCAGCTCCGGGTGGCTGCGCACCGCGTCCTGCATCGCCGCCGCGGTCTCGAAAATCGCTTTGGCGTAGTTGCGATAGCCTTCTCGGCCCAGCTGGACCATGGAGGCCCACGCGGCGGCGATCAATCCGCCCGAACGTGAACCCTCGATGCCCGGAGACATGTACTTGCCGCCGGTCCAGTCCGGCAGGAAGAAGTACTGCGCGTTGCGGTAGGCCTTGTCGCGGAACAGCAGGGTCGAAGAGCCCTTCAACGCGTAGCCGTACTTGTGGTTGTCCGCCGAGATGCTGGTCACGCCGGGGACCCGGAAGTCGAAAACGGGGATGTCGTAGCCCAGTTCGTTGGCGAAGGGCAGCACGAAACCGCCCAGGCACCCATCGACGTGCAGGCCCACCCCGCGTTCGAGCGCCAACTGCCCCAGCTCAGGGATCGGGTCGACCGTGCCATAGCCGTAATTGCAGGCCGAACCCATGATCGCGATGGTGTTCTCGTCGATGTTCGCGGCGACCCAGTCGACGTCTACCTGCGCGGTCTGCGGGTCCACGGGCGCCTTGCGCAGCTCGATGCCGAACAGGTGACACCCTTTGTCGAAGGCTGGGTGTCCGGTTTCGGGCTTGATGAAATTCGGCCGGGTGATGCCCCGGTTCTTGGCGGCGTGCTCACGGTAGGCCAACAGCGCGTGGATGATGCTGCCGGTGCCCCCGGTGGTGACCATGCCCACCGGCTCGCCGTCGGTGACGGCCTCGGCATGCATGAGATCCAGTGCCATCGCGATGATCTCGCCCTCGAACTTGGTCGCCGACGGACAGATGTCGCGCTGCAGCACGTTCACGTGGGCGAACAGGCCGAAGGCCTCGTCGAGGAATCGGTAGTGCTCGTGGTCCCCGCAGTACATGGTTCCGGACACCTTGCCGGTCTCCCAGGTGGGGTCCTCGGCCTGCGCCATCTCGCGCAACTCGGCCAGTACCTCATCGCGCGGCCGGCCGTGTTCGGGCAGCGTGCGGTTGACGGTGAAGCGGTCCGTGTAGGGGAAGTCGGACATGGTGAAGCAGATCCTCCATCTTGAGAACCTCCCCAGGCCGGGCACCGGAGAGGGAGCATCGTGTTGTTGTTCGCACGCGCAATAGCAGAGCTAACCATGACCGACCCGCGCGCCGTCACATTACGTCGCGCCCACACCTTTGCATCACGCCGGGGCCCGTCGCGGCCGAGTGCGCCGAAAGTGCGAAATCATGATCTCCTGCACGACCACATGACCGCTGGGATTGGTCAGCCGAATTTGCCGTCGCATTTGTCAAATGGCCGCCGGGCAAGAATCTCAGATCGGCGCCGACAATTCCAACAGCGAAAATCGACGCGATTGACAGATTCTGGTTGTGAATCCGGCGGGAGCTGACGAACGCGCTCGTTGCTAGCCCAGTCCGAGGCAGTCCAACACCGCTGCCTGCAGCAGCGAGTTGCTGGCCACCGCACTGCCGCCGTGCGGACCTGCGGTGCCGCTCAGGTCGGTGAAAGTCCCACCCGCCTCGCGGACCAGGACATCGAGTGCCGCCAGGTCCCACAGTGAGACCGTGGGTTCGGCGACGACATCGAGTGCGCCCTCGGCGAGCAGGCAGTAGGCCCAGAAATCGCCGTAGCTGCGGGTTCGCCACACCGAGTCGGTCAGATCCAGGAAACGCTGTCGCAGTCCCAGTTGCGCCCACTGCTTGAGTCCGGCGAACGACATGCTCGCCGCACCCAGCTCGGCCACCGCGGACACCGCCAGGCGACGAGGCGCTGCGTCCCCGACCGCGGCAAATGCGCCCAGACCGTCACCGGCCCACCATCGTCTGCCCAGCGCCGGAGCACTGATCGCACCGATGCGCGGCACACCGTCTTCGAGCAGCGCGATCAAGGTGGCCCACACCGGCACCCCCCGGACGAAGTTCTTGGTTCCGTCGATCGGGTCGATGACCCACTGGCGGCCGGTGAACAGGGCGCTACCGCCGAACTCCTCGCCCAAGACGTCGTCGTCGGGCCGATCACGGGCCAGCGCGTCACGTAGTGCGACCTCGACTGCACGGTCGGCGTCGGTGACCGGAGTGAGATCGGGTTTTGTGTCCACCCGCAGGTCCAGTGCGCCGAACCGGTCCATAGTCATAGCGTCCGCGAGGTCGGCTAAGGCCAGGGCCAACGTCAGATCGTCATTGATGGATGCTGCTGCAATTCCCACAAGCGGGGGACAATACCATCCAATTGATGTTCTGCCCGGTTCGTCGGTCGAATAGTTCGAATTTGGGACCGCGCCGAACACATATGAATCCTGCCGCCCAGGGCGGTATTTCTGGCTCGCAGGGCATATCCACCTGTGCTGCCCGGTTCGAACCCTGCTCGGCCCGCCGCCGTTGACCTAGGATCGGGCTGCATAGACATCAACACGCGCAAGCTGCGCCACTTCGTGGTGGCCGCCGAGGAACTGCACTTCAGCCGGGCGGCGGCGCGGGTGTATCTGGCCCAACAGGCACTGAGCCGCCAGATCAAGGATCTTGAGGACGAACTCGGCGTCCGACTGTTCGAGCGAACCACCCGCAATGTAGCCCTGACGCCCGCCGGCGAGGTGTTTCTCGAGGGTGCCCGGGCAGTCTTGACCGCACTGGACGGCGCGGCCGCGGCTGCACAACAGACCGCCCGCGGGGTGGTGGGCACCCTGCGGTTGGGATATGTCCCCGGCGCTGCCCTCGAACTGACCGCGCCGATCATTGCCGAGTTCCGGGAACGTCATCCCGACGTCACCGTGCAGATGCGGGAATTCCCGGTCAGTGATCCCTCGGCCGGGCTGGCATCGGGCGCGGCCGACGTGGCCTTCCTGCGGTTGCCCCAGAACACGCCCAACCTGTCGGCCGAGATCCTGGCGGTCGATCCAGTCGTGGCGATGGTGTCGGCCTCGCACCGCCACGCTGGGCGAACCTCGGTGTCGGTGCGGGACCTCCTCGAGGACCCGATCACCCAATCCTCCAGTGTCGACGAGGCCCACCATGCGTTCTGGAGCCTGGCCGCGGCACGGACCGACGCCGCCAGGATCGACACCGTGCGTACCGACTCGATCACCGAGGAGGCGCAGGTGGTTGCGGCTGGGGCGGCCATCGCCGTCACCAGCGCGGCGGCCGCCCACTTCATGCCGGCGACCGGAGTCCGGTTCGTGACCATCGAGGACTGGCCCGGCTCGGCGATCGCGGTCGGCTGGACTGATGACGAGCCGTCACCGCTGGTGGCCCGCTTCGTCGATGTCGCCTGTTCGGTGCGTGACGCCGAGCCCGCGATCGTGGACGGTATCGAGCGCCGGCTGCTGGCGGAGTCACCGTAAAATCGAGAGCGGCCGTAACTGTTCGTTGCAGGAGGTGAGCACCCATGGGCGTGGCTGACGATCGCCGCTTGGAGGTATTGCGCGCCATCGTCGCGGACTTCGTTGCCACCAAGGAGCCCATCGGCTCCAAGGCTTTGGTCGAGCGGCACAACCTGGGGGTCTCGCCGGCCACCGTCCGCAATGACATGGCGGTGCTGGAGGCCGAGGGCTATATCGCCCAGCCGCACACCAGTTCCGGGCGGGTGCCCACCGAGAAGGGCTACCGGGAATTCGTCGACCGCATCGACGACGTCAAGCCGCTGTCGGCCGCCGAGCGCCGAGCGATCCTGTCGTTCCTGGACTCCGGTGTAGACCTCGACGACGTGTTGCGCCGCGCGGTGCGCACCCTGGCGCAACTGACCCGCCAGGTCGCCGTGGTGCAGTATCCGACCCTGTCGGTGTCCACGGTGCGCCACCTTGAGGTGATCGCGCTGACCCCGGCACGGCTGCTGCTGGTGGTGATCACCGATTCCGGCCGGGTCGATCAGCGCATCGTCGAGCTTGGCGATCCCATCGACGACCACCAACTCAGTCAGCTGCGGGAGTTGCTGGGCGCCGCGCTGGAGGGCAAGCGGATCTCGGCGGCCTCGACCGCGGTCGCCGAACTCGCCGGCCATCTGGACGGTCGCAGCGGGCTCTCATCCGGCTTGGCCAATGCGGTCGGTCGTTCGGCGACCGTGCTGCTGGAATCGCTGGTCGAACACCGCGAGGAGCGCTTGCTGCTGGGAGGTACCGCCAACCTCACCCGCAACGCCGCCGACTTCGGCAGCTCGCTGCGGTCGGTGCTGGAAGTGCTCGAGGAGCAGGTGGTGGTGCTGCGGCTGCTGGCTGTGCAGCAGGAAGCCGGTAAAGTCACGGTGCGTATCGGTCACGAGACCGAGGCGCAGGAGATGGCCGGGGCCTCGATGGTGTCCACCGCATACGGGTCACAGGGCACCGTGTTCGGGGGCATGGGGGTGTTGGGTCCCACTCGGATGGACTATCCGGGAACGATCGCCAGTGTTGCTGCGGTGGCGATGTACATCGGTGAAGTGCTCGGGGCTCGCTGATCTCCGGTCGGCAGAAGGTGGGAAGGGTCAGGCGTGGCACGCGACTATTACGGCTTGCTGGGCGTCGGTAAGGACGCCAGCGACACCGAGCTCAAGCGCGCCTACCGCAAGCTGGCGCGCACCTACCATCCCGATGTCAACCCCGACGAGGCCGCGCAGGCCAAGTTCAAGGAGATCAGCGCCGCCTACGAGGTGCTCTCCGACCCGGAGAAGCGCCGAATCGTCGACCTCGGCGGCGACCCCCTGGAAAGCGGCGCCGGTAATGGATTCGGTGGCTTCGGTGGTGGCTCGGGATTTGGTGGCCTCGGGGATGTGTTCGAGGCGTTCTTCGGCGGCGGTGCGGCGTCACGTGGCCCCATCGGCCGGGTCCGGCCGGGCTCGGATTCGCTGCTGCGCCTGCGCCTAGACCTCACCGAGTGCGCGACCGGCGTCACCAAGCGCGTGACGGTCGACACCGCGGTGCTGTGCGACCGCTGCCAGGGTCGTGGCACCCACGGGGACTCGCGTCCCATCGCCTGCGACACCTGCCACGGACGCGGCGAGGTGCAGAGCTTGCAGCGTTCGCTCCTAGGCCAGGTCATGACCTCGCGGCCATGCCCGACCTGCCGCGGGGTCGGCGAAGTGATCCCCGATCCCTGTCATCAGTGCGGCGGCGACGGACGGGTGCGTTCCCGCCGTGAGATCAGCGTGAAGATCCCGGCCGGAGTCGGCGACGGAATGCGTGTGCGGCTGGCCGCTCAGGGCGAGGTCGGGCCCGGTGGCGGACCGGCCGGCGACCTCTACGTCGAGGTGCATGAGCAGGCCCACGACATCTTCATCCGCGACGGCGACGACCTGCACTGCACCATCTCGGTGCCGATGGTCGACGCGGCCCTGGGCACCACCGTTGTGGTCGATGCCATCCTCGACGGCGCCACCGACATCACGATCCCGGCCGGTACCCAACCGGGCGCCACCATCGTCCTGCGCGGCCACGGCATGCCGCAGGTCCGCACCGGCGTGCGCGGCGATCTGCACGCCCACATCGAGGTGGTCGTTCCCGAGCGCCTCGACAGCCATGACACCGAGTTGCTGCGCAAGTTCAAAGAGCACCGGGATCGCGAGTCCGCCGAAGTCCGCTCGGCGCACACCCCGCCCAGCGGCGGACTGTTCAGTCGACTGCGCGAAACCTTCACCGGGCGCTGAGCCCGCCGTGGCCGGCCTGTTCTACGTCGATGCGCTGCCCGAGGTGGGTTCGGTGGCCCTCGTCGGTGGCGACGCCGGCTTCCACGCCGCGACGGTGCGCCGGATCCGGCCCGGTGAGCAGCTCACCCTCGGTGACGGTGCTGGTGTGGTGGCGCAGTGCGAAGTCGAGGAGACCGACCGCGCCGGATTGAGGGCGCGGGTTCTGGACCGCCGAATGATCGCGCCGCCGGCGCCGCCGGTGACCGTGGTGCAGGCACTGCCCAAATCCGAACGATCCGAGCTGGCGATCGAACTCGCGACCGAGGCCGGTGCCGACGCGTTCGTGGCCTGGCAGGCCGACCGGTGCGTGGCCCGCTGGGACGGCTCGCGTGCCGACAAGGGAGTACGGCGCTGGCAGGCGGTGGCCCGCGCAGCCGCCGGGCAGTCCCGCCGGGCCCACATTCCGCCCGTTGACGGGGTGCTGGCCGGCTCCGAGTTGGTGTCCTGGGTCCGCGAGCAGGTGGCCGTCGGCACCGGCGTGCTGGTCTTGCACGATGCGGCCGGCGTCGCACTGCCCGATGCGGTCGAGTCAGGCACGCCGGCACTGGCCCTGGTGGTCGGACCCGAAGGCGGGATCACCGAGGCGGAGCTGGCGGCGCTGACCGGGGCCGGGGCGGTCGCGGTTCGGCTGGGGCCGACGGTGTTGCGGACCTCGACTGCGGCGGCGGTCGCGCTGGGCGCGCTCGGGGTGTTGACCCCACGCTGGGGGAGTGAATAGCCAGTCGGCGCCGTCGCTGAGCATCAGCGACGGTTACGCCGTCTACCGCGGACCGGTGGGCGGCGGGCCGATTCACCGCCACGGCGCCTTCCAGATCGTGGTCGCCGGGCGTGACGAGGTGGCCATGGTCGACCCGGCCGGCACGCGGTATCAGGCTGCCGCGCTGGTCGTCTCGCCGATGGCGCCGCATCGCATCCTGGCCATCCGAGACCTGATCACCTACTACATCGAGCCGTACTGTCTGTTCGCCGACCGGCTGCGTCGGCGCTACGCCGGCGGCATCGCCGCGGCTCCCGAACTGGGAGAGCTGCGCGAACACGACGTCGCGGCCGCATGCCGCCGACCGTCGCAGGAGCTGGATCCGAGACTGGTGGCGGCGCTGGCCCTACTGGCCGACAGCGACCTCGCTATGCCGGCGCTGGCCGCGCAGATCGGACTGTCGCCCCAGCGGCTGCGCGCGTTGGCACGCCGCGAACTGGGGATGCCCCTGACCCGCTGGCGGGTCTGGTCGCGGTTGCACCGCGCGGTGGCAGCCCTGCAGGCGGGTCTGCCCTTGGCGGAAGCCGCGACCACCGCGGGCTTCGCCGATCAGGCCCACTTCACCCGGCAGATGCGCGAGATGATGGGCCTGACGCCTTCGGTGGTGCTGCGGGCGCTCGGGTGATCACCGCTTGCGGGCGGTATAGATCGAGATCGTCCCGTTGATGGTGGCCACCACCTCGGCCTCGCGGACATCGGTGAAGCCGGCGGCCGAAATCAACTCCGGGAGAACCCCATCGGCGTTGGGCTGGGTATCGGTCTTGCCGTCGGCGAACTGGACGAACCGAAACGCCAGGCGCATCAGCGGAGTCCGTTGCCAGCCGAAGTCGGCGATCACCAACCGCCCGCCCGACCTCAGCACCGTAAACATCGACGCCAAGATGGCGCGCTTGACGTCCATCGGGCATTGGTGCAGCACCAGGCTGGACATCACACCGTCCATCGACGCCGGCTCCACCGATGCCGCCAGGTCGTCGCCCATCCCGTTCAGCCAGCGGACTCGGCCATCAGCATCTTTCTCACGCGCCACGGCCAAGATCTCGGGATCGGGATCCAGCCCCACGATCGTCGCCCCGGGCTCCACCCGAGCCGCCAGCAGCGCCAGCGATCCGGTGCCGCACCCCACGTCGAGGATCGCGTCGTCGGGCCGCGGCGCCAGATGCATGACGGTCAGGCCTCGCCACAGCCGCTCCCGCGTCAACGCCACCACGTAGTCGAAGAACCGGGCCGGCGCCAAGCGGCCCAGGGCGGGGGTGAAGGCTTCGTCGCTCATATCCGGCAGTTTCGCCGGTGCGGTAGCGCCCCGTCTTGAACGAACCGCTCGCCGGAGATCGCAGGCGGTAGACTCGGGTGTCCGAATCATCGCCGTACCCACGGTGCAAATCCCCAGGAAGCAGGCATCGGAAGCCCCGTGACGCCCCGCGATACCCCCGCTGCCGGGCCGGCCTCGCAGGTTCGCAGTACCGTCGACATTCCACCCGACCTGGTCATGGGCCTGCTGGGCTCCGCAGATGAGAACTTGCGCGCCATCGAAGACCTGCTCACCGCTGACCTGCACGTGCGCGGCAACGCCGTGACCATCTCCGGTGCGCCCGCCGATGTCGCGCTGGCCGAGCGGGTGCTCGCCGAGCTGGTGGCCGTCGCGGCGGCCGGCCAGCCGCTCGCACCCGAAACGGTGCGACACAGCGTCGGCATGTTGGTGGGCACCGGAGCGAGCAGCGCATCACCCGCCGAGGTCCTCACCCTGGACATCTTGTCGCGACGCGGCAAGACCATCCGGCCCAAGACGCTCAACCAGAAGCGTTACGTCGACGCCATCGACGCGCACACCATCGTGTTCGGCATCGGCCCGGCCGGCACCGGCAAGACCTATCTGGCGATGGCCAAGGCGGTCAAGGCGCTGCAGACCAAGCAGGTGAGCCGCATCATCTTGACCCGTCCGGCCGTGGAAGCCGGCGAGCGGCTCGGGTTTCTGCCCGGCACGTTGAGCGAGAAGATCGACCCGTACCTGCGCCCGCTGTACGACGCGCTGCACGACATGATGGATCCCGAGCTGATTCCCAAGCTGATGAGCTCCGGGGTGATCGAGGTGGCTCCGCTGGCCTACATGCGCGGCCGGACTCTCAACGACGCGTTCATCATTCTTGACGAGGCGCAGAACACCACCGCCGAACAGATGAAGATGTTCCTCACCCGGCTGGGCTTCGGCGCCAAGATCGTGGTCACCGGCGACATCACCCAGATCGACCTGCCCGGCGGCGCCCGATCGGGACTGCGGGCCGCCGTCGACATCCTCGACGACGTCGGCGACATCTACGTCGCCGAGCTCACCAGCGTCGACGTCGTCCGGCACCGGCTGGTGTCGGAGATCGTCGACGCCTACGCACGCCACGAATCCGAACAGGTTCAGCCCGGGCTGGCCATGAACCGAGCGTCGCGGCGCGCATCACAAGGCAGGTCGAACCGATGAGTATTGAGGTCTCCAACGAGTCCGGTCTCGACGTCTCCGAAGTCGAGCTGGTCAGCGTCGCCAAGTTCGTGCTGGCCAAGATGGACGTCAATCCCGGTGCCGAGCTGTCGATGGTGCTGCTGGACACCGCCGCGATGGCCGACCTGCACATGCGCTGGATGGACCTACCCGGCCCCACCGACGTCATGAGTTTCCCAATGGACGAGCTGGAGCCCGGTGGCCGGCCGGACGCTCCCGAGCCAGGCCCGTCGATGCTCGGCGACATCGCATTGTGCCCGGAGTTCGCCGCTGAACAGGCCGCGGCGGCCGGGCATTCGCTGGGCCAGGAATTGGCGCTGCTCACCGTGCACGGCGTGCTGCACCTGCTGGGCTACGACCATGCCGAGCCGGACGAGGAAAAAGAGATGTTCGCCCTGCAGCGCCGTCTGCTCGAGGAGTGGGTAGCCGACCAGGTGGAGACCTATCGGACCCAGTCCCAAAGCGAGAAGGACCGACGGCTGCTGGACAAGTCCAGGTATTTCGACGAATCGTGACCGAGACACCGCTGCTTCTCGGCGTGATCGCGCTGATCGGTCTGGGTGGCCTGTTCTCGGCGATCGATGCCGCGGTCAACACGGTGTCGCCGGCGCGGGTCGAGGAACTGGTGCGGGCAAAACGGCCCGGTGCCGGCTGGCTGGTCAAGCTGATGGGCGAGCGTCCCCGCTATATCAACCTGGCCGTGTTGTTGCGCATCACCTGCGAGGTCACCGCCACGGCACTACTGGTGTACCTGCTCAATGCGGTGCTTGGCCTGGACTGGGGACTGTTCGCCGCGGCAGCGATCATGGTGGTGGTCAGCTTCGTGGTGATCGGGGTGGGGCCGCGGACCCTGGGCCGGCAGAACGCCTACTCGATCGCGCTGGCCTCAGCTCTGCCGCTGCACGTGATCTCGGTGTTGCTCGCCCCGATCAGCCGCGTACTGGTAGTGCTGGGCAATGCGCTGACACCGGGGCGCGGCTTCCGCAACGGGCCGTTCGCCTCCGAAGTCGAGTTGCGCGAAATCGTCGACATGGCACAGCAACGTGGGGTGGTGGCCGCTGACGAGCGCCGGATGATCCAGTCGGTGTTCGAACTGGCCGACACTCCGGCGCGTGAAGTCATGGTGCCGCGTACCGAGATGGTGTGGATCGAGCGCGACAAGACCGCTGGGCAAGCCACGTCGTTGGCGGTGCGCAGCGGTCACTCCCGGATCCCGGTGATCGGTGAGAACGTTGACGACATCCTCGGCGTTGTCTACCTCAAAGACCTTGTCCAACAAACGTATTACTCCACCAACGGGGGGCAGGACACCACGGTCGCGCAGGTGATGCGTCCGGCGGTGTTCATGCCCGACTCCAAGGCGCTCAATGCGCTGCTGGAAGACATGCAGCGCAGTCGCTATCACATGGCGCTGCTGGTCGACGAGTACGGCGCTATCGCGGGACTGGTGACCATCGAGGACGTGCTGGAGGAGATCGTCGGTGAGATCGCCGACGAGTACGACCAGGGTGAGGTGGCCCCGGTCCAGGAGTTGGGTGACAACAGGTTTCGGGTCTCGGCACGGCTGCCGATCGAAGACGTCGGCGAACTGTACGGAGTGCACTTCGACTCCGACCTGGATGTCGACACGGTCGGAGGACTGCTCGCACTGGAGCTCGGTCGAGTTCCGCTGCCTGGTGCCGAGGTAGTGTCACACGGTCTGCTCCTGCGGGCCGAGGGCAGCCGCGATGGCCGCGGGCGGGTGCGGGTCAGCACCGTTTTGGTCAGCCCGGCCGAACCCGCCGGCGAGGAGGCCGCAGTTGAACCGTGACGCCGTTGCGGTGTGCACGCCGAACGTGCACTCAATCCGAAAATCCACCCGAAATCTCGTGCTGAGAACACGTTCGGCGAAAGGCGGCTCGTGACTGGATCGGATTCCGGATTTCATTCCGGATTTGTCTGTTTCGTCGGCCGGCCCAACACGGGCAAGTCGACGCTCACCAATGCCCTGGTCGGCGCGAAGGTGGCGATCACCTCCAACCGCCCGCAGACCACGCGGCACACCATCCGGGGCATCGTGCACCGCGACGACTTCCAGATCATCTTGGTCGACACCCCTGGCCTGCATCGCCCCCGAACTCTGCTCGGCAAGCGACTGAACGAGTTGGTCAAGGAAACCTACTCACAGGTCGACATCATCGGCCTGTGCATTCCCGCGGATGAGCCGATCGGCCCGGGGGACCGCTGGATCGTCGAGCAGATCCGTGCGGTGGCGCCCAGGACCACCCTGGTCGTCATCGTCACCAAGATCGACAAGACCAGCCGCGACAAGGTGGCCGCGCAATTGGTGGCGGTGGGTGAGCTGGCACCGGAAGCCGAGATCGTCCCGGTGTCGGCGATCAGCGGCGAACAGGTCGACGTACTGATCGGCGTGCTGGCCGCGGCGCTGCCCGCCGGCCCCGCGTTCTACCCGGACGGCGAACTGACCGACGAGCCCGAAGAGACCCTGATGGCCGAGTTCATTCGGGAGGCCGCTTTGGAGGGGGTGCGTGACGAGCTGCCCCACTCGCTGGCCGTGGTGATCGAGGAGGTGCGCCCGCGCGAGGATCGTGACGACCTGATCGAGGTGTATGCGCTGCTTTACGTCGAACGCGACAGTCAGAAGGGGATCGTGATCGGCCGCGGCGGTGCCCGGCTGCGTGAGGTCGGCACGGTGGCCCGCACTCAGATCGAGAAGTTGTTGGGCACCAAGGTTTTTCTGGATCTACGCGTCAAGGTGGCCAAGAACTGGCAACGTGACCCCAAGCAACTCGGGCGGTTGGGTTTCTAGGCCGAGCGGGATCGCGGTCGGCCGTGAGCGCCACCGCCCGCGCCGGGGGAATCGGCATTGGTAGATTCCAGGGATGTCCGTACGCAAGTCGTTGGTTGTCTCCTCCGTCGGTCTCGTCCTGTGTGCGCAAGCACTGACGGGCTGTGGGGGATCCCAGAAGCCGCTTGACACCACCAAGCTGTTCAACGTCCAGTCGACCTTCGGCTCGGACTACAAGACCCAGACCAAGGGCCCCAGCGAGATCGACCCGAAGATCCTCGGGGAGCAGAAGATGCCGCCTGGCGTGACGTTTGATCCCGCCGACTGCGCCGACTACGCGGCCAACACGGGACGTCCGCCGAAGGGCGTCCAGGGCAAGATGTCGATGGTGTCGATCGTCGGCGGCGGCAACCAATTGGTCGTGATCGCCATGCAGACCGACCAGGAGCTGGCCTACAACGAGGCCGACGCCGAGAAGTGCAAGCACGTCTCGTTCAACGCCGGAAAGCTCACCGGCTACCTCGACGACGTGGAGGCTCCGCAGATCGACCACGCCAGGACGGTCGGTTCGCACTCCGAGATCGAGCTCACCGGTAAAGAAGGACAGACGCAGTCCCGCGAGTCCTACACCTTCACCGCCTACCTGGGGACCGCATTGGTGCAGGTCACCGCGAACCCGCAGGCTGTCAAGGGCCAGGCGCCGGCGATGGTCGACGCCGACCGGGCGCGGCAGCTGCTGGTCGACGCGGTATCCGCGCTGCGCGACTGACCGGTGCCCAGAAAGCCGTCGCTGGGCGGTGCCCGAGTTCTGATCACGGGCGGTGCCCGCGGCATCGGTGCGGCCACGGCCGCGCTGCTGGCGGCCCACGGCGCGCGGGTGTGGATCGGTGACGTCGATGAAGACGCCTGCCGGGACACCGCAGCCCAACTCGGTGTCAGTGGTGGCCGGCTTGACGTGACCAGCGCGGCGTCCTGGCGGGAGATGCTCGCGCGTATCGAAGCCGACACCGACTCTGGTGGCCCCCTCGACGTCTTGGTCAACAACGCCGGTGTGATGCCGCTGGGGGCCTTCGAGGCCGAGACCGAGCCGGTCCGGGATCTGATCCTGGACGTCAACGTCCGCGGCGTGCTCAACGGGATGCACGCGGTGCTGCCCGGCATGGCCCAACGGGGCCACGGACATGTCGTCAACGTCGCCTCGATGGCCGCCATGATCCCGGTACCGGGCATGGTCACCTACAACGCGAGCAAGTTCGCGGCCCTGGGTGCATCGCTGTCGGCGCGGCGCGAGTACGCCGGAACCGGGGTAGCGGTGTCGGCGGTGCTGCCGTCGGCGGTGCGGACCGAGCTGACCTCCGGTGCCCCGCTGGGCGGTGGTATGCCCACCGTCGATCCCGAGGACGTGGCTGCGGCCATCGTGGCGGTGCTGCGGTCACGCGCCGCTCGCCGGTCGGTGCCCCGTTGGGTGGCTCCGGCGTGGTCCGCCACGGCCTTCGTACCCGAGTGGCTGCAGAGCCTGGCCCGCCGGGTGCTGGACGATCGGAGGGCGCTGACCTCGATCGACACCGCGGCGCGCAGGTCCTACCTCGATCGGGTGGACCGGCAGGCGCGGGCTCATCGGGGCGAGTCGCCATCATGACCGAACGTGAGCCGCGGGTCATCATCATCGGTGCCGGCGTCGCCGGAATCACCACCGCGCACGTCCTGCGTGAGCGGGGCTTCACCGACATCACCGTGCTGGAGAAGGGCTCCGACGTAGGCGGGGTCTGGTATTGGAACCACTATCCCGGCCTGCGGTGTGACGTGCCCTCACAGATCTACCAGTTCGGGTTCGCGCCCAAAGCAGACTGGCGGCATGCCTGGGCGTCCGGCCCGGCCATCCAGCGGTATCACCGCGAGGTCGTCGAGCGGCTCGGACTGACCGAGCTCATCCGGCTCGACACCGAGGTCGTCGAGGCCCGCTGGGACGAGCGCAGCCGCTGGACTGTTACCACCGCTGCCGGTGGGGTGCTGGGCGCCGACTTCGTGATCTGTGCGACCGGGGTGCTGCATCATCCGTTCATTCCCGACATCCCGGGCCTCGCAGATTTCACCGGGCCGGTGGTGCACACCGCTCGCTGGGATGACGGCCTCGACACGGACGGACGGCGGATCGCGGTGATCGGCACCGGATCGACCGGAGTCCAGGTGGTGTCGGCACTGCAGCCCCACGCGGCGTCGGTGGACCACTACGTGCGTTCGGCACAGTGGATCCTATGGGCGCCTATGTCGCTGCGGCAGCTGCCCGGGGTCGCCACGGTGCTTGCGCGTTTCCCGAATCTGCATCGGAGGCTCCACCGGGTGATGGCCTTCGGTGGCTCCGCGGTGCTCACCGACGTCACCACTCGACCGTCGTGGCGGCGCCGGGCCGTGCAGGCCTATGCCCGGGCCTGCCTGCGCATCCAGGTGCGCGACAAAGATCTGCGGGCCAAACTCCAGCCCGACTACCAGCCGTTGTGTAAACGCCAGGTGATCTCGGGAAGCTACTACCGCGCTATCGGCGCCGACAATGCCGCGCTGATCACCGACGGTATCGCCGAAGTCACCGCGGACGGCATCCGGACCGCGGACGGCGCCTACCGGGACGCTGACGTGATCGTGCTGGCGACCGGCTTCCACGCGCACAACTACATGCGCCCGTTGCGACTGCACGGCCGAGACGGAATCAGCATCGACGATGCCTGGGCCAAGGGGCCACGTGCCTACCGGATGACCGCGATTCCGGGATTCCCGAATCTGTTCACGGTGTTGGGACCGAACTCGCCCACCGGTTCGATCTCATTGCAGTACACCGCGGAGCTGACCGCGACCTACATCGCGCAGTGGCTGGCGAAGTTCCGGGCCGGAGAGCTGAGCAGCGTCGAGGTCACCGATCAGGCCACCACCCGGTTCAACGACGACGTTGCCACCGCGATGGGGCCGACGGTGTGGAACACCGGATGCAACTCGTGGTACCTCACCGAAGGTGGCGCCGTGGACCTGTGGCCGTTCGATCGCGCGACGATGAAGGCGATGCTGAGCAGCCCCGATCCGGCCGACTTCCACCTCGGCTGAGCGGCACTCAGTCCGTGCCGCGCGCCACCGGACGCGACGCATCCGAACTCCACTGCGACCACGACCCCGGAAACAACGCCGCTGTACGGCCGACGGCGGCCAGCGCCGCGACGATCACCGTGGCGCTGATTCCCGAACCGCAGTAGGCCCCCACCGGGTCCTCGGGCCTGATACCGCGATCGGCCAGCAGCGCAGCGATCGCGTCGTCGGAAAGAAAGGTACCGTCGTCGGCCAACAGCTCGGTGAACTGCAGGTTCTTCGCGCCTGGGATGTGGCCGGCGACCGCGTCGAGTGGCTCCACCTCGCCGCGGAATCGCTCGGGGCCACGGGCGTCGAGCAGGGCCACCGTGCCACTGCTTGCGCTTTCGCCGGCGTCGTCGGCGGTCAGGGTGGGCCGCAGGCCCTCATAGAGGTCCTCGGGCAACAAGGTGACGTTGCCGGGCTCGGGGGAGACCTCGCCGCTGTGCAGCGCGCCCCCGGCGCGGGTCCAGGCCGGCAGGCCACCGTCGAGGATGCGGACATCCTGGACACCGGAGGTCGACAACAACCACCACAGCCGCCCTGAGGCAGCCCGGTTCCAGTCGTCGTAGACCACCACCGGCCGGTTGCGCCGCACCCCCCATCGACGGGCGGCTGCCTCGAGATTGCGTCCGGTCGGCAGCGGGTGCCGGCCCCGGTCGGGCACGGTGTGGTCGGACAACTCGTCTTCGAGTGAGACGTACACCGCTCCGGGAAGGTGGCCCTGGAGGTATGCCGGACGGCCGTCCGGTGCCTCCAGGCTCCAGCGCACGTCGAGAACGGTGACCGGGTCACCCGACCGCAGCAGCTCAGCGAGCTCCGTGGCGCTGATCAGGACCTTGCCGCGAGGACTCACGGCGGGGCCCCGATCAGTAGTTGTTGCAGGAGTTGGCGACCGAGGTGATGGTGCCGACGTACTGCTGGGCCTCAGGCATGCCCTGGACCATGCCGGCCAGCTGCTGGCGCTTGGCGGGCGGTGCGTTGAGGAACATCTGCAGCATGCCGGGGCCGTTCGGGCTGGCGTCGAACTCCGCGGCTGCGGCGGGGTTCTCCGCGACCAACGCCTGGTGCACCTGCGAGTAGGTGCAGGTGGTGTTGATGATGGGGCCGAGGTCGGGGCCGGCGGAGGCGAGCCCGGCTCCAGCGGTGAGCGACAAAGCCAGACTGCCAGCTGCGACGGTAAGCCTGGTCAAGGACAGAGAGGCCATTTTGCGGACGCCTTTCATCAGTGCACGTTTGCGAGGTATGAAGACCTGAAAGTCGAGACTGGCCAAGCTTAGCCGACCTCTGCCGAAGCCGCTGAAGTCGCAGCTAGCGACGTTTTGAGGAGTTCAGGAGCCGTGTCCGGGCTCGGTTCGCCACCACGGTGTGGGTTGCTTGGCCGCCCAGCCGTTGATGCCCTCCAGCTCCGCGGCCAGCGACACCAGCCGACCGTCGCTGTTGGCCGGCCCCATCAGCTGCACGCCGATCGGTAGCCCGTCAGCGGTGAACCCGGCGGGCACATTGATCGACGGCCACCCCAGCAGGTTCCACGGCCAGGTCACCGGACAGGCGGCGATGATCGCCCGGTCGGTGTCGAACGCGTTCAGGTCGTCGAAGGTATGCACCAGCGGCGGTGGTTGTGCGGTGGTCGGTGCCAACACCACGTCGACGATGCGGAAGATCGAGCCCACTCGCTGTTGATCCCTGGCCTCATGGGCGCGCGCTTTGCGCAGCACGGCCTGGGACAACAGTCGGCCGGTACGCATGTTGGCCAGGGTCCGTGGGTCGAAGGTGACATGGTCGAATCCCTGCCCGGCAGCCAGCACTCCCGCGGTGGAGCGGGACAGAAAGTTCCAGGACAACCGCAACCCGTAGTCCGGATTGCCCGGCACCACGATGTGCCCGAGCAGCCGCAGCTGTTCGGCGGTGCGCTCCAGAGCGGCCCTGATCTCCGGATGCAGCCGGGCAGGAAAACCGGTGTAGGGGAAACGCGTCGACAGCGCGATGCGAAGTTGGCCGGGCGCGGTCCGCACCGAGTCGGACACCGACAGGGGAGCGGGTTTGTGCAGGTCGCCCTCGACGTTGCCCGACACCGCGTCCAGCACCAGGGCTGCGTCCTCGACGGTGCGGGCCAGCACGCCATTGACGGTGAGCCCGTTGAACGCCTCGGGCAGCGGCCAGGTGGAGATGCGGCCGCGCTGAGGTTTGATGCCGACCAGATGTGTCCATGCGGCGGGGATACGCACGCTGCCCGCACCGTCGGATCCGATGGCGGCGGCTACCAGACCTGCGGACACTGCGGCGGCGCTGCCCCCGGACGACCCGCCGGGGGTGTGCCGGCGAGACCAGGGATTTCGGGTGTGGCCGAATCCCGGACCGCTGGTGAAGGGCCACTGCCCCAGCTCGCAGCTGTTGGTCTTGCCGACGATCACCGCACCGGCGGCCTTGAGCCTGCGCACCACTTCGGCGTCGCCGCCGGCGGGCTCGACGTATCCGGAGGTACCGAAGGAGGTGGGCACGCCGGCGATATCGGTGTCGTCTTTGACGGCGATCGGGATGCCCAGCAGCGGAGCGCGGTGGCCCGCGGCCCGGCGCCGGTCGGCTTGGGCCGCCTCGACCAGGGCCGATTCGGTGAACACCACCCGGAAGGCGTTCAGGGTGGACTGGCTGGCATCGATGGCGTGCAGTGCCCGACGCACCAGCTCGACCGAGGTCGCCTCACCGCTGGCCAGCTGGTAGAGCTGCTCGGTGACGGTGGGGAAGCGGGTGCCGGACGCCGCGGGTGGGTGGGTCATCGGTGAAGAGAGTATCGGCGTGCCACGCCGGTCCGCGTCCGTGAAACACCCCTAGGCGATGCGAAACTGTTGCGATGCGGCTGTACCGGGACCGGGCGGTGGTGCTGCGCCAGCACAAGCTCGGCGAAGCCGACCGGATCGTCACTTTGCTCACTCGCGACCACGGGCTGGTTCGCGCGGTGGCCAAGGGGGTTCGCCGTACCCGCAGCAAGTTCGGGGCCCGATTGGAGCCGTTCGCCCACATCGACGTCCAGCTGCATCCCGGCCGCAACCTCGACATCGTCACTCAGGTGGTATCGGTGGATGCGTTCGCCACCGACATCGTCAGCGACTACGGCCGATACACCTGCGCCTGCGTGATCTTGGAGACCGCGGAACGCCTGGCAGGCGCGGAGCGGGCTCCGGCCACGGCGCTGCACCGGCTCACCGTGGGCGCGCTGCGTGCGGTGGCTGACGGCCAGCGGCCCCGTGAGTTGGTACTGGACGCCTATCTGTTGCGTGCCATGTCGGTGGCCGGCTGGGCGCCGGCGTTGACCGAATGTGCCCGCTGCGCCACCCCGGGTCCGCATCGGGCATTTCACGTCGCGGCCGGCGGCAGCGTCTGCGGGCACTGCCGCCCGGCGGGGTCCACCACCCCGCCGATGGGTGTGCTGGATCTGATGTCGGCGTTGCACGACGGCGATTGGGAGGCCGCCGCGCTATCTACCCCGGCGCATCGCAGTCATGCCAGCGGATTGGTTGCCGCTCATCTGCAGTGGCACCTGGAGCGGCGGCTGCGGACCTTGCCGTTGGTGGAGCGGGTCCAGCACGGGCCGGCCGGGCGCGACACCGGGGCGTCGGCACAGCTTCAGTCCGGGGCCACCGGCAGCGAAGGCTGATCTGACGGCATTGACCTGGCGATTGTGTCCGTTTCGGTGGACTAATCGGGCGTCGGCGGTAGGCTGATGCGACTTCACGATCCCTAGGTTTAATCAGGAAGGCAGGTCGAATGTTTCACGACACCGGGTGGGGGCGCTGGGCGCACAGGACGACGCCGGTTTACGGAGCCGGTCTCGGTGCGGCGGCCGGAGCGCTACTCGTCGTGGGAATGATCCCTGCCATGACTTCCTGCGCGCGGGCTGCCGAACCCGGCCCGGCTACCGGGATTACGGCGCCGCTGTCTTCGAACGGCCCCGGCGCTGACGGTGCCGATGGCGCTGACGGCGCGGACGGCGCTCCGGGGGCGGACGGCGCCCCGGGTGCCGGTGGCCTCGGCGGCCAGGGTGGCAAGGGCGGCCAGGGTGGCAAGGGCGGTAAAGGCGGCGCGGGCGGTAAGGGCGGCGCGGGTGGCCGAGGCGGCGACGGCGGGCACGGCGGCGCCGGTGGCGCCGGTGGCGGTTCGGGGCCGGGCGGCCAGCCGGGCGAGGGTGGTGCCGGCGGCCTCGGCGGTGCACCTGGACCGGATGGGAAGCCGGGTCAGCCCGGTCAGCCCGGTCAGCCCGGAAGTGCCGGCTGACCCAAGCCGTCCATGATCAACCCGGTGCGTCGGGGGCTCCAGTCGGAGTCGCCCGGCGCATCGGTTAAAACAGGCCCCGCTAAAGTCTGAACCGATCCGGCGGGGGGTTAATTCGACAAGGAGCCACACAGAAGTGACCGACAATCCACGTGCAGACGTCGTCTCCCGGCAGTACGAGCGGTGGACCTACCCGCCGCCCATCAACGACCTGCAGGCATGGTCGGCCACAAACTGGGAGTGGTTCGACCCGAGCCACGCGCACCGGGTGCTGTGGCCGGATCGGGAATACCGCCCCGACCTCGACATTCTGATCGCGGGTTGTGGCACCAACCAGGCGGCGGTCTTCGCCTTCAACAACCCGCAGGCCAAGGTGGTGGCCGTCGACATCAGTGCGGCGTCGTTGGGGCACCAGCAGTACCTCAAGGACAAGCACGGTCTGTGGAACCTGGAGCTGCACCAGCTGCCCATCGAGGAGCTTTCCACGCTCGGCCGGGACTTCGACCTGGCGATCTCGACGGGCGTGCTGCACCACATGGCCGAGCCCGAGGTGGGCATGAAGGCGATCGCGGACCAGCTGCGGCCCGACGGCGTCGCCTGCATCATGCTCTACGCCCGCTACGGCCGGATCGGCATCGAGATCCTGGAGTCGGTCTTCCAGGACCTCGGGTTGGAGCAGAACGACGAGTCGATCCAGACCGTCCGTCAGGCCATCCGGTTGCTCTCACCGGACCACCCCGTCCAGCCGTACATCAAGATCGCCGGCGACCTGTTCGCGGATTCGGGCCTGGTGGACACGTTCTTGCACGGTCGGGCGAAGAGCTACGACGTCGACGGCTGCATCGATCTGGCCAAATCGGCCGGCCTGGACTTCCAGGGCTGGCTGCTCAAGGCGCCGTACTACGCGCACGATGTGGCGGTGCCGCACGGCGGCTTCTACGACAAGGTGAACGCCCTGCCGGAGGAGAAGATCTGGTCGGTGATGGAGCGCATCCACACCCTCAACGCGCGGCACTTCTTCATCGCCACTCGGCCCGAGCGGCCTAAGAGCAGCTACACGATCGATTTCTCCACCCCGGAGAGCCTCGACTACGTGCCGCTGTTCCGCTTCAAGTGTGGCTTGAACAACGACGAAATCTTCCGTTCGGGCTGGCGTATGCCGTTGAACCCGGCGCAGCTGCCGTTCGTTCAGAGCATCGACGGCCGTCGCAGCATCCGCCAGATCGCCGCGGACCTGGCGCAGGCTGCCGGCCCGGCACGTGGCAGCGCCGCAGACCTGGAGAAGTTCGGTCGCAAGCTGTTCCAGTCGCTGTGGCGTCTGGACTTCGTTGCGATCGATCTGAGTGCCCGTTCCTGATCAACGGCCTCAACAGTCGAATCCGATAAGCCGCCCGCGGCGACCGCACGGTCGCCGCGGGCGGTTCCGGACTGATCGGGCAGGATGGGGCGCATGGTGTTGAATCGGGCCGCGCGGAAGGTCGCCTTCCCCCAACTGCCTGCGGCACCTGACGACTATCCGGTGTTCCCGGACAAGTCCACGTGGCCAGTGGTCTTTCCGCAGCTGCCGTCGCCGCCGGGTGGGGGGCCGTGCCGTCCCCCGCAGCACACCTCCAAGGCCGTCGCCCCGCAGATTCCCGCCGAGGCGTTGCCCAATCACGTCGCCGTCGTCATGGACGGCAACGGCCGCTGGGCCACCCAGCGGGGCTTAGGTCGCACCGAGGGACACAAGATGGGCGAGGCGGTGCTCATCGACATCACCTGCGGGGCCATCGAACTCGGTATCAAGTGGCTGACCGTGTATGCGTTCTCCACCGAGAACTGGAAGCGTTCCGCGGAAGAGGTCCGCTTCCTGATGGGATTCAACCGCGAGGTGGTGCGCCGCCGCCGCGAGAACCTCAATGCGATGGGCGTACGGATGCGCTGGGTGGGTTCGCGGCCGAAGATGTGGCGCAGTGTGATCAAGGAATTCGAGATCGCCGAAGACATGACCGTCGGCAACGACGTCATCACCATCAATTACTGCGTCAACTACGGCGGGCGCACCGAGATCGCCGAGGCCGCGCAGGCCATCGCCCGGGAGGCGGTGGCGGGCAAGCTGAATCCGAACCGCATCACCGAGGCCACCATCGCGCGGCACCTGCACAGGCCTGACATGCCCGACGTGGACCTGCTGATCCGCACCTCCGGTGAACAACGCTCGTCCAACTTCATGCTGTGGCAGGCGGCCTACGCCGAGTACATCTTCCAGGAGAAGCTGTGGCCGGACTACGACCGCCGCGACCTGTGGGAGGCCTGCGAACAGTACGCCTCGCGGCAGCGCCGGTTTGGAACGGCATGACGGCGATGCTGGCCGATCGTCTCGCCGCGGCGCTCGCCGGCGTGTTGGCCGTTGACGCCGAGCCCGACGGTGCGCTGACCGTTCGGCATGACGGGACGCTGGCGTCTTTGCGGGTGGTGCCGATCGCCGAGGACCTTGAGCTGGTGTCACTCACTCAGATCCTGGGGTGGGACCTGCCGCTGACCACGACGCTGCGTCAGCGTGCCGCTGAGCAGGCGGGCCTGAGCCAACTCGGTACCGTCACGCTGGTCGAGAGAGACGCTGAGTTCGCAGATGCGATGTTGCGCTACAACTTTCCCGGTACCGGCCTGACCGACGATGCGCTGCGCACGCTGGTCCTGTTGGTGCTGACGAAAGGCGTCGACATTCGCGATGCCCTCACCGGCTAAGCGACGCCAGACCTACTTTCGGCAGTCGGCGCAGGTGCCGAAGATTTCGATGGTGTGGCCCACGTCGGAGTAGTCGTACTCCTTGGCGATGCGCGCCGCCCACTCCTCGACTTCGCGGTCGCCCACCTCTACCGTGGCTCCGCAACCTCTACACACCAGGTGATGGTGATGATGATCCGAACAACGCCGGTACACGGCCTCGCCGGTGTCGGCGCGCAGCGTATCGACCTGTCCGGCGGTGGCCATCGCCTGAAGCGTGCGGTAGACGGTGGTCAGACCGATGTTCTCGCCGCGCTCACGCAGGACGTCATGCAGTTCCTGTGCCGACCGGAAGTCGTCGACGGTGTCCAACAGGGCAGCGATCGCCGCCCGTTGCCGGGTGGAACGCACGCCGGGGGCGCTCAACGCTCTTCACCGGCGTGCGCCACTGCATCGATGGCGATATGGGCCAGGTGATGGTCGGCCAACCGATAGAGAACTTCCCTGCCGGAGCGTTCGCCGGCGACCACCCCGGCTGCTTTGAGGATCTTCAGGTGCTGACTGACCAGCGGTTGTGGCACGCCTAGAGCGTCGACCAGCTCGTGGACGCAGCGCTGCGATTCCTGCAGCTGCAGCACGATTGCGATGCGCACTGGGGCAGCGAGCGCACGCAGCAATTCCCCGGCGGCGTCGAGGATCTCCCTCGGCGGGGGCGCGGGAAACGCGGGACCACTGTGTTGGTGACCATCCACTAGACCTGAGGCTGAGGGGGCCATGCCACCACCTCCGCACACGTTGGAAACCGTTTTCAGCTGACGCCCACTGTTCCATGCGTGATGATGCATGTCAAAGAACGCTGGCGGTGTCGATACGATGACTGATGTTTTGCGTGCCGGCGTAGCCGGCGCGGTCCCGTCAAGACAGGAGAACACCCCCTCGTGGCGTCCATCATCGACACCGTTGCCAATCTGGCCAAGCGACGTGGCCTGGTCTTCCAGTCGGGCGAAATCTACGGCGGCACAAAGTCGGCGTGGGATTACGGTCCACTCGGGGTGGAGCTCAAGGAGAACATCAAGCGGCAGTGGTGGCGTTCGGTCGTGACCTCCCGCGACGACGTCGTCGGACTGGACAGCGCGATCATTCTGCCGCGTCAGGTGTGGGTGGCCTCCGGTCACGTCGCAGTGTTCAACGACCCCCTGGTGGAATGCCTCAACTGCCACAAGCGCCATCGGCAGGACCACATGCAGGAAGCGGTGGCGCTGAAGAAGAGCAGCGGCGGCACCGCCGTGGATCCAGACTCCGTGCCCATGAGCGATATCTCCTGCCCGGACTGCGGGACCAAGGGTGAGTGGACCGAGCCCCGTGACTTCAACATGATGCTCAAGACCTACCTCGGGCCGATCGAGTCCGAAGAGGGGCTGCACTACCTGCGGCCTGAGACCGCGCAGGGCATCTTCGTCAACTTCGCCAATGTGGTGACCACCGCGCGACGCAAGCCACCGTTCGGAATCGGCCAGATCGGCAAGAGCTTCCGCAACGAGATCACCCCCGGCAACTTCATCTTCCGGACTCGTGAGTTCGAGCAGATGGAGATGGAATTCTTCGTCGAGCCGTCCACGGCCAAGGAGTGGCACCAGTACTGGATCGACGCACGCCTGCAGTGGTACATCGACCTGGGCATCAAGGGCGAGAACCTGCGTCTCTACGAGCACCCGCTCGAGAAGCTGTCGCACTACTCCGCCGGCACCACCGACATCGAGTACAAATTCGGTTTCACCGGCAACCCGTGGGGTGAGCTGGAAGGAATCGCCAATCGCACCAACTTCGACCTGACCACCCACTCGGAGCATTCCGGCGTGGACCTGTCGTTCTATGACCAGGCCTCCGACACCCGCTACGTGCCCTACGTGATCGAACCGGCGGCCGGCCTGACCCGCTCACTGATGGCCTTCCTGGTCGACTCGTACCACGAGGACGAGGCCCCCAATGCCAAGGGCGGGGTGGACAAGCGCACCGTGCTGCGGCTGGATCCGCGGCTGGCACCGGTCAAGGCCGCGGTGTTGCCGCTGAGCCGCAACGCAGACCTGTCGCCGAAGGCCCGGGATCTGGCCGCGGAGCTGCGCAAGTCCTGGAACGTGGAATTCGACGACGCCGGAGCGGTCGGGCGGCGGTATCGGCGCCAGGACGAGATCGGCACACCGTTCTGCATCACGGTGGACTTCGACTCGCTCGAAGATCACGCCGTCACCGTGCGCGAGCGCGACTCGATGTCTCAGGAACGGGTCGCCATCGACGCGGTCTCGGACTATCTTGCCGTGCGCCTCAAGGGTTGCTGATCGCCGTCAGTCGCCGGCGATTTCCTCGTCGGCGACTTCGGGGGTTATCTGTCTGACGGGCTTGAACCAGTCGGTTCGAGCGCGCCAGGACAGCACGGATGCGTAGGTGAAGGCGGAGGTGCTGACCCCCGCGCAGATCCAGGTGGGCAGTGTGACCGCACTGTCGAGCAGCACGCTGGTCAACTGCGCGAGAATTGCCGCGGCTTTGAAGCCGACCCACACCAGGTAGTACTCGGCGGACGTTTTCGAGCGCGGATCGCTGCGCAGCGTCAGCAGTACCCGGCTGGTGAACCGGAACAGATACAGGGTCAGGGCGGCGACCAGCGTCCAATACACCCCAAACCCGGGGCCGCGGGGGGCGAAGACGTCCAGGTGCTCGGGTTGTCCCCGATCCGCGATGCAGAACACCATGACCACCAGCGGCAGGCCGATCTGCAGCGGCCTCGTGACATGGCGACGCCACAGTGACCTGGCCTGTTCGTCGTCATTCAGCCGCGTTACCAAGTGCGCGGACATCACCATCGACGCCGAGAACATGCACAGCACAGCGAGCAGGCCGGCGACGTTCCACAGCCCGCAAACGCGGTGGACAAGCGGGTCGAGATAGGTCGGTCCCACCGGCGACACAAGCAGTCCCGCGGCGCCGATGAGTATCAGGATGCGTGACGGGTTGGTGTCCCAGCGCGACCCCCAAGCATGGCGGCGGACCCACAGCGCGTAGCCGCAGGCCGCCAGTGCCGCCATCAAGGCGATGTTGATCAGTCCCAGCATGGATTCGCCTACGGCTAGAACCGGCCGCCGCCGCCGAAGAAACCTCCGCCCGAGGATGAGCCGCCGAACGAGGTCGGACTCCAACCGCCCCCGCTGCCCCCGCCGCCCCCAAAACCGCCGCCGCCCCCACTGAGGATGTTGCCGATGATGATGCCGCCCAACATGGCCCCGGTGTCGTTGCCGCCGGGGCCGCCTCCGTAGCGCCCGTAGTACTCCCGCTGCGCGTCCTGTACATCCGCTTTGGCCAGCGACTGCGCCGCGGCCGCCAGGGTGGCCGCGGAGTTGGCCTGCGTGAGCGCACCGGCGACATCGGTGGTGCGTTTGTCGTTGGCGGCGTCGAGACGTCGCCGTGCTTCGGCCAACCGGGTACGCGCTTCCGGGCCGACACTGCCGCGACGGGTGTCGATGTATTCCGAGACGGCGCGAATCCGCGATGACGCGGTGAACAGCGCCTGTTCCAGGGTGCGAGCCAGACGTTCGGCGGCGGCGCGCTCCTCGGCCACGGTGTCGAGCAGCTGATCCAGGCCGGCGTCGGCCTTGATCAGGGCGGTGAACGCCCCCAGCGGGTCACCGGAGCTTCGGGCCGTGGCGAGGGCCTCGGCTACGGCGTCGCGGGCGGTGGTCAGTTCCGACGCGTGGCTGCCCACCCCTCGCATCAGCTGTGTGGCTGCCGCCATGATGCCGGCCTCGGCGTCGGCGATGGTCTCCGGCAGCGAGGCCACCGCGTGACGGATATCGCTGGCGGCGTTGTCGACCGCGTCGAGCAGGGCTCGGCCCTGACCCAGTGCCGACTCGGCGGCCCGCACCGCGTCCACCAGATCGCTCTGGCCGCCGGTCACCGGGCGGTCGGCCAGGCTACGTGCCCGGGTGATGTTTCGTTCGGCGAACGACGCCCGGTCCTGTGCGGTCTTGACGTTGCCCGTCACCGAGCTGAGCGCGGCGACGTCGAATTCGCTGTGCAGGTCGACCAGGTGCTTCTCGGAGGCTGGGATGCGTCCGGTCAGCTCAACGAGTTGCTGGGTCAGCGCATCGAGACGGTCTCCGGCATTGAGCACGAGGTCGCGCAACTGCTCGAAAGACGCCCGCTGGGTCTCCAACTCGCGGTCGGCCTTCGAGGCCGTCACGATCACTCCGGTCAGCAGGTCGCGCTGCTGCGCTGGCGTCTCGGGGATGTCATCGTCGAGCTGTTGGCGGACCGTGAAGGCATGCTCCATGGCGGCTTTGGCGGAGGCAACGGCGCGGGCGAAGGAGCGGGTGCGTTCGTCGCCGAATTCGTCGACGGCCAGCTCCAGCTCGTTGGCGCTGGTGCGCACCGCATTGTCGACTTCGACGACCTTCTCGCGTGACAGGGCATCCAGCGCGAACACCGGGATGTCCGACAGCGCGTTGGGATCGGTGGGGTCCACCCGCCGGGCTGCCGCCAGTGCGGCCGCATGGCGCCTGCGTCGCAACTGACGGACCACCAGCACGAGCGCCAGACCGGCTGCGGCCACGGCGGCCAGAGCGATCAGGATCGGTGTCCAGCTCACTTCGGTGGGAGCGGCCGCGGCGTTGAGTCCGGTGGCGGCTGCCGTGGCCGCCGCGGCCCAGTCGCCGCGGTGCAGGGCCGGCTCGATCTGGTTGCGTCGCAGCGCGTCGACTTCGCTGCTGCTGATCTCAGAGATGCTGCTGGAAACCAGGAAGGAGTAGCTGCGGTCAGCGGTGGCCACGGCCAGCACGGCGTCGTTGCTGCCGAGGTCGCTGAGTCGTGCGGTGCTGCGGCCCCAATCTTCGGCGGTCTGCCCAGAGAACACATCGACATAGACCACCCACAGTCGAATGTGCTGATCGGCGTACAGCTTGTCGATGGCGTCCTGCACCCCGGCCCGCTCAGATTGCGACAACGCTCCGGCACTGTCGGTGATCGAGGTCGGCAGATGCATCGGAGGTTGTGCCGCGGCGAGTGGCGCTACCAGGAGCAGTGCGATGAGAAACGCCACGGCGGCGCCGGCCAGGCGGGTGATGCGCATGACGGTAAATCTATATGCGATCGGGCGCCGATCGACGGCAATTCTGCGACCGGTCGACCCGCGTTCGCAGCAGCCGCGGATCGAACTTCGGCCCGCCGTGTCGTCGGGTCAGATCAGTTCAAAATAGACTCGCGGCGGTGGCCACCAACTCCCGCGACAGCTACGACGCGCACGACTGCGAGCGCATCGTGGCGGAGTCGCCCAAAACCGCCGGCCTGCCCGGAACCGGCGGCCAGTACCGCACCGATTTTGCCCGTGATCGGGCCAGGGTGCTGCACAGCGCTGCGCTGCGGCGGCTGGCCGACAAGACACAAGTCGTCGGTCCTCGCGACGGCGACACCCCGCGCACCCGGCTGACCCACTCGTTGGAGGTGGCGCAGATAGGGCGGGGGATGGCGATTGGATTGGGCTGTGATCCTGACCTGGTGGACTTGGCCGGACTGGCCCATGACATCGGCCATCCGCCTTATGGCCACAACGGAGAGCAAGCGCTCAACGAAATTGCTTGGAATTATGGGGGATTCGAGGGAAACGCCCAGAACTTCCGGATCTTGACCAGTTTGGAGCCGAAGGTGCTGGGGCCCGATGACGCCAGCGCGGGGTTGAACCTGAGCCGCGCGGCGTTGGACGCCGTCACCAAGTATCCGTGGCGCCGAAACGCGGCCGACGGTTCGATCCGGACCAAATTCGGCTTCTACGACGATGACCTGGCCGCCGCCGAATGGATGCGCCTCGGGGCGCCCGAAGGACGGGTCTGCCTGGAGTCGCAGATCATGGACTGGGCCGACGACGTCGCCTACTCCGTGCACGACGTCGAAGACGGGGTCATCTCCGGCCGGATCGACCTGCGGGTGCTTGCTGACGCCCCGACGGTGGCCGAGTTGACGCGGTTGGGCGATCCCAAGGGAGTGCATGATCTGGCTGGTGCTGCGCGTCGCCTGACCGAATTGCCAGTGGTGGCAGCGGTGGGAGCCCACGGCGCCTTCCCGGGGACCGTGTCTGCGTTGGTGGCCCTCAAACGATTGACCAGCGAACTCGTCGGACGCTTCGCCTCCGCGGCGATCACCGCGACCCATGCCGCGGCGGGTCCGGGGCCGTTGACCCGCTATCAGGCGGATCTCGAAGTTCCCGAACTGGTTCGGGCTGAAGTGGCGGTACTGAAAACCCTTGCGGTGCAGTTCATCATCTCGTCTGACCAACATCGGAGGATTCAGGCGGCGCAGCGCGAACAGGTGCACGAGGTCGCGCACCGGTTGCTCGCGACGGCGCCGGAGAGCCTGGACCCGATCTTCGCCCCGGCTTTCAACGCGGCAGCCGATGACGGCGCTCGGCTGCGGGTGATCATCGATCAGATAGCGTCCTGCACCGAAGGGCGGCTGGAACGCCTCATCGCGGGTTGAGTGCGCTCAGCGCGACCTTGTCCATCATCGCCCGCACCACATCGGTGCTGCTGGTCTGGGGATCCCCGGAGCCACTGGCGTTCTCGGTTCCGGTGAAGGCGATCAGGACTCCGACGATGCAGTTGTCCTGTACGCCGATGGCCCGGGTGTCGGGCGCTTTGGGGCTCTTGTCCAGCACGATCGATGCCGCCAGGACGTCGTCGGTGATCCGTACGTCGGTGATGTGCATTTCGGTTCCGGGCAGGTGCGGCGAACCGTCGGCATCGGGGTTGGTGGCATTGACCGGATGCCCGTCGCAGCGCTTCCACTGCTCGGCGAACTTGGCAAAGAGCTGTTGTGCCTCCGCGGCGCTGGGCAGGGCCACGACCGCCTCTTTGACGAACATCACCCGGGTGTCCAGTGGGGTGAAGTCGCCGCGTTTGGGCTCGGAATCGATCCACGTCTCTCGTGCGTAGCTCTGGACGGGTGCCCCGGCGTACACGCTGCGCTGCGCCACATCCAAGACTCCGACACAGTCGCCGGGAGTCGCCGAGTCGTCCATCGCTTCTACGCCGCCGTAGGACGGCGGTCCAGTAACCGTGGTGAAGGGCTGATCGAGCATGGCGGTCAGCTCGGTGCCATCGAGCAGCACCTCATTGACAGCAGTTCCGGTGACGGCGGTCGCGCCTTGGGATCGGTCGGGCAGCACCACCCAGGTGGCCACCGCACCCGCGGCGAGCACGGCGACGGCGGCAAGACTCACAAACCAGACCCGCTTCGAGTTCATTCACGCCCCTGACGCCGCAGTTGACCCGTCATTAAAGCATGGGGTGCAACCCGCTTCGGGGCCCTCGTTGGATGGCGGCGACCCGCTTCGCCCGGCTCCGCCGCGCTCGCGATCGCCGCGGCGCGTAAGGGCGCACTCTAGACTGACCCGGTGCCAGGCCGTATCTCTGATCGCGACATCGCCGCCATCCGCGAGCGGGTCCGGATCGAGGACGTTGTCGGCGACTACGTGCAGCTCAGACGCGCCGGGGCCGACTCATTGAAGGGCCTATGTCCGTTTCACAATGAGAAGTCTCCGTCATTTCACGTCCGGCCCAACCACGGCCTGTTCCACTGTTTCGGTTGTGGGGAGGGTGGTGACGTCTACGCGTTCGTGCAGAAGATCGAGCACGCCAGCTTTGTCGAGGCGGTGGAGATGCTGGCCGACCGGGTCGGGCACACCATCACCTATACCGGGGCATCGGCCACCAACATTCAGCGTGAGCGTGGCGGCCGTAGCAGGCTGGTTGCCGCCAATGCGGCCGCCGCCGAGTTCTATGCCGCTGCCCTGAGTACCCCCGAGGCCGCGCCGGCGCGAAAGTATCTGACCGAGCGCAACTTCGATGCGGCGGCTGCCGAGCGGTTCGGCTGCGGTTTCGCCCCCTCGGGGTGGGACGGCCTGACCAAGCACCTGCTGCGTAAGGGCTTCGAGTTCAAGGAGTTGGAGGCGGCCGGCCTGTCCCGGGAGGGACGACGTGGCCCGATGGACCGGTTCCATCGCCGGCTGTTGTGGCCCATCCGATCGTCTGCGGGGGAGGTGATCGGGTTCGGCGCTCGTCGGCTGTTCGACGATGACCCGATGGAGGCCAAGTACGTCAACACCCCCGAGACCACGCTCTACAAGAAGTCCAACGTCCTGTTCGGCCTCGACCTGGCCAAGCGCGACATCGCCCGGGGGCATCAGGCGATAGTGGTCGAGGGCTACACCGATGTCATGGCGATGCACCTGGCCGGTGTGACGACGGCGGTCGCGTCCTGCGGGACAGCGTTCGGTGACGAGCACTTGGGCATGCTGCGCCGGCTGATGATGGACGACAAGTTCTTTCGGGGCGAGCTGATCTACGTCTTCGACGGGGATGCGGCGGGGCGCGCCGCAGCGGTCAAGGCGCTTGAGGGTGAACAGCAGCTGGCCGGGCAGTCTTTTGTGGCTGTTGCCGCCGACGGTATGGATCCCTGCGATCTGCGCTTGGCCCACGGCGACGAGGCGTTGCGCGATCTGGTCGCGCGTCGTACGCCGCTGTTCGAGTTCGCGGTGCGCACCGCTCTGACCGAGATGGACCTGGAGACGGCCGAAGGCCGGGTGGCCGCGCTGCGCCGCTGCGTGCCGATGGTCGCGGCGATCAAGGATCCGACGCTGCGTGACGAGTACGCGCGGCAGCTGGCGGGTTGGGTGGGCTGGGATGACGTCGCGCAGGTCATCGGCCGAGTGCGTGCGCAGGCCAAGAATGAGGCGAAGGGGGCAGGCCAGCTCAGGGAGCGTCCGGCGTCGCGGCCCACACCCGAGCCCGCCGAAGCGCCGGCGGTCGCTCGCCCCAATCCGGCTGATCCCACGTTGTGGCCGCAGCGTGAAGCGCTCAAGGCTGCTCTGCAGTTTCCGGCGTTGGCCGGGCCGGTTTTCGACACGCTCACGGTGGAGAGTTTCACCCACCCCGGTTATGCCGCCCTGCGTGCCGCGATCGATGCTGCCGGGGGAACTGCCGGGGTAGCGGGAGCCGGCGGCGCTCAGTGGGTCGAAATGGTCCGCGAGCAGACCTCCTCGACGCTGACGACCGCCCTGATCCACGAACTGAGCGTGGAGGCCATCCGCGTCGACGATGACAAACTGCCCCGTTACATCGGCGGGGTGCTGGCCCGGCTACAGGAGGTGTGGGTGGGCCGCCAGATCGCCGAGGTCAAGTCCAAGCTGCAGCGGATGTCGCCGGTGGAGCACAGCGACGAGTACCACGCGCTCTTCGGTGACCTGGTGGCGATGGAGGCCTACCGGCGCAGCCTGCTGGAGCAGGCCAGCGGCGATGATCTGACCGCCTGACCGCAAGCGCGGCCGGAGGTCGGGCGCGGCGGGTCAGGCGTCAAGGGACCGCCTGACCGCAAGCGCGGCCGGAGGTCGGGCGCGGCGGGTCAGGCGTCAAGGGACCGCCTGACCGCCCTCACCGCTGCGGTGTGTCGTCCGGGTCTTCCGGTCGAACCACCGTGATGCCGTCTTCGAGTTCGGTCAGCGTCACCATGGTCGGATCGGGATGGATCCGATTGGCGATGCTGCGCCGGCCCTTGTCGATCAATGCTTGAGCGACCGGGCTGCTCGTCATCGCGTGATAGGTGCCCACAATCTGCTCGTAGCGACGGCGGCCGGCCTTGGTGCCCATCACGTAGCCGACCCCCATCACCACGACGTACCCGATCAATGCGACCCCTTAAAACAGTCGATGCAGTGCTTCCATCCTGCCTCACTCGGCGACGAGACACCCGGGTGCGACCCCCGTTGCGCGACGCTGAATTCGGTATGCGCTAGAGTCTTGCAAGTCCGCGAGGACAGCAATCCCCTGTAGCTCAATTGGCAGAGCATTCGGCTGTTAACCGGAGGGTTGGTGGTTCGAGTCCACCCGGGGGAGCCACGTTTGAGACCGGCGTCAGTCAAGCCGGGGAATCACTGACGGCCCCGTCTGCGAAGGCGGCTGCTGCGGTGCGAACATCGACGGAGCCTGCTGCCCCTGCGGCCCCTGCTGCTTGGCGGCCCGGGCCTGGGCCAGCGCGTTGACGAGCGGGTTGTTGGCCATCATCTCGCGGCGCTCTTCCTCGCTCAGCTCGTAGATCGCCCACGCACCCCAGGCCGCCGGCCGCACATACACGTTGACGTGCTGGCGCCCGCTGTTGAAGACGGCGGGAACGGCCACGGCGCGGTCGCTGGCCGCGAAGGTGGCCATCTCCTCGATGATCCGCTCGATGTCCGCGGTTTCGTGCAGCTCATAGGTCGGCGCTTGCACACCTTTTGCGGGTGTGGCGTTGAGGGCGAGGAACCACGGCATGTTCAGGTACTCCTTTGTCGAGTCTGGGTCCAGACCAGCCTATAGAGATGGCTGCCCGCGGGGCACGGCGGCGGGCGGTACGGACAAGTGTTCTGGATGCAGCATTTCGGCGTACCGCAACTGCTCGGGAATGCCGAATCCGTCGATCAGGGTCTGGGCGTGCGGGCGCAGCTTGCGGCACCGGTCGTTGATACCGCGGGTGACGGCCTTGGCCCGGTCGGTCGACAGGTATCGGTGTTCGATGAACCAGGCCTTGTCGTCCTCGATGACGCTGAGTGCATAGAGGTCGCACACCAGCTCCAGCAGTTCGCGGGCATCGTCATCGGGGCAGGAGTCGATTCCGGCGACGAATGCCTCCAAAACCACGCGGTCGATGTGTGCGGTGGCCGCGTGCAGCACATGGTCCTGAACCGCGTTGAAGGCATCGAAATCGCTCATCTCCTCGGACTTGGCTCGCAGCCTGCGGGCCACCGAGGTGAGCAGATACTCCTCGCGGTCTTCGAACATGTGCACCTGGGTCCCGCGGTTGAACAGGCTGCCCTCTTCCTCGCTGTCCTGCCTTGCGTCCACGATGGTCTGAATGATCGTTTCCGCGGCAGTGCGTTTCAGAACGCGATCTCCCACCGTCTCGGCCGCGAACCGCACCCACCCCACCGGACTCATGTCGGCGATGTCATCGGCGTAGGCGGTCAGCAGCTGCTTGGCCACCAGTTGCGTCAGCACATGATTGTCGCCCTCGAAGGTGGTGAACACGTCGATGTCGGCACGCAGGGCGATCAGCCGGTTCTCGGCCATGTATCCGGCTCCGCCGCAGGCCTCTCGTGCCTCCTGAATGGCGCGCGAGGCGTGCCAGGTGTTGGCAGCCTTCAAACCAGCCGCCCGCGCCTCCAACTCACGCTGTTCCTCGGCGTCGGGGTCGTCTGCGGTCTGCAGATCATGGCAGCGGCTCACCAGCTCGTTCTGCGCGAACTGCAGCGCGTAGGAACGCGCGATCAGCGGTAACAAGCGACGCTGGTGGACCAGATAGTCCATGATCAGAACTTCGCCCTCGGTCCCGTCATCGCCTGGTGCGCTGAACTGCCTGCGCTGCAGCGCGTAACGCGTTGCGATGTCCAGTGCCACCCGCGCGGCCGCGCCGGCGCTGCCGCCCACCGAGACGCGCCCGCGGATCAGGGTGCCGATCATGGTGAAGAACCGCCGGCCGTCGCTTTCGATGGATGACTGGTAGCTGCCGTCGGGTTCGACGTCCGCGTAGCGGTTGAGCAGGTTCTCTCGGGGCACCCGGACGTTGTCGAACACGATGCGTCCGTTGTCCACGCCGGGCAGGCCGCCCTTGTAGTGACAGTCCGAGGTGGTGACACCGGGCAGATCGTTGCCCTGCGCATCGCGAATAGGTACCAGGAAGCAGTGCACCCCATGACTGGTTTCGCCGGTGATCAGCTGGGCGAAAACCGCGGCGATAGCGGCGGTTTCGGCCGCACCGCCGATGTAGTCCTTACGTGCTGAGCCGGTGGCGGAGTCGATCACGAATTCTTGGGTCACCGGATCATAAGTGGCGATGGTCTCCAGCGACTGCACGTCGCTGCCGTGACCGGTCTCGGTCATGGCAAAGCACCCGAGCAGGTCGAGGTCGATGATCTGCTCGACATAGGCACGGTGGTGGCGTTCGGTCCCCAGGTTCTCCACCGCCCCTCCGAACAGGCCCCATTGGACTCCGGCCTTGACCATCAGCGACAGGTCCGACATCGCCAGCATCTCGATCATGGTGACTGCGGCACCGACGTCGCCGGTACCGCCGTGTTCCTTGCGGAAGCTATCCGCAGCCACGCCGGAGCCCGCCATGATCTTGAGCTGTTCGGACACCTTGGCCCTGGCGATCGCCGTGTTCGGTGTGTAGTGCGGACGGAACTTTTCATCGCACAGGGTGGCCCGAACCTTGTCTTTCACCTCGCGCCAGCGGCCGTCCAACGTTGTGCGCAGAGCATCGGTAGTGGTCACCTCATGCACGGTATCCACCCGGGGCCCGCGCTAAACCGGGTTTACATTACGGATGTGGGTCGCAAGCTGAGCCGATTGCCGGCGCTGTGTGTTGTGCTGCTGGCCGGAGCGGCCACGATGACCGTGCCCGGTGATGCGCCGGCGGCCACGGCTGGGCTGCAATACCTGGGGCAGGCCGTCCTGGCGTCCCACGCCACGTTCGAGGGCACCGTGGTGGGCGGGTTGTCCGGGATCAGCTACGACGCCGGCCGGGACTGCTACTACGTGATCACCGACGACCGGTCGGCTCACGGGCCGGCCCGTTTCTACACGGTGCGCCTCCCGGTGTCCGAGCGCGGTGTCGGCGACCTGGCCATCAGCGCCGTCCACCCGCTGCTAGACGACGGTGGGCGTGCGTTTGAGCCGGCGAACCTTGAGGCCAACCCCACGGTGGTGCCACCCGATCCCGAGGGCATCGCGTTCGATGCCGGCCGGCAGCGGTTGTACTGGTCGTCGGAGGGAGAGCGGCTATCCGGCGGACCTCACGGGCCGGTCCTGGCGGACCCTTGGGTCCGGACCGCTGGGCTCGACGGAAGCTATCTCGGCCGGTTCACCATGCCGCCGCAGTTCACCATGTCCGAACAGGCCACCGGCCCGCGCCGCAACACCGCATTGGAGGGCCTGACGGTCACCGCCGACGGTCGAATGCTGTTCACCGCGATGGAAGGGCCGGGATTCGACGACGGCGCCGTGGCAGACCGGGCCCGCGGTGCGCTGACGCGTGTCACCGCCTACCGCCTCGACGCCGGCCCATTCGGAGCCGTACCGGCGGCCCAGTACGCCTACCCGCTGGAAGCGGCGGCCGGGCCGGCGGAGTCCAACGGCCTTACCGACCTGGTGGCGATCTCGGACGGCGTGTTTCTGGTGATCGAGCGCGCGTTCAGTGCACGGCCGACGGTGCGGCTGTTTCGCGCCGAGATCGCCGACGCGACTGACGTGCTGGGCATGCCCGCTTTGGCCGGCACCGCCGTGACTCCGATGACCAAGACTTTGCTGGCCGACTTGGCCGTGGCTCCCGGCCTGGACCGGGTCGACAACATCGAGGGGATCACCTTGGGTCCGCGTCTGCCCGATGGCCGCCAGACGGTAGTACTGGTCAGCGATGACAACTTCTCCCCGCAGCAGGTGACCCAGTTCCTCGCCTTCGCGATGCCCGCCGAGGGGCTCTAGCAGCCCGTCGTGGGTTCTGCCGAGCGTCCCGAGTAAGGGGCCTGAGCAGACCGAATGCAATCCGCCGCCGCAGAATTGGCATTTTCTGAATGTGATCGGGGGTGAATGGCCATTTCAGGTATAGAAACGAGTCACCTTCGGCATTAGACTGATAGCGTTACCGGGGTGGGGTACGACTGTCGGTTCGCGACGAAGCTGAGATCACGCGTTGGCTGATTCGACCGACCGGCGCGCCGACGCCACGCGCCAGCAGATCATCCGTGCCGCTGCGCATCAGTTCGCTCAGCGGCCGTTTCACGATGTCGGCCTTGACGACATTCTCTCCGAAGCGGAATTGACCAAGGGCGCGATGTATTTCCATTTCCGCTCTAAGCATGCGCTCGCATTGGCCGTCATCGATGAACAAATCGCGAGGTCCGGCACTGCGATCCGGTCTTTGGTGGACCGCAAGCTTTCCGGTCTGGAAACGCTGCTTGACGTGGGCTATCTGATGGCGGTCGAAGACCTCACCACCGACGGTGCCCGGGCCTTGTTGCATCTGCTGCCGGTGGTCGGACGTGCCGAGGGTTTGCAGGCGACGGTGCTCAACAATGCGATTCAGGCGTTGAGCGTGGTGGCCCAGCAGGCCATCGTCGAAGGCGATGTCGTCGACCGGGATCCCCACGATGTGGTGCGGATGATGGTTGCGCTGTACCTGGGATTGCGGCAGGCAGGCAATCTCGATGAACCCGAAGAGTTCCTGCGCGAGCTGGAGCGGATCTGGTCGGTGGTGCTCTCCAGCGTGGTGCCTGCCGATCGGATCGACTATTTCGTGCAGTTCGTTCGGCGCCGGACGGCGCTGGCCATCAAGACCACCTCGGCGCAGGCGCTCCCGGTGGTGCCCGAGGGTGAGGTCGGCTGATGGCCCGTCAGGTTCGGTCCGAGGCGACTCGGCGCAAGCTGCTCGATGCGGCCATCGATGTGTTCGGCGAGGCAGGCTATGTCGCGGCCGGGCGTACCGCGATCATCGAGCGGGCCGGGGTGACCAAGGGTGCGCTCTACCACCATTTCGATTCGATGGACTCCTTGGTGACGGCCATCATCGAGGGCGGCTTCACGACGGTCTTGACGACTTTCCGCAGCATGTGCCAGCCGTCCTCGCCGGCGCTGGAGGGAATGATCCACGGCATGTTCGCCGTCACCGAGGTGTTGTCGGTCGACAAGGAGGCGCGGGCAGCGGGGCACCTAGTCTTCGCGCTGGCCGAATCCAACGAATTAGGTGGCGAGGTCGGCGGTGAATGGGCGGCTGCGGTCACCGCCCAGACCCTGCGGGCGATTGCCGAGGGTGACCTGCGTGAGGAACTCGATGCTCGCCAGGTCTCCGAGTCGATCACCTCGGCGATGCTCGGAACGTGGCTGTTGACGCACTATGCAGGCGACAGCATCGGCCGGGTCACCCGGATGTGGGAGATGCTGCTGCCCGCGATCGTGGTTGAGGACTCGCTGCCGTATTTCCAGCAGTTCCTGGCGCGGGATGCGCAGCGGTTTCAGGGCAACGGACCCAACAGCGACGACGGGTCAGCGCCCGCCGGCTGAGGTGGTCAGCGCTCCTCGCTCCAGAGCTGCTCGGTGAGATCTTGGAACGTCGCCAGCGCAACCCGGTCATCGGCACGCTCAAGTGCAGACTTGCTCATCAGGGCGCGTACCGTCGAGCCGTCCCGATGCTCCAGGGAAACAACCAGATTCGCCAGTGAGTGCATGACCGACAGGGCTGACTCCTCGGCCGGTGGAACCTCGCCGAAGATCTGCCGGAACTCCCGTTCCAGGACCTCTTCCTGGGTGTAGCCCAGCATGGTGGCAAAACCGCTGTTGGCGAACAAGATGGTGCCGTCATCGGCGATCGCGAGCACCGGGACGGGGATCCTCTCCAATGCGACCAGGGCGGGCAGCTGCCGCAGCGTGTCCATCGGGGCCAGGGGGGTCTGCGTGTTCCGCCGTCGCTCCATGGGTCTGATTATGACGGGCACCGCGGACGGCGCGGGCGTTGTTCACCGCTGTCGGAGAGTCCTCTCGGTAGGGGTATCGCCAGCACCACCGGCGTGACCTGACGCACAGTCTCCTGAGGATTGAACATCATCCAAAAAGTATGTACTATTCCGGTTTATGCGAGGGACTGGTTTGCAAGGCGCGGGCGCGCTGCGGCGCGTGCGGTGGCTGGCGCCGGCGAGTTCCTCCCACAGCTTCGCCCGGGGCACCTTGAGGGGTCCGCATCGCCGCCTGCCGCCGTACGCCGAGCCGGGTTGGTGCACCGCACCGACCGCAGCGCTCGCCGGTGGGCAGCCGGGGGTGCGGTTGCGTGCCGCTTTCTACCGGGCGACTTACTTGTCAGATAACCAACGCCTGGCTGTCGGCCAGGAAAGGCATGGCCATCCAGCGCGACGCCAGCATTGATTCCGCTGCGGGACCCGGAACCGGACGCGAGAACAGGAATCCCTGCGCGCGGTGACAGCCGTGCCGCATCAAGGTGAGTGCGGCCGCTGAGGTCTCCACGCCCTCCGCGACGACTTGCAGGCCAAACGCCTCGGCGAGCGCGATGATCGCTCGGACGATCGCGAGGTCGCCGGCATTGACGCCCAGTTCGCGGACGAAGACGGTGTCGATCTTCAGGATGTCGACCGGAAGATCCTTGAGGTGGGACAACACCGCGTAGCCGGTGCCGAAGTCGTCGATGGCGATCTGCACCCCGGCTTCGCGTAGCTCCGCCAGCGTTCGGCGGGTCGTTTCGATGTTCTGCACCACGGCGCGTTCGGTGATCTCCAGGCACACCGAACTGGGGCGCAGGCCGAACTCGTTGATGGTGTCGACCACGTTCTGGACGAATCCGCGGGCGGCCAGCTGGACCGGCGAGACGTTGATGCGCAGGGTGGCGTTGGTTCGTACACCGTTGGCCTGCCACCCGCTGAATTCCGCGCACGCGCTGCGCATCACCCATCGGCCCAGATCGTCGGCCAGGTTGGCCGACTCGGCGATGCCGATGAACGAACCGGGCAGCAGCAGTCCGCGGGTGGGATGGCGCCAGCGGACCAGCGCCTCCACGGCGACGATTGCGCCGCTCCACAGGTCGACCTCGGGCTGGTAGTACAGCAGCAGCGACTCGTCGTCGATCTCGCCCTGCAGATGCAGTTCGATGTCCTTGCGGAACAGGCTCTTCAACGACATGTCGTCGGTCGAGCTGACGGTCTGGTTGCCGCCGCCGCGTTTCGCGGCCAGCACCGCCTCGTCGGCGCGGTGCAGCAGGCCGGCGCTGGTGTCCTCGCCGGGCAGTCCCACCGTCACACCCACACTGACTGTGCTGTTGACCGTGTGGCCCTGGATTTCCACCCGCTCACGCAGGGCGCCCTGCAGTCGGTCGGCGAAGGTCTCAGCGCTGGCCATCGACATGGGCCAGTCCGGGATGACGACGAATTCGTCACCGCCGATACGGGCGGTCATGGTTCGGTTCCCTGCGTAGGCGCGCAGCCGCCGGGCGAAGTCCTGGATGAACCAGTCGCCGGCGGCGTGACCGAGGTAGTCGTTGATCGGCTTGAGTCGGTCGAGGTCGATATAGAAGACGCCGACGGGGCCGGGCTTTCCGGGGATAAGGCGCTCGGAGAGATGGGCCACCAGGGCGCGCCGGTTGTGCAGGCCGGTCAGGTCATCGTGGTCGGCCAGGTAGCGCAGCCGTTCCTCGGCAGCGACACGGGCTTGCAGTTGGGCGAACAGCGAGGCGATCGCCTCGATGGTGTTGAGTTCTTCGGGCCGCCACTTGGGCCGGCGGAACTTGACCAGACCCAACATGCCGATGGTCACCGGCCCGGAGATCAGCGGCGCGGTGGCCACCGACAGCGATTCGATCGGGTGGTCTCGGTTCATCTGGCGCACATACCCGGATTCGTCCGGCTCCGGCCGGATGACCGCGACCCGCTTGCCGTGGGCGCAGGTGGTGAAAACGGGATCGGCGGTGGTGAACGACACCACGGCCAGCGGATCGGGGTTCGGTGGGTCGGTGCGCGGCGGCCATTCGGCCACCAGCTTGGAGGCCCTGATCTCGTGATCGTTGTGGCGCAAGAACCCGGCGTCGACGTTGAGTTGCTCGACCAGCGTCTGCAGCACGCGTTCGCTGACCGCGGCAGCCGTCGATGGTGTGGTGGCCATCAGCTGGGCGGCGATCGAGGTGACCAGCGCCAATCTATCCGCCACGATGTCCTTCCCCCGAAGACCGGCAGCCCGGTCGGCGAGCCGCGGGGCCCGCAGAAGGCCTGGGATCGGTTCGGGCCGATGCCGCTGTCGAGCATATTCGAAAAAGCGGCCAGGCTGGAGACATCTCAGCCGAATCTCGGCTGGCGGTGCGAGCGGCGATCAGCGCTGCTCCGGCCGCTTTAGCGAACCGGTCGGGTGGGGGCGGCCTCGGCCAGGAATCGGTGCAGCACGTCAACGGCCTCGGCCAGCGTGCGGCGGTCTTCGGGAGCCAGCCGGTCCAGTTCGGGATCGAGCGCCGCCGCCCGGTCCTGACGGACCCGAGCCATGGTGTCGACGCCCTTCTCGGTGATGCGGATCAGGACGGCGCGTGCGTCAAGTGGGTCGGTGGCACGGGTGGTCAGGCCGGCGTCTTCGAGTCGGCGTACCTGGGTGGTCATCGTTGGTTGGGAACAATGGTCCACGGCCGCCAGATCGGAGATCCGGGCAACATCCAAGTCCTCGATGGTGGCCAACAGCCGGGCCTGGGCGCCCGGGATCGGAAGCGCAACACGCTGGGTGGCGAGCCGGTTGAGCCGGGAGACAACGCTGAGCAGATCGGCGCCGAGGCTTGCATGGGCGGGGGCTACCATCGGGCAAGTATTTCACAAGCGTGAACGAAAGTGGACGACCTCGGTCCACGCAGCGGGGTCCGGTCGACACGGCTGGCAGAATCGACGGGTGACCAACACCGGCCAGCGCGCCAACCGAGTTCGGGCGCGGTCGATGCGGCCCGTCGAGATCGCGCAGGCTGCCGTGATGGCTGCACTCTGCGCAGCGACGGCCATCATCGCGGTCGTCGTGCCTTTCGCCGGCGGGTTGGCGCTGCTCGGAACGGTGCCCATGGGATTGCTGGCCTACCGGCACCGGATCCGCGTGTTGATCGCCGCGATGGTCGCCGGCGCGGCCATCGCCTTCCTGATTGCCGGCATGGGCGGCTTCATGACCGTGGTGAACAGCGCCTACATCGGCGGGTTGACCGGTGTCATCAAACGTCACCGCCGTGGCCTGCCCACCGTGATCGTGGCCTCTGCGGTAGCCGGTGTCCTGTTCGGCGCTGTGATGGTGCTGGCGCTCAACGTGTTGTCGCGCTTGCGGCACCTGATCTTCGAGGCGATCACCGCCAATGTGCACGGTGTGTCGGCGTTCATGGCACGTATCCCGCTGCCGGAGTTCCAACGGGTTGCCGAGGATCTGAACGGTTTTCTCGGCACGCTGCTGCGTTATTGGCAGTGGCTCATCCTGGCTCAGATGACGATCGGCGTCATGATGGTTTCGCTGCTGGGCTGGTGGGCACTATCTCGGGTGCTTCACCGCCTGCGCGGGGTACCCGACGTGCACAAACTGGACCTGGCAGTCGAGGACGGCCCGGTGGCGCCGGTTCCTGTCCGGATGGACGGGGTCCGTTTCCGCTATCCCCAGTCCGACCATGACGCGCTGGGACCGGTGAGCCTCGAAGTGGATGCCGGCGAGCATGTCGCGATCACCGGCGCCAACGGTTCGGGCAAGACCACGCTGATGCTGCTGCTGGCCGGGCGGGCCCCTACCGCAGGAACGGTCGAGCGCCCCGGCGCCGTAGGACTGGGAGCCCCCGGCGGAACCGCGGTGGTGATGCAGCATCCCGAGAGCCAGGTGCTGGGCACCCGGGTCGCCGACGACGTGGTGTGGGGCCTGCCTCCGGGGACCACCGTCGACGTCGAGCGAGTTCTCGGGGAGGTCGGTCTGGCCGGTTTCGCCGAGCGCGACACCGGCAGCCTGTCCGGCGGCGAACTACAGCGGTTGGCCGTCGCGGCGGCATTGGCCCGCGAACCCGCACTGCTGATCGCCGATGAGGTCACCAGCATGGTCGACCCCCAGGGCCGCGAGGTGCTGTTGGGGGTGCTGTCCAAGCTGGCCGGGTGCAGCGGTCAGCGCTGTACCTCCTTGGTGCACATCACCCATTACAACGACGAGGCGGGCACGGCCGACCGGACCATTGACCTGTCGGGTTCCCGCGACAACACCGCCATGGTGGAGACCGTCGAGGTTCCCACGGCATCGGCCGGCAGCGAACGGAGTGACGGTGCGCCGCCGGTGCTCGAGTTGTCCGGCGTGGGTCACGAATACGCCAGCGGTACGCCGTGGGCCAAGACCGCATTGCGTGACATCAGCTTCCACGTCGATGAGGGCGACGGACTGTTGATTCATGGCGGTAACGGCTCCGGCAAGTCCACCCTGGCCTGGATCATGGCGGGCCTGACGACTCCGACCACCGGCAGTTGTCTGCTCGGCGGCAGGCCCGTCGACCAGCAGGTGGGGGCCGTCGCGCTGTCATTCCAGGCGGCTCGCCTCCAGCTGATGCGCAGCTATGTGGGGCGCGAAGTGGCCTCGGCGGCGGGCTTCTCACCCCGTGACCACGCTCGAGTGAGTGCGGCGCTGGCCGCCGTCGGCCTGGATTCAGCGCTGGCCGGCCGGCGCATCGACCAGCTCAGCGGCGGCCAGATGCGCCGTCTGGTGCTGGCGGGCCTGCTGGCCCGATCTCCACGGGCGTTGATCCTCGACGAGCCGCTTGCCGGCCTTGACGCAGCCAGCCGCGACGGCCTGCTGCGCCTGCTCGAGGATCTGCGGCGGGAGCGAGGGCTGACGGTCGTGGTCATCTCGCACGACTTCGCCGGCCTCGATGCGTTGTGTCCGCGGACCCTGCATCTGCACAACGGTGAGCTGGTGCCGGCGCCGGCAGGTGCCGTGTGACGGGGCAGAGGCGCAGCACACCGCGGCCGGTGGTACTGCTGCGGCCGGTTCCCGGCGACACCGCCGTGCACCGAATGTGGGCTGGGACAAAGCTGATCGTGGTCTTCGGCATCTCGGTGCTGCTCACCTTCTATCCGGGCTGGGCGACCATCGGGGCGGTGGCGCTGTTGGTGTTCAGCGCGGCCGCGATCGCCCGCATCCCCCGCGGCGCACTGCCCACGGTGCCGCACTGGCTGTGGGTGCTCCTGGTGATCGGCGGCGGCACTGCGGCCATGTCGGGCGGTGACCCGGCCGGCTTCGGCGGACTGTTGTACTTCCTGCGGATCACCGCGCTGTCGTTCGTGCTGCTGGGACTGGGTGCGATGGTGTCGTGGACCACCAACGTGGCAGAGATCGCCCCGGCGGTCGCAGTCCTCGGGAAGCCTCTGCGGCTGGTGCGTATTCCGATCGATGACTGGGCGGTGGCGCTAGCTCTGGCGCTGCGGGCATTCCCGATGCTGATCGACGAGTTCCGAGTGCTCTACGCAGCGCGGCGCTTGCGGCCCCGCGCTCGGCCGCGCTCGCGGCGGCATCGCCGGCGTCTGTGGGCGCGCGAGGCCATCGACCTGATTACCGCCGCCATCACCGTCACCCTTCGCCGGGCGGATGAGATGGGGGATGCGATCACCGCTCGCGGCGGCGTCGGCCAGATCTCGGCGTCGCCGGCGCGGCCACGCCTGGCCGACCTGATCACCCTGGTGATCGTGGCGCTGACGTGCGGTGCGGCCGTGGCGCTGGAACTCACGGTGCTCACCACGTCCTGAAGCCGTGAAATCGTGGATTCCTAGGCGAGATTGAAGCCACGCAGGCATTTGCGTGGGTTTGCGTGCATGGTTGCAACCTCGGAGCATTGTCGGTCCTGAGCGGCATGCTCTCCTGCCATGAAGGCATTTCTGGGCCGTGAAGCCGTCGCGGCCGGTGTGGTCTCCAGGTACCGGCTTCAGCGGCGGTGCCCGCGGATATTCCCCGGCGTCTACCTTCCCGCTGACCAGACCGTGGCTTCGCTGCGAGACCGTATTGGCGGAGCTTGGCTGTGGTCAGGACGACGCGGAATCATTGCCGGCGTTGCCGCGTCGGCGCTGCACGGAGCCCGGTGGGTCGATGACGGGGTGATGGTCGAGATGCTGCTGCGCAACGGCCGTCCGCCGAACGGGGTAGTCGCGCGCAATGAGGTGGTGGCCTCCGACGATGAGCTGACTTTCGTCGGCCGCCTCCCAGTGACCACTCCGGCCCGCACCGCATTCGATCTGGGACGCCACCTGCCGCGCGGGCAGGCCCTGGCCCGGCTCGATGCGCTGATGCGCGCGACGCCCTTTGATGTTGAGCGCGTCGCCATGCTCGCGGATCGGTACCCGGGGGCAAGGGGTTTGCGGCAGTTGCGCGAGTTGCTGCCCCTGGTCGACGGTGGCGCGGCGTCCCCCAAGGAGACATGGTTGCGGCTGTTGCTCCTTGACGCCGGATTCCCCACCCCGACAACGCAGATTCCCTTGCACATCAACCTTCACCTGTTTGCCGTGCTCGACATGGGCTGGGAAGACTATCGTGTGGCCGCGGAATACGACGGCGACCAACACCGCACCGATCGTCGCGAATATGTCCGGGGCGAGCGTAGGCAGCGGAAGCTCCCGCAACTGGGCTGGATCAACATCAAGGTGATTGCCGAGGACCGCCCTGACGAGGTGATCGATCGGGTCTATCGGGCGCTCCAGTCGCGTGGATGGCGGGGAACTCTCAACCCGAGATTGCACTCACGCAGGTAATTTCAGCGAATTCTCTGCATGGCTGCAATCTCGCGGAGGTGACCCGGCAGCGCCCCTACCGGCGTGCGGCGATGTTGGCGGCGGCCTGCGCCTGACGCAGGGTGACGCCCACGTCCGAGCGGCCGAGGAACATCTTGTCGAAATACGGCTTGATGGCCTGGCTTCCGGCGGGGAATCCGACGCTGCCGCCCGGCGCCGGGATGCGTGGCCCGTGCAGCACCGCGAAGAAGGGGGTCACGTCGACCCCGCGCTGCGCCCAGTACTGGAAATAGACCTGTTGTGCGCTGAGCGCCGCAGGTATCGCCGCCCCGTGGCGCCCCACGTACTCGTTGCCCGCCCGGCTGCCGAGCCACGTCAGAACGGAGCGGACGGCGTCCGGGTGCCGCGAGGCGGCGTTGCCGGCAGCCGCGATCCCATTGGTGACACTGACGCGCCCGGCCGGCCCGATCGGCAGCATCGCCACCCCCCAGGGGAAGGTGGCCTGCTCGGCGATGGCCGCCAAGTTGTACGTGCCGGACTGCAACAGCGCCATCCTCCCGGCCAGGAACTGGTTGCGGGAGAAATCGCCGTTGGTGTTGGTATCCGAGGCCGGCGGTGCCACGTGATCGGCATTGATCAACCGCACCAAGTAGCGGAAGGCGGCGACCGCGGCGGGGTTGTCGAAGGCGAACTCGTCACCGCGCTGAAACACCCCGCCGGCCGAGCCGATGTAGTTCAGGTAGATGCCCTGCGGGTCGTTGGCGGCGTTGTAACCCCATTGTCGGATCCGGCGTTCGTCGAAGCCCGGGGAATCAGCACGGTGTCCGGCGCTGTCGCGGGTGAGCCGCGCCAGTAGCGGCCGCAGGGTGTCGTCGGTGCCGTGCGGATCCCAACGCAGCCGTTCCAACTGCGTGGCTGTCACGCCGGCGTTGGCCAGCAGATCCGCGTTGTAGTACACCGCTATTCCGGCATCGGTCAGTTGCGGCACCCCCCACAGCGTGCCGTTGCGGGTGAACTGGGTGACCACCGACGGTTCCCAATCCGAGCTCGTGTCATCGATCTTCATCAGCCGGCCGTTGTCGGCGTACCCGGCAAGGTAGGCATCGGAGAGCCAGAAGATGTCATCGGCACCGCCGCCGGCGACATCGGTGCGCAGCGTATCGAAGTAGGTTCCGTAGGCGACGACGTTGACGCGGACCTCGATGTCGGGGTGCTCCCGGTGGAACGCGTCGAACGACTGCCGGTAGGCCCGTGCGACCTGCTCGTCCCACAGCCGTACCGTCACCACCGTCGTGCCGGGGGGCGGTCGGGCGGCGGTGCTGTCGAGCAGCACCGCCGCGGCGGCCAACAGCACGGCCACCGCGACCACCGCCGCGGCGAACAACGTGGAGAACCGCGGCCGGCTCACTTGATCCCCGTGACCACGATCGATTGCACGATCCGCCGCTGGAACACCATGAACAGCACGATCAGCGGAACCATGGCCACCGTGGTCGCCGCCATCACCAGTGTCCACTGCGCGTTGTAGCGAGATTGCAGCGCCGCGGTCGCCACCGTCAAGACCCGCCACTTGTCACCGCTGGTGATCACCAAGGGCCACATGAAGTTGTTCCATTGCGAGACCACGGTGATCAAACCCAGGGTGACCAGGATCGGTCTGCTGGCGGGCAGCATCACGTGCACGATCACGTCCAGGGCGTTCGCGCCGTCGAGGCGCGCGGCATTGATCAAATCGGTGGGCACAGCACGAAAATGCTGTCGCAGCAAAAAGATCGCATACGGAGAGCCGAAGACAAACGGCAACACCAGGGCCCAGAACGTATTGCGCAGCCCCAGCTGCGCCATCATCAGGTAGAGCGGCACCACGGTCACGGTGGCCGGAACCATCAAAGTGGCCACATACACCCAGAACAACGTGTCGCGGCCCGGAAAATCCAGTCGCGCGAAGGCGTAGGCGGCCAGCACGGAGAAGCTGAGCTGCCCAATCAGGATCACCGCGGTCATCAACGTGGTCACCGCCGCGGCACGCCCGAATCCGGCACCGCCGAGATCGCCGTAGTTGTCCAGAGTCGGCGGATGTGGCCAGGACAGCGGGGTGCCGGTGGCGAACTGGCGTGCCGGGGTGAAGGACGTCAACAGTCCGAGCCCGAAGGGCGCCAGGGTGATCAGCGCGCCGACCGTCAGCAGCGCGTAGACGGCGGCGTTACGTGAGGTCATAGCTGACCCGCCGACCCAGCGAAAGCTGTTGTACCACCGTCACGCCGACCAGTACGGCGAACAGCACCAGCGCCATCACCGCGGCCCGGCCGATCGCCGCGGCGCCGAACGCCTCGTCATAGATGCGGTGCGCGATCAGGTCGGTGCGGCCGCTCGGTCCGCCGCCGGTCAGCGCATACACGGTGTCGAACACCTGCGCCGCGCTGACCACCCCGGTCACCAGCACAAAGAACAGGGTGGGCCGCAGCATCGGCAACGTGACCCGCCAGAATCGCTGCCACCCGTTCGCTCCGTCGATACGTGCCGCCGACAACACCTGGGTCGGGATGGCCAGGATGCCGGCCAGGAAGAACAATGCGACATAGCCGACGTTGGTCCACACCACCACGGCCGAGGTCACCGGCAGCGCCAGCCCGGGATCGGTCAGCCATTCGATGCGGTGTTGCAGCACCGTGCTCACCGCGCCGTCGGTGGGGCTCAGAATCCAGCGCCACAGCACGGCAATCGCCAACGGTGCGCAGATCCACGGCAGCACGTAGATGGTGCGGAACGCGCCGCTACCGGGCAACCCGCGGGCCAGCAGCACGGCGACAGCCAGCCCCAACAAGGTCTGTAGCGGCACCACAAGGGCCACGAAAAGCACGGTGACCACAAGAGAGTTCCCGAACACCGGATCGGTCAACACCGATCGCCAGTTCTCGGCGCCCACATAACTGATCGGACCCAGCAGATCCCAGCGGTGCAGACTCAGCCACACCACCACCAGCATCGGCAGCAGCAGGAACGCGACGACCCCGAACAGGCTGGGGGCCAGCAGTGCGTAGCCGAGCGCGCTGGAGCGGGGAGCGCGCGGCGAGTCTGCCATGCAGGTATTAAAGCCGGTCGATAACGTGGACGGGTGACAGTGAACCGGGAGATCGACGCCGAGTTTGTTGCCCTGCCTCGCCACGCGCTGGCCGACGCCGCGTTGTCGGCGGCTAAAGCCGCCGGTGCCGAGCACGCCGACCTGCGTATTCACCGCATCGCGACGGAGATCATCCGGCTGCGCGACGGCGAGTTGGAGACCGCCGTGATCAACCGTGAGCTCGGCTTCGCGGTCCGCGTGGTCGTCGACGGCACCTGGGGCTTCGCCTCGCATGCCGAGTTGGCGCCGGATGTCGCGGCCGACACGGCGCGGCGCGCCGTGCAGGTGGCCAAGACCCTGGCCGTGCTCAATGCCGAGCGGGTTGAGCTTGCCGCCGAACCGGTGTACCGCGATGCCAGCTGGGTATCGGACTATCTGATCGATCCCTTCGAGGTGGCCACCTCCGACAAGATCGACGTGTTGGAGGACTACTCGGGCCGGCTGTTGTCGGCAGACGGGGTGGACCATGTTTCGGCCTCGCTCACCGCTGTCAAGGAGCAGACCTTCTACGCCGACACGTTCGGCTCGGCGATCACCCAGCAGCGGGTGCGGCTGATGCCGGTCCTCGATGCGGTCACCGTAGGGCCGGACGGCTTCGACTCGATGCGCACTCTGGCGCCCCCGACTGCGCGGGGCTGGGAGGCGGTGGCCGACGACACCGTGTGGGACTGGTCGGACGAGTTGGCGCAGCTTCCGGTGCTGCTCGCGGAGAAGATGAAGGCCCACGGCGTGATCGCCGGGCCTACGGATCTGGTGATCGATCCGACGAATCTGTGGCTGACCATCCACGAATCCATCGGCCATGCAACCGAGTACGACCGAGCTATCGGCTATGAGGCGGCCTACGCCGGAACATCGTTCGCCACCCCCGACAAGCTGGGCACGCTGCGCTACGGCTCGCCGGTGATGAACGTGACCGCGGACCGCACGGTGCCCTACGGACTGGCCAGCATCGGCTATGACGACGAGGGTGTGGCCGCTCAGAGCTGGGACCTGGTGCGCGACGGACGATTCGTCGGCTACCAGCTGGACCGGGTGTTCGCGCCACGGTTGGGTCAGTCCCGCTCCAATGGCTGTTCCTATGCCGACTCGCCGCACCATGTTCCGATTCAGCGGATGGCCAACGTGTCGCTGCAGCCGGGCACCGACGACCTGTCCACCGCGGACCTGATCGCCCGGGTAGCCAACGGCATCTACATCGTGGGCGACCGATCATGGTCTATCGACATGCAGCGCTACAACTTCCAGTTCACCGGACAACGGTTCTTCCGGATTCGCGACGGCCGGCTCGATGGCCAACTCCGCGACGTGGCCTATCAGGCGACCACCACCGATTTCTGGAACGCCATGGAAGCGGTCGGTGGTGCCTCGACGTGGCGGTTGGGCGGGGCGTTCAACTGCGGCAAGGCTCAGCCCGGCCAGGTGGCCGCGGTCAGCCACGGCTGTCCGTCAGCGCTGTTCCGGGGGATCAACGTGCTCAACACGCGCAGCGAAGGGGGCCGGGAATGATAGGGCCGCAACAGGTCATCGAGACCGCGCTGACGGCCTCAAAGCGCGCCAACACCGAGACCATCGTGCTGGTCACCGACCGGACCGAGGCATCGCTTCGGTGGGCCGGTAACTCGATGACCACCAACGGGGTGTCCAACAGTCGGACCACCACCGTCGTCTCGATCGTCTTCGACGACGCCGGCGCACGGGTCGGTTCCCTGCGCTCGGCGGAGGTGGATCCGGCGCTGATCCCTGATCTGGTCGCGGCATCTGCAGAAGCGGCGGCAGGCGCGCCGGAGGCCCGTGATGTCGCGGAACTGCTGCGCGGCAACGGTATACCGGATGATTGGGATGAGCCTGTTCCGCAGACCGGCGCGGAGGTGTTCGCCGGGCTGGCCACGTCACTGAGTCGCGGATTTGCTGGGGAAGACCAGCTCTACGGGTTCGCCCGCCATGAGGTGCAGACCACGTTCTTGGCATCATCGACGGGGTTGAGGCGACGTTTCACTCAACCCACCGGGACGGTGGAGATCAACGCCAAGCGCAATGGCGCCAGTGCCTGGGCGGGGATCAGCACGCCAGATTTCGTTGACGTTCCCGGTGATGCACTGCTGGAGCAGCTGTCTACCCGGCTCGGGTGGGCGGCTCGGCGGGTGGATCTGCCCGCGGGTCGCTACGAGACATTGATGCCACCGTCCACGGTGGCCGACATGATGATCTACCTCGGCTGGACGATGAGCGGTCGCGGGGCTCAGGAGGGCCGGACGGCGTTGTCGGCACCCGGCGGCGGCACCCGGGTGGGGGAGCGGCTGTCCGAGCTGCCGTTGACGCTGTATTCCGACCCGCACGCGTACGGGCTCGAGTGTGCGCCGTTCGTGGCGACCGGCACCTCGTCGGAGACCGCATCGGTATTCGACAACGGCCTCGACATCGGTTGCGTGGACTGGATCCGGGGCGGGGTGATCAACGCGCTGGCCTACCCCCGGGCCGCCGCTGCCGAGTTCGGCGTCCCGGTCGCGCTGGCCGCCGACAACCTGTTGATGACGGGTGGTTCGGCCAGCATGGACGAGATGATCGCCTCGACCGAGCGTGGACTGCTGCTGACCACACTGTGGTACATCCGTGAAGTCGACCCCACCTCGCTGCTATTGACCGGTTTGACTCGCGATGGCGTCTACCTGGTCGAAGACGGCAAAGTGACCGCGGCGGTGAACAATTTCCGGTTCAACGAGAGCCCACTGGACCTGCTGCGCCGCGCCACCCAGGCCGGCATTGCCGAACCGACCCTGCCGCGGGAGTGGGGTGATTGGGCTACCCGGGCGGTGATGCCGTCACTGCGCATTCCGGACTTCCACATGTCGTCGGTGAGTCAGGCGCAATGACGTGGTAGGCCGCTGAGCTCGTCGAACCTGGTCCTGAAGAGGTCCCAAAACCCCCAGCTCCACGGCTTGAATGGTAGTCACGTGGTGATCGTTTGTGGGTCGATTCAACGCGCGGTAAAGATCCGGTAAAGGCCTCGATGTTGGGGCGTCACACCAATTCGGTGGCGTCGAATACCCACGACATGTCCTCGGTGCCGAAGCTGTCGAAATAGTTCGGCGGGATGAAAGCCAGCAGGCTGGAGTAGTCCCAGTAGTCTTTCCACGTCGCGATCTTTCCGTCGATCACGCGGTGCACCGTGGCGAACTTGAGGGTGCCCTGTTCGCCGGTGGGGAAGATCCAGGTTTCGGAGTGTTCGTACATGACATCTGCGCCGTTGGACACCAGCTGGCCACCGTGGTGCTGGTAGCCGGCCAACCGGTCGAACAATAACCTGAGCCGCGTGACGATGTCCTCGGGACCGCGTGCCCCCACCGCCGGCATCGGCATGTCGACGTAGAGGCAGTCCGCCGCCAAGAAGGTCTTCAGTGCGTCCCAGTCGTGTCGCGCCAGGGCCTGCCACATGGCCAGGACGACCTCACTTGCGGCGGTGGCTGAATCCGACGCGGCAGCGTCCATCATGATGGTCACTGAACCGGTTGGGCGAGCCGGTGTCAATCGTCGAGGAGGGAAGATCTCAATGAGCGCGAATGTGGAGCAGCTGGAGTTTCAGGCTGAGGCCCGTCAGCTGCTGGATTTGATGATTCATTCGGTCTACTCAAACAAGGACGCGTTCCTGCGGGAGCTGATCTCCAACGCCTCCGATGCACTGGACAAGCTGCGGCTTGAGGCTTTCCGTAACAAGGACCTCGAGGTAGACACCTCCGATCTGCACATCGAGATCGAGGTCGACACGTCGGCCCGCACGTTGACCGTTCGCGACAACGGCATCGGCATGTCGCGCGATGAGGTGGTGGACCTGATCGGCACCCTGGCGCGCTCCGGCACCGCCGAGCTGCGTCAGCAACTGCGTGAGGCCCAGAACGCCGAAGCGTCCGAAGAGCTGATCGGCCAGTTCGGGATCGGATTCTATTCGGTGTTCATGGTGGCCGACCGCGTCGAGATGGTCACCCACAAGGCGGGCCAGAGCGAAGGCATTCGTTGGGCGTCCAGTGGCGATGGCACCTACACCATCGAACCTGTCGACAGTGCCCCGCAGGGCACGTCGATCACCTTGCACCTCAAGCCCGAAGACGCCGAAGATGAGCTGCACGACTACACCGCGGAGTGGACCATTCGCGGCCTGGTCAAGAAGTACTCGGACTTCATCGCCTGGCCGATCCGGATGCAGGTCGAACGCCGAACGCCGCCCGAGCAAGAGGGCGGTGATGAGACGGTCACCGTCGAGACCCAGACGCTGAACTCGATGCAGGCGCTGTGGGCGCGTCCCAAAGAAGAAGTCTCGCAAGAGGAATACAGCGAGTTCTACAAGCACATCGCACACGCCTGGGATGAGCCGCTCGAAGTCATCGCGATGAAGGCCGAAGGTACCTTCGAATATCAGGCGCTGCTGTTCATCCCGTCGCACGCCCCGTTCGACCTGTTCAGCCGCGATGCTCAGGTGGGGGTCCAGCTCTACGTCAAACGGGTTTTCATCATGGGCGACTGTGACCAGCTGATGCCCGAGTACCTGCGCTTCATCAAGGGTGTCGTGGACGCCGCGGACATGTCACTGAACGTCTCGCGGGAGATCTTGCAGCAGGACCGCCAGATCAACGCTATACGCCGACGGCTGACCAAAAAGGTGCTGTCGACCATCAAAGAGCTTCAGTCCCAACGGCCTGAGGACTACCGCACCTTCTGGACGGAGTTCGGTCGCGTCGTCAAGGAAGGCCTGCTGTCCGACTTCGACAATCAGGACGCGTTGCTGGGGATCAGCTCATTCGCCTCGACACACAGCGACTCCGAGCCGACCACCCTGGCTCAGTACGTCGAACGCATGAAAGACGGCCAGGAGCAGATCTTCTACGCCACCGGTGAGTCACGCCAGCAGCTGCTCAGATCGCCGCACCTGGAGGCGTTCAAGGCCAAGGGTTACGAGGTGCTCCTGCTGACCGACCCGGTCGACGAGCTGTGGGTCAACACCGTCGCCGAGTTCGACGGCAAGCCCTTGCAGTCGACAGCCAAGGGTGAGGTGGACCTGGACTCCGAGGAAGACAAGACCGCGCACGAGGCGCAGCGCCAGGAACAGCAGAAGGAATTCGCGGACCTGATCGGCTGGCTCGAGCAGACCTTGACCGACCACGTCAAAGAGGTGCGGCTGTCGACTCGGTTGACGGAGTCACCGGCCTGCTTGATTACCGACACTTTTGAGATGACCCCGGCGTTGGCACGGATCTACCGCGCCAATGGTCAAGACGTGCCGGTGGGCAAGCGGATCCTCGAACTCAATCCAGACCATCCGCTGGTCACCGGTCTGCGTCAAGCCCACAGCGAGCGTGGCGAAGACGCCGACTTGGCCGAGACCGCAGAGCTGCTCTACGGGACTGCCCTGTTGGCCGAGGGCGGCGCGCTCGATGACCCGGCACGCTTCGCCGAACTGCTGGCGCAGCGACTGGCCCGTACCGTCTGAGCAGGTTTGATTCGCGCCCAACTATGACCTGACACCGGTTTCGGGCAGCGGGATTGATCTCGCCGTAGTCGGTGAGATCAGATGTGCGTACAGGTCGCCTCCTGCCGAGATTGGGGGTTAGAGCGCATAGCGATGGACCGGCTCAGCGCGGAAGCTGGTAGTCGGGCGCCAGGAGTTTTCTTCGCTGGATTGGGTGCACGTCGTCACCAGACGGCGAAGGAATGGCGCAACCGCCACCTATCCGGGCCGGCAGAGCAGCGTTGGGCTTTGAGCACTCCAGCCTCCGCCGCGCGGAGTGACCCCGCGCCGCTGCTCGCCGTTGCAACGGCAACGGCCATGAGAGGGGATTTGTGTGATGGTGGATTTCGGAGCGGCCCCGCCCGAGGTGACCTCGACGAAGATCTACTCCGGGCCCGGCTCGGGCCCTCTGCTGGCAGCCGCGGCGGCGTACGACTCGCTCGCTGCGCAACTGCAGGCCTTTGCCACCGGGTATTTTTCGGTGGTCGCCAACCTGCAGAGCGAAAGCTGGACCGGTAGGGCGTCTGCGGCGATGGCCGCTGCGGCAACACTGTACGCCGAGTGGGCGTTGGCAACGGCCGGCCAGGTGGAGCGTGCCGCCGGTCAGGCCCGTGCAGCGGCGGCCACCTACGAGAATGCCCGTACCGCGATTGTCCCGCCGGCACTGGTGACCGCCAACCGCGCCCGCCTGGCGAGCCTGGCCGCAACCAATGTTTTCGGTCAGAACACCCCCGCGATCGCGGCGACCGAATTCGACTATGCCGACATGTGGGCCCAAGACGCGCTGGCGATGTTTGGGTATGCCGCTTCGGCCTCGACGGCCGCCAAGCTGGCGCCGTTTCAACAGCCTCCGCAGACCACCAACCCTCTTGGTGGAGCTGGTCAGGCGGCCGCGGTCGCTGGTGCCGCCGGCTCCAGCACTGCCTCGGACACTCAAAGTCTGCTTTCGCCGCTTCTGGCCGAGCTGCCGCAGCAACTCGGCGGGCTCTCGACCGGGCAGGCTGCTGCGCTGCCCGCACAGGCGGATCCGTGGCTGCCGCTGGATCTGATCGCTGCCCTCAACATCGTGCTGGGACCGACCTCTTTTGCTTTGCAGACTGCCCGGACGATCTCGTCGGTGGGCTCCTTCGCGCTGGCCGGAAATGCTTATCTCGTCGCCCATGCCGAAACCGGCGCGGGCGCGGCGAACGATGAGAAGCCGGTCCAGGTGAGCGACGAGAAGCCGGCGGTGGATTCTGGATCCTCAGGTGGCCGAACGGTGCTGGCCCACATGGGCAGCGACGTCGCGCCGGTGGGACAGTTGTCGGTGCCGCCGGCGTGGGCCGATGCCACGCCGGTGGCATCGGTGTCTAAAGACCCGGTGTGGCTGTCTGAAGACGAGGTCGCGGTTGAAATGGCCGTGCCGGATGGTTCGACGGACATGTCCGGGGCTGCCCCGGCCATGGGAATGGGGCCGATGGCGGCCATGATGGGCGGCGCGGCGGCGACGGGACGTCAGACCGTGTCCAGTGCTTTGCGTGTCGCACCGGGGCGATTCACCATGCCCCGACCGTCCCTCGGCGGCTAACCGATGTTGATGCGCGGCGCGCGCTTCGGCGAGGCCTTGTGGGCACTCTGTTGCCCCAGCGACAGGATCATTGGTGTTTGATTTCGGCGCTCTACCCCCCGAAATCAATTCGGCCAGAATGTACTCCGGTCCGGGTTCGGGGCCGATGATGGCCGCGGCCACGGCCTGGGACGCTGTCGGAATTCACTTGGAGTCACTTGCAGCCGGCTACTCGGAGATGATGGCGAATCTCCAGGGCCAGGTGTGGGCGGGAGCTGCTAGCGACGCGATGGCCGTGGCCGCCGCGCGATACATCGCGTGGGCCTCGGCCACGGCGGTGCAAGCCGAGTCGACTGCAGCCCAGATTCGAGCGGTGGCCAGCGCGTACGAAACGGCCTTTGCGGCGACGGTGCCGCCGACAGCGGTAGCGGCCAACCGCGCCCAGTTGTTGATGCTGGTGGCCACGAACTTCTTTGGGCAGAACGGGCCGGCGATCGCCGCCACCGAGGCCAGCTACGCGCAGATGTGGGCCCAAGACGCCTCGGCCATGTACGGCTATGCCGGAGCCTCGGCGCAGGCATCCGCACTGAGCCCGTTTCAACGGCCGCCCGAGACCACCAACGCCGGCGGGCAATTCGCCCAATACGCCGCGTCGGCGCGCGCTAGCGCCGAGGTCGTCAGCGGGCAGACCCAACTACCGGTATCTGAGCTGTTTGCCCCCGCTGTGGAACAACCGCATGTCCTAGCCCCGGCACAACCGGCACAAGCCGGAGCTGTGGCGGCCTCGTCGCCGCAGACGTGGCCCATTGTCGCCGAGCTTGCCGTCTTGGGTCCCACGTTGGGGGTGTTGGGGATCGCTCAGCAGGTGGTCTTCACCACCGGATCGCAGGGCATCTTCGGTGTGGCACTTCTGAATGCACAGGAAAAGGCGGCCGCGGGAGGCGCAGTACCCAACCCGAGTATCCAGCCTGGGGTGCCTGGTTCGCCGCAGTTCCCCCACGCGGTGCTGGCCAGCGCTGGGCGGTCGGCGCCGGTGGGCAAGTTGACGGTGCCGCCGGGCTGGCTGACGGCAGCTCAGATGACCGACACCGTCGATCCTGGAGGGCGAGCAACCCGGCCAGCTGGTTCGTTCGGGGTCCCTGCTGAGGCACCCCAGGCGCTGCGGCCCGCTGCAAACAGCGCCCCGATGGGGGCGATGGGACCTATGGGGCGCTCGGGGCCCCGCAACGACGGTATTGCGGCATACCGGTTGCGTGACCGACGATTCCGGTTTCCCCGGCCGCCTGCCGGAGGGTAGGCAGGATCGTCCATCTCAGGACGGCTTCGGGGGTGGTTCACCGGCGTCATCCCAGGTGGCGGGCATCATCGGCACGATCGGGCCGTCCTCGAAGACCGCGTCATTCACGGTGGTCAAACCGCTAGCGTGCGAACTGGTATCCCGGCGATGCGTCCCGTCGAACCCCAGGCTTCCGGTGGCCCGCTGCGAGGCAATCGGCGACGTCGAGGATGCCGGCTGGACGCGATCGGTCGGTAGCTCAGAGTTCATGCTGACCCGGATGCCCGGATCCTTGGCGGCGGTTCGGCGCCGTCGCCGTGCCGATGCTGGCTTGCGTGAGGTGACCGCAGCACCAGCAGCCGGGGCCGACGACTTGTCGCCGTCGGTCAACGACGGCCCGACCGGCGTGTGGGGATCGCTTCCCCCGGTCGGCGGCGAGCGAAACGCCACCGCGGCGGAAATCGTCGCCGCTGCCGGGGCGGCCGCTGCGGGGCTGGGTGCGGGTGGGTTGGCGGCCGCCCCCGCGCCCGGCGCGGCCGGGTTTGCTGCCATAGCAGGCCATGCCGAGGCCCCGGCCGCCACCTGCGGTGCTCGTGGTAAGGGAGCCCCGACGGCCGCGCCTGCCGCGGCTGCGGCAGGCGGGCCGACAGCCAGCTCTTCAACCTCTGCCGCACCAAGGCTTCCGATCATCGCCGGGCTTGCCGCGATGCTGTAGATGATCCCCTGAATGATCCATTCGTCGAACAGGTCAGCAAATTGAAGAAGCGCCGGAAGGTAGTCGGCCAAGTTCGATCCGCCACCGTTGCCGGTGTCGGCGCCGTCGTCGCCCTCATCGAACGCCACGATCGCCGGAGCCGGTGCCGCCTGGGGAACTGACGCCAACGCGGCATCGGAGACCGCTTGATAGCCCTCCATGACGCCGGCCGCCTGGACCCACATCCGCGCATAGTCGGCTTCGTTCACGGCAATCGGAACAGTGTTGATACCAAAGAAGTTTGTCGCTACCAATGTGGCGTGTGCCGTGTGGTTGGCGGCCAGCTCGGCGAGGGTCGGCATGGTGGCCAAGGCGGCAGCGTAGGCCGCCGCACCTATTTCGTGCTGCATCGCCGTCGACACGGCTTCGCTACTGGATTTCTCCAACCACGCCAGATACGGCAGGTGCGACTCCGCGTAGCGTTCAGCGCTAGGACCACGCCATGACCCGGCCCGAACTAGATGCAGAGTGCTAATCAATTCGCTTGCTGCCGAGCTATATTCGTAGCTCAGCGAGTGCCAGACCTGCGCGGCGCCCAGTAGCGTGCCAGCACCTGGTCCGCTACTCAACAGGGTCGAATGTACTTCGGGTGGCGAAGCCAGCCACAGCGGCGCGCTCACGTTGCCCGCTCTGCGGGCAGGCTGTCAGTGGGGCTGCAAGGCATCGGATCTCCTCAATTGACCGACCCGAATTCGGCTTCAGATCACCGCGAAGAGCGCACCGGAAAGTGCCCCATGCCAATACATGCAGGGGCTCTAAAGCGTTGCGGTATAGATCGATTCAGAGATCAGAAGCAAAGCCGAGGAAGGTTCGAAACGAAACGGTCGGCGTTTCTCGGATAAGGACCGTCGCTAGGACTCAAATCGTTCTCACCTCCTTGACGCCAGGGCGCGCGGGGCGCCGGCAGAATGCCCGGTGAGGGGATGGGGACGCTGGGAATCGAACCTGGTCGCAGGCTACCCGCTCACTCAAGGTGCGTACCGAATCATCGTGGCATCGGTTTACCGGTGCGTCAAATCGTAGCGATGGTGACGAAAATGGTTGCGGTGCAAGGGAAAGAAACTCTCAGGAGTTTCTGTTCTGTTCGTGAGGAGCTGCGCGGTTCCAGGTGCGGGCCGTCCGATCGGCGAATTGGAGGTCATACCCCATTGCCGCGCAACACAAGCTGTGTCAGAGCGGGCTTGGCCTAGGGCACGAGTACCACTTTGCCGACATTCTCTCGCGCAGCCAGAATGCGGTGGGCTTCCGGGGCGTTCGCGAACGGTATCGCCGCATGCACGATCGGTGCTGCGATCCCACTGGACAGCGCTTCAGCCAGTGGGGTGATCCAGGGTCCGAGGGTGCCGCGGTCGTCCCACAGGCGCAGCATGTTCAACCCGATGACGGTCTTGGACTGCTCCATCTGGGTGATCAGACTGAAGCCGCGCAGCATCGCCAGTGCCTGGGGCGCGGCCCGCAGCAGTGATCGTTTCTCGCCCTGTTGCAGCGACGACAGGCCGTAGGCCGCAAGCCGCCCGCCGGGGCGCAGCAGCGCGAACGAGCGCCACACGGAGGTGCCGCCGAGCCCGTCGAGCACGAGGTCATAGGGCGGCAGGTCCTTCCACCAGTCTTTGCGGCGATAGTCGATGGCACGGTCGATGCCCAGCGCTTCGAGTTGAGCGTGTTTGCCGGGCGACGCGGTGCCGTGCACGACCGCACCTGCGGCTTTGGCCAGTTGGATCGCGGCGATGCCGACGCCGCCAGCCGCGGCGTGCACCAGGACGCGTTCGCCGGGCTGCAGTGAACCGTAGCCGTGCAGCGCAGCCCAGGCCGTCGCATAGTTCACCGGTATCGCGGCGCCCTCCTCGAAGCTCATTGACGGGGGCAGCGCGATGGTGTCGTCGGCGTTGGCGTTGACGATCTCGGCGTAGCCGCCGAACCGGGTGCCGGCCAAGACTCGTTCCCCGATACGCGCCGGATCGACACCGTCACCGACGGCCTCGATAGTCCCGGCCACCTCGTAGCCGACCACCGCCGGCAGCTTCGGCGCATCGGGGTAGAGCCCCACTCGGGCCAAGTGGTCGGCGAAGTTCACCCCCGCCGCACGCACCCCGATCCGCACCTGTCCGCCGGCGGGCGGTGGGGGTTCGGGGCGATCTTGCACCTGCAGTACCGAAGGTGGGCCATGTTTGGTGATGACGACGACGCGCATGGGTTCCAGCCTATTGCTCTGACGGGCCATAATCGGTCAGATGGACGTCCTCAATGAGCTGAACCGGCTGGTGGCCCTGTCGGGCGATGTGCCGGCGGACTCCGATCCCGCGGTGGCCGAGTTCGCCGAGCAGTTCGGCGTCGATGTCTCGGCGATCACCGAGGATCAGCGGGTCCGCCTGCGGGAGGCGCTGGGGGAGAAGACCTTCGGGGTGGTGATCCAGATGTTCGTCGCCGATTTCGCACCCCGGGTGTATGCCGGCCTCGACGCTCTCGGGGTGGCGTTCCCATCGCCCGTGGACGGGCCGGAGCACGCGGGCGAACTGGCCGACGCGCTGTTCAATCAGTTCATGCCAGCCGTGGCCCGACTGCGATCCCTGGACCCGGTGACCTCTGAGGTGGTTCGACTGCGTGGTGCAGCCCAGCACAACTGCCGGTTGTGCAAGTCGCTGCGTGAGACGACGGCCCTGCATGCCGGTGGTTCCGAGTCGATCTACGACGACATCGAGCTCTTCGAGGATTCAGCGCTGCTGACCGAGGCGCAGAAGGCGGCACTGCGTTATGTCGACGCGCTGATCTGGACCCCCGGACAGTTCGACGCCGACGTAATCGCCGGGGTGCGTCGGCACTTCAGTGACGAGCAGGCCGTCGAGTTGACGCTGGACGTGATGCGCAACGCCGGCAACAAGATTGCGGTGGCCCTGGCGGCGGACGCGCCCCGGGTCGCCGAGGGCACGGAGCGCTATCTGTTAGATGACGACGGCCAGACCGTGTTCGGCTGAGCTCAGCAGGAGTGGCGGTCCAAAAAGTCGAGGATGGCGTCGGCGAAGATGTCGTTACGGTCACCGGCGACCATGTGACCGGCCCCGGCGACATCGACGAATTCCACCCGCGGGAACCGGGTGAGAAACTCGTCGGCATTGGCGGCGCTGACCAAGTCGCTGAGCTGGCCGCGGACCAGCAGCATCGGCACTGCGCTGTCCAGGATGGTCTGCACTGCGGTGTTGAGCCGCTCTACATCGTGGATCTCCATCGGACCCTGGTGGTCGGGACCGCTGATGAACTGGGGGTCCCAATGCCAGTACCAGCGGTCGCCGCGCCGGCGCAGGTTGGCAGTCAGCCCGTTGAGGTCGGCCGGGCGGGGCCGGTGCGGGTTGTAGGCGGCGATCGCGTCGGCGACCTCGTCGAGCGAGTCGAAGCCGGACTCCATGTTCTCGGCCATGAACGCCTGCACTCGCTGTGCTCCAGACGGGTCCATGTTGGGCACGATGTCGACCAGCACCACCGCGCTGGCCGCACCGATTGCCAGTTCGCCGGCAAGCAGCATCGCGGTGCAGCCTCCCAATGAGGCTCCCACCAGCACCGGGTTCGGCGGCAGAGTGCGCAGCACCTCGTGGACGTCGGAGGCGAAACTGACCAATCGGTAGTCGCCTTCGGTCGCCCAGTCGGACTCGCCGTGGCCGCGCAGGTCCACGGTGACCGCCTGCCAGCCGCGCTCGGCCACGGCTGCGGCCGCCCGGCCCCAGGACCGGCGGGTCTGGCCACCGCCGTGCAGAAACACCACGGCACGTGCGTCGGGGTCGCCGTGCCGGTCGGCGATGATCCGGACGTCGCCGGGGGCGTGGGTGACGAAGGTTTCCGCGGTCATCCTGGGATAGTAAGCCGAGCTTGATAATGGCCGATCACTTGGCCGTCGAAAGCTATGGTGACCTGCAGGTAAGCGGGTCTACGATGGCGGGGTCGGCATTTTCGGGAGGCCGCTCGGGAGGGTTCGATGGCCCGTCATCTCGCCCTGGCCTACGGGGCACTCAACTATCTTTGCTTCCTCGCGGTGTTCGTGTACCTGGTCGGCTTCCTCGGCAATTTCGTGGTGCCGCGCAGCGTCGATCACGGCCCGCCCGCGCCTGTCGGGCTGGCGGCCGCGATCGATGTCTTGCTGGTGACGCTGTTCGCGGTGCAGCACAGTGTGATGGCGCGTCCGGGTTTCAAGCGATGGCTGGTCCGCGTGATACCCGCGAACATCGAGCGCAGCACCTATGTGCTGGCGTCGAATCTGGTTCTGGTCCTGTTGTATTGGCAGTGGCGCCCGATCCCGGCGATCATGTGGAACGCAACGTTGCCCGCGGAGCGGGCGGTGTTGTGGGGCCTGTTCTGGATCGGCTGGGCCATAGCCCTGGTATCGACGTTCCTGGTCAGTCACGTCGATCTGTTCGGGCTGCGCCAGGTGTATCTCGCGTGGCGAGCGCAGCCCTACACCCATGTCGGCTTTCACGCGCGAGCGCTCTATCGGGTAGTGCGCCACCCGCTGATGCTGGGGTTCGTGATCGCGTTCTGGGCCACACCCACCATGACTGCGGGTCACCTGCTGTTCGCGCTCGCGGCCACCGGCTACATCCTGGTCGCGATGCGACTGGAGGAACGCGACCTGATCGCCGCCCTCGGCGACGAATACCGGCACTACCGTCACCGGGTGCCGATGTTGGTGCCGGTGCGACGGCGCAGCAGGTGACCGGGCTCAGCGTCGGGCGGGGGACTTCGATGCTCGAGCCCCCGGGAGCGTCACCGTTGACGCGTCATCGCCCGGTCCAGGGGTAGGCGCTAGTGTCGTAGCCGCCAGTTAGTGCCAGGGGCGGTAGCTCAGTTGGTTAGAGCCGTGGACTCATAATCCATTGGTCGCGGGTTCGAGCCCCGCCCGCCCTACTCCGTACTTGTGAATGACTTCGGGTCACACCCCGAAGAACGTGTTCACCAGTGCCTGCCACAGCTCGCTGCTGTCGAGCATCGGGATCTCGTTGTAGGTGGTCATGCCGTCGACCACCGATGTGGCCGAGTCGATCTGCTCTGGCGTCAAGCCGAGGTAGACCTGATGAAGTGCCAATCCGTAAAAGATCTCCTGCCAACCCGTGTTGGTGAAAAGGAGTTCCCACCAGTTTCTGCCCAGGGTGTCCGCATAGATGTCACCTTGGATGTTGAACACTTCCGTGGGGTACAGGTCATTAGGGACCACGGCGGGGTTGGCGCCCAGCATCACGAAACGTAAAGCGTCGGTGGGGACGCCGGCCTCGACGAGTTGCTCCTGGGCGTAGGACGCGATGAGGCTGCTTTGCGAATAGGTGAAGATCGTCATTGGGTCACTGCATACGCCGTAGGCGTCGCAGCCCATCTCGCCGGCGTTGAAGTCGGCGACGATCGAGTCGACGAGGATGGCTTGGCCTTGCGGGACGCTCTGAAAGAAGTCCCAGCTGTTGGGCAGAGTCAGCGGCAGTGTCGACGCGGAGTTGCCCTCGTAGCCCAGCGGCCCGAGATACAGATCGATCCCGTTGCTGATATATCCGGCGCCCGGCGTCGAGATGCCCGTTGGACCCAGGACCAACGCATCGGTTGACCCGTAGAGAAAGTCGTACTGCCTGTCGTTGGCGGCGTTGGCCGCTCCGGCGAACGCTAACGCGGCGCCACACAGTGCGGCGCCGAAGATGAGTTGCTTCATCGATCCCCCTAGTTCGCAGCGTTCATAGGTGACGTCGCCAAGCCGATTGCACGACAAGAAATTACGTCGACCGACATGCCCCCTACAGATGTCGGTCGTACGCCGTGCCGTCAGTCAGCAACTCACAGGATTGTGGCAACTGGCGTCAATACCCGTCGTGGGATTGGAAATATTCTCTGAAGAAATCCGTCTGCGCCCGGGCTGTTGATGTGTTATAGGAGTCGCCGGGCCAGGATAAGCAGACTTAGGTCCGTTCTTGAGGACTCAACAAGGGGAAGCTCCGGCCGCTAGGGAGCCGCTCATCGGTAGCCGTCCGGCGGCAAACCGCCCCACTGCGGCGCTCCACCGGCGGCCTGGCTCGCAGGGGACATCCGAAAAACGCCGGTTTTCGCGGCTGGCCGGCGTGCCTAGAGTTACCGTAGTGGCTCCAGTCATGAAATGAGTGTTGTGGGATCAGCCAGTCATACCCGGACCGCCGTCGGCATCGCGGTGCTGGCCGCGGGTGCGCTCCTTGCGACGCCGACAGCGGCGCCGCCGCCCGAGGTCGTCCTGCACGCGGTCGCGCTGTCGGCCAATCCCTTGGATCCGTATGTGGACCTGATCACCAACACCGTCAACAACCTGGGGACCCTTGGTGCCCACTGGCTGGAAGATCCACTGCCCACGGTGGTCCAGCTGGCCACCAATTGGTTCGACTACGCCCAGACGACGGTGGATCTGATCGGCGATACAGCCCGGTCCTTTGTCGACGGGGTGATCAATCTGCCCGGCCAACTCGAAACGTTCTTCGATGCCGTCTCGGCCAGTGATTTCACGGCCATATTGGGGCAGGGCATCATCATTGTGCTGAGTATCTTCCCGGTTGCGGGACTGGTGGATCGCCTGATGTCCATCCCCTTCGAGATCGTCGGCAACGTCGTGAATGCGGGCATGGCGACCTTGCACGCACTGCAGGTGCCGGTCGGCCTTGCCGCTCTGAGCTCGGTGCAGGCTGCCGTCGCCGAGATCGGCACGCTGGCCCGCGATTTCATCGACGACCTGGCGTCCGGGGATATCGGCGGGGCGCTGGCCGGGCTGATTGGAGCACCGGCCCAATTCCTCGACGCCTATTTGAACGGCGACAGCCCGGGTATGGCAGGTCTGCTCACGCCGTTTGAGGATCTGTACCAGACGGGCTTCGTGGATGCCCTGGTGAACTTCCTGCCCCGAGCGGTCGCCGAGTCGATCGGCGCCGCCTATTCGCCGATCGACGGATCGCTGCCGCCGGACCCTGGGTTCTTTGACCTGAGCGGCTCGGTTGATCCGAGCGTTCTCCTGCCTGACTTCTGATCCGCCCGGCGTGTACGCCGCGCCCTGGGGGAATTTCCGGCGTGAGCAGACGCCAAGTTAATCAGAAGAATTCATTGAGCTCGATCTGTGATCGTGTCGTGTTACCGGTGTGATTCTTAATGCCCATTGTTACGGAAGTTGTCTGAGTGATTCGTGAGCGAGTCGGCGTCGTTGCCGAATGAGGAGTTGGTCCGTGGTTTATGGGGCGGCCTTTAAGCGTTCTCGGCGCCACGTCGGGTGGACGGCCACGGTAGGGATCGCGACTCGCCGACTTCGTTGGACCGCGGTGGCCGCCGTCTTGTCGGTACTCGTCGCCTGGGCCGGGGCTGCGGTGGGATTGCCCGGGCTCGCCTCGGCGGCGAGCGCCGAGCCGCAGAACGTGGTGGCCGTGACCACCACCGCCACTCCGGTCAGCGCCGGATTGGTTGCGGTTCCGGCCAACCCGGCCACCCAGTTCGCGATCGTCACCCCACCCGCGAACGGCACGGCCACGGTCACCGGCGCTACCTTCACCTACACCCCGGCCAACGGCTATGTCGGCACCGACGCCTTCAGCTACGCCACGACCGACGGTGTGACGGTCTCGACGCCGGCCACCGTCGGCATCACGGTGATGTCACCGGCTTCCGCGCCACCCTCGCTGGCGACCGCCTGTACCGACTTGGGGCCGGCCTTCGCCCCGGTCTGTACGGCCATCGGTGACGTGACCAACCCAGTGGTGAACGCCTGCAGCACGGTTGGATCCGTCGCGGCGTGCAGCTGGTTCGGTGGCAACAAGCACGGACTGATCAGCGCGTGCTTCAATGTCGCCACCGGTCAGCTGGAATCGGCGTGTAAAACGCTCGACGCGGCGGCACAGTTGGTGGCCAGCCAATGCCGGGTGATCAACGGCCCGATCGACTATTGCGCCCTGCGTAACGGCAGTCCCATCGGCAATCGCTCCGTGCAGACGTACTTGGCCGGCCCGGTGCACCGGGCGCTGGCGCAGCAGTACCGGCTGAACATGACTCTGCCGCTGGGGCAGACCCAGCTCCCTGCCACCCACAACTCGTTCAACTACACCAACGCCAACGTTCCGCCGACCTTGTCGGGCATGGATCCCGACCAGCTGTACTCGTTGGTCGATCAACTCGACTTGGACATGCGCTTCATCGAGCTCGACCTGCACTGGTATCCCAGCCTGGGCGCTCCCGGCGGCTATCAACCGATCTTGTGTCACGGCTTCGACAACCACCTGGGCTGCACCTTCGAAGGACCTGCCAGCAAGGGCCTGCAGGAGATCCGGGGCTGGTTGGACGCCCACCCCGATCAGGTGATCGTCCTCTACATCGAGAACCGGCTCGACGACCCGGTCGATGACGTCACCAAGTCGCTGCCGGCCGGAGCTGCGGTCATCGAGAGCACCTTGGGCAATACCTCCGCACGCGACCTGCTGTTCCGCCCCTCGCAGGTGCAACCCGGCTCCACCTGCGACACCCAGCCGATCCCCCTGGGCGTGACCATGGCCCAGATTCTCGCCAGCGGAAAGCAGGTGCTGATGTATACCAACAGCGGCTGCGGCCAGAACGCGGCGTGGGACGCCCTCGGCTTTAACGACAGCAATGTGGCGGAGAAGGGCAGGCCGGTCACCGTCGCGTACCCCGACTGCTACTTCAGCAGGGCGCAGTACGAGAGCTCCTACACCCGGTTCTTCGACTCCAGCACGCTGGTTGACGTGCTCGCCGGTGGCGGCAATGCCCAGCCGATGACCTCGGCCGACATCCACGAGATGATGAAATGCGGTGCCAACGCACCAGGACCGAACTTCCTGGACCCCCAGGCCGACCAGCTGGCGGGCTTCTCCTGGAGCTGGTCCTACGGTCAGCCGGTGTCCAGCCCCACCCAACAGTGCGCCGTACACAGCGGTGACGGTCGCTTCCAGGCAGAGGCTTGCGGCCAGTTCCTGAACTACGCCTGCCAAGCCCCGGACGGTTGGCATATCAGTTCCGGCGCCGGCCAGTTCGCCGGTGGGTCCCTGGGATGCGCGGGTCAGGGCGCCTTCGCAGTACCTCGCACCGGGTATCAGAACGAACTGCTCAAGACGGCCAAAGCCCAGGCCGGTGTCGACCGGGTCTGGCTGGCCTACACCGCCGGCAATGACGGGAACTGGAGCATGGGATCAACGCCGCCGCCGGCGCCGTCTGCCCAAATGCGACCGGTGACGCCGAGCCTGCCGCCGTACCCGGTAGAGATGCCCGATATGCCCTTCCCGATCACGGTGTCCTGACGCCGGGGGACTGGCCGGCCAAACCTCTACACCGCCTATCGTGCCATTGACAAATGGCAGAATTGCTGGTGTTGTGTGTGCCGTGACCGAACCCCAGGGCTCGCCCCTGCCTGAAGTTCCCACCCGTGCCCCGATGCGTGCAGTGGTTGGGGGTACCGCCGCTCGATGGACGCTGCACGTCCTCAACACGATGATTCCGATGAATCCGCTGGGTATCGCGTTTGCCCGCGGACTGATCGCCACCATCATGGGAACGCTCGGATCGATGCCCGCCGGAACCAGGGTCATCCCGGTACACGAAGCAGGTGTTCGTGGCGAGTGGGTGCTGGCCCCCGGCGTCGAGTTCGGCAGGCGGGCCGGGTATTACGTGCATGGCAGCGGGTACGTCCTGTGCTCGACGCGGACCCACCGCAAGTTGGTCGCGCGGCTGTCGGAGGCCACCGGATTGCCGATGTTCGCCGTCGACTATCGACTGGCTCCCGAGCACCCGTTCCCGACGGCCGCCGATGACGTCGAAGCCGGCTATCGCTGGCTGTTAAGCCAGGGCTATGCCGCCCGTGACGTCGTGATCGGTGCAGACTCCGCCGGCGGCCACCTGACCTGCGACATGTTGCTCGCCTATGCCGATGAGCCGGAGTTTCAGCCGGCCGGCGTGGTGCTGTTCTCGCCGTTGGTCGACCTCACGCTGACCCTGGCCGAACAGCAGGAGAAGTTGCGGCGAGACCCCGCGGCATCGGCAGCCTCGGCGCGGCGCCTGGTTCAGCTCTACGTGCAGGGCCAAGACCCCGACAACGTCCGGCTTCGGCTCGACTTCGGTCGGTCTGCGCAGTTGCCGCCGGTCTTCACCCAGGTGGGGGGCTTCGAGATGCTCAGCGCGGACGCGCGTCACCTGGACGCCGAGCTGCGCCGCAACGGGGGAACCAGCACTCTTGAGGTCTGGCCGGGCATGGTGCATGTTTTCCAGGCACTGCCCCGGCTGGCCCCGGAGGCCAAGCCCGCATTGCGCCGGGTGGCGGCCTTCATCGCCGGTGTCTATGCCGATCAGCGAACCGACGATGTCGAGGCAGCGCGCTGATGTTCGGAATCGACACGGTGCTGTCCCTGCTGCGCACCGACCGGCGGACCGCCAACGCAAAGGCGGTCGTGACCGGCGCCGGCAGCGGCATCGGGCGTTCGTTCGCCCTGGAGCTGGCACGCCGCGGCGGCGACGTCGTCTGCGCCGACATCAACGCGGAGCGGGCGGCTGAAACGGTGGCGCTGATCGAGCAGTTGCGCATCGGTTCAGCGCATGCGGTGCAGTGTGACGTGTCCGATCGCGGTGAGATCGAAGCGCTGGCTACGCGTGCTCAGGAGATCTTTGGTGGCCCACCAACTCTGGTGATCAACAACGCCGGTGTGGGCATCGGCGGAAAGCCGGTCGGCGACATCGGCTTCGAGGACTGGGACTGGGCTCTCGGCATCAATCTGTGGGGCGTGGTCTACGGCTGTGAGGTCTTCACTCCGCTGCTTCGGGAGGCCGGACGCGGCGGAATCATCAATGTGGCGTCGGCGGCGGGATTCGCCGCGGCACCGGCGATGGCGGCCTACAACGTGTCGAAAGCCGGCGTCCTTTCGCTGTCGGAGACGCTGGCCGCCGAACTGGACGGCACCGGAATCGCGGTCACCGTGCTGTGCCCGACCTTCGTCAAGACCAACGTCTTCACCGACGGCCGGATCACGCCTGCGTCGATGAACCTGACTCAGCAGCTGGCCCGCTGGACCGGCCTTTCCGCGGACAACGTCGCGGTGCGCACCTTGGACGCACACGACAGCGGGCGGCTCTATGTAGTGCCGCAACTCGACGCCACCCTCATCTGGCACCTCAAGCGGCACTTTCCAGAAATCTACGTCCGTGGCACCGGGCTGCTCGCCCGTCTGCTTCCCCAGGGCTGAACTGACGAACAGCCTTCTCGCGAAAGGAAAGAACTGACCATGGCGATGAACCTCGACGACATGTTGCAGAAGATCAAGGACAAGCAGTGGGCCTTGGTCGACATCGACTGGGACGCCCCCGGAGCGGAGCTCATCGAGCCGGACCTGTGGGCCAAGCTCAAGCCGTTCATGACTGACCTGATGTGGATCGAGAACGTCGGCGCCCGCGGGTTCGCGGCCCTGGCCAAGAAGGCGCCGACCCCGACGCTGAAGAGCATCTACGAGCACTTCCATGCCGAAGAGCAGAAGCACGCGAACGCCGAGCTCGCGCTGATGCGCCGGTGGGGCATGTTGGACGCCGACGAGATTCCCCCGCCGAGCGTCAACGTGCAGCTGGTCATCACCTGGCTCGACAAGTTCTCCGACAGCATGTCGCTGTCCATCTTGGGCACCGTCATTCCCATGCTGGAAGTGGCCCTGGACGGCGCGCTGATCAAGTTCATCACCGAAGAAGTCAAGGACCCGGTGGCCCAAGAGGTCTTCAAACGGATCAACTCCGACGAGTCGCGACATCTGGCGGTCGACTTCGAGGTGATGGACATCCTGGGTCATGCCGACTTGCGGAAACTGGCGGTCGAACTGGTCGGAAGCTGGATGAACCCCGCACTGCTGATCGGCACGCTGAGCTACTTCCCGCTGCTGAACAAGATGCGGGACAACATCGTGGCGATGGGCGTCAACGAAGAGCGTCTTTACCAGGCCATGCGCCGGTTCCAAAGTGTCGGCGAGCGAAGCTCTTTCGCTCGCCGGGTACCGATGTACCGGTTGATCTCCTGGCATGGCAAGAAGGTGATCGACCGTAGCTCGAAGTACCACTGGCTGGCCGACTCGCTGGTCAAGATCACCGGGGTCATCCCGCCGTCCCTGGTGCACAACACCCCGACCTGGTCACAGGAGCTGACCTACGAGCCGGTCGCGTGAAGGAGCAGCACATGACGATCTCGGTAGCGATCATCGGCGCCGGATTCGCGGGCATCGGTGCCGCCATCCGCCTCAAGGACCAGGGCATCACCGACTTCGTGATCCTGGAGAGGGGCTCACGGGTCGGCGGAACCTGGCGTGACAACACCTATCCCGGCGCCGCGTGCGACATCCCGTCACGGCTGTACTCCTACAGCTTCGCGCCCAACCCGGATTGGTCGCACACCTACTCCGGCAGCGGCGAGATCCTGTCCTACATCGACACCATGGTCTCCTCGTTCGGGATCGCACCGCATATCCGGTTCGACCACAACGTCGCGGGGATCACCTATGACGCCGAAGCCGGAGAGTGGACCATCGAACTCCAGGGCCGGGAAGCGGTGCGCGCCCGGACCGTCGTGGTGGCCTCCGGCCCGCTGGCCAATGCCAGCTTTCCCGACATTCAGGGGATCGACACCTACGAAGGCCGCAAGATCCACAGCGCCCGATGGGATCATGACTACGACTTCGCTGGAAAGAAAGTGGCTGTCGTCGGCACCGGCGCCAGCGGCGTGCAGATCATTCCCGAATTGGTCAAGGTGGCGGAGTCGGTCAAGGTGTTCCAGCGCACCCCGGGGTGGGTGCTGCCGCGGCTCAACACGAGCACAAGCGGTTGGCTGAAGAGGATCTATAAGGATGTGCCGCTGGCCGAGAAGCTGATGCGGACGGCATGGTTCTGGGGCCACGAGTCGGTGGCGGTCGGTGTGGTGTGGGACAGCCCGTTCACCCGGCTGGTCGAGGCCCTGAGTCTGGCGAACCTGCGCGCCCAGGTGAAGGACCCGTGGCTGCGGCGCCAGCTGACACCGGACTTCTCGGCCGGTTGTAAGCGGCTGCTGATGACCAGCGACTACTACCCGGCGCTGCAGAAGGACAACTGCAAGCTGGTGACCTGGCCGATGGCGCGCTTGTCACCCAAGGGAATTCGGACCGTGGAAGGTATCGAGCACCAGGTCGACGCCATCGTGTTCGCCACCGGTTTCGAAGTGTCCAAAGCCGGAACGCCGATTCCGATCACCGGAGTCGATGGCCGTGACCTGGGCTCGGAGTGGAGCAGAGGTGCCTACGCCTACCGCAGTGTTGCGGTGTCGGGCTACCCGAACCTCTTCTTTACCTTCGGGCCTAACTCTGGGCCAGGCCACAGCTCGGCTCTGGTCTACATGGAGGCGCAGATCGATTACATCGTGGATGCCATTGCGAAACTGCTCCAGTACAAATGGAAGTCGATCGACGTACGTCCCGAGATCCAAGATCGGTACAACCAGGACATCCAGCGGCGGCTGCGGGCCACCACATGGAACTCCGGATGCCAGAGCTGGTATCTGACCGAAGATGGCTTCAACGCCACCATGTTTCCCGGGTTCGCCACACAGTTCGTCAATCAACTCAAGACGCTGAACCTGGAAGACTTCAAGATCACCGCGGCGACGACAAGCGGTGAGCCGGTCCTAACTGCCTAGGATGCGAAGGTGACCGAGTACCGGATCGACGATCTTGCCAGACAGGCGGGGACCACCACTCGCAATGTCCGGGTGTATCAGGAGAACGGTCTGCTACCCCGGCCGCAGCGCCGGGGCCGGGTCGCGATCTACACCGATCGGCACCTGCGGCAGTTGCAGGCGATCATTCGGTTGCTCGGCGAGGGATTCACCGTCAAGCACATCCTGAAGTTCCTGACCGGGCTCCAGCGTGGCGACGGTCTGGTCGAGGTCCTAGACCTCGCCGACCTGGGCGAGTTGGTGACGGCACCCTGGTCGCACCCGGTGACGAAAACCATGACCCACGAGCAGTTAGAGGCACGGCTCGGCCGGCTGGATGGGCCGTTGCTGCAGCGCCTGATCACCAGTGCAGTCATCGAGACCACGGACGTCAGCGACGTCTACCGGGTCACCGACACCGATCAGATCGAGGACCTGGCCACATTGTTTTCGCGAGGCATGCCACTGACCGCGATGCTGCAGACCGTTACCGCGGTGGACAAGAAGCTGGACGAAGCGGCCGGACTGCTGACCCGCAGCGGCCACGCCGAGGTGGTGCGCCAGCGTGGACCTGGCTGGTTGCCGGCCAAGGACGACGAGTTCGCCTGGGCCGCCGACCTGGTCGACGCCATGCGCAGGGTGGCCAGGCGTTCGGCGCATGCCAGCCTGGACCGGGCACTTGATGCGGCGGTGCGTGCCGAACTGCGGCAGTATCGACAGCGAAGTGACGAGCACGAGGCCGTCTCCACCCACCCGGAGTAGCGGCCGCGATAGGTCCACAACTTCTCCAGGGGGCAGGCATCAACCTGCGCGATCCGCGTTACTGGCCGAAAGTCGTCCGCGTGCTGCGCGGTCTGTTGCGCATGTCGGGCGCGCCCGACCCCAGCCTCATCCACACCCTGCCGTCGCCGCCCGCCGAGCATTGACGGACCGGACTACAGTGTCGAGTTGATGGCTATTCGGCGCGCGGTACTCGTCATCGCCGACATCGGCGGATACACCGCTTACATGAACTGGAACCGGACACATCTGGTGCATGCCCAGATGGCGGTGGCGGCACTGCTGGAGTCGGTCATCGATGCCGCCAAGGGAATGAAGCTGGCGAAGCTGGAAGGCGACGCCGCGTTCTTCTGGGCTCCCGGCGGCGATGCCCAGGTCTTGGTCAGCGAGCGGTTGGCGCGCATGCACCAGGCATTCCTGGATCGTCGAGCCCGCATCGAGAGCGGCCGCCTCTGCGCCTGCGAGAGCTGCGCGCAGTTGATGAACCTCTCGCTGAAGTTCGTCGCGCACGAGGGCGAAGTTGCCGAGCAGAAGGTTAAGCGGCACACCGAGCTCGCCGGCGTCGACGTCATCCTGGTGCATCGGATGTTGAAGAACCAGGTGCCGTTGCCCGAATACGTGTTGATGACCGATGCTGTCGCGCGGCGGCTGGATGAACCGGTCCGCGCGGTGTGCACACCGCTGGTGCACGACTTCGAGGGCCTGGGCCAGACCTCGACGTACTACCTGGACCTGGCGCACTCGGCGGTGCAACCGTCGGTCAAAGCGATGGGATGGGCAGGCAGGTTGCGGTTCCGCCTGGGGGCACTGCCGTTCCGGTTGGGCACCAAGGAGCCTTGCGAGGGCTTTCGCAGCCTGGGCCGCGACGCCCCCGAAGCCTAGATCCGTCCGGCGACGAAGTCAGCAGCCTGGTTGACCATTCCTGACGAGATGTAAGCGCTGGCCAGGTGTTGCGGCCAGTTCTCCTCCCAGGTGTTGGGGTCGGCGGGGTTGCAGATCGGGTCGGCACCGTGGCACTGCTCGATGGTCCGATCGTTGTAGACCGGGCTGAAGTTCGTGATGGGGCCCACCCATTGACTGCCGTTGCCGAACAGCGCTACCGCGGCGATGTGCTCGTCGGCACCCGGGGGCAGCGGATTGCTGAAGCCGAATGCGGAGAAGGGGACGGCAAGCACCACGTCGGTCACCGCCGCGCCGAGCGAGTAGCCGCCCGGCACGATGCGGGTGTTCGGACATCCGTTGATCGTGTTCTGAATATGGGCGCTCATGTCGTTGGCGCCCTGGTCGATCTGATTGTCTGCGGGGTAGTTCACCGCGTACAGGCTCACGTACTTGGAGGTCTTGGCGCGCAGCGCACTGACGAACGCGTTGCCGATCGCGCCGGCCCCGGGCGATTCGAGGCGTCCGCGGGCGAACACTACCTCCACGTCGGGGCAGGCCGCGCTCGCAGGGGCAACAGCACCCGGGGACCCGGCGGGAATCACGACGGGAGCGGCCACCAAGGCTGCCGCCAGCACCGTGCCCGAGGCGGTGAGTCGCAATCGCCGTACCAAGGAATCGCTCACGATGGGGATAGTAGTGCGCCGTTGTTACCGCGTCGTCACCGACTGGGGGCGCTATTCGGCCTCGGACGGCCCCAACAGGCGCATCTCCTCCAAATCCATCTCGGCCTGCACCTCACGCAAGACGATGTCGTCGATCCGATTTCGGTCGCGCAGTTCGGTGACGGCACCGCGCTGGTATTCCAGGACCCCCAGCTGCACCCGCCGCACCACGTGATCACGCTCGGCTGTGTCGCTGCTCCGATCGGCCACGGCTACCAGTGCAGCCTGATCCTGGTACTCCGTGCGCAACTGGTCCAGGAGTGGTGCGCTGACGCCCAGCTCCTCGGCCACCCGCGGCAACGCTTCCAAGGCGGCTTCGGCGGCCCGGGTCCGTGCCAGATGCAGTTCCTCGGCGTGCGCGGTGTCCTCGGGCATCCGCGCCCAGCGCACCACCGCGGGCAACGTGCTGCCCTGAACCAAAACGGTCACCAGGATCACGACGGACACCACGTAGATGATCAGGTTGCGATCCGGAAAAGGTGTGCCCGCGTGGGTGGTCAACGGCACGGCTAACGCCGCGGCCAGGGAGACCGCGCCACGGAATCCCGCCCAACTCGAGACCGCGCGCTGCCGCCAATCCACCCGGCGCTCGCGCTGCGCCGGGCGCCGATCCAGGACACGCAGCAACAGCGTGGTGATCTCCGACCATGCGATCCGGGTCACGACAACGACAGTGGTGACCGCGAGGGCCAGCACTGTGGCGTGCGCCAAGCCCTCACCGACATTGACGATCCCGTGCACCGCGCCCGGGATCTGTACACCGACGAACACCCACAGTGATCCGTTGATCAGAAAAGTCGTCATGTCCCAGAACGCGAAGGCCTGCAACCGCGAACGAGCGCCGATGACCCGTGGGCCGACGTAACTGAGAACCAGGGCCGACACCAGAACTGCGACGACGCCGCTGCAATGAAATGTCTGAGCCAGCAGGAACGCCGCGAACGGCGTCAAGACGCTCAACGCTGCCTCCTCCAGCGGCGAGTCAATGCGGCGGCGCAGCAGCGTGACCGCCACGCCGACCAGGAGCCCCGCCGCAATGCCGCCGAGGTACGAGCCGACGAAACGGCCCACCAGATCGATGGGGCCGATAGCCGGGCTGCCGACCGCCACCGCGACGGTCACGGCGAACAGCACCAGGGCCGTCCCGTCATTGATGATGCTTTCGGCGCGCAATACCGTCAGCGGCCGACGAGGCAGGTGTTTCGCCAACCCGGCCACCGCAGCGGCGTCGGTGGGAGACAGCACGGCGCCCAGAACCGATGCGGCGTGGGGATCCATCCCCAGCGACCGCGCGGTCCACGACACCGCCAACGCCGTCGCGATCACCAGCCCCACACTGATCAGCACGATCACACGCAGGTTCGCTCGAATCTCGCGAAAGCTGGTGTTCATGCTTTCCCAATAGAGGATGGCCGGCAGGAACAGCAGCAACACGATCTCGCCGTCGAGCTGCGTCTCGCCGAATCGGGGGATCAGGCCCAGCGCACCGCCGAGCAGGATGAGCAGCACGGGCGGCCCGACGCGATACCGCTTGCCCAGGAGCGTGCCCCCGACAACGGTGGCGACGAGCGTGACAACGACGACGAGGCCAAACACCCTCACATCTTTGCGTGGGTGTCCGACTTTCGCAGCCGCTCAGCCGATTCGCGACTGATCCAGATACGCCGCCAGTGCGTTGGTCAGGCCGCGTCGGGCCTCATCGAGATCGGCATAGGAACCCAGTTGGCGTTCGGAGACCAGCCCGCGCATCGCGCCGGGGATGAGGGCGGCCACCTCGCGCACCCGCTGGGGGTCGACACCGAGGCCGGCGAAGGCGGCATGACATGTGGTCAGCCAGCTCTTGCCCCACGAGTACAGCTCTGCCGCGGTGCGCGGATAGAGCCGTTCCAGTTCATGGTGGTCGCGGGGGAGCGCGGCCCGCAGATTCTCTATTGCGCGTGAGTCCGGCGATGCCAGTCCGTCATAGAGCGTGTCGATGATCGCCGCTACTCTTTCCCGCAGTGGCGCTTCGGATTTCACGCTACCGAATGCCGCGATCGCTGCATCGCGACGTTCTGCGGTGCGGTGCAGTACCGCGGCCCAGAAGCCGTCGACGTCGCCGAATTGATACTGCACCGCGCCCCAGGTGGCGCCGCTCTCCTTGGCAATCCTGCTTGCCGACACCGCTCCGGGGTCGCCGGTGGCCAGGGATCGCACCGCGGCGTCCAGCATCGCTTCGCGGGTGGCCTGCCCCCGCTTGTTGGTACGTCGTGTCTCTGCCTGAGCCATCGCGCGAATACTACCAAAATTTACATAGCGACCACTATGATTCTGCTTCTGAGCGAACTATGCTGCGACAGTCGACCCGGTCGGAGACCACAGAGAGGACACGTGGACATGGCCAAACCGCCGTTGTCGATGAACCCGACAGGCTGGTTTCAAGTCGCTTGGTCCGACGAGATCGGCATCGGTGATGTCCACTCCATGAAGTACTTCGGCCGCGAGATGGTCGCCTGGCGTGCCGAGTCCGGTCAGCTCACCGTGATGAACGCCTACTGCGAGCACCTGGGTGCACACCTGGGCTTCGGCGGAACGGTCTGCGGTGAGGTGCTGCAGTGCCCCTTCCACGGCTGGCAGTGGAATTCCCAGGGGCGCAATGTCTGTATTCCCTACCAGGACAAGCCCAACCGCGGGCGGCGCATCACCACCTATCCCGTCATCGAACGCAATGAGTCGGTCTACATCTGGAATGACGCGCAGGGGCGTGAGCCCTATTTCGACGCGCCGGATGTATTCGCCGGCTTCGACGAGCGACGCGCCGCCGACTACTACCCGCAGCAACGCCTGTTTCGTCAGGGGCTGGAGATGCACCCGCAGTACGTGCTGGAGAACGGCGTGGACTTCGCCCACTTCAAGTACGTACACCAGACCCCGATCGTGCCGGTCTTCACCCGCCACGACTTCGACGAACCGGTGTCCTACGTCGACTTCACCATCACCTTCGAAGGCGATGACGGCCAGAGGATCGAGGACGTCAACAGCGGCGTAGAGGCCATCAACGGCGGCTTGGGCATCGCGGTGACCAAGAGCTGGGGGATGATCGACAACCGCACCATCTCGGCGATCACGCCGGTCGACGACTCCACCTCGGACATCCGCTTCATGGTCTACATCGGCCGGACACCGGGCGCCGATCCCGCGCGCGCCGAGGCCAGAGCCGGCGACTTCGGCCGCGAAGTGATCCGGCAGTTCGAGCAGGACATCCACATCTGGTCGCATCAACGCTATTCGGACCCGCCGGCTCTGGCGACCGCCGAATACGAGGGCTTCACCGCAATTCGGCAGTGGGCCAAACAGTTCTATCCCGACGGCATCGGTGGCAGTGCCGCTGAAGTCGCTGAACTCACCGCGCAGAGAGGTTTCACCGCATGAATGCAGCCGCCACACCCATCCGGGTCTTCCAGGTCGCCACCGGAAACGTCGGAACCGAGATGATCCGGCGTTTCGCTGCCCGCGATGACCTCGAATTGGTAGGCGTGCACTGCTATTCGCCGGACAAGATCGGCAAAGACGCCGGCGAACTGGCCGGGATCGCGCCCAACGGGGTGATCGCGACGGGCAGTGTCGAGGAGATCATCGCCGCCACACCCGATGTCCTGACCTTCCACGGGGTGTTCCCCGACGAGGACCTCTATGTCGCGATCCTGGAGGCGGGCATCAACATCGTCACCACCGCCGACTGGATCACCGGCTGGCACCGCGATACCAACCACCCCCATCCATCGGGCAAACCGGTGACTGCGCTGTTGGCCGAAGCCTGCGAAAAGGGTGGTGCGACCTTCTACGGCACCGGGATGAACCCGGGTGTCAATCAGATTCTGGGCGTGGTGTGTTCGGCCGATGTCGCCGAGATCGAGAACATCACCACCATCGAGTCGGTGGACGTGTCCTGTCACCATTCCAAAGACACCTGGATCGAGGTGGGCTACGGCCAACCGGTGGATGACCCCGAGATCCCGGCCAAGTTGGAGAAGTTCACCCGGGTGTTCGCCGACAGTGTGCTGATGATGGCCGACTGCTTCGACCTGACCCTCGATGAAGTCGCGTTCAGCTACGAACTGGGTGCCTGCACGCGGGACGTCGACCTGGGCTGGTACACCCTGCCCAAGGGATCGCTGGGCGGCAACTACATCAAGTATCAGGGCATGGTCGATGGTGTGCCGCGAGTGGAGACGCACCTGGAGTGGCAGATGACCCCGTTCACCGAACCGAACTGGAACATCAAGGGCTGCTACATCACACGGGTCACCGGTGACCCGTGTGTCTACAACAAGCACATGATCTTTCCCAAGCCCGGCGTGGACCTGTCCAACCCGGACAACTTCGCCTCGATCGGCATGACGGTCACCGGACTGCCCGCACTCAACGCGATCAAATCGGTGGTCGCGGCCCCGCCCGGCCTGCTGACCAGTGCCGACCTGCCGTTGCGCGGATTCGCCGGGCGCTTCAAGCCCTAGGCGTCACAGGCGTCCCCCGCGCCCTCTCGGCTAGGGGGTCCCGGCGGGAAGTGGTGTCCCGGAACTACCTTCGGTCAGGGGGGTTCCGGAACTGCTGGGCGGGGGCGCGGCCGGTGCAGGGGTCGCGGGGCGTGCCGGAGCGACACGCGCAGGCGCGGGCGGCGGGGCTCGATGGGTGCCGCCGCTCGCCGGGAGCTGGGAGCCACTCGAGGAAGCCGGGGGCTGCGGCGCCGGCACCACCCATTGGATCAGGTCGTTGCCGCCGGTCTGATAAACCATGCTGTTCGGGGCGTCACCGGTGACGTCGAAGTAGACCTTGCCGCTGGTCTTCTGGCCCTGGGTGAGTCCGGTCGGAACGATGCCCTGGGGGGTGGGCACGGTGAACAGGGCCTGATAGTTCTGGCCGCTGGCCGAACGAGCACTGAAGTTGGAGACGATCGGGAACACAGTGCCCTGGATCGCCTCGTCGGTGGCGGTGGCCTCCCACAAGGCGCCGCGCGGCTGGTAGGGGATCGCGTCGGAACTGGGCCGCAGATCAACCACCGTCCAGCCGTGGACGCCGGGGCCTTCGGTCAAGGTGCCCTGGGTGCCGATCGCCTGGGTGTTCGGCGCCGGGGCCGGGTCGGGGTCGGCGCCAGCGATCCCGGTGCCGAGGGCGCCCGCGGCTGCCAGGGCTCCCACGGCCAGGGCGGTCGAGATGGACTTCATGGGTCTCACTCCTCAAATCGGCTGTATCCCGACGAACGTGATCTTGGAATTATCTCGATCGTAACCGGCGACGGATCAGGCTACCCAGAAACGAGCCCGGACTACGGTCAGGAGTGCGAACTCCACCACGTGTAGAACTGCTCCAGGGTCGGAGTGTTGCGTTCGGTCCGCAACGATCCGATCACCAGGTTGGCGTCGTTGGTCCACACCAGCACCGGTGACCCCTGACGCGTACCGCACAGCAAGGTTCCGGCCGTCTTGTCCGGGGTGGCGGTGCGGTGCCAGGCGCCCGGCGACTGGATTCGGCCCGGACAGGTGACGACGTTGGTGGCGTCGACGGTGTCGCCGAAGCTCTGGCGCAGCGCTGCGGTATCGGGAAAGAGTGTGTAGGTGGCCGTCGGCGGTCCGTCGACGTCGACGTTGCGACCACAGGTCACTTCCGCGATCGCTCCACCCGAAGGCGTGGCCGGGGTGCAGGTGCCCGGCGGATAGCCCGACGGCAGCAGTTTGAGCAGCCTCGCCTGCGCCTCGGCCGGTGAGACCGTGGTGGTGGGTTCGCTGGCGCCGGCGGCAGACCTGGTGGTGTCGGTGCCCGAGTCGTCGGAGCCCGATCGGTTGGTCATCCAGGTGATCAATCCGATGACTAGAAGCAACGCCGCCCCGATCCGCAGCAGCCGCTTGCGTTTGTCGGGGTCATGTTGCAGACCCGCCCGGGGTGGCGGCGTCTCGGTGGCTTCCGGTGTCGGCGCAACAGGTGCCTCGGTCGGCTGGGGTGGTTCCGCGGGCATCGGCTCGGCCGTCGCCGCGGGCGTGCCCGGCTGTACCTGCTCGATCAGCGGCGGGGTGGACTGCTGACTGGCCTCGTAGATCTGCAGGGTCCGGTGCTGATCGGGTGCGCTCAACGCCTGGTAGGCGGCGGTCGCCAGCTCTGCGGCGCTGCTATAGCGTTCCCGCGGATCCTTGGCCATCCCGGTGGCGACCACTTCGTCGAAGGCGGCGGGAATGGTGGTCCCGGCAAGGCTGGGCCGCGGAATCGGCTTGGTCTGGTGCGCGTTGGACAACATCGTGAAGCTGTCGGCGCGGTAGGGCGGTGAACCCGTCAAACACTGGTAAAGCACGCATGCCAGGGCATAGACATCGACGGCCGGGCCGAAGTCGTCGCCGGAGAACAGCTCCGGTGCGGCGTACTTCCAACGGGCACCGGCGTTCTCGGCGTCGGCCGCGTCTGCCCCGGGGGCACCTGCGAGCCCGAAATCCACCAGGTAGACGAAGTCGTCACTGGTCAGCAGAATGTTGCGCGGCTTGACGCCTCGATGGATGACGCCAGCGCTGTGCGCGGCATCCAGGGCTGAGGCCGCCTGCCAGATGACGTTCACCGCGCGTGATGGGGGCAGTACGCCGGTGCGCTTCAATATCGCGGCCAAGTCGCTGCCCGCGACCAGGGGCATGTCCATGAACACCTGGCCGTCGAGTTCGCCGTAGTCACGGATCGGGACCACATGCGGCTCCTGCACCCGCCCGACGACCAGCGCCTCCCGCTGCAGCCAGTCGCGGAACGCGGGATTGCCGCCCAACCCCGGTGCCAGCAGTTTGAGTGCGGCGGTGCGGTCCTTGTGAGTGTCGAACGCCTCGTAGACCTCACCGGTGGTGCCGTGGCCCAGCAGTCGCTTGAGAAGGTAACGGCCCACCCGTGACCCAGCCCGCGAACCCGACGCGGTCTCGTTCATCACCGACTCCTCACGGCTAACCCCAGGAAACCCGGCCACCGAACTGCGTGCCCGACGGCATTGCCGGTAATGATTTCATCATCGAACCCGGTGGCGGGTCAGCGCCCGGTGAGGTTGCTGATCGTCATGATCTCCATATTGCGATACGCGCGACCGGTGGGCTGCACCAGATCGTGGAACCACACCTGCGGCTCTGCGGTGTAGGGATGGTCCCAGGAGTCCCACGGCAGGTAGGTCTGTGTCCGCCCGGCGACGAAGCCCCAGTTGTAGGCCCCCACGTTGTGGCGCTTCATGATGGGCAGAATCCCGTCGATGGTGTTGCCACGGGTGCGGGCCAGGTACTCGGTGCACATCATCGGCCTGCCCAGCGGCGCCAGTTCGGCGATGCGTTCACTGAACGTCGCCGGCTTGTCGTAGGAGTGGAAGGTGATGACGTCGGAGCTGTAGAGCTGGGTGTTGACGATCGTGCTGCCCTGACGTGAGCCCTCCCATATGCCGCTGGTCAAGGGCTGGCGGGCGTCCACGGACCGCGCCCAGGTGAACACCTGGGGCAGCAGATCGCTGATGAGATCCAGTTTGTCCGACCGCTCGACGGCGCTGTACTCGCGTGCCATGTTGTCCGGCTCGTTCCACAGATCCCAGGCCAGGATCCGCTCGTCGTAGCGGAACTGGGACATCACCCCGGTGACGTAGTCATACAACGTGCGGTAGTAGTTGCGATCGCCCAGCCGGTCGGCGCCGGGGCTCTGCACCCAGCGTGAGTTGTGGATCCCCACCCGGGGTGCGGGCTGCGCGCCGGCCTTGGGATGCGGGTCCCAGCAGGAATCGAACAGCACAAACATCGGCTTGATGCGGTGGCGAGCGGCGACGGAGACGAACTGGCCCAGCCGGTACTGGAAGCCCCTCTGATCGGCGGCCCACAGTTGGTCGTGCAGGAAGACCCGGACGGTGTTGAATCCCGCTGACTGGGCCCAGCCGAGCTCGGCGTCGATCCGGCGCAGATCGAAGGTGGCCGGCTGGAACATCTCCAGCTGATTGACCGCCGTGGAGGTGATGTAGTTGGAGCCGACCGGCCAACCCTGCGCCTGATACCAGCGATTCACCCGTTCGATGGACCACCGGCCCGGGTCCGCGCCGGCGCGCGGGAGCCGGCTCAATGTGGGACCCGCCGCCAGCAGAAGGGGGAGCCCCAGTGCCGTTCGACGCTTCACGAAGTAAACATAACGTCCGGATGTGTTACCGGGCGCTCGAACGCGCCGCCTGTCGCCGAGCAAATCGGGCGGCCGTAACAGGTGCGGCGTTGGCCACCTAAACTGGCCGACTATGTCGCAGCACTTGCAGGGCAAGGTCGTCGTCATCACCGGTGCCGGCGGTGGATTCGGCAAACTGATCGCCGAGAAATGCGCCGCCGCCGGGGCCCACGTCGTCGGCGTCGACATCGGCGCCGAAGGCCTGGCTGAGGTCTTCGAGGGGATCCGCGAGGCCGGCCTGTCTGGCACCTATCAGGTGGCCGACGTCACTGACATCGAGCAGATGCAAGCCGCGGTGCAGCACGCGGTGCACACCTTCGGCGCGGTCGACGTGATCGTCAACAATGCGGGCGTGATGCCGCTCGCCTACTTCGCCGATCACGAGAAGGCGTGGCCGCATTGGCACCGGGCGATCGACATCAACATCAAGGGCGTGGTCAACGGGATCTCTGCCGTCTATGACCAGATGATCGCCCAGGGCCGCGGTCACGTCGTCAACATCTCGTCGATCTACGGCAATGCCGGTATCGCCGGGTCGGGGGTGTACAGCGCGACCAAGGCGGCGGTCGCCGTGTTGTCGGATTCGCTGCGCAGCGAGGCCAAGGGAAAGATCAAGGTGACCACGGTCAAGCCGACCGGAGTCCTGGGAACCAATCTGGGCAAGGGTGTGGTCAACGGCTCGGCGATCCTGGGCATCGTCGGTTCCCGCGGCCAGGGTTACATGGAATCGGTGACGGCGTTCGCCAAGGGAACCCTGGCCCCGGAACAGACTGACGTCGACTCGGTGAAGTACTGGCTGATCACCCCCGAAGACCTCGCCGAGGCGGTGGTCCACGTGATCGACCAGCCCTGGGGCATCAGTATCAGCGACATCACCGTCCGGGCCAGCGGCGAAGACTACATCTACTGACCATCGAGTGACCGAAGGCGGTACGCGACGATGTCTCCCGAGATCGACTGGGAATCGCCTGCATACACCGCCGCCGAGGTCGCCCACTACCACGCCGTCGGCTGGTGGTCGCAGCGCACACTGTCAGACGCGGTACGCCACAACGCAAGACACTTCCCCGACCGGGACGCCTACGTCGACTACCCCGGCGCGGGGTTGACCTGGCCGCAATTCGACTCCGCGGCGGACGCGCTCGCGGCACGACTGGCCGCTGCGGGCGTAGGACCCGGCAATCGCATCGCTGTGTGGCACGGTGACTCTGCCGCCATCCACGTGCTGTTCGTGGCGATCGAGCGCTGCGGCGCGGTGGTCGTGGGCATCGGTGCACGGGCTGGAACCCGTGAGGTCGGCGCGATTCTGGCCGCCTCCCAGGCTCAACTGCTCATCACCGACCACCAGCGTCTCGACACCGCGGCCGGGCTGGGGATCGCGACCGTGAGCATCGAGGCACTCAAGGCCGCGACTGACATCGGTGCGCCGGGTCAGCCGCTGGGGGCAGACGACGTCTTCCTGATCAACTCGACCTCGGGGACCACCGGGCTGCCCAAGTGTGTGGTGCACACCCAGAACCGTTGGTACTACTTTCACCAGCTGGCTGTCGCCAACGGCCAACTGAGCTCCGACGATGTCTTCCTGCCCATCATCCCGACCCCGTTCGGCTTCGGAATCTGGACCAGTCACGTGACGCCGATACACCTGGGCGCCACCGCCATCCTGCTGGACCGCTTCAGCGCGGCCGCCACCTGCGCCGCCATAGAGCGGCACCGGGTGACCGTATTGTGCTGCGTCAGCACCCAATTGACCATGATCATGGCCGACGCAGCCAGCCGTGAGTTCGATCTGAGTTCGCTGCGGGTGGTCTACACCGGGGGAGAGGCGTTGCCCTACCGGCCGGCCGCAGAATTCGAGGCGCTGACCGGGGCAAAGATCTTGCAGTTCTACGGCTCCAACGAGACCGGGGTGCTCAGCGCAACCACGCTCAAGGACCCCTTGGAGCGGCGGTTGCGGACCGGCGGGCGGATCGTCGCTGAGATGGCTGTTCGGCTGTTCGGGGGTGAGGACGGCAATACCGACGTGACCGACACCGGTAGCGGCCAGCCCGCGTGCCGGGGACCTGCCACCAGTTTGGGGTATCTGAACGGCGTTGATCACGACAAATTGTTCACCGCCGACGGCTGGATGCGCATGGGAGACATCTGCGAGATCGACGCCGACGGCTACCTGCGCGTCACCGGCCGAACATCGGACTTCATCCTGCGCGGCGGCAAGAACATCAGCGCCGCCCAAGTGGAGGATGCCGTCATGACGCATCCGGCGATTGCGGTGGCGGCGGCCGTGCCGATGCGTGACGAGGTGTTCGGCGAAAAGGTCTGCGTGTATATCGAGCTTGCCGATGCTGAACTCACGGGCGCACGCAGCCTGGAGCTGGCTGAGCTCGTCGAGCATTTGCTGGAGCTCGGGGTGTCCAAAGAGCTTCTGCCCGAACGGCTTGTCGTCATTGATCACTTGCCGCGCTCGTCCGGGGGCAAGATCGCCAAGGGGCAGCTGCGTCAGATTAGTGGCCATTCGTAGCCCCGATAACCCTGCGATGCCCGCGGCTATGGATCTGGGTCGGAATTCAGGAGCTCCTCTGGATGGTGCAGATGGTTGATCTGCGGGGGAGCAGTGCCGTCAGTCCAGGCCAGCCGGCCTTGTTTGGTGACCACGGTCAGTAGGTCGCCACGGGTTGCGCCGCCGTGATCGGGTCCGCAGCCAAAGTAGAGCTCGTCGGCGTTGGTCTTCCCGTCCCGGGCCCAGGCGGTCGAATGATGGACTTCGCAGCGGTATCCGGGTTCCGAACAGTTCGGTCGGGTGCAACCGCGGTCGCGGGCGTGGCAGATGATCCGGTGATCCAATGTCGCGATTCGCTTGCTGCGGCCCAGGTACAGCGGCCGTTCGGAGTGGTTATCGAAGACCGCCAAGTAGTGAATCGAGTTAGCTGCCATGCGGATCAGGTCACGCATCGGCAGGCGGCTTCCGCCGCCGGTGCGGGCAGGGCCTGGCATCGGGACACCCGGGTCGGCCATGGCGCGGGCTGCCTGGTCGAGGTCGGCGAGCTTAGTGGTGACGATGACGGTCACGGGGATACCGCGGTGGGTGCCGATGGCGCCGGACTCGATGCCGTGGCGCAGAGCCAGTGTGAGTGCGTCATGACAGCGTTGCCCCGACGATCGAGTATCGCGGTCGGCGGAGTCGTCGGGTTGGCGGTGGCCGGGGCGAACCGCAGCGATGACGGCTTCGAGGTAGGCGCGGGCTTCGGGGTCGATGCAACCGGTGAGCCGGCTCATCCCGTCGTGGCCCTGGCGGCCCAGGACAAGGTTGCGCCGCCGTGCCCGGTCCTCGTCGGTGAAGTTGCCGTCGGGGTTCAGGACGTCGGCGATGGCGTACCCCAGGGCGGTTACGAAGGCGGCGTCGTGTTTGCCGGCATGACGCACCAGGGTGCGTTCGGCGGCCTGGCGATCGGCGGTTGCGACGCTGGCGGGCAGCTGGTCGAGGGCGGTGATGACGGACTTGATGTGGTCATCACCGATACGGCCGTCCTCGACAGCAGCGGCGACTTCGGGAAGGTCCGGCGGGGCCGGGGGGCCGGTCAGGTTGCGCCGCGGCCGTATTCGGGCCGCGATGCGGAACCGGCGCCGAACCTCCGTCCGAGCGATGCGCAGGCGCGACCACAGTAGGTCGGCGACCTTGGTGTCGGCGGGCAGTCGCGGGTCGTCGGGGCCATCGGCCGGATCGGCGATCTCGCCGAAGATGCGGTAGGACAGGCCACGGTTGACTCGGTGCTGGTCTCAAGATGTTCGGCGATCTCGACGCGAAACGCGTTGCCCACCACGTCTGTGTCGGCGCCCCGCAGCCGGTTCTGGGCGCCGTCGATCAGTGCCAGGTCCGCACGGATCGCTGCACGCGCAGCCGCGGCCGGGGCAAGGACCTGAGCGGGATTCGACACGTCCTCAATCTATCGAACAAATGTTCTACAGCCAGTGGTCGAATGGTGGTTTGTGGATGAACCGGGCAACTGTGGATAGATCCGGTCGGCACGCCTAGACGCCGACGTGGGCGGCATCGTAGACACCCTGCGTACGGTCAAAAGTCACGCCGTGCCGCACACGGGAACTGTCAGCGCCGTTCGGTAGGGTCCGTCGGCGTGAGCGCGAACGTGACCCTCAAACCGGTGAATACCCGTATTGCAGACGAACTGGCGGTGGCCGAGCGGCAGGTGGCGGCAGCCGTCGCGCTTCTCGATGAGGGGGCGACGGTGCCGTTCATCGCCCGCTACCGCAAAGAGGTGACCGGCAGCCTTGACGATGGCCAGTTGCGCACCCTGGAGGAGCGGCTGCGCTACCTGCGCGAACTTGACGACCGTCGAGCTGCGGTCCTGTCGTCGATCGAAGAACAGGGCAAGCTCACCGACGATCTGCGCAACGCGCTGCTGTCAGCCGACACCAAGGCCCGCGTCGAGGACATCTACCTGCCCTACAAGCCCAAACGACGCACCAAGGCGCAGATCGCCCGCGAGGCCGGCTTGGAGCCGCTGGCCGACCGACTGCTCGCCGATCCCACACTGGACCCCCAGCAGCTCGCCGCGGAATACACCGGCGAGGAGGTCGCCGACGCCGCGGCAGCCCTGGAAGGCGCCCGGGCGATCCTGGTCGAGCGGGCCGCCGAGGATGCCGAGCTGGTGGGAGCGGTCCGCGAGAAGTTCTGGTCGGCCGGAACACTGCGGACCATGCCGCGCTCCGAAGATGCTGCCAAGAGTGCTGCAGCACAGAAATTCCGCGACTACTTCGAGTTCAGTGAAGCGCTCGAGACCATGCCGTCGCATCGGGTCTTGGCGGTGTTGCGCGGCGAGAAGGAGGACGCCCTGGCGCTGGCCTTCGACGGCGGCGACAACCTGCCGTACCACGCGATGGTGGCCTCGTCGCTGGGCGTGGACATGACCGCGCCCGGCCAGGCCACGGCCTGGCTGGCCGACACCGTGCGGTGGGCGTGGGACACCCGGTTGGCTTTCTCGGCGGCCGTCGACGCCCGAATGCGCTTGCGGCAACGTGCCGAGCAGGACGCAGTGGCAGTGTTCGCCAAGAACCTCAAGGACCTGCTGTTGGCGGCGCCGGCGGGCAACCGCACCACGCTTGGCCTTGACCCGGGCTTTCGGACCGGAGTGAAGGTCGCCGTCGTCGACGGCACCGGCAAGGTCGTCGATACCTGCGCGATCTTCCCGCACCAACCGCAGCGGCAGTGGGATCAGGCCAAGGCGGCACTGGCCGCCCTGGTGGCCCGCCATGGTGTCGATCTGATCGCCGTCGGCAACGGCACCGCGTCGCGGGAGACCGACGCCCTGGCCGCCGAGCTGATCGCCGACCTTCAGTCGGCCGGTGCCCCTGCACCGGTCAAGGCGATGGTGAGCGAGGCCGGCGCTTCGGTGTATTCGGCGTCGGCATACGCCGCGCACGAGCTTCCCGGCCTCGACGTCACCCTGCGTGGGGCGGTCTCGATCGCTCGACGGCTGCAGGACCCGCTGGCCGAGCTGGTCAAGATCGAGCCCAAGTCGATCGGCGTCGGCCAATATCAGCATGACGTGACACCGGGGACCCTGGCGCGCAGCCTCGATGCGGTGGTCGAAGACGCGGTGAACGCCGTGGGCGTAGACCTCAACACCGCCTCGGCTCCGTTGCTGGCCAAGGTGTCGGGGGTGTCGGAGTCCTTGGCTGAGGCCATCGTGGCCCACCGCGACCAGACCGGCCCATTCCGCAGTAGGGGCGCCTTGCTCGACGTGCCACGGCTGGGGCCCAAGGCATTCGAACAGTGTGCCGGGTTCCTGCGGATCCGCGACGGAGATGACCCGCTGGATTCCTCGGGGGTGCACCCGGAGGCCTATCCGGTGGTCCGGCGCATCCTGGACCGCTCGGGCGTGTCCCTGGCTGAGATCATCGGTGATGAAAGAACATTGCGATCGCTGCAACCCGGCGACTTTGCCGACGAGCGGTTCGGGGTTCCCACCGTCACCGATATCCTGGCCGAGCTCGAGAAGCCCGGACGCGACCCGCGGCCGGCTTTCTCCACGGCGACGTTCGCGGCGGGAGTGGAGAAGGTGGGCGACCTCAAAGTCGGCATGGTGCTGGAGGGGGTGGTGACCAATGTCGCCGCCTTCGGGGCCTTTGTCGACGTCGGGGTGCACCAGGACGGCCTGGTGCATGTCTCGGCCATGGCAGACCGCTTCGTCTCCGATCCGCATGAGGTGGTCCGATCTGGCCAGGTGGTGAAGGTCAAAGTCGTCGACGTCGACGTCGACCGCCAGCGCATCGGGCTGACGCTGAGGCTGGGAGACAAGTCGGCCGACAAGCCTGCCCGCGGCCCGGCGGCCAAACCGGCTGCGCGAGTCGACACCGCCAAGCAGAATCGTGGGCGGCGTCCCGGCAACAGTGCTGGGCGCCGGGACGCGGCACCGGCGGGCGGGTCGATGGCTCAGGCGCTTCGTGACGCCGGATTCGGAAAGTAGGGACGCCATGGGCACGGTAGACGCCGACGCCACGCGCAGGTTCGCCGACATTGTCGGAGCAGCGGGACTTCTGACCGGTGAGCAGATCGGTCCCGATTACGGCCACGACGAGGCGCTCGTCGGGGCCCCGGTGCTGCCGCGCTATGTCGCTCGTCCCCAGACCGCCGAGCAGGTGGCGGCGCTGTTGGCCGCGGCGACCGAGGCCAAGGTGCCGGTGACCGCCCGCGGTTCGGGCACCGGCATGTCGGCCGGGGCGCGACCGTGCCCCGAGGGCCTGCTGATCTCCTTCGAGCGGATGAACGCGATCCTGGAGATCGACACCGACAATCAGGTCGCCGTGGTGCAGCCCGGGGTCACGCTGGCAGACCTCGATATCGCGACGGCCCAGGCGGGGCTGATGTACACCGTCTTCCCCGGCGAGCTGTCGGCCAGCATCGGCGGAAACGTCGGTACCAACGCCGGCGGCATGCGCGCGGTCAAGTACGGGGTGACCCGCAACAATGTGCTTGGGCTGCAGGCAGCGCTGCCGACCGGCGAGCTGATCCGTACCGGCGGGCGAATCACCAAGTTGTCCACCGGTTATGACCTGACTCAGCTGATCATCGGTTCGGAGGGTACGTGTGCCCTGGCCACTGAGGTCACCGTGCGGCTCTATCCCCGCCTCGGGCACTCTGCCACGCTGCTGGCGCCGTTCAGCGATCTGCCGGCGGTGATGCGAGCGGTTCCGGAAGTCGTGCGCAGCGGAGTGGATCCGGTGATCCTCGAATACGTCGACAAACTCACCCTGGCGGCGATCAGTTACTCGCAGAGTCTGAACCTGGGTATCCCAGACACGGTGCGTGAGACCGCGGAGGCGTACCTCGTTGTGGGAGTGGAGAACCGCGATCGCGAACGTCTCGATGACGATGTCGCCATGCTGGGTGAACTTCTGGCCTCGCTCGGTGCCGTTGATGTCTATGTGCTTGAGGGCAATTCGGCGCATGCGCTGATCGAGGCCCGGGAGAAGGCGTTCTGGACGGCAAAGGCGGCCGGCGCCCACGACGTCATCGACGTGGTGGTCCCGCGGGCGATGATGCACCAGTTCCTCACCAAGGCACAGGGATTCGCGCAAGCCGCAGGGGCCGGTGTGGTCGGCTGTGGACATGCCGGCGACGGTAACGTCCATCTGGCGGTGTTCTGCGCCGATGACGAGATCCGGCACGGACTGCTGCACGACATCTTCGCGGCCGCCATGGCCCTCGGCGGAGCCATCTCCGGAGAGCACGGTTTGGGCAGGGTCAAGACGCAGCATTTCCTGGAGCTGGAGGACCCGGTGAAGATCGCCCTCATGCGCCGGATCAAGGACGCCTTCGACCCCGCCGGGATCTTGAACCCCGGCGTGCTTCTATAGGCAGCAGATCGCGAGCGTTCCTCTTACCCCGGTGCCCGGCAAGAAAGGCAGCCACATGACAAACGGAGCCCAGGCCCTGATCGCCACTCTGGTCGACAGCGGGGTGCAGGTCTGCTTCGCCAATCCCGGAACCTCGGAGATGCACTTCGTGGCCGCCTTGGACTCGGTGCCGCAGATGCGCGGGGTGTTGTGCCTCTTCGAAGGTGTGGTGACCGGGGCCGCGGACGGGTATGCCCGGGTGGCGGAGAAACCGGCTGCCACCCTGTTGCACCTGGGACCAGGGTTGGGCAATGGCCTGGCCAACCTGCACAACGCGCGACGTGCGCACGTGCCGATGGTCAACGTGATCGGTGATCACGCCACCTATCACAAGAAGTACGACGCGCCGCTGGAGTCCGACATCGAGCCGCTGACCGACTGGACTCACGGCTGGTCGCGGCGCACCGGTGCCGGTGGTGACGTGGGGCGCGATGCCGCAGAGGCGGTCGCGGCGTCGATGGCCAGTCCGGCGCTGGTGGCCAACCTGATCCTGCCTGCCGACATCTCCTGGGAAGACGGGGCGCAGGCGGCCGGACCGGTGGAACCGGTACCCGCAGCTGCCCCCGACCCACAGGCCGTCGCCGAAGTCGCCGCTGTCCTGGGCAGCGGCGAGCCCGTGGCCATCCTGATCGGCGGGCCCGCCGTCTCCGACATCCGAGCCCTGGAAGCCGCCGACCGGATCGCCGCCGCGACCGGGGTGCGCGCACTGATCGAGACCTTCCCGGCGCGGCTCGTCCGCGGCGCGGGGGTGCCGGCGATCGACCGGCTCGGCTATCTGGCCGAGCAGGCGGCCTTCCAGCTGGACGGCGTCAAACATCTGGTGGTGGCCGGCACTCGCTCGCCGGTGTCGTTCTTCGCCTACCCGGGCAAGCCGAGTGACCTGGTTCCCGAGGGCTGCGTCGTGCACAATCTGGCTGGCCTGGAGACCGACGTGGTAGCCGCCCTGGAGCAGTTGGCCGAAGCGGTGGCACCCGGGGTGCAGCCGCGGCCCGCGCCCGCCGCCGTCCCCGAACTGCCGGCCGGGCCGCTCACCCCGCAGAACTGGGTGCAGGTGATCGGGGCGCTGCTGCCCGACAACGCGATCATCTCCGACGAATCCAACACCTCGGGCCTGATGCTGCCTGCCGCCACCGCAGGTGCACCGCGTCACGACGTCCTCACTCTCACCGGCGGGGCTATCGGTCAGGGTCTGCCGGTCGCGCTGGGTGCGGCTGTGGCTGCCCCGGACCGGCCGGTGATCGCGCTGCAGGCCGACGGCAGCGCGGCCTACACCATCTCCGCACTGTGGACCATGGCGCGCGAGAACCTGAATATCACCACGGTGCTGATCAACAACAGCGCCTACGCGATCCTGCGCTTGGAACTGGCCCGGGTCGGCGCCGAAGGTGGCGGGCCCAAAGCAAACGACCTGCTTGACCTGTCGCGGCCCAACATGGACTTCGCCAAGATCGCCGAGGGATTCGGTGTACCGGCGACGGTCGCCACCACCTGTGAGGAACTCGCCGAGCAGTTCAGCCGGGCCGTCGCCGAGCCGGGGCCGCATCTGATCGATGCGCGGATTCCGACCCTGTTCTGACCGGAGCGCTGTCCAAACAACCGTGGCTGGGGCGGTTCCCGACCGACAGCTCTAGCTGCCGGTCTGCGCCGCGGTGACGCGATTCGCCACGAAAGTCGCCGCCTCGATGGCCTTACCGTCCTGCACGTACATCAGGTGGGGGACGACACTGCCACTGTCTTCGCAGTAGATATCGCCTGCCAGGCAGAAGTCGATGCTCTTCGGTTGGTAGGACGAGGCCAGGACGGGCAGCGGGCCGCCCCACAGTGAGGTGGAGTACGGGCTGGACGGCGGGCCGAAAAGTGCCACCGCGACCACGTGGTTGGCCACCGGAGTCGGAAGCGCATTGCTCGACATCGCGATGACACTTGCGCCCTGCGAGTAACCGCCGAGCACCAGTTTGGTGTTGGGGCAGTTGGCGACGGTGCCCTGGATGTGGGCAGTGGCGTCGCTCTCGCCGAGCACGGCGCTGTTGTGATAGTCGGTGCTCGCCGGGTATTCGACTGCGTAAACGCTGACGTTGCGTTCCGGCAGCTGCTCCTTGAGGGAGGTGACGAACGCGTCGCCGACGTCCCCGAGGCCGACCGGCTGCCCGGAGCCTCGGGCGAAAACCACCTCGGCGTCCGGGCAGGGCTCTGCGGCAGCTGACGGGACGCCCAGCGGTGCTGCCACCAGGGTTCCCGTCAGCATCACCGAAGCAGCGAAGATGCGAACCGAGTTAGGCAGATTCATCCTTGAATGCTGACATGTCCGGGTCGCTGTGGTGGCCCGCGGGTGGGGGATGAGCAAATCGCGATGACGGTCGAGTGGGTCGAACACCGTGGTTAGAGCCTGTTTGCTGCATAGGACGCGCCTTCGTCGGCGATCCCGTTGTAGGCACCGGGTGCGTGCGCGGAAAAATTCAGCCCCTCGGAGCAGACCGGGTCTTCAGGCATGCACAGCTGGATGGTCTTGGGGGCGTAGGCCGGGCCGATCACCAGCGGCGGCTGACCGAGGAAGTTCATCGCCCGCTCATTCGGAGTTCCGAAGAGCACGACGGCGGCGACGTGGTCTGCCACCTCTGGGGGCATTGGCCGCGGTATATCGACGCCTTCCACCCCGTCCGGTATGGCGTTGGCGGTGGAGAAGCCCATGACCGCCGCACCCTGCGAGAAACCACTCAGCACCATCTTGGTTTCCGGGCAGTTCGCCGCGGTGGCCTCGATGTGGCTGGTGGCGTCGCGGATGCCCTGAATGCCTGTCGGCCAGTCGTTGGTGGCGGGGTAATCGATCGCGTAGACGTCCAACGGCCGCTCGGGCAAGCGGGTCCGTAGCGAGTCGACGAATGCTTGCCCGGTCGCACCGAGGCCGGGTTCCTCGGTGGTACCTCTAGCAAACAAAACCTGGACATCAGGACACGGGTCCGCATAGGCGGCGGGAGGGGTGACGGCGGTGCTGTGCAGCAGCCAGGTCAGGGCCAGAACAACACCGAGGGAACGAAGTATCCGACGTGGGTTCACCGCTCTATGGTGGCATATGCAGCGCCTCGTACGCAGCAGACACCCCTGGCAGTGAACATATTCGGCGATTTCTGACCACTCCCGGACACGACACTGAGTAGCCCCTGGCGAAGATCTGAGGCGCAACTGAGCCTAGCGTCGAATCAGCTTCCGGTTACCGGGGGGTGTCTGCGGTGTATCGGTCAGATGACCGCCGCCGAGAGGCTTCCCGAGCAAACTTCCCGCGGGTCCGTGGACGCTGTCGTGACACCCGGTTCGGTCGGGTTTTCCAGGGGGATGACGTGGGCCGCTGTCGGCGGCGGCGCCCACCCCGCAATGGCGTCCGGCGCGAGTTCTCCGGCGCACCAACGGTGCTGCAATGCGGGGTTTATCGGAGATTCACCGATAAAATTGCGCCGATCGGCGCTCTTTGACCGCCGGAGGACACCGTGGATGGGACGGCATGGCGCAAGAGACTGGCCCCGCGTTGGGTATGTCCGTCGGGGCGACCACACTGGCGGCCGTCACCGCCGATCGTGCGATCACCCGTCGGCCAGTACTGACGCTGTTTCGGGATCGGCCGTCGCAGATCGGCATGCCCTCGGAGAACTCCGCGGTCAATTCCGACCTGCATGACCGGGGACTCGCGGTGAGCGACTTCGTGGACCGCGTTGGTGGCGGTGGTCCGGTGGTGGCGAGCGACGGGTCCACTCACCGCGCCGAGCAGCTGCTTGCTGATGGGTTGCATGCGCTGGCTTATGCGGTCACCGAGGGCCGTCCGATACCGCCGGCGGTGGCGGTCAGCTATCCCGCGCACTGGTCGCGCGAGGCCGTCGGCGCGCTTCGCACCGCGCTGGGCCGCGTGTCGGAGTGGGCGCAACACCCGGTGTCGCTGATCTCCGATACCCAGGCGGTGCTGACCGCATTGCAGGCCAATCCTGGTCTGCCGGGTGACGGGGTCATCGCGGTGTGCGACTTCGGGGGCAGCGGAACCAACGTCACCTTCGTCGATGCCGGCCGTGGTTTCGAACCGCTCGGTGCCACCCGACGCAGCACCGTCTTTTCCGGGGACGTGATCGATCAGGCATTGCTCGATCACGTGGTGGCCGATCTGGGTGGAAACACCGACGGGCCTGCCACGGTGGGTTCGCTGACCAGACTGCGCAGTCAGTGCCGCGACGCCAAGGAACAGCTTTCCTCGGAGACGGTGGCCGAACTCGCCGGCTTCCACGGTGGGGCATGGCTCACCCGGGTCGAACTCGACGAGGCCCTGCGGCAGCCTCTCGAAGGTTTTTTCGCGGTCCTGCACCAAGACTTGGAGCAGAGCCGCCTCCTTCCCAACGGACTGTCGGCGATCGTCTCGGTAGGCGGTGGGGCGAACATGCCCACGGTTACGACGGGCCTGTCGCAGCGTTTTGGAGTCCCTGTCATCAGCTCGCCGCGGCCCCAGTTGACCGCGGCGATCGGTGCGGCGCTGAGCGTGGCAGGCAACGTGGCAGCCGTCCCGAAGAAAGCACCACCGCCCGAGGAGCCCACACCGTTCCCCGAGCCGGTGGCGCCGCCGGAGCAGGCGTCGCCCGATGCAGCCGAGTTCGGTCCGGACGCGGGGTTGCAGCCCTTGGTGACACCACCACCGTGGCCGGCGCCCGTCCCGCTGACTCAGCCGGCGCCGCCGGACCCGGAGATGCTCGGCGAGCGGGGCGGCGCGGCATGGTATCGACGACCGGTGCCCGTGGTGCTGTTGGCCGCGCTGCTTGCGCTGTTGCTGGGCACGGTTGCAGTGCTGGTGTTGCGTCGCGCCGCAGACACCGGAACGGACTCCAGCGTTCGTACCACGGTGTCGATCACCACCACGTTCTCCCCGTCGCCGACCTTCGAACCGCCGCCCGCGTTCACGCCCAGCCCCGAGCCTGTGGTGCCGCCCCCCGCAGAGTTCCCGGAGAATCCGGCCCCAGAGTCCACCGAAGCCCCGGCAGGCGAGATCCCGGTCGGCTAGCGCTGCTTGGTCAAGACGACCAGCGCCAGTGGAATCTGTACCTGACGCGGATTACTTGTTAGCCGGGCGGCTACGCCGGCCTCCAGGTGACGTTGGAAATCGGTCGCGCGCGGGTCATCTGCCCCGCCCGCCAGGGCGCCCGCCAGCGTCGGAAGCACGGCGGTGCTGATGAAGGATGCCCAGTGCGCACCCAGCGCGCCCGCATTGCCGTCGAGCAGGTAGCGATCCCAGAACCGATCTTCGGCATCGAATACCTCGAGGCGCTCGATCGTCAGAGACTCGAACCGTCCTGCCGGGGCGAACGGAGCACGAAGCTCCTTCTCGGTGCGGCCCAGTGCCGGAATGGTCATGCGCGCAACTTCATCGCGGGTGAGCCGACCCTCGCGCACCTGCTCGTCGAGCACCGAGACGATGGCGTCGAGCAACGGCTGGTAGCCCGATCGGCCGGCGGCGTCGACGGCCGCGGTCAACACCAGAAGTTTCCCGCCGGGGCTCAGTTCCCGACCGCGGAACGCCACGAAGTCATGCCAGTCCTGGGCGGCTCGACGGGCGTAGGCGCGCCGCGCGGCGTCATCGCCACTGTGGTCGACATGGACGTGCCCGGAGAAGTCCGGCAGCCCGTCAGCGGGCCTGCGCAGCCACATCGTCGCCCAGGAGGTCCAGCCGAGGGTGACGCTCTGCGACGGCAGAATCTGCTGGTAGAAGGAGCGGCCTATCGCCGACGGGAAGGCGGCCGGGTCCTTGCGGGTATAGCTGTCGGGATCCTCAGCCAGCGTGGTGAACAGCGCGGTGAAGTCGTTGTCCGGCAGGTCGGTGTGGGCGACCAACACCGGATGGTCGGCCCGGGTCCGACGACGAAACGCCGCTATGGCGGCGCCGATCGGAAGCATGGAGTTGTAGCCGGTGGCGGCGCCGTAGTCGGCGACGACGATCGGCTGCGGCGCGGCGGGCAGCGGAACGGTTGCCGCGAGCTGCTCGAAGACTCCGGTGGCGTGGGCCAGCCCGGCCGCCTGCAATCTCTTCGAGGGAGTGCCGCCGGGCTCGGGGCGGACGACGATGCTCGACTCGGGCATGGGCACCTCCGACCGTGACGAACCTTCATCGATATCACCACAGACGTTAGCGCCACGGGCAATCCATGGCACACTTCCGTAAGTGAGCGCGCGGCAGGCGATCCGACGCATTCCGGTTGCCATGGCGGCCGTCTTGATGGCCATCGGGGTGATCGGCTTCGTGGTTGCCCTGATACTCAACGTCTTTGTGCTTGACCGGTACGACGCCTATGGCGAGGTGCCGATTCCGGGAGTGGGCACCGTGCACCTGCCGGCGGGTGAGGTCACGGTCAATTTGCACACCAGGGTCATTTCAAGTCCCTCCGGGGGCGGGCTGCCGGTGCCACCGATCAGCGTGGCAGTGACGCCACCGACCGGGGTGCCCGAACCGGAGTTCCAGGAGAGCATCGGGATGACCACCACCGTCAACAACGACTCTCGGCGGCGGTTGTGGCGGGTGCGGGTGGCCGAAGCCGGTGACTACCAGATCACCACCGACGGGGAAGTGGGCGCCTACATCGCTCCCCGACTGGCGTTCGGAAAGCCCTCCGGTCACTGGGCTTTCGTCTGGGTGTTTCCGGCGGTCTTCGTCCTCGGCCTGCTGGATCTGTTTGCAGCGAGGTTGTTTCGCGCGCGCCGAGGCAGCCCGATGGGCGCGGCGATCGGCCCGGAGACGGATCTCAACGAGGACCGATTCATTCCCCAGGGGGAAGGAATCCGCATTGAGCAGCTCAAGACGATTACGGCCCTGCGTGATTCCGGGGCATTGACCGAGAAGGAGTTCGCGGAGGAGAAACGGCGAATCCTGCGCGGGCACTGAGGTTCAGGGGCCGGGCCCCTCGCGCCGCGTCGTCAGTGGCCGGCCTGGAGGGCCGCTTCCTTCACGTCGCTCGTTCCTCGCGCCGTGTCGTCAGTGGCCGCGGGCCACCCACTCGTCGTAATGAACCAGCTCGTCGCCGATACGGGTGCTGTCGCCGTGCCCGGTGTACACCACGGTGTCGGCCGGCAGTTGGCCGAGTCGCTCCGATATCGACGCCAAAATGGTCGGGAAGTCCGAGAACGACCGGCCTGTCGCACCTGGACCGCCGCAGAACAGCGTGTCGCCGCTGAACACCGCCCCCAGATCGGGCGCATGCCAGCAGACCGACCCCGGTGAGTGTCCGGGGGTGTGCAGCGCCCGCAGTTCCAGGCCGCCGACGGTGAGGGTGTCCCCGTCGGCGATCGCACGAAAGTCACTGTCCGGGTGCGTCATCTGCCACAGCATGTCGTCGCCAGGGTGCAGCAGTACCGGTGCGTCGAGCCGGCGACCCAGCTCCGGCGCCACGGTGATGTGGTCATTGTGGCCGTGGGTACACACCACCGCCACCACATTGCGTCCGCCGACGGCTTCCACGATCGCCTCCGCATCGTGTGCGGCATCGAAGACCACTACGTCAGATTCGTCACCGACGACCCAGATGTTGTTGTCGACTTCCCAACTGCCGCCATCGAGTTCGAAGGCGCCGTGGGTGACGACGCGCTGGATCGGTTGGGCGGTCACAGCACCACGACCGACCGCAGCACTTCGCCGTCGTGCATCCGGCCGAACGCCTTCTCGACGTCGTTCAGTCCGATGCGCTCGGAGACGAAACGCTCCAGCGGTAGCCGGCCCTGAAGGTAGAGGCTGATCAGGGTGGGGAAGTCGCGCTCGGGAAGGCAGTCGCCGTACCACGACGACTTCAATGACCCACCGCGGGAGAAGAAGTCGATCAGCGGCATCTCCAGACGCATATCGGGAGTCGGAACACCCACCAGCACAACGGTTCCAGCCAGATCGCGGGCGTAGAACGCCTGCTTCCAGGTCTCCGGACGGCCGACCGCGTCGATCACCACATCCGCACCGAAGCCGTCGGTGAGCTCCTGGATGGTCTCGACCGGGTCCTGGTTGCGGGCGTTGATCGTGTCGGTCGCACCGAAGTCGCGGGCCCAGCTCAGCTTGGTGTCATCGGTGTCGACGGCGATGATCCGCCGGGCGCCCACCAGGGCAGCGCCGGCGATCGCCGCGTCGCCCACGCCACCGCAGCCGATCACCGCGACGGTGTCGTCGCGGGTGACGCCGCCGGTGTTGATCGCGGCACCCAGGCCGGCCATCACACCGCATCCCAGCAGGCCCGCCACCGCGGGGTCGGCGCTGGGATCGACCTTGGTGCACTGGCCTTCGTGGACCAGTGTCTTGTCGGCGAACGCTCCGATGCCCAGTGCGGGGGTGAGCTCGGTCCCGTCGGTCAGCGTCATTGGAACCGAGGCGTTAAACGTGTCGAAGCACAGGTGCGGACGGCCACGCTTGCACGCTCGGCATTGCCCGCACACCGCCCGCCAGTTCAGGATCACGAAGTCACCGGGCGCAACCGCGGTGACCGCCGATCCCACCGACTCGACGGTGCCGGAGGCCTCGTGTCCCAACAGGAACGGGTAGCTGTCGTTGATTCCACCGTCGCGGTAGGTCAGGTCGGTGTGGCACACCCCGCAGGCGGTGATGGCGACGACGACGTCGTTGGCACCGGGGTCGGGAATCACGATGTCGGTCACCTCGACCGGCTTGCCCTTCTCACGGGAGATCACTCCGCGCACTGTCTGACTCATGGGGTCAACCTTATGTTGCCGCTGTGGCGCCAGGTGCCGTGGCTTGTGCTGCTTGCGCCGCGACCGCCGACGTGCGGGTGTCGGCGCGCAGAAAACTTCCGGTGCGCTGCGAACCGAGCAGACCGGTCGGTTGACCGTCGAGGACCACCGCCCGCCCGGATATGAACACCGCGGGCACCGCTTGGTCATTGCGGTTGACCATGCGCGACAGTCCGCCATACGCGGCGAAGGCCTCTTCGGCGTAGCTGTCCAAGGTGTCGTCGAGGTGGGCGGGGTCGACCACCACGATGTCGGCGCGGTCGCCGACGCGAAGGTGGCCGGCATCGACTCGGTACCAGTCCGCCAGCTCACCGGTCAGCCGGTGTACCGCCTGCTCGACCGACATGAAGCCCCGGCCGGCCTGCTCGGCATCCATCACGTGGCGTAGCAATCGCAGGCCCATGTTGTAGAACGCCATGTTGCGGAGATGCGCGCCCGCGTCCGAGAAGCCCATCTGGATGCCGGGTTCGGCGGCAAGCTTCTTCAGCACCTCGGGGCGGTGATTGGAGATCGTGGTGTGCCAGCGCAGCGCTGTTCCGTGCTCGACCACGAGATCGAGAAAGGCGTCCACGGGGTGAACCCCGCCTCGGTCAATCCCTACCTGCCCGAAGGACTTTCCGATGACTGAGGCGTCGGGGCAGTCGACAATCTCGGCGTCGAAGAAGTCGCGATGCCATACCCGCGGGCCGTACTTGTTCTCGTAGTCCTTGCGGAAGCGGCGCCGGTAGCCCTGGTCGCGCATCAATTCGTTGCGTTCGACGGACTCCCGCAGGTGCAGTGCCTCGGCGCCCGAGCCGAATTCCTCGAAGATCACCAGGTCGATTCCGTCGGCGTACACCTCGAACGGCACCGGGAGATGCTGCCAGCGGAAATTAGCGCCGAGCCGGCTCAGCATGCGCGACGACTTGATGATGGTCGGAATCGCCAGTCGGTTGCTCTTGACGTCGGCGGCGGCCAGCAGCGTGGACTTGAGCGGTCGCCGGATGATGCCCAGGGCCTGCGCCAGTTGCGAAACCACGTCAAGCGGATTCTTGATATCCGGACCGGCCTGCAGAATCCGTCCGCTGCGGCGCAGCTTCGACTTGAGCCGGCGCAGTTCCTTGGGCTTGGCGTACGTTGAGGGCAGCGTGCGGGAGCGGCAGACTTCACCGTCCATCTTGTCGAAAAGTAGCTGCTGGGAAGACATTCCGACGAAGCCGGCCGCCAATGCCTCGTCGAGCATCTGCTCCATCCGGGCCTGCTCGGCTGCGGTGGGTCGATCATCGGAGCGAGTCGCCCGGTCCAGGCCCATGATCGCGGCCCGCATATCGGAGTGTCCGATGAACGCCGTCACATTGGGGCCCAGCGGCAGCTTTTCCAGGCTCGCTATGTATTCCTCGCACGTTGACCAGGTCTTCTTCGCGTCGATCGTGTCGACCACGTACTGGCGTGGGATGGCTTCCACCCGACCGAACAGGTCGCCGGCATCCTGGCCGTCGACATGGATGGTGGACAGCGAGCATGAGCCCACCAACACCGTGGTGACGCCGTGGCGCACCGACTCCGAGAGTCCGGGGGCGACAAGGATCTCGACGTCGTAGTGGGTGTGGATGTCGAGCAGGCCGGGCATCACCCATTTGCCGGCGGCCTCGATCACCTGGTCGCAGCCCGTCACGTCGAGCGGTTCGGCGGAGATCGCGGCGACGTGACCGTCGCGGATACCGATGTCGCGGATCAGGGACGGTGCGCCGGTGCCGTCGAACCACCGGCCACCACGAATCACGGTGTCAAAACTCACGGATGTTCCTTTCCGCCGGATGCCGTTCCCAGCATGTCCCGCAATGCCGATGAAGTCTTGACATCTGCGGACATTTCTTTGATATTTGCGGACATGTCGGTCGTGCGTGGGACTGCACTGTCCGGTTACCCCGACCTGGTCACCGAGCTCGGCGGAGACCCGGCGGCCCTACTGCGCGCAGCGGGCGTGCCCGAGCGGGCCGTGGGCACCCACGACGTGTTCGTGCCGTACCTCGCCGTCATCCTGGCCGTCGAGAGTGCGGCCGCGGCAACTGCCTGCTCGGATTTCGGGCGCCGACTGGCGTTGCGTCAAGACATCGGGAACTTTGGGCCGCTAGGGGTGGCGGCACGGACCGCGGCCACTGTCGGTGGCGGGTTTTCGATCGTGGAGCGATTCCTGTCCGCCTACAGCCCAGCGATCTCGGCGCGGATCATCCCCGGGGCCGAGGCGGGCGAATCGTTCTATGCCTTCGAGGTGCTCATTGAGCGATCGCCGCCGCACCCGCAGACCACCGAACTGTCCCTCGGGGTCTCGCTCGGCATCATGCGCATGATGTTCGACGCTCCCTATGCGCCGCTGTCGGTGCATCTTCCGCACGAAGCGCTGACCCCGGTGCGCGACTACGTTGCCTACTTCGGCTGTCGCCCATACTTCGCGCAACCCATCGCCGGCTTTACCTTCCGCAGCGTCGACCTGGACCGGCCGCTGCACCGCGACGACCAAGCGCACCAGGCCATGGTGCGCTACCTGCAGGGCGTCACCGCTGAGACGCCGGGCATCTCTGGCTCGGTGCGCGCGATCGCCCGCCAGCTTCTTCCTACCGGCACCGTCAGTCTGGAGCTGGTGGCCGGCCAGTTGGGTCTACATCCCAAGGCGCTGCATCGGCGGCTGGCTGTCGAGGAGACCACCTTCGCCGCTCTGGTCGACGGGGTTCGCCGCGACGCCGCGCACCGCTACCTCCGCGACACCGACATCAGCCTGGCGCACCTGACCCGTGAATTGGGCTACGCAGAGCAGAGTGTGCTCAGCCGGTCCTGCCAGCGCTGGTTTGGTTGCAGCGCGAGCAGTCACCGCAAGGCGATCCGTGATGCGCTGCGCGCGCAGCCGCCGGCCTGAGGGCAGTCTCGCCGCCGGTGAGCCGCCTCGCCGTTAGGCTGGCTGCCGATGTGCGCCGCTGAAGCCCTGGCCCCCCTTGCCGTCCTCGACGATTGGCCGGTCGATCATGCGGCCGCCGCCGTCATAGGCCCGCGGGGAGCGCTGGCCACCCACGGTGACGTCGCGCGGCCGTACTACCTGGCGTCGGTGACCAAACCCTTGGTGGCGCGGGCCGTGCAGGTAGCGGTGGAGGAGGGGGCCATCGAATTGGACACCCCAGCCGGGCCGCCGGGCGCCACGGTGCGCCATCTGCTCGCCCACGCCTCCGGGCTCTCGCCCGACTCCGACCGCATCCTGGCCAAGCCGGGTACCCGCCGGGTGTACTCCAACCACGGTTTCGCAGTGCTCGCCGAGGCAGTGCAACGGGCAGCCGAAATCGAGTTCGGGCGCTATCTGACCGAGGCGGTGTTCGAGCCGCTGGGCATGACAGCGAGCCGGCTCGACGGGGGAGCCGCCGCGGCCGGTTTCGGGGGCATCTCGACCCTCGCCGACCTGGTCGCCTTCGCCGGCGACCTGCTCGCACCCGCCACCGTGTCTGCGCAGCTGCATGCCGAGGCGACCAGTGTGCAGTTCCCAGGTCTGGACGGCGTGCTGCCCGGGTATGGGCCGCAGCGCCCGAATGACTGGGGCCTGGGGTTTGAGATACGGGATGGCAAATCGCCGCATTGGACAGGTGCGACGAACTCGGTGCGCACCTTCGGTCATTTTGGCCAGTCAGGCACTCTGATCTGGGCTGATCCGGCTATTGGGCGGGCGTTGGTGGTGCTCACCGACCGCGACTTCGGGGACTGGGCCCTCGACCTGTGGCCGGCCCTGTCGGACGCCGTGGTGGCAGCCTACGGCCGGGACTAGCCAACAGGCGTCACACAAGGCACAATAAACACATACAACACTAAATACTCAGCTGCATCACCGTTCAGTTCGGTACCGCCAGGTCGTTGGGGAAGACGTCCCTCGTGGAGCCGAAGGAGCAACTGATGCGCGCGACGAATCAATTCGCCGACGTGACCAGCGGCGTGGTGTACATCCACGCTTCGCCGGCGGCGGTGTGCCCGCATGTCGAGTGGGCTCTGACCTCGGCTCTGGGTGCCCGCAACGGCCAGGCGAAGCTCAACTGGACCCCGCAACCGGCCATGCCGGGGCAGCTGCGGGCCGTGGTCAATTGGGTCGGTCCAGTGGGCACCGGCGCCCAATTGGCCAGTGCGCTGCGCTCGTGGTCGGTGCTGCGGTTCGAGGTCACCGAAGACCCCAGCGCCGGGGTGGACGGCCAGCGATTCAGTCACACACCGCAGTTGGGCCTGTGGAGCGGGACGATGAGTGCCAACGGTGACGTGATGGTCGGCGAGAACCGCCTGCGTACTTTGATGGCGGCCGGCGCCGATGCGTTGGCGGCCGAGCTGGAGACCGTGCTGGGCACCGCGTGGGACGACGCGCTGGAGGCCTACCGCGACGGCGGTGAAGGCGCGGAAGTGTCCTGGCTCAGCCGGGGCGTGGGATAACTCACAGACGCGCAGAGCTGCTGGTACCTGATTCTTAGGGTAGGTTAACCCGAGCGCTTCCCCCGGCGTTCGTTCCGTTCGAATTGTCTTGCGCTGTAATCATTGTCGCGTGTCTTGACGCGCGCTGTCCTCAGCGTCAAGGAGTGGATCATGCATGCCCTGAGGTGGCCGGCTGCTGTCGTCGCTGTGATGTCGACGGCTGCTGGTCTGGCCGCCGTCAGTCCAGCCCTACCCGAGGTCGCCCCCGCCCGGGTCGCTGTTCAGCTGACTGCCGATGGTGACCTGGCCAATGTTCCGCTGAATCTGCTGTACACCCTGATCAACATCCCGGCCAACGCGCTGCGGGCCGTCGATGCGTTCTCCTACTCGCAGTTCTTCAGCGGGCCATGGTTCGTCCCGAGCGAGACGAACATCTGGGGTATCGATCTCGGGGACCCGCCGCGAATCCAGGCACTGGTCGACATGTTGATTCCGATTCCGGCGTTCTCGAAGCCGCTCGGTGAGCAAGTGATTGGTTTTCTGCAGGCGCAACTGCCCACCAACACCGCGTGTGACTCCATGTTCTGCAGTTTCGACGGCTGGGTTGCGCTGCTGCAGGGCTACGGTCAGGTACCGATCTCGGAGCTGCGCAGCGGCTACACCTTCCCGACGGAGGGCCCCACCATCACCGACCCGCACGGCGCGGTCGAGGGTGCGTTCGGGTTCCCCGGTACCAGCATCGGTTCGGACGGCTCAGACGTCTACCCCTGGGCCGGCACCACGTTCACCTTGGATTTCGGCAAGCCGTGGGCGGATTTGTGGGCCAGCTTGACGGCCGACCCCTCCGCGGACCCGCTGGTACCGCTGCCGCACGTCGTCCAGGTGCTGATCGACTTCGCGGCATCGTGGTACGTGATGCTGAATCCGTTTCTGCCCGGCGGTACCTACATCCCGATATTCCCCTGGCTGGACACGGAGGGACCGGCACCGGCCGACTTCAGCGGCGCGTTCGACGCGTTGGTCGATCAGCTCGGCGACTTGTGGACCTCGCTGATCTCGTAAGACCGATCAGGGTGTGCGCAGGATCTGCAATGCGCCCGGAACCGCCGACACCGTCACCGGCAGCGGACCCACGTAGTCGCCGTCGGCGTAGGCATTGATACCGGGACACTCGACCCGAATTGACCTGGCCCGACGGGTGGTCACCTCGTCCAGCAAGACGTGGGTGCCCTTGAACACGGTGGGGAACAACCGGATCAGCTTCGTCCGTGAGCCCGAGTGCACCATGGTGACATCCAACAGACCGTCAGCGTGGTCGGCGCCCGGGCAGATCAACATGCCACCGCCGTAACTGCGGGTGTTTCCGAACGCCGCCAGGGTCAGTTCGATGTCCACCGGCTCGTCGTCGTCGAAGGTCAGCCGGAAGGGAAGCAGGCGCAGCTTCGACATCTCTGCCACCATCGCCACGTTGTAGCGCATCCGGCCATGCGGCCACCGCATCCGGTTGACCCGGTCGCTCACCAGCGAGTCGAATCCTGCCGCCATCACGGTGCCGAACCAGGAGACGGTGCCGCCGTCCTCGGCGATGCGGCCCAGATCGATGGTCTCGGTCCAGCCCTCGGCGACCACGTCGGCGGCGGCCGCCGGATCACCGACGGGCAGCCGATATTCGCGAGCGTGGTCGTTGCCGGTGCCGGCCGGAATGATCCCGAGTGGAACGTCCCCGAGGGCCAGCGATTGCAGCGCCAGGGAGATGACGCCGTCGCCGCCGGCGATCACCACGGCATCGGTGCCGGCCCCGAGTGCTTCATCGAGCAATTGCCGCGCGTGGCGCGCGTCAGAGCCCACGATGTGGTTGACGTTGATGCCGCGTTGTTGGAAACGCGCCAGGGCGCGTTCGGCGGCATGCCGGGCGTTGCCATGGCCGGCCGCCGGATTGGTCAGCAGCGTGATCCTGCTGATCTCTCGCTTCGTCATGGAATCAGTTTGCCGGGGTTGAGGATTCCGGCGGGGTCCAGCGTGGCCTTGACCGCGCGCAGAACCTGCACCCCGAGGTCACCCACCTCGGTGGCCATCCAGGGCCGATGATCGGCGCCTACGGCGTGGTGATGGGTGATGGTGCCGCCGGCACGCATGATCGCTTCGCTGGCCGCTGCTTTCGCGGCGTGCCATTGTTCAACGGGATTGCCGCGCTGGCCGGCGACCACGGTGAAGTAGAGCGACGCGCCGGTCGGGTAGACGTGCGAGATGTGGCACAGCACCAGGGCAGGAGTGCCACTGTCGGCCAGCGCGGTGGTCAACGCATCGGTGACCGCCGCCTTGAGCGCCGGGACGCCCGCCCAGTCGGTGGCGGTCTCCAGGGTCTCGCACAGTGCCCCGGCCGCCAGCAGGGAATCACGCAGATAGGGCGCCGAGAATCGGCCGTGCTCCCAGGCGCGAGCCGGCTCCTCGCCCAGGGGGGTACCTCCGTTCGCGGCCATGACCGCACGGGTTTCGGCGTGTCGGCTCTCGGTGTGCTCCGCGGTGCCCTCGAACACGGTGATCGCCAGGCAGCCACCGGTGATCTGCTGCTCGCCGATCTGTTCGGTGGTGGCCAGGTTCACGCCCGTCTCGGCTTCGTCGGACAGTCGGATGACGGTCGGGCCGGCGCCGGTCTGGGTGACCGCGCGCAGCGCCGCGGCTCCGGTGGCGAAGTCGGGGAAGGACCACGCCTCATAGCGGGTGGTCGCCGGGACCGCATGGACTCGCACCCGGACCCGGGTGATGATTCCGAAGACGCCCTCGGAGCCCAGCACCAGTTGGCGCAGATCGGGGCCGGCTGCCGAGGCCGGAGCGCGGCCCAGATCCAGCACGCCGGCCGGGGTGATCATTCGCAGGCCGCGGACCATGTCGTCGAAACGGCCGTAGCCGGCCGAATCCTGACCCGATGACCGGGTGGCGGCGAATCCGCCCAAGGTGGCGAACTGAAAGCTCTGCGGGAAGTGGCCCAGCGAGAAGCCCCGTTCACCGAGCAGCCGTTCGGCCTCGGGGCCGGTGACCCCGGCGCCGAACTCGGCCTCGCCGGAGATCTCGTCGAGGTTCAGCAGTTGATCGAACCGGCGCAGGTCCAGTGACACGACGGCGTTCAAGGCTGCGCCGCGGATCGGGTCGAGCCCGCCCACAACGCTGGTTCCGCCGCCGAAGGGAACCACCGCGATCGCGTGCCGGCTGCAGTAGTCGAGGATGGCGGCGATCTCGTTCTCGCCATTGGGGCCGCCGGGAAGCAGCACCGCGTCGGGTGCATCCTGGGTTTCGGAACCATTGCGCCGCAGCAGATCCAGGGTCGACTTGCCGCCCGAGCGGAGCAGCCGCGCGGTGTGATCGGTTCGGCAGAAGCCTTCTCCGACGATTCCCGTCAAGGCGGAGAGGTCGGCGGCGGACAATGCCGACGTGGTCAGAGACACCTGGTCGGGATCGGGTTCCGGGCTGCTCAGGCCGTCCACGCCCAACGCTGCCTTGAGCAGTTGGCGGATGCCGTCGCTCAAGGGTTTGGCCGCTGAGGGATCGCCCCAGGCGTTCCACTTCATCGGAGGGTTCAGGGCGTCCTGTGCATCAGCCTGCGTCATGCGTTACAGTATTACATATGCTGTCAACTGGTAATGATGAGCAGGTCGAGGTGGGGGAGCGGATCCTCGATGCCGCCGCCAGCTGCCTAGTGGCCATGGGGATGGAGCGGGTGACCTTGGCGGCGATCGCGCGTCGCGCCGGGGTCAGTCGACCGACGGTGTATCGCCGCTGGCCGGACAGTCGCTCCGTGATCGCCGCGCTGCTGACCGAGCGGATCACCGCAGCCTGGATGGCGCTGTCCCAACCCGGAACCGGACGCGAAGCATTGGTCGAGCGGATCGTCGCGGTCGCCGCGCGGATACGCCACGACGAGGTGGTGATGCAGGTGCTGCACCATGCTCCCGACCTGGCGATGGTCTATATCTCCCAGCGGATGGGTGCCAGCCAACGACGGCTGGTGGACCTGGTGGCCGCTGAACTCGCCGGCGCCCAGGCCTCCGGGAGCGTGCGAGCGGGCGATCCTCGCCAACTCGCCGCGATGTGTCTGCTGATCACCCAGTCGGCGATCCAGTCTGCACAGGTCGTCGCACCGATCCTCGACGAAGACGACCTCTCCACTGAACTGGCCTACAACCTGAACAGGTACCTCTCGTGATGCCCCATACCGCTGCCCTCAACGCCGCCCGCCGTACCGCCGAACTGAGCGCCCTGGCCGAACACCCGAATGTTGATGTCGTCGTGATCGGCGGTGGCATCACCGGGGTCGGCATCGCGTTGGACGCAGCCAGCCGCGGACTGCGGGTGGTGTGTGTGGACAAGAACGATCTGGCCTTCGGGACCAGTCGCTGGAGCTCCAAACTGGTGCACGGTGGCCTTCGCTATCTGGCGACCGGCAACATCGGCATCGCCCGGCGCAGCGCCATTGAGCGGGGAATCCTGATGACCCGCACCGCGCCTCACCTGGTGCACGCGATGCCGCAGCTGGTGCCGTTGCTGGGTTCCATGCCCAGGCGGGACCGGGCGCTGGTGCGCACCGGATTCCTGGCCGGTGACGGACTGCGCCGACTGGCCGGCACGCCGGCCGCCGTGTTGCCGCGCTCGAAACGGGTCTCCCGGGACAGAGCGGTGGAGCTGGCGCCGACGGTGCGCCGAGACGGCCTCGACGGTGGGTTGCTGGCCTACGACGGGCAACTGATCGACGACGCCCGGCTGGTCACGGCCGTGGCCAGGACCGCGGCCCAGCACGGCGCGACGATCCTGACCTATGTGGCTGCGTCGCACGCCGCCGGCGACGCGGTGCGTCTGACCGACCAGTTCTCCGGGGAGTCCTTCGACGTCCGCGCGCGGGCAGTGATCAACGCGACCGGAGTGTGGGCCGCCGACCTCGACCCGGGACTGCGCCTGCGGCCCAGCCGGGGAACACACCTGGTGTTTGACGCGGCGGCCTTTGGCAATCCGACTGCCGCGCTGACCGTGCCGATCCCCGGCGAACTCAACCGGTTTGTATTCGCCATGCCCGAGCAGCTCGGCCGGGTGTATCTGGGCCTGACCGACGAGGAGGCGCCCGGACCGGTTCCCGATGTGCCGCAACCCACTTCCACCGAGACCTCATTCCTGTTGGACACCGTGAACACGGCGCTGGGCACCGCGTTGAGCACGGCGGACGTCCGCGGTGCCTATGCCGGGCTGCGGCCGCTGATCGACACCGGTCAGGGGCGCACCGCCGACGTGTCACGCAACCATGCGGTCGTCGAGTCGGAGTCCGGTGTGTTCAGTGTGATCGGGGGCAAGCTGACCGAATACCGGCACATGGCCCAAGACGTGCTGGACCGGGCTGTGCGTCTACGAGCACTGTCCGCTGCGGCCTGCCGCACCCGGGAGCTGCCGCTGATCGGCGCACCCACCAATCCCGGGCCGCACGCCGCGTCCACGGTCGCGCTGCCGGCGTCGCTGGTAGCGCGCTACGGAGCGGAATCGGCCCACGTGCTGGCCTCTGCCACCTGCGAGCGGCCCGGGGAGGCCGTGGCCGAGGGGATCGACGTCACGCGTGCCGAGTTCCAGTACGCGGTCAGCCACGAGGGCGCGCTGACCATTGAGGACATCGTGGATCGCCGGACCCGGATCGGACTGGTGGCCGCCGACCGGGAGCGGGTGTTGGCCACGGCTCGGGAGTTCGTCGACGCGGCCGACTGAGGCCAGTCCCAGCGGGTCACGTTCGGCGGCGCAGGATGAGATTCCTGACCGCCGAACTGGTATGGGGCTGCCACAGTGCCTGTATCGGTACCAGGAGTGGCTCATCGAGGTCGACAACGGCAACGGTGCCGTCGAGGGCCGGGCCGGCCGGTGCGGTGACGAACGCGACGGCGTTCTCGGTCAAGGCCGCTACCTCAGGCGGGCAGCCCTGTACCCGACTGACCCGGTACTGCGGCTCGAACCCGGCACGTCGGCAGGCGTTGACCAGGAAGTCGCTGTAGTAGGAAGCCCCCGGCGGCGCCCACAGCGCGATCAGTTCGTCGGCCAGATCGGCGATGCGAATACGCGAGCGCGCGGCCAGTGGGTGATCGGCCGGTACGGCAACCCGCAGTGGGTCGTAGCCGATCACCGCGCCGGCCAGGAGTTCCTGGGGCACAACGGCACGGCGCAGCCCCAACTGCACGGCGCCGTCGCGCACTCCGGCAGTCAGCCGGTCGGGAAACAGCTGCACGATCGTGAAGGACGTGTCCGGCGAGGCGGCGATCGCCGCCTCGATCAGGGCGTAGACGGCATGATTGCTGATCGCAGGCGAGTGGCCGATGACGAATTCATCCCGTTGGGCGCTGGCCGCGGCTCGCGTGTGCGCAGTCAGGGTTCGAGCGGCCGCCAGCACGGCGCGGCCCTCCTCCAGCAGTGTCGCACCGGCCGCGGTCAAGGTGACTCGGCGGCCGGAGCGCACTAGCAGCGTCACGCCGATCTCCTTCTCCAGCTGCTGAACCGAATGCGACAACGCCTGCTGCGACAGATGCAGTTGCGTGGCGGCACTGGTGAAGCCGGCGGACTCGGCGACGGCGATGAAGTGGGTCAGGCGACGCAGGTCCGGGACCGGAAGCATCGGCCCATGCTATCCACAAATAACTCTTGTCGATTACGCGTATAACTCTGTTTCCCATTTGTGTAGAACGCAGTTAGTTTCGTCTCCACAAACCGAAGGGGACTTTCATGAGCGATCTGGGCGGGAAATCGGCAGTGGTGGCCGCAGGGGCCAAGAACTTGGGCGGGCTGATCAGCACCACGCTGGCCTCGCACGGCGTCAACGTCGCGGTGCACTACAACAGCGACAGCTCCGAGCTCGACGCCGACAAAACCGTAGCCGCGGTACAGGACGCCGGCGCCAAGGCAATCAAGGTGCAGGGCGATCTGACCGTACCGGCCAACGTGACCGCCCTGTTCGACGCCGCGGTGGACGCATTCGGCGGCGTGGACTTCGCCGTCAACACTGTCGGAAAGGTGCTGCGGAAGCCGATGTTGGAGACCACCGAAGCCGAGTACGACTCGATGTTCGACATCAACGCCAAGTCCGCGTATTTCTTTCTGCAGGAAGCCGGCAAGCGCCTCAACGCCAACGGTTCGGTGGTGACGATTGTGACCGCGCTGCTGGGCGCGTTCACCGATGGCTACTCCACCTACGCGGGCTCCAAGAGTCCGGTGGAGCACTTCACCCGGGCCGCGGCCAAGGAGTTTGGGGCCCGGGGAATCAATGTCAACAGTGTTGCGCCCGGGCCGATGGACACCCCGTTCTTCTACCCGCAGGAGACCCCGGAGCGCGTCGAGTTCCACAAGTCGCAGGGGATGGGCAACCGGTTGACCCGGATCGAGGACATCGCGCCGCTGGTGGTGTTTCTGCTCGACGGTGGTCACTGGATCACCGGGCAGACCGTCTTCGCCAACGGCGGCTACACCACGCGGTGATCCCGATCAGTCGCGAGCGAAGGCCGCCGCGGCTTCTCGCTCCAGATCGATGAATGCCTCATTGCTGACGTCGATGACGACGGCCGCAATGCTGCCGCCGGTAAAGGTCCCCGGATTCTGGTATTGGCCGCAGACGTTGTCGCCGCTGTCGTATCCGATGCACAGACCGTCGCCGGCGAGGGTGAATTTGCCGATCTGGGCGCGCATGGGTCCCGTATCGACCGCCTTTCCATCGACATAAAGCGTTGTCGTGCCCAGTGATTCACCGTATTTACCGGCGCCTTTGCGGGCGAACTCCATACCGAGGGTGTGCTTGCCGGGCGTCAGCGGCCGCGAGACGAACTCCTGCTCGGGCTTGATGCCCAGGAAGTTGTACACGTAGTGCAGCTTGCCGTCCTTGATGAACAGCACATGCCCGCCGAACCGGGACCCGTGAGCGAAGAGCACACCTTGGGCGTCGCGGGCCAGATCGACGGTCGCGACGATCTTGTACGACCGCCCGCGGATGTTGGCTGCCACGCCTTCCGGGACGGGTGCCGTATCCGGGTAATAGGTGTAGCGATCCCGCGGTGGCTCGAACTGCGGGCGGCTGATGGCGATCATTTCGGTCGCGGTGCGGTCGTCCAGCGGCAGGACGTAGTTGTCCTTGGCTTCGACGAACCAGGCGTCGGTCAGCGCCCTGAGCTTGTCGGGATGCTTGTCGGCGAGGTTCGTGGATTCGGAGCGATCCTCATCGACGTGGTACAGCTCCCAGCGGTCCTGATCGAAGTGGCCTTTGCCGCTGATCGGTGCGTGCAGCGCTGACGCCTTCCAGCCGTCCTCCCAGATCCCGCGGGTGCCCAGCATGGCGTAGTACTGCCGCTTCTTGGTGGTATGCGCATCGGGGGAGTCGAAGCTGTAGCGCATCGACACCCCGTTGAGCGGGTACTGCTTCACGCCGCGGTACTCCTGCGGCATCGCGATACCAGCCGCGTCCAGGATGGTCGGCATGATGTCAGTAGCGTGGTGATACTGTTGGCGCACTTGACCTTTGGCTTTGATGCCTGCTGGCCAGTGGATCACCATGGGGTCGCAGGTGCCGCCGGAGAACTGAGAGTAGCGCTTGAACATCTGAAACGGCGTGGAGAACGCGGCCGCCCAGCCGGTCGGATAGTGGTTGTAGGTCTCGGGCGTCCCCAACACGTCGAGGTAGCGCATATTCTCGGACAGCTCGTCGGGGTAGCCGTTGAAGAATTTGTTCTCGTTGACCGAGCCGTTGGGGGAGCCTTCGCCGGAGGCCCCGTTGTCCGCACAGTAGAAGATCAGCGTGTTGTCCAACTGGCCTGTCTGCTCGAGGTAATCGACGATCCTGCCCACTTGTGCATCGGTGTATTCGGAGAAGCCGGCGAATACCTCGGCCATCCGGGCGAAAAGGCGCTTCTCGTCGGAGTTGAGCGAGTCCCATGGGCGCACCGCATCAGCGGGCAACGCGACGTCGTCGGGAAGGGGATTCAGCGGCGTCAGCTGGGTGCCCTTGGGCATGATGCCCTTATCGACCATCCGGGCCAGCACCCACTCCCGGTACGCCTCGTAGCCCTTGTCGAACTTGCCGCGGTATTTCTCGGCGTACTCGGTCGGGCTGTGGTGCGGGGCATGATTGGCTCCCGGGCAGAACCACATGTACCAGGGTTTGGACGGATTGCTGGACCTTTGGTTGCGCAGCATGCGAAGCGCGTTGTCGGCGAGGTCTTTCGACAGGTGGTAGCCATCTTCGGGGCTGTAGGGCTGCTCGATGAATCGGTTGTCCTCCAACAGATCCGGATACCACTGGTTGGTCTCACCGCCGAGAAAACCGTAGAAGCGATCAAAGCCCTTCTGCAGCGGCCACTCCGATTTGCTGCCCCCGCTGGACACGTCCTCCTCGGGCACATTGTGGTTCTTGCCCACCCAGAACGTGCTGTACCCGTTGTCCTGGAGCACTTGTCCGATCGTCGCGCATTGCGCGGGTAGCCGGGCCGCCGCGCCGGGAAATCCGTCGGAGCCCTCGGTGATCGAGGCGAAACGGTTCACGTGGTGGTTGCGGCCCGTCAAGACGCAGGACCGGGTCGGTGAGCACAACGCGGTGGTGTGCCACTGCGAGTAGGTCAGCCCATTGTCGGCAAGACGCTGCATGACGGGCATGTCGATCGCACCGCCATAGGGCGACCACGCCGCCATCCCCGTGTCGTCATAGAGCACCACCAACACATTGGGGGCGCCCTGGGGTGCATGCTTGAGCTCGAACGGACCCCAGTCCGGCTCCGAATCGCGCACGTCGAGTTCGATCTTTCCATCGAACCCGTCGTTGATCCCGGTCCCGTAACCCGGGGCGCCCGCAGTGTCAGCGTCGCTGCCTTTGGCTTCGCAACCGGCAGCCAGCGCCGAAACGCCGACGCCGCCCAACGCCGCCAGACCGCCTAATACCTGGCGCCGTCGCAGCATGGCGCGCGCCGGAGTGTTGTCGGTCTCGGATTCACCGGGCGCGCCCTGCGATGCCTCATCGAATGACTCCATGGGAATGGAGTATTCGCCAGACATCGGCCGATGGATGGTGATTCGGGCTCATCCGCCGGCCGAGCGGAACAGTGCCCCTACAGCGGGATGTTCTTGTGGCGGCCGCGCCGGGCTGGCGCCTCCGCGAGGGCCTGGGTGATCTTGCCGCGGGTGTGTGACGGGTCGATCTTCTCGTCGACGACGCCGATGTCGATGGCGCTGTCGACCCCGCCGGCGATCCGCTCATGCTCGGCGGCCAGCTCTTCGTGCAGGGCCTCCCGCTCGTGCTCGGGTGCCGCGGCCAGCTTCTTCTTGTGCAGGATGCCGACCGCGGCCTTGGCGCCCATCACGGCGACCTCGGCGTCGGGCCAGGCGAACACCTTGGTGGCGCCCAGGGAACGGGAGTTCATCGCGATGTAGGCCCCGCCGTAGGTCTTGCGGGTCACCAGCGTCACCCGGGGCACGGTGGCCTCGCCGAACGCGTGCAGCAACTTGGCGCCGCGGCGAACCACGCCGCCCCATTCCTGGCCGACGCCGGGCAGGTAGCCCGGAACGTCGACGATCACGATCAGGGGAATCCCGAACGCGTCGCACAGGCGCACAAAACGGGCCGCCTTCTCGGCGCTCTCGGAGTTCAGGCAGCCGCCGAGCCGCAGCGGATTGTTGGCCAGCACGCCGACGGTCCGACCCGACAACCGGCCCAACCCGACCACCATCGACGGCGCCCACTTGGCCTGGAACTCTTCAAAGGGCGCGTCCGCATCCAGCAGGGCATGCACCAGCGGGTGCACGTCGTAGGCCCGTCGGGCCGACTCCGGCAGCAGTGCGTGCAGGTCGATCTCGCCGGCCTCCGCCTTGTTGCGGTCGAAGTGCCCCTGCTGGCAGAACAACCCGACCAGGCGACGGCCTCGCGCGTAGGCGTCGAGCTCGTCGTCGGCGACGATGTGGCACACACCGGACTTCTTGTGGTGGGTGTCGGGCCCGCCGAGCGCCGCCATGTCGACGTCCTCACCGGTGACGCTGCGCACCACATCGGGCCCGGTGACGAACACTCGGCCCTCCGGTGCCATCACGATGACGTCGGTCAGCGCCGGGCCGTAGGCGGCGCCGCCGGCCGCGAAGCCGACCACCACCGAGATCTGCGGGACGAACCCAGAGGCTCGGATCATCGCTTCGAAGACCAGCCCGACCGCGTGCAGGGCCTTAACACCTTCGGCCAACCGGGCGCCGCCCGAATGCCACAGCCCCACGATCGGGCTCTGTTCGGCGATCGCGGTGTCGTAGGCGTTGACGATGTGATCGCAGCCCTCGATGCCCATGGCGCCGCCCATGACGGTGCCGTCGGTGCAGAACGCGATGGTGCGCACGCCGTTGACGGTTCCGCCTGCGGCCAGCACACCGGAGCGGTCACGCTCGTGCAGCAACTCGACGGTGCCGTCGTCGAAGAACGTCGACAGACGCAGCAGGGGATCGCGCGGGTCGAGAGATTCGCCCACCGTTTCGGGAGCCATAGTCGTCATCGCGCCTCTCCTTGGTCTGAATTCTTGATCGCGGGTCCCGCTTCTGGTCCGGCTAGGGCGTTCAGTGCCGACCGAAGACGAGGGCGACGTTGTGTCCGCCGAACCCGAATGAGTTGTTGATCGCGTACTCGTAGTTGCCCGGGCGTGGCTCGCCGGCCACCACATCCAGGTCGATCTCGGGGTCGAGATTCGCCAGGTTCCGGGTCGGCGGGATGAGCTGCTCGCGCAGCGCCATCACCGTCAGGATGGATTCGACCGCACCCACCGCGCCGACCGAGTGACCCAGCGCCGCTTTGGGCGCGTAAACGGCGGCGTTGCCGCCGTGCGGCCCCAAAGCCAGGTTGATGGCGTGGCCTTCGGCGACGTCACCCACCGAGGTTCCGGTGGCGTGGGCATTGACGTGGTCGATATCGCCAGGCGTCAGGCCGGCGATCTGGATCGCCCGGGTCATTGCCCGGCCCGCGCTCTGGCCGTCGGGGTCCGGCGCCACGATGTGGTAGCCGTCGGAGGTGATGGACGCACCCAGGATCCGGGCAAGAATGTTGGCCCCCCGCGCCTTCGCGTGCTCCTCGGTCTCGATCACCATCAGCGCACCGCCCTCACCGAACACGAACCCGCTACGGTCGCGGTCGAACGGGCGGCAGGCGCCCTCCGGGTCGTCGTTGTTGGTGGACAGCACGATGCGCATCTGGGCGAACCCGGCGATGGGCACCGCTTCGATCCGGGTCTCCACCCCACCGCAGATCGCGATGTCGGCCTCGCCGAGCACGATCTGCTGCCAGGCGTGGGCGATGGCTTCGGAGCCGGACGCACATGCCGAGATCGGGGTGATCACCCCGGCCCTGGCGTGGCGGTCCAGTCCGACGGCCGCAGCAGCACCGTTGGGCATGTACTTCTGCACGACCAACGGCGAGACCGCCTTGAGTCCACGGTCACGCATACCGTCGTAGGCCCAGACGAGCTCCTCACTGGAGCCCATTCCGGTACCGATCGACACCATCAGGCGTCGGGTATCGACTTCGGGTGAGCCGGCGTGCCCCCAGGCACGCCGGCTCAGCACCAAAGCCATCTTCTGGAGATAGGAAAGCCGACGCAGCTCGGTCCGGCTCAGCCCTTCGTCAAAACACTCCGGAGTCTCGACGAGGTGCCCGCCGATACGAACCGGCAGGTCATACTCCTCGACGAACGAGTCGGTGAGCGTGCGTATACCGCTCTGGCCGTCTAGCAGCTTCTTCCAGGTGTTCTCCCCGTCCGCGGCCAATGCCGTCGTCATGGCGTAGCCGGTGACGACGACGTTGGGGAGACCCTTTCCCGTTGCCAACGTTGACATGGCTGTTGCGAACTTCCCTCTCTCGAAATCCGGTGTCAGTACCGCCCAAAGGCGAGCGCGACGTTGTGCCCACCGAAGCCGAATGAATTGTTGATCGCGTACTTGTAGTCGCCGTAGCGGGGTTCGCCCGCGACGACGTCCAAGTCGATCTCGGGATCCGGCGTCTCGTAGTTCAGCGTGGGGGGGATGACCCCGTCACGCAGCGAGAGCACCGTCAACACCGACTCCAGCGCACCGACCGCCCCGATGGAGTGGCCCAGCGCCGACTTAGGCGCATACACCGCGGCGTGCTGGCAACCGGCTTCCCGGATCGCGTTCGCCTCGGCGGTGTCACCGATCGGAGTGGCCGTTCCGTGCGCGTTGATGTGGTCGACGTCCTTGGCGGACAGGCCCGCCAACTCCAGCGACCGGCTCATCGCACGGCCCGCCCGCTTGCCATCGGGTCCGGGAGCCACCATGTGGAAGGCGTCGGATGTGATACCCGCACCCATCAGCCGGGCCAGCGGCTTGGCGCCGCGTGCCTTGGCGTGCTCTTCGGTCTCGATGATCATCAGCGCGCCGGCCTCACCGAACACGAAGCCGTCCCGGTCCTTGTCGAACGGCCGCGACGCACCCTCGGGGTCGTCATTGCGAGTCGACATCGCGCGCATCATCGAGAACGTCGCGATCGGCAACGCCTCGATACCGCCCTCGACACCGCCGCACACCGCGAAGTCCGCGTCGCCCATGACGATCTGACGCCACGCGTGGGCGATCGCCTCCGAACCCGAGGAGCAGGCCGAGACCGGCGTGATGACCCCGGCGCGAGCGCCGAGCTGCAGGCCGACCACGGCGGCCGCACCGTTGGGCATGATCATCTGAACAGCCAGCGGCGACACCTTGCGGGGGCCGCCTTCGTTCATCAGGTCATAGGTCTCGACGATCTTCTCGCCGCCGCCGAGCCCGGTACCGACGACGACCGTAAACCGGTCGGGGTCGACCTCGGGCGATCCGGCGTTCTCCCACAACCGCCCGGCGAGCAGTTTGGCCATGCGCTGGACGTAGGACATCCGTCGCAGGTCCAGTCGGCCCATGTGGTCGTCGACCGGGTCCTTGAGGTGTCCGCCGATCTTGACCGGCAGATCCCACTTGGAGACGAAGTCGTCCTCCAGCACGTGGATGCCGCTTTCACCGGCGAGCAGGCCCTTCCACGTGCTCTCGATGTCGGCGCCAATTGAAGTGGTGGCCTCAACGGCGGTTACCACAACATTCGGGTAACCGCCGTTGGCCGTAGAAGGCTGCGAAGACACGATTAGCTCTCGGAACCGAACTTCTCGAGCAGCGCGGCGGCGGCCTCGGGGTTCTCGGCCTCGAGCTTCTGGATGTAGCCCACCACGTCACCGACGGTGCGCAGACCCGCGAGGTCTTCGTCGGGGATCTTCACGCCGTACTTGTCTTCGGTCTGAACGGCGATCTCCACCATCGACAGCGAGTCGATGTCCAGGTCGTCGACGAACGACTTCTCGAGGGTGACCTCGCTCGGCTCGATACCGGTCACCTCTTCGATGATCTCGGCGAGACCGGCGATGATTTGGTCCTGGCTGGCAGCCACTGTGTTTCCCTTCGGTTGGATCCGCACGGGGTGTGCGGCTTGATTACTGCTTATCTGGTTGTGCAGGTCTGGAAGCGGGCGTTAGAACTCGGGCAGCCCGTCCAGATCTGCGGGGGACTTGACGGCGTGCGTCGGGGTCCCCCGAAGTTCGCGCTTGGCGATACCGGCCAGGGTGCCGGCCGGTGGAAACTCCACGATCGCCGTGACCTCGCGGTCGCGCAATGTCTCGGTGCACAGATCCCAGCGCACCGGGCGGGTCAGCTGAGCGACCAGGTGCTCGAGCGCCTGTGCCGCTGACGTCACCGGCTGCCCGTCGCGGTTGGACAACAGGGTAGCGGTGGGCTCCGAAGTACTCACCTGACCGGCAGCGGCGGCGTACGCCTCCAGCGCCGGCGCCATGTACTGGGTGTGGAATGCCCCGGCGGTGGCCAGCTTGCGGACCCGGGCCTTGGCGGGCGGGTCTTCGGCGAGCTTGTCCAGCGCGGGCAGTGGCCCGGCCGCCACGATCTGCCCGACGGCGTTGCGGTTGGCCGGGGTGAGGTCGAGTTGTTCGAGGCGGGTCAGCACCTCGGCCTCGTCGCCGCCGAGCACTGCGGCCATGCCGGTGGGCTCAAGGGCGCAGGCCTTGGCCATCTCGCGGCCCCGGGTGGCGGCGAGCATCACCGCGTCGTCGGGGGAGATAACGCCGGCGATCGCGTAGGCGGCGATCTCACCGACAGAGTGGCCGGCGACGATCACGCCACTGCCGCTCACCGGGCCGTTGCGACGCTTGGTCAGCTCGGCGTAGGCCAACAGGGTGGCCGCCACCACCAGCGGCTGGGTGACCGCGGTGTCGGTGATCTCCTCGGCCGTCGCGGTGGTGCCCAGCGCGATGAGGTCGAGGCCGCTCACCGCCGACCAGGCGGTCAACTGCTCGCGCGCGGCATCGGCGCCGGGCGAGTCCAGCCACGGCGACAGCATGCCTGGGGTCTGCGATCCCTGTCCGGGAGCGAGCAACGCAATCACGTCTTTAAGAGAACATTGTGAAGAGCGATTTGCAGGATGTCCTAGATTATGAACATTGTCTTATGTTTTTGTGGAGACCCTACAAAGCTGCCGTTTCATGCGACGTGTTCGATACCGAACCGCGACAACTGTCCGCCGCAGCGGCCCGTCAGCAGGCGCGGCAACGCCCTGCTGGGCGGGTCATGTTTTCGGGCCGAGCTGCGGCTCGGCGGGTCCGGCGCCGGTCACCAGCGGTGTCGCGTAGGGCCGCTCGGTATTGCTGAAACTGGCCTGCTGCGCCTGATTGGCCAGGCGTCCGACCGTGGAGGCGACCCGCAGGACATAGGCGTCGCGCGGCACCGCCGGGTCCCGCCCGGTGAAATCAGCGATCCGCTTGAGCCGGTAACGGACGGTGTTTGGATGAACGAACAACTTGCGGGCGCAGGCCTCGATAGCGCCGCCGCAGTCCAAATAGGCGTCCAGCGTCTCGGTGAGCGTCGGCCCGGCCTCAGCCAGCGGGCGCATCACGTCGGTGTGCAAGGCCGCTATCGCCGAGGTATCCCCGATCAGTGCCCGCTCCGGTAGCAGCTCGCGGGCCAGTACGGGCCGCGGCGCCCCGGTCCATCCCACTACCGCGTTCATCCCTGAGATCGCCTCGCTGGCACTGTGATAGGCCGCCGTCAAGGTCGGCGCTGTCGGCCCGATCACCACCGGACCGTCGGAGAAGGCCCCGAGCAGGTCCGCGAAGAATTTCTGGGTAGGTGCCAGCGGTCCGGACACAATGGCCACCAGCCAGGTGCCGTGCACGTCGGTCAGCGCCGCACGGCCGTGGCGTTCGGCGACATCGCGGACGTCTTGGCTGGCCTTCTGGCCGGCGAGGGCGTCCGGGCCCGGCGGCGCGGTGCCCACCACCACCGTGGCCGGTGCCGTGGTGTCCCAGTTCAATGCGGCCGCGCGGCTCAACAACTCCGGACCGGTGTCGCCGCGGACCACCGCGTCCACCACGCTGGCCTCCATCCGGGAATCCCAGGTGCCGCGGGCCTCGGCGGCGTCGGCGTAGGCCGACGCGGCGGTGAAGGCCAGATCGCGGCTGTACTTGAGAATGCCGACCGTCAGCGCCGTCACCTGCTCCTCGGAGCGCGCCAACAGCGGCACCACCTCCTCGAAGAACTCCATGGTGACCCGCACCATGTCCACGGTGTGCCGCAGCGCGATGTGACGGGTCAGGTCCTGGGGAACCAGCTCGAAGGCCTGCGCGGTGTGACTGACATTGCCGTGCGGATCGTGCATCCACTCGGCGAAGTTGACCACGGCGGTCTGCACCACCAGCGCCACACTCGCGCGCTGAGAGGCTTCGAGTTCGGCGAAGAACGGCAGTCGGTCGCCCATCATCGACACCGCTTCGGTCGCCAGCCGGCCCGAATAATGCTTGAGCCGTCGCAGCAGGGTGTCTGGGACGGTGCTCAGCAGGTCCAGCGTGGAGCGCGGCAGGACCGGGCTCGCCGGGCTGTTGTCGACCATGCCTAAAAGCTACGCCCTTTTACTGGTGACAATCGACAACACACCCGTCCGGCTTTTAGGTCAGGCCACCCCGGGATCCGAGGTCTGCTCGGGAGCGGCCAGTACGTCGTCGATCTGGTAGCGGGTCGCCGCGGTGACTGCGACGGACGCGTCGATGGCCCCCTCGCGGGCCAGCGCGGCCAGCACGGCGACCACCACCGACTCGGCGTCGGTGTTGAAGTAGCGCCGCGCGGCCGGACGGGTGTCGGAGAATCCGAATCCGTCGGTGCCCAGGGTGACGTAGGTGCCGGGCACCCAGGGGCGGATCTGCTCGGGTACCGACCGCATCCAGTCCGACACCGCGATGACCGGACCGGTGGCGTCCGCCAGTGCCTGCGTCACGTAGGGAACCTGGGCCGGGACCTCGGGGTGACGCAGCCGCTCGCGTTCGATCGCCACACCGTCCCGATTCAGCTCACCCCAGCTGGTTACCGACCAGACGTCGGCGGCCACATCCCAGTCGGCGGCCAACATGTCGGCGGCTCGCAGCGCCTCGGGCACCGCCACACCCGAGGCCAGGATCTGCGCGGTGTTGCTGCGCGCCTCTCCGGCCTGGCGGAATCGGTAGATACCGCGCAGCAGGCCCTCGGGGTCAAAACCTTCGGGCTCGGCCGGCTGCACGTAGGGCTCGTTGTAGAGCGTGACGTAGAAGTACACGTTCTCCGGGTTCGGGCCGTACATCCGGGCCAGGCCGCTTTCGATGATGTGGGCGACCTCGTAGGCGAACGCGGGGTCGTAAGCCACCGCGGCGGGGTTGGTGCTGGCCAACAGCAGGGAATGGCCGTCGGCGTGTTGCAGGCCTTCACCGGTCAGCGTGGTGCGTCCCGCGGTGGCGCCCAGCACGAAGCCGCGGGCCATCTGGTCGGCCGCCGCCCACAGGCCGTCGCCGGTGCGCTGGAAGCCGAACATCGAATAGAAGATGTAGATGGGGACCATCGGTTCGTCGTGGGTGGCATATGACGTGCCCACGGCGGTGAACGAGGCCGTCGAGCCGGCTTCGTTGATGCCCTCATGAAGGATCTGGCCGATTTCACTTTCCTTGTAGGCCAGCATTAGGTCGGCATCCACGGAGGTGTAGAGCTGTCCGTTGCGGTTGTAGATCTTCAGCGACGGGAACCACGAGTCCATCCCGAACGTGCGGGCCTCGTCGGGAATGATCGGCACCAGGCGCGGACCTAACTGCTTGTCCCGCAACAACTCCTTGAACACGCGGACAGTCGCCATGGTGGTGGCGACTTCCTGGGTTCCCGAGCCCTTCTTGACCGCCGCATAGGGCGCGGAGCCGGGCAGCTGCAACGTTTTGGCCTGGGTGCGGCGTTGTGGCACGAAACCGCCCAGGGCGCGCCGCCGGTCCAGCAGGTAGCGGATCTCGGGTGCCTGCTCGCCCGGGTGGTAGTACGGCGGCAGATACGGGTTCTCTTCGAGTGCGGCATCCGCGATCGGAATCCGCATCTCGTCGCGGAAGTCCTTGAGGTCTTGCAGCCGGAACTTCTTCATCTGGTGGGTGGCGTTACGGCCGGCGAAGTAGCTGCCCAGGCTGTAGCCCTTAATGGTCTTGGCCAGGATCACCGTGGGCTGGCCCTTGTGCTCGACTGCGGCACGGTAGGCGGCGTGCACCTTGCGATAGTCGTGTCCGCCGCGCTTGAGGTGCCAGATGTCCTGGTCGGACAGATTCGCCACCAGCGCCTTGGTGCGCGGGTCGCGGCCGAAGAAGTGCTCCCGCACGTAGCCGCCGTCGTTGGCCTTGTAGGTCTGGTAATCGCCGTCGGGGGTGACGTTCATCAGGTTGACCAGGGCGCCGTCCCGGTCGGCGTGCAGCAGGGCATCCCACTCACGGCCCCACACCACCTTGATGACGTTCCAGCCCGCGCCGCGGAAGAACGATTCGAGCTCCTGAATGATCTTGCCATTGCCCCGCACCGGGCCATCCAGGCGCTGCAGGTTGCAGTTGACCACGAACGTCAGGTTGTCCAGGCCCTCGAGCGCGCCGACGTGCAGCAGCCCCCGACTCTCCGGCTCGTCCATCTCGCCGTCGCCCAAAAAGCACCAGACGTGCTGATCGGAGGTGTCCTTGATGCCCCGATCGTGCAGGTAGTGGTTGAACCGGGCCTGGTAGATGGCGTTCATCGGGCCCAGGCCCATGGACACCGTCGGGAACTCCCAGAAGTCGGGCATCAGTCGCGGGTGCGGGTAGGACGGCAGGCCACCGCCCGGGTGGCTGTGTTCCTGACGGAAGCCGTCGAGCTCGTGGGTGCTCAACCGGCCTTCCAGGAAGGCGCGCGCGTAAATGCCGGGGGAGGCGTGGCCCTGGATGAACACCTGATCGCCGCCGCCGGGGTGGTCCTTGCCGCGGAAGAAGTGATTGAAGCCGACCTCATACAGCGTCGACGACGACGCATAGGTCGAGATATGCCCACCGACGCCCACACCGGGCCGCTGCGCGCGGTGCACCATCACCGCGGCGTTCCAGCGGATCCAGCTGCGGTAGCGGCGCTCGGTCTCCTCGTCGCCGGGGAACCACGGTTCCAGCTCGGTCGGGATGGTGTTGACGTAGTCGGTGGAGGTGAGTGCTGGGATCGCGACGCGTTGCTCCCCGGCGCGTTCGAGCAGCCGCAGCATCAGGTAGCGGGCGCGGGCCGGACCGGAGCGGGCCAGCAATTCGTCGAAGGACTCCAGCCATTCGGTTGTCTCGTCGGAGTCGATGTCGGGCAGGTAGGACGCCACTCCCTCGCGGATCACCCGAACCCGGTCGGATTCTCCTGTGCTGCTGGGTCTTTTGGCCAGATCCTGGTTTACGGCCTCAGTGGTCAAAGCGTTGCTCCTTGGTTCGGAGGTCAAAAAGTGCCTCCCGGCTTGTGGCCAGGACGACACCGGACCGATCGATTCGTCGGTCTGGTCTTTTCTATCCTGCCCCACCGGGCACTCGACCGGCGGTGGGCGAGTGTCGGGTGGGGTGGGTGGGCTGATCTCGGCCTGACGGCGGGTACGCGGTAACGTTTGGCCTTGTGCTGACCCGATGGCGGACCGCCTCGCGCGCCCAGACGCGGCGACACGCCCGGGTCGGGGCGTCAGTAGCCGGTGGTGTGGCGGCGTTGGTCATGGGCGTCGTCGGCTGTACCAGCATCGTCGGGGGCACTCCCGAGGCGGACACCTCCGAAGCCCCGGCCTACCGCTCCTCGGTGTCGGCATCGGTGTCGGCGTCCGAGGCCACCTCGAGCATTCGTGAGACCCAGCGCCAGCAGTCGATGACCACCCAGGCGGTGCGCGGCGCGTGTGGCCGGTTCGCCTCCAGCAGCAGCGACGCCGTCGACGTGGTGAACAAGTACGTGGAGGCCTTCAACAACGGTGGGGACATCTCCGGAACCGCCGGGCCTGCGGTGGAGGCCCTCAACCACAGTGCCGACGAGGTCGTGGCGGCCATCAACGACAAGCTCTCGCCGGACCTGACCGACGCGTTCAACACCTATGCGCAGGCCGCGCGAGGTGTGGCGACCGCGATTTCCGCCAAGTCGCCGGTGTCGGTCTACAACGCCCGCAAGGATGAACTCAACAGGGCCCGGGACAAGGGAATGCAGCTGTGCAAAGCGTTCTGAGCCCGCTCACCCTGTCAAGCACAGCGAGCTGTGCAACGATGATTCACATCACACTCATCGCTCAAGATCGAAGGAGGTCGCACGTTGGTCGCGGCGGATAACGCCCCGAGCTTGGCCCGCAAACTGGGCATCGAGAGCAAACAGTTGGTCCAGGAGTTCGGCTGGGACGAGGACGTCGACGACGACATCCGTGTCGACGTCGAAGAAGCCGCCGGCAGCGAACTGCTCGACGAAGACACCGATGAGGTGGTGGACGTCGTGCTGCTGTGGTGGCGCGACGGCGATGGTGACCTGGTGGACACCCTCATGGACGCGATCACCGCGTTGGCCGACGACGGGGTGGTCTGGGTGTTGACACCCAAGACTGGCCGTAGCGGTCATGTGCAGCCCGCCGAGATCGCCGAAGCGGCGCCGACTGCCGGTCTGATGCCGACGTCTTCGGTCAACCTGGGGGACTGGAGCGCCAGCCGTCTGGTGCAGCCCAAGTCTCGCGCGGGGAAGCGTTGATGCTGGAAGTCGGCGCGCAGGCTCCTGACTTCACCCTCAAGGACCAGAACCAGCAGTCAGTGACGCTGAGCAGCTTTCAGGGCGACAAGAACGTTCTGATGGTGTTCTTCCCGCTGGCCTTCACCGGCATCTGCCAGGGTGAGCTGGATCAGTTGCGTGATCACCTGCCCAGCTACGTCAATGACGACAGTGTGGCGCTGGCGATCTCAGTCGGCCCACCGCCCACCCACAAGATCTGGGCGACCGAGAGCGGGTTCCTGTTTCCGGTGCTGTCGGATTTTTGGCCGCACGGCGCCGTCAGCGAGGCCTACGGGGTGTTCAACTCCGACACCGGCTTTCCCAACCGCGGCACGTTCGTCATCGATAAGTCCGGCATCATCCGGTTCGCCGAGATGAAGCAGCCCGGCGAGGCGCGCGATCAGCAGCTGTGGCTCGACGCGTTGGGCGCGCTCAAGGGCTAGTCTCGTTGCCCCGAGATTGTACTGACGCAGCGTTTTTCCGACTTGTGGCTGCGTCAGCGCAATCTCGCGGTTTTGGACGCCCGGCACCGGCCGGGTAACCTGCCCGAGGCAGGGGCGCGTAGCTCAGTGGTAGAGCTCTGGTTTTACACACCAGCGGTCGGCGGTTCGATACCGTCCGCGCCCACCAGTGTTGCGCTCAGTGCGAATGCGCGTGACCAGCATGCTCTAATCCCACCTGATGCACGTGCCGATGGCTGTGCACGGTCCCGTCCTCGTGGGTGTGCTCATGCTCGTGCTCGAGGTGGGCGTGCTCGTGAGCGTCGTGCACGTGGTTGTGCGTCAGCTCGCCATGGGTGTGCTCATGTACGTGCGGGGCATCGTGGGCGTGTTCTTGGTCGTGGACATGGTGCGACATGGGTGACTCACCTTCCTTGTTCGATGGCGCGCTGCCGCAATTCGGGCAGCGCCTCTCCGGCAGCGGCCGGGAGTTTCGGGGTGACACGGTGATGCGGCGGCACCCCCGGCCCGGCATGCTCGGCGTTGAAGACGGCGTCGGTGACCAACTGACAGACGTGCTCGTTCTCCATGCTGTAGAAGATCGTGGTGCCCTCACGGCGGGTGCGCACCAGGCGCGCCATCCGCAGTTTCGCCAGGTGCTGTGAGACCGACGGGGCCGGCTTGCCGACGTGCTCGGCGAGCTCGTTGACCGACATCTCCCGGCTGGTCAGCGCCCACAAGACCTGCACCCGGGTGGCGTCGGCCAGCATCCGGAAGACCTCGACGATCAGCCCCACCTGATCCTCCGGAAGCCGGTCCGCCGGGCCATTATCTGCATGCATACGCAAATAATAAGTCTTGGGGCTGTCGGGCTGTCAACCCTCGGCACCTCCCAGGGGAGGATGGGGCAGTCGGTAATGTCCAGCGGGCAAGCTTTCAGCGCTCTAGCGGAGGTAACTCGATGTCGACGCAGTCACTGCGCCAGCCCATTCACTCCGGGCATCTGACCGTGGGCGCACTCAAGCGCAACAAGAACAAGCCGGTGCTGTTCCTCGGTGACACCACCTTGACCGGTGGTCAGCTCGCCGAGCGCATCAGCCAGTACATCCAGGCCTTCGACGCACTCGGTGCCGACGCGACCGGCCTGTTGTCGCTGAATCGCCCCGAGGTGCTGATGATCATCGGTGCCGGGCAGATCCGGGGATATCGGCGCACCGCGCTGCATCCGCTGGGCTCGCTGGACGACCACGCCTACGTGCTGGCCGACGCCGAGGTAACCACGCTCATCATCGATCCCACACCGGCGTTCGTGCAGCGCGCCCTGGGGCTGCTGGAGAAGGTGCCCACCCTGCGGCAGGTGCTGACCATCGGCCCGGTGCCCGCCGAGCTCGAGGGCAAGGCGATCGACCTGGCGGCCGAAGCGGCCACCTACGAGCCGCAGCCGCTGGTGCCCGCCGACCTGCCCGCCGACCACATTGGCGGTCTGACCTACACCGGCGGCACCACCGGCAAGCCCAAGGGCGTCATGGGCACGGTGTCGTCCATCACCGCGATGACCACCACGCAGCTCGCCGAGTGGGAATGGCCCGAGCACCCCAAGTTCCTGATGTGCACCCCGCTCTCGCACGCCGGTGCAGCATTCTTCGTGCCGACGATCATCAAGGGCGGCGAGCTGGTGGTGCTCACCAAGTTCGACCCGGCCGAGGTATTGCGGGTGATCGAGGAGCAGAAGATCACCGCCACCATGCTGGTGCCGTCGATGATCTACGCCCTGATGGATCACCCGGACTCGCACACCCGCGACCTGTCGTCGCTGGAAACGGTGTACTACGGCGCCTCGGCCATGAACCCTGTCCGGCTCCAGGAGGCGATCGACCGGTTCGGCCCGATCTTCGCCCAGTACTACGGCCAGTCCGAGGCCCCCATGGTGATCACCTATCTGGCCAAGGGCGACCACGACCAGAAGCGCCTGACCTCCTGCGGACGCCCGACACTGTTCGCTCGGGTGGCGCTGTTGGGTGACGACGGCGAGCCCGTGCAACAGGGCGAGGTCGGCGAGATCTGCGTGTCCGGGCCGCTGCTGTCTGGCGGCTACTGGAAGCTTCCGGAGGCCACCGCCGACACCTTCAAGGACGGCTGGATGCACACCGGCGACCTGGCCCGTGAAGACGAAGACGGCTTCTACTTCATCGTCGACCGCACCAAGGACATGATCGTCACCGGCGGATTCAACGTGTTCCCCCGCGAGGTCGAGGACGTGATCGCCGAGCACCCGTCGGTGGCCCAGGTGTGCGTGATCGGCACCCCCGACGAGAAGTGGGGCGAGGCCGTGACCGCGGTGGTGGTGCTGCGTCCGGGCGCGGACAGCGACGCCGATGCCGTGGCCACCATGACCGCCGAGATTCAATCCGCGGTCAAGGAACGCAAGGGCTCGGTGCAATCGCCCAAGCAGGTCGTCGTCGTCGACTCAGTGCCGGTGACCGCACTGGGCAAGCCGGACAAGAAGGCGGTCCGGGCCCAGTTCTGGTCCGGCGAGGCACGTTCGGTCGGCTGAGGTCAGCGCAGCGCTGCGGCCAGCTGCCGCCACTGCTCCCGTGGAAACGCCCGCGGGTCGGTGTCGAGCAGCTGGACGCAGACGTGGTCGGCTCCGGCGGCCCGGTGCTCGCCAACCCGAGCGATCACGTCTTCCGGGGTTCCCCAGGCGATGATCGCGTCGAACAGCCGATCGCTGACCTCGGCGATGTCGTCTTCGGAGAATCCCGACCGCAGCAGGTTGTTGGCGTAGTTGGGCAGCCCCAGATAGGAGCGCAGCCACGGGACGCCGAGCTCGCGGGCCTCGTCGCGGCTGGAGCACAAGATCCCGGTCTGCTCGGGCGCCAGTAGCGGTCCTGAGCCGAGCTGCTCGCGGGCGAACCGGGTGTGGTCGACGGTGCTCAGGTAGGGGTGGGCCCCGCGGCTGCGGGTGGCGGCCACGTCCAGCATCTTCGGGCCGAGCGCGGCCAGCACCCGGGAATCGACCGGCACCGGGGTCTCGGCGGCGTCGAGCCCGTCGAGAAACTCGGTCATGGCCCGTAGCGGGCGGCGGTACCGTCCGGGGTCGCCGGCGTCGATCAGCGGGGCGTGGCTGACGCCGATACCCAGCAGGAACCGGTCACCGTGCGCCGCGGTGAGCGACGCGTGCGACGCCGCGACGTCGGCCGGTGTGTGCATCCACAGGTTCAAGATGCCGGTCGCGATCACCGTGCGCCGGGTGGCCGCCAGCAGGTTGGCCACCGAGTCGAGCACCGGGCCGCCGACGTCGGGGATCCACAGCGCACCGAAACCCAGTTCCTCCAGTTCCGCAGCCGCGTCGGCGGCCTCGCCCTGGTCGCCGTAGCGCAGCGGAGCACTCCAGATACCGACACCCTCGATGTTGACCATCAGCCCAGAATGGCACAGCGGTTCTGCTGGCTTATCTGCGGCGGCCGTATCTGTCGGCGAGCTTCTGCTCGACAGTTTTGGGCGGTGCAGGTTCACCCGAGCCGTCCTCGCCGGCATGGTCCTGCGCTTCAGCGCGCTCCGCGCGGCGAGCGCGCAGCTCGGAAAAAGCGAAGTACCCCAAACCTATTGGCGCCAAAATCCCGAAAGCGATCCACTGGATCCCGTAGGACAGAAAGGGGCCGTTGTCGCGGCGCGGCAGGGCGATCACACCGAGGCCGCCGGGCTGGTCGTCCACCAGCTGCAGGTAGGGCCCGGTCAGTGGCACGCCGGTGACCTGGGCGACCTGTTCGGTACTGATCGAGTACACCTGCCGAAAACCGTTCTCGGTGAACGGATTCTTGCCCGCAACGGTGCCCTGCGAGTCACGCAGGCGCGCGGTGATCGTCACTTGCGCGTCCGGCGGTGGCGGGATCTCCGGCAGCCGCGCGCCACCATCGTCGGTGCGCACATACCCACGATTCACCAGCACCGTCGGGCCGTCGTCGACCGCGAACGGGGTGAGAACCTCCACGGCCGGAACGCCGTCGATCACCCGCAGCCGCACCAGCACCTGCGCCGTGGCCAGGTAGTGCCCGGTGGCCGTCACCGGCCGCCACTGGTCGTCGGGAGCCGACGAATCCTGATGCGGCAGCAGCGTCGTCACCGGCACCGGCTCGGCGGTCAGCGCATGCTCGAGTTGGCTGTTCGCCCGCGAGGTCGTGGTGTTCTTGCCCAGTTGCCACGGCGCCAGCACGGTAAAGCACAGATAGGCGAAGCCCAGCACCACCGCCGCCAGAGCCAGCCAGCTCGGGCGTAGCAGGAAGGCCAGGCGTCGCATCAGCCGTTCTCGCCCGGCGTCAGCTGTCCGTCGACCCAGGCGTGCAGGCCCGGCAGCGCGGCCTCGATAACGGTGAACGCCCGCACGAAGTCGTCATGGTCGCCGTAGTAGGGATCGTCGACGTCGGGCACGGCGGCGCCCGAGCGCGGATCGAAGGACCGCAGCATCCGGATCCGCTCGGCCGGAATGCCCAGCCCCTGCAGGAGTCCGACGTGATTGCGCCCCAGAGCTATCACCAGGTCGGCCGCCTCGTGGTCGGGGCCGACCTGGGCGGCGCAGTGTTCCACCGGGTAGCCGTTGTCGCGCAGCACCCGGTTGGTGCGTTCGTCGGCGCCCTTGCCGACATGCCAGCCGGCGGTGCCGGCGCTGGTCACCCGCACGGTCTCGCCGAGTCCGCGTTGCGCGAGCTGGTGGGCGAACATTTTCTCGGCCATCGGCGAGCGGCAGATGTTGCCGGTGCAGACGAACGTGACATGCAGTGCCGCCTCAGACACCGAGCACCTCCCGGAGTTCGGGGACGGTCTGCACCCGGGCGACAGGACCGTCGGATTCATTGACCTCGTCGCTGTAGTCGGCCCGGCCGTAGCCCCATCCGACCAGCACGGTGTCGATGCCGTGGGCGGCCGCACCGTCCACATCGTGGCGCCGGTCGCCCACCATCAACACCCGCTCCGGCAACGGCGCCAGTTGCCCCAGGGCATGGGCCACCACGTCGGATTTCTCGGCTCGGGTGCCGTCGACGCTGGCCCCGGCGACCACCTCGAAATATCCGTCGAGCCCGAAGTGCGCGAGGATCTTGCGTGCCGTCGGCTCGACCTTGGAAGTGGCCACGGCCAACCGGACCCCGGCGGCGCGCAGGTCGGCCAATAGTGCGGCGACACCGTCGAACGGCGTGTTCATCTGCCACCCGCGGCTGGTGTAGTCGGCGCGGTAGGCGGCGACGGCCGCCGCGGTCTGCTCACCGAGGCCCATCGCTGCCAGCGTGTGATGCATCGGCGGGCCGACGAGTTGCGCGGCCAGATCACCCTCGGGAATCGGCGCGCCGATGTGCTCCAGCGCGTGCCGGAAGCTGGCGACAATCCCGTCCGCGGAGTCGGTCAAGGTGCCGTCCAGGTCGAAGATCACCAATTCGGCGGCGGCGGTGTTCGTACGCGTCACGTTTCTATTGTCCCCGATGTGCGCGGAGTGCTCGCCGGGTGGCGCACTACTGTTGCACGCGTGACTGCCCGGCTTGCTGACGTCATCGACGTACTGGATGCGGCCTACCCGCCCGGGCTGGCTCATTCCTGGGATTCGGTGGGGCTGGTCTGCGGCGATCCCGACGACGTGGTGAGCTCGGTGACCATCGCGGTCGACGCGACGGCCGACGTGGTCGACGAGGTTCCCGAAGGTGGCCTGTTGCTGGCCCACCATCCGCTGTTGCTGCGCGGTGTGGACACCGTGGCGGCCAGCACCCCCAAGGGCTCGCTGATACACCGCCTGATCCGCACCGGCCGTGCCTTATTCACCGCGCACACCAATGCCGATGCGGCCTCGCCGGGAGTCTCCGACGCGCTCGCGGCAGCGGTGGGGCTGACCGTGGAGTCGGTGCTGGAGCCCGCCGGTCCGCGCGTCGACACCGACAAGTGGGTGATCTACACCCCGCCCGAGCACGCCGAGGCGGTGCGCGCCGCGGTGTTCGCCGCCGGGGCCGGACACATCGGCGACTACACGCAGTGCAGCTGGAGCGTCGGTGGGATCGGCCAGTTCCTGCCGGGCGACGGTGCGACGCCGGCTATCGGGCAGCTGGGCGCGGTCGAGCATGTCGCCGAAGATCGCGTCGAAGTGGTGGCACCGGCGCGTGCACGCGCGGCCGTGCACGCCGCGCTGCTGGCCGCCCATCCCTACGAGGAGCCGGCGTTCGACATCGTCGCGTTGCAGCCGTTGCCTGCGGGGGTGGGGATCGGACGCGTGGGCAGTCTGGCCGTCCCCGAGCCTTTGAGCGCGTTCGTCGCCCGCGTCGCCGCCGGGCTGCCGGCCACCTCCTGGGGGGTACGGGCCTCCGGTGACCCCGATCTGGAGGTCTCGCGAGTGGCGGTGTGCGGCGGCGCCGGCGACTCCCTGCTGGATGCGGCGGCCGCCGCCGACGCCCAGGTCTACGTCACCGCGGACCTGCGCCACCACCCCGCCGACGAACATTCTCGCCGGTCTACGGTGGCGCTGGTCGATGTGGCGCACTGGGCCAGTGAATACCCTTGGTGCGCCCAAGCAGCCGAGGTACTGCGCTCGCACTTCGGTGCGACGCTGCCGGTGGCTGTCAGCACGCGACGCACCGACCCCTGGAATCTCGCGCTCGAAGGAGACCGGTCATGAAGGCTAAAGAAGCACAGCAACGTTCACTGCTGGAACTGTCGGAACTCGACGCCGAACTGGCCCGGATGGCGCACCGCGTCGGGCATCTGCCCGAGCAGCAGGAGCGCGAGCGGATCCAGGCCGAACACACCGCCGCCGCAGACCGGTTGGCCGCGCTGGAGCTGGCCCTGGAGGACTTGGACGCTCAAGCCGGGCGCTTGGAATCGGAGATCGACGCCGTGCGCCAGCGGGAGGACCGAGACCGCGCGTTGCTGGATTCCGGTCAGGTCAATTCCAAGCAGGTGACCGATCTGCAGCACGAGGTGGAGACCCTGCAGAAGAGGCAATCGAGTCTGGAGGACTCACTGCTGGAGCTGATGGAGCAGCGTGAGCAATTGCAGACCCAGGCTAGCGCCGAAGCGAACGTGCTGGAGGGCCTGGCTGCCGACCTCGCCCGGGTGCAGGAGTCGATCGATACCGCATTAGAGGAGATCGAGACCACCCGCGGACAGCGTTCGGGCAGCCGTGAACGACTGGCCGCCGAGATCGACGCCGAGCTGTTGGCGCTCTATGAGCGGCAGCGTGCCTCGGCGGGAGTAGGCGCCGGGCTGTTGCGGGGCGGTCAATGTGGGGCCTGCCGCATCGAGATCGACCGCGGCCAGCTGGCGAAGATCTCGGCGGCCGAGCCCGAAGAGGTCCTGCGGTGCCCGGAATGCAACACGATCCTGCTGCGGGTCAAGAACTTCGGTTAGTGGGCCGGCCGGTGAGGGTAGTGGGATGAAGGTCGTAGTCGAAGCTGACGGCGGCTCGCGGGGGAACCCCGGCCCCGCCGGCTACGGGGCGGTGGTGTGGTCGGCCGATCGAACCTCATTGCTGGGCGAGGTGAACGAGGCAATCGGAATTGCCACCAACAACGTTGCCGAATACCGCGGCCTGATAGCGGGATTGACCGAGGCGGGGCGCTTGGGTGCTGCCGAGGTCGGGGTCTTCATGGATTCCAAACTGGTGGTCGAACAGGTGGCGGGCCGCTGGAAGGTCAAGCACCCGGACCTGATTCCGCTGCACCGCCAGGCCCGGGAGCTGGCCGCGCAGTTCGACCACGTGCGCTACACCTGGATCCCGCGGGAGAAGAACTCCCACGCGGACCGGCTGGCCAACCAGGCGATGGACGCTGCCGCCGGCATCGAGAAGCCCGCGCAGGACCGGGATGAGAAAGCTTCGGTATCTGCGGCCCCCGCCGCTCCCGGATGGACCGGTGCGACCGGCACGGCTACCCAGCTGCTGCTGCTGAGGCACGGGCAGACCGAACTGTCGGTGAATCGGCGCTACTCCGGACGCGGCAATCCGCCGCTGACCGACACCGGCCGCCAGCAGGCCGATGCGGCGGCGCGCTACTTGGCCCAGCGTGGCGGTATCTCGGCGGTCATCAGTTCGCCGCTGCAGCGCTGCCGCGACACCGCCGGGGCGGCGGCCAGGCTGCTGGGCTTGGACGTCACCGTCGATGAGGATCTGACCGAGACCGACTTCGGCGCCTGGGAGGGCCTGACTTTCACCGAGGCGGCCGAGCGTGACCCCGAACTGCACCGTCGCTGGCTGAAGGACACCGCAATTCAGCCCCCGGACGGGGAGAGCTTCGATGCCGTGCAGCAGCGGGTGCGCCGCGCCCGCGATCGGATCGTCGCCGACCACAGCGGCAGCACGGTGCTGGTGGTGTCGCACGTGACGCCGATCAAGACCTTGCTGCGGCTGGCGTTGGATGCCGGTCCGACCATCCTGTACCGGTTGCACCTGGACCTGGCGTCGCTCAGCATCGCCGAGTTTTACGGCGACGGTCCGGCAGCGGTGCGCCTGGTGAACCAGACGGCATACCTGTAGGCGTTCGTTCGCGCGTCAGTCGTGCAGGTGCACCCGTTCACCGTGGGCGCCGAAGATCGTGATCGCCTCGACGGGACCGTCCAGGGCGCCGAACCAATGCGGGGTCCAGGTGGAGAACTCGACGGCCTCACCCGGTTCGATCACGAAATCGTCCTCGCCCAAAACCAATTGGAGCCGTCCGGACAACACATACAGCCACTCGTGGCCTTCGTGGACCGGTAACTCGGCCGGACGGCGGCGGCGCATGCTGACCCGGATCTTGAAGGCATGTAGGCCCCCGGCCGGCCCGTTGCGGGTCAGCGGCCAGAAGGTGATGCCGTTGTGGCTGTGCGAGGTACCGCGGACCCGGGGGTCGACATGCTGCGGAGCGCGCAGCAACTCGTCGGTGCTGACCGACAACGCCTCGGCCAGCCGGGGGAGATGATCCAGCGCCAGGCGGCGTTTGCCCGATTCCAGCCGGCTCAACGTCGAGACGTCGATGCGGGCGCGGGTGGCCACATCCTCCAACGTCAGCCCCTGCTGGGTGCGCAGTTCTCGGAGGCGACGCCGCACCCGCAGATCTACGCCGCCGTCGTCTGGGTTTGCCTGCATGGCAAATAAGCTTGCCAGTATCTGGCACCGCTCGGCAAGCTCGGTGCATGAGCGAAATCTGGGACTGCATCGTGGTGGGCGGCGGCGCCGCCGGACTCAGCGCCGGCTTGGTCTTGGGCCGGGCCCGCCGCAGAACACTGCTGATCGACGCGGCGCAACAGAGCAATCGCAGCGCGCACGGCATCGGCGGGCTACTGGGCCACGACGGCCGCCCACCTGCCGAGCTGTACGCCCTGGGCCGTGACGAACTGGCCTCCTATGGGGTGCAGATCCGGACCGGCGAGGTGACAGACATCCAGGGCACAGAAGGCGATTTCGTCGTGCGGGGTGACGGCGGGGCCACCGAGCGGACCCGGCGGGTGCTGTTGGCCACCGGGATGACCTACCTGCCTCCGGAGCTTCCTGGCCTGGCCGAACTATGGGGCCGTTCGGTGTTCCACTGCCCGTTCTGCCACGGCTGGGAAGTGCGGGACCTGCCGCTGGCGGTGCTGGCCGACGGCGAGCGAGCAGTGCACCTGGCACTGTTGTTGCGCTGTTGGAGTGACGACATCGTGGTTCTCACCGGCGGTGCGGCCGACCTCGGCGCAGACGATCGCCGCCGACTGTCCAGTGCCGGCGTCCGGGTAGACGAGCGGCCGGTGGTGGCGCTGGACGCACATGAGGGCGAGCTGTCGGCAGTGGTCTTCGCCGACGGGCAGCGGTTGCCGCGGCGCGGACTTCTGGTGGCCACAGCACTGCGGCAACGCGATCGGCTGGCCGAAAGGCTGGGCGTGGGGGTCGCGCCCCCCGGACCGGTGGCGCTGGACCCCGTCGGCGTCGATCCTTTGTGCCGCACTTCGATTCCCGGGGTGTTTGCCGCCGGGGACCTGACCGGGGAGATGCCGCAGGTGGCTGCCGCCATCGCGGCGGGCTCGCGTGCCGCAGCGGCGGTGGTACAGAGCTTGGCAGCAGACGACTACGGATTGGTGATGCCGCCCGGCGTCGCGATGACCGAAAGGAAAGCAGACCAATGACGGACGCACTGCGCGACGCGCGCGAATTCTGGGACGAGTTCTACAGCGGCGACCACTCGGTGTGGAGTGGGCGTGCCAATGCGCACCTGGCCGAGATCACCGGCGGCCTGTCCCCGGGCCGGGCGCTCGATCTGGGCTGCGGTGAGGGCGGCGACGCCCTCTGGCTGGCCGAAAACGGCTGGCAGGTGGTGGCGGTCGACATCTCGAACAACGCACTGGCGCGGGCGGCTACCGCCGCTCAGCAGGCAGGCGTGACCGCGCAGATTCGCTTCGAGCGTCATGATCTGTCCACCAGCTTCCCTGCCGGACGCTTCGACCTGGTGTCGGCGCAGTTCCTGCACTCACCGGTGCAACTGGACCGCGAACCGTTGCTGCGCCGTGCCGCCGAGGCCGTGGCGGCCGATGGCCGACTGCTGATCGTGGACCACGGTGCCGCGCCGCCCTGGGCCGGCGAACACGCACGCGAGCACCACTTCGCCACCGCCGACGAGGTTCTGGCAGTGCTGAGTATCGACGAGGCGGAATGGGAGCTGGTGCGCATCGAGGCGGTGCAGCGCGCTGCCACCGGACCCGACGGGCAACCGGGCACCCTGCTCGACAACATCATCCTGCTGCACCGCAGGGCACAGAGCCCTCACGCGGCGTTGTGAAAGATCAGACCCAGTGTGTAGCGCTGCCCGGAGCGGATCGGCGAGACCCCATGGCGCACCGGCGCCGTCGACCAGCCCCGAGCAGAACGGATCGGCCGATCTCGGGTGGTGAAGACATACCCGTGGCCCTGCGGCAACTGCACGGCGGTGCCTCGTGACTGGGCCCGCGGGCGCTGCTCGACGAGCAGGAACTCACCCCCGGTGTAGTCGGTGGCCGGGTCGCTCAGATTGATCACCACCTGTAGGGGAAACACCAACTCGCCGTAGAGGTCCCGGTGCAAAGCATTCCAGTCGCCGGGGCCGTAACGCAGCATCAGCGCGGTCGGCTTGTGCTGGCCGGCCCGGTGGCAGTGGCCCAGCCATTCCTCGAAGTCGTCCGGCCACGGCGCTTCCCGGCCAAGCCTGTCAGCCCATTCCCGGGCGATCGGCAGCAAGCGCGGATACAGCGCCCGCTTGAGTGCATCGACCGGATCGGGCGCCGGCGCCGTGAAGTACCGGTATTGCCCGGAACCGTAGCGGTGACGCTGCATGTCGACGGTGGCGCGGAAACGTTCGTCGTCGCCGTAGCAGCGGCGCAGCCGCGCGGCCTCGGTGTCCGTCAGAAGCCGGGGTAGCAGCGCCCCACCGTATTCGTCGAGATCGGCTGCGATGGTTCCCCAGTCGCCGGCATCCACCCGTCGTTGCCAGCGCGTCACCGTGGTCGCCATCACCGGGTTTCCTTCCGATCGGGTCTCGTCGAGTGTGCGCCACCGGGCGCAGACCCGGGGGAGTACTCGGGATCGGCGCCGTCGTTGCGGTCGGCTCGATTAAATCGCCGTGCGCCAAATCGCCTGTGCTTGGCAACCAGCATCTTCCGTGAACAGCGCGGTAGTAGGCCTTTTGGGCGCGTTGACAGCTAACTCGTGCACTCCTACTGTTCGGCCAACTGATGGAGGGGACGACGAATGCGCGGGAGATCGGCACGGACATGCGTACCGGGCGGGGAAGTGGCGGGGCCGTCCTCGGCGGGACGGCTCGTACGTGCACGAACGGGGTGAGACGTTGGCGCACATCGTAGGCAGGCAGCGATGAGCGCGCCCTCCTGGTCCAAGCCTGCCGTCGCGGTCGGCGACTTCGTCGTGCTCGCCGGCGAGACCTTCGCGGCAATGGTGCGACCGCCGTGGGCCTGGCGCGAGCTGATCGACCAGATCTGGTTCGTCGCGCGGGTGTCGATAGTCCCGACGATCATGCTGTCGATTCCCTACACCGTGCTCATCGTCTTCACGCTCAACATCGTGCTGTTGGAGATCGGCGCCGCCGACCTGTCCGGTGCCGGCGCCGCCTTGGCCGCGGTCACCCAGGTGGGGCCTGTGGTGACCGCCATCGTGGTGTCGGGGGCGGGTGCCACCGCAATGTGCGCCGACCTGGGAGCGCGCACGATCCGCGAGGAGATCGATGCCATGAAGGTGATCGGGGTCAATCCGATCCGAGCCCTCGTGGTTCCGCGCGTGATCGCGGCGACCTTCGTCGCGGTGATGCTCTACTCCGTGGTCGCGGTCGTGGGGCTGACCGGAAGCTACGCGTTCGTGGTGTTCGTGCAGCATGTGACGCCCGGTGCCTTCGTCTCCGGGATGACGCTGCTGACCGGGCTGCCGCAGGTGGTGGTCTCGCTGATCAAGGCGCTGCTGTTCGGGCTGTCAGCCGGACTGATCGCCTGCTACAAAGGCCTGTCGGTGGGCGGCGGCCCGACCGCGGTGGGCAACGCGGTCAACGAGACCGTCGTATTCGCCTTCATGGCACTGTTTCTGATCAACATCCTGGCCACCGCCTTCGGTGTGAAGGTGGCACCGTGACGGCCGCAGACACCGCCCGGCGGCTCGGCGAACAGACCGCCTTCTACGGCAACGCGCTGATCGCCGTCGGGGACGCGATCCGGCGTTACCCCGGTGAGGTCCTGCGCCTGATCGCGGTCATGGGCATGGGAGCCGGGGCGTTGGCCGTCATCGGTGGAACGGTGGTGATCGTCGGCTTCCTCACCCTGTCCACGGGAGCACTGATCGCGGTCCAGGGCTACAACACCTTGTCCAACGTCGGAATCGAGGCACTGACCGGCTTCCTGGGCGCGTTCCTCAACGTCCGATTCATCGCCCCCGCCACCGCCGGGGTGGCGTTGGCCGCAACCATCGGCGCCGGTGCGACCGCCCAGATCGGCTCGATGCGGATCAACGAAGAGATCGACGCGCTGGAGGCCATGGGGATCAGGCCGATCACCTACCTGGCCGCCACCCGGATCGTCGCCGGAGTGTTAGTGGTGATCCCGCTCTACACCGTCGCCGTGCTGATGGCGTTCCTGGCGACTCGCTTCGGCACCACGGTGATCTACGGTCAGTCGCGCGGCGTCTACGACCACTACTTCTCCACATTCTTGGAACCCACCGATCTGCTGTGGTCGTTTCTGGCCGCGCTGTCGATGGCCACCGCGGTGATGGTGGTGCACACCTACTACGGATTCACCGCGACCGGTGGTCCCGCCGGTGTCGGCGAGGCCGTGGGCCGCGCCGTGCGCACCTCGGTCACCGCGACGGTGTTCGTGTTGTTGACCATCACACTGTCGGTGTACGGACAGTCCGGCAACTTTCATCTGTCGGGGTGATGTCAATGAACCTCGCCAGCCGCAACACATCTCGCCGCACCGCCATCGATCCGATCTGGTGGTCACCGGTCCTGGTCGTGGTGGTTGCTGCCCTGTGCGCCATGACCGCCCTGTTGTTCTCGGGAGCGTTTCGGGGCTACGTCCCGCTCACAGTGGTCTCGGATCGCGCCGGACTCGTCATGGAGAACGGGGCCAAGGTCAAACTGCGCGGCATCCAAGTCGGCGAGGTGCGGTCCATCGGCACCCAGCCGGGTGCCGACGACACGCGACTGGCCACCCTGGAGCTCACCATGTATCCGGGGCCTTTCCGCTACCTGCCGAGCAACGTCGAAGCCGAGATCAAGTCCACCACGGCGTTCGGTTCCAAGTACGTCGATCTCGTCATCCCCGAGAACGGGCCCAGCGACCAGCGCCTCAAGGCCGGCGCGATGCTGCGCTCCCGCAATGTGACGGTGGAAGTCAACACGGTCTTCGAGAACCTGCAGGCGGTGGTGCACGCCGTCGACCCGGCCAAGCTCAATGCCGTGCTGTCGGCGGTGGCCGAATCGGTACGCGGCAGGGGAGATGTTCTGGGCCGGGCGATCACCGGAGCCAACACCGTGCTGACGGCGGTGAACCCACGCATGCCGACCGTGCAGCGCGACTGGCAGCTGTTCGGCCAGACCACGCAGGTGTATTCGGTCGCCGCACAGAACATTCTGAACGTGCTGGACGCTACGTCCACCACCAGCACGACGGTGAGCGCACAGTCCGGGGAACTCAACGCGCTGCTGCTCGCCGCGGTGGGCTTCTCCGCGACCGGGGTGGACACCCTGGGCTCCAACCAGCCCGCACTGGTTCAGGCGCTCAACCTGATGGCCCCGACCACCGATCTGCTCCAGGAGTATTCGCCCACCTACACCTGCCTGTTCCAGGGCGCCCAGTGGTTCCTGGAGAACGGTGGTCGAGATGCCATGGGCGGCAACGGCAGATCGGTCATCATGGATGCCGCGATGCTGGCCGGCGACGACCCGTACCGGTATCCGGACAACCTGCCGCTGGTCAACGCCCGAGGCGGGCCGGGCGGGCACCCCAGCTGCGGCTCGCTGCCCGACGTGAGCAAGAACTTCCCGGTGAAGTATCTGGTCACCGACACCGGATTCGGCACCGGCCTGGACGTTCGGCCCAACCCCGGCATCGGGTTCCCGGGCTTCGCCAACTACTTCCCGGTGACCAAGCCCGATCCAGAGCCACCCCGGATCCGTTATCCCGGGCCGCCCGCGCCAGGACCGGCACCATGACCGGCAACATCGGCAGGACCCTGACCTGGGTCGTACTGTTCACGGTCACCTGCTTGGCATTCATCTTCGTTCTGGTGACCGTCTTCGGCCAGTTCCGGTTCGACTCCCGGGTCGGCTACCGGGCCGAGTTCACCAACGTGTCAGGCCTCAAGGGCGGCAACTTCGTGCGGATCGCCGGTGTCGAGATCGGCAAGGTCACGAAGATGACGCTGCGGCCCGACGGCACCGTCACGGTGGATTTCTCCATCGATCGCGGCCTCACGCTCACTGAGGGCACCCGCGCGGCGGTGCGCTACGAGAACCTCATCGGCGACCGCTACCTGTCACTGGAGCAGGGGCCCGGATCGGTACGCACACTGCAAGCCGGTCACACCATTCCGCTGACCCGAACCGAACCCGCCCTCGACGTCGACGCCCTGATCGGAGGCTTCCGGCCCCTGTTCCGCGCCCTGGATCCCGACCAGGTCAACGCGCTGAGCGGTGAACTGCTCCGGGTGTTTCAGGGTCAGGGCGGCACCATCGCCTCGGTGCTGTCGCAGACCTCAGCATTGACCACCACGCTGGCCGGGCGCGATGAACTGATCGGTCAGGTGATCACCAATCTCAACACGGTGCTGGGCACCTTCAGCGCACGTGATCACGAGTTCGGTCGGGGGCTGGATTCGCTGGCCAACCTGGTTCAGGGGCTGGCAGATCGCCGAACCGACCTCACTACCGGGGTGGCCTATATCAACGCCGCGGCCGGATCGGTCGCCGACCTGTTGACCGTCGCCCGCGAACCCATCCGCGAGGCTGTGGTGCAGACCGATCGGGTCTCCGGTCAGGTGCTGGCAGACCGCGACTATGTCGACGATCTGGTGGCGACACTGCCCGACGCCTACCAGGTGCTGGCCCGCAACGGACTCTACGGCGACTACTTCGGCTTCTACATGTGTGACCTGGTGATCAAGGTGAATGGCAAAGGCGGACAACCGCTCTACTCCAAGATCATGAACCAGACGACCGGACGGTGCGCCCCGAAATGACGAGACCGAAACTGCCGCGGCTCAACGTCACACCGCTGGCCGACCGCAGCCGGCCCGCGGTCGGCCTGACCGGCATCCTCGTACTGATCGCACTGGTGGTGGCGGTGTTCAGCTACGACAGGCTGCCGTTCATCAAGGGCACCTCCGACTATGCCGCCTACTTCACCGAGGCCGGTGGCATCAAACCCCATGCCGACGTGCGGGTCTCGGGACTCGATGTGGGCCGGGTGGCGGGCCTTGCCCTGGAGGGCAATCGAGTTCTGGTCAGGTTCACCGTCCGCAAGGGAGTCGTCCTGGGGGACAGGACCGAAGCGGCTATCAAAACCGAAACCGTTCTGGGAAACAAATTCCTGGAGCTCACCCCGCGCGGCGAAGGCCACCTCACCGGCCCGATACCGGCCGAACGGACGACCTCTCCCTATGACCTGCCCGATGCTCTGGGTGACCTGACCGCCGTCGTCAGCGGCCTGGACACCACCCAGCTCTCGGCTGCCCTGAGCACCCTGGCGGAGACGTTCAAAGACACCCCGCCGGACCTCAAGGCAGCTCTGCAGGGAGTGGCCCGATTCTCCGATACTCTCGACAAGCGCGACGCCACGCTGCGTCAGCTGCTGTCCAACGCCAACACCGTGACCGGGGTGCTGGCCCAGCGCAGTGAACAGATCGCCGGGCTGGTGGCCAACAGCAACGCCCTGCTGAGCGAGCTTTTGTCGCAACGCAATTCCGTCGACGCGCTGATGACCAACCTGACCGCGGTGTCACGACAGGTGTCGGCCCTGGTCGAGGAGAACCACCAGCAGTTGAAGCCTGCGGTGGACAAGCTCAACGGGGTGTTGGAGATCCTCGACAACCGCCGGGCTGAGCTGCAACGCACCCTCTACCTGTTTCGCCGCTACGCCATGTCCTTCGGTGAGGTGCTGGGCTCCGGACCGTTCTTCAAAGCCTCAGTGGTGAACCTGATTCCGGGCCAGCTGGCTCAGCCGGCCATTGAGGCGGCCTTCTCTGATCTGGGCCTGGACCCCAATGTGCTGTTGCCGTCGGAGTTGAACGATCCCGCGGTCGGCCAGCCGGGCACACCGCCACTGCCGATGCCGTTTCCCCGTACCGGGCAGGGCGGCGAGCCGAACCTGACCCTGCCGGACGCCATCACCGGGAAGCCCGGCGACCCGCGCTATCCCTACCGGGAGCCGCTGCCGGCACCACCACCGGGCGGGCCCCCTCCTGGGCCACCTGCGCTCGGCCCGGCAGCCAACGGGGGGAACTGACGTGGGCGTCCACTCTGTCGCGGGTGGGAACCTGTCCGCCGAACGGTTGCGGCTGCTGCGCCTGGCGACCGCAGCCGTGCTGGTGTCGACCCTGGCCACCGCACTGTTCTTGGTCGCCGGCCCACCCTGGGCGCAGCTGCGCAAGCACGTCTACACGGCTTACTTCACCAACACCAACGGCCTCTACACCGGCGACGAGATCCGGATCCTGGGGGTCGCCGTCGGGACCGTCAACCGCATCGAACCGCTGCCCGATGCCGCCAGGGTGACCTTCTCCGTCGGTGCCCAGTACCGGATTCCCGCGGATGCGCGCGCGGCGATCCTGTCGCCATCACTGGTCAGCGCGCGGGCGATCCAGCTGGTGCCGGCCTACTCCGGCGGCCCCGAACTGGCCGACGGTGCCAGCATCGGCCAGGAGCGCACCGCGGTTCCCGTCGAGTGGGACGACTTCCGTGAGCAGTTGGAGAAGCTCACCGACTCGCTGCAGCCGGCCGATGAGACCGGCCGCAGCGCGGTCGGCGACTTCGTCGCCACCGCGGCGGCCAACCTGCGCGGGCAGGGTGACACGGCACGCGAGACCGTGATCAAACTGTCGCAGGCCATGTCGGCGCTCGGTGACCACAGCACCGACATCTTCAGCACGGTCCGCAACATGCAACTGCTGGTGTCGGCCTTGACCTCCAGCAGTGATCTGCTGGCGGCATTCAACGTCAACCTCGCCGATATCACCACCGTGCTGAGCAATTCGCCCCGCGAGTTCGCCGACGCAATGACCAGCCTCGACAGTGCGGTCAAGGACCTGCGCGGCTTCATCGGCGAAAACCGCGAGGGCTTCGGCGTCACCGCTGATCATCTGGCCGCGATCACCACCGCACTCAACGAGAGCCGTGGTGACCTCAAGCAGGTGCTGCACATTGCCCCCTCGGTGTTCCAGAACTTCGTGAACATCTACCAGCCGGCCCAGAGCGCGATCACCGGGGTGATGGCACTCGGGAACTTCGCCAACACCGTCCAATTCATCTGCGGCGGAATCGAGGCGCTCGCACGGGCGAATTCGCTGCAGGCATCGAAGCTGTGCGTGCAGTACCTGGCGCCGATCATCAAGAACCGCCAGTACAACTTCCTGCCCATCGGCGGCAACCCGTTCGTCGGCACGGCCGCCCGACCCAACGAGATCACCTACAGCGAGGACCGGCTCAGGCCGGCAGCGGCACAACAACCGCCCGAGCCCGCCCCGCAGCCCGTCGACCCCGAGCTGGGTCTGCCCGGTCTGCTGTTGCCGGCGCCGCCGCCCGAGGGCAACCCGTGAAGCGCCTGATCGGTGTCGCGGTGAGCATCGCGGTGGCCTTCGGGGCCACCGGCTGCCAGTGGCGCGGCCTGAACTCACTGAGCCTGCCCGGTACCGCAAGCACCGGCGGCACCTACACGATCTCAGCGGAGTTACCCGATGTCGTGGTCATTCAGCAGAACTCCCGGGTTCGGGTCGCTGACGTCACCGTGGGCAACGTGACCAAGATCGAGGTCCAGGACTGGCATGCCCTGGTCACTATGCGCATCGACAACAGCGTGCACCTGCCGGCGAACAGCACCGCCACCGTCGGGCAGACCAGCCTGCTCGGTTCGATGCACATCGAGTTGGCGCCACCGACCGACGAGCCGCCGCGCGGCGAACTCAGCGACGGCGCGGTCATCCCGCTGTCGCGGGCGGCCACCTATCCGACCACCGAGCAGACCCTGGCCTCGGTTTCGCTGCTGCTCAACGGTGGCGGGCTGGCTCAGCTGCAGGAGATCAACCAAAGCTTCGCTCGCGCCCTGGCGGGACGCGAGAGCGATATGCGCAGTCTGCTCACGCAACTGGACACCTTCATCGCCGCGCTCAACGATCAGACCGATGACATCATCTCGGCCACCGAGAAACTCAATGGCCTCGTCGGCCAGTTCGCCCAGCAGAACCGGACCGTCGATCGGGCACTGACCACGATCCCGCAGGCGCTGACGGTGCTCGCCGAGCAACGCGCCCAGATCGCCGACGCCGCCGACGCATTCGGCAAGTTCAGTGCCATCGCCGTCTCCACCGTCCAACAGAGCAGGGAGGCGCTGGTGGCCAACCTGCGCAACATCGCACCGGTGCTGCGCTCGCTGGCCGACGCCGGTCCGGCGCTGACACAGGGCCTCGACTTCCTGTCCACCTACCCCTGGGTCAAGAGCAACATTCCCAATTGGTTCCGCGGCGACTTCGCCAACATCAGCCTGGTCGTCGACCTGACGCTGAGCCGGATCGACAGCGGCATCTTCACCGGCACACGCTGGGAAGGCAACCTCACCGAGCTGGAAATGCAGTGGGGGAGAACCGTCGGCCAGATGCCCAGCCCCTACACCGCAGGCAATCCACTGGTGGCCCCCTACCACTTCGGGGGGTACTGACGTGTTCAGGCTCTCGCGCACCGTCTGGACCCAGCTGGCGATCCTGGCCACCGTCACCCTGGTGGCCGGTGGGGTCATGGCGTTCGGATTCGTCAAGGTGCCGGCACTTTTCGGCATCGGCCGCTACACCGTCACCGTCGAACTGCCGGCCTCCGGCGGGCTGTACCCGACATCGGTGGTGACCTACCGCGGCACCGAGATCGGCCGGGTCAGCTCCATCGGCGTCGATGCCGACGGGGTGCGAGCGGTGCTCAAGCTGAACTCGTCGATCAAGGTGCCCGCCCCGGTGACAGCCGCGGTGCACAGCCGCTCGGCGATCGGTGAACAGTTTCTCGAACTGACCCCGGTCGCCGGGACCGGCGACCACCGCACGCTGCGTGCCGGAGATGTGATCCCGGTGGATAGAGTTCAGATTCCCGCCGATATCGCCCACCTGCTGGACGCCACCAACCTTGCACTGCAGGCAATTCCGCACGACGACCTACGGACCGTCGTCGATGAGGCGAACAAAGCCGTGGGCGGCCTCGGGGCCGAGCTGTCGCGGATCGTCGTCGGATCGACATCGCTGGCCATCGAGGGAGGGCAGGCCGCGCAACCGCTGGCACAGTTGATCGACGAAACCCCGCCGGTGCTGAACTCGCAAGTCCAAACGGCGGATTCGGTGGTGACCTGGGCGCAGCGGCTGGCATCGATCACCGGCCAGCTCGCCGCCGAGGACCGAGCCTTCGCCGGCCTGCTCAGCCTGGGTGCCCCGGCACTCGACGAGGCCAACGCGCTGCTGGGCCGGGTGGCGCCGGCCCTGCCGGTTTTGCTGGCCAACATGGTCAGTCTGGGGCAGATCGCGGTGACGTTCCGTCAGGGAATCGAGCAACTGCTGGTGCTCTTCCCGCAGGGCACCGCGGTGATGTCGGCCATCACCCTTGCCGATTCGGGCCTCAACACCCCGTATCGCGGCATCTATCTCGACTTCAACCTCAACATGAACTACCCGCCGCCGTGCAACACCGGATTCCTTCCAGCCCGCCAGCAGCGGGTCCCGGCCTCCGTCGACTACCCCGATCGGCCCGCCGGTGAGCTGTACTGCCGGGTGCCACAGGACTCCGACCTCAATGTGCGTGGTGCCCGCAACATTCCGTGTGAGAACAACCCCGCCAAGCGCGCCCCCACGGTCGAGATGTGCGAGAGCGACGAATGGTACGTGCCACTCAACGATGGCTACAACTGGAAGGGCGACCCCAACGCCACGGCGTCCGGTCAGGCCGTGCCGCAGGATCCGCCGGTCGCCTTCGTTCCCTATGACCCGGCCACCGGCAGCTACGTCGGACCCGATGGCCAACGGCACATCCAGGCAGACCTGGCCCCGCAGCAGAAGGAGCAGACATGGCAGACGATGCTGATGCCCCCCAACCCGTGACGCCGACCGATACACCGGCGCGACGTGGCGGGGCGACCCGCCGGGTGGTCGCGGTCGCCGTCGTGGGCTTGGCGGTGCTGGTGCTCACCGGTGCTCTGGGCTGGTTGGGCTACCGCATCCAGGCGAACCAGCAGGCCCAGCAGCAGCGCGAACAGTTCGTTCAGGTGGCGCGCCAAGCAGCGGTCAACCTGACCACGATCAGCTACGCCCAGGCCGATGCCGACGTGCAGCGCATCATCGAGGCGACCACGGGGGAGTTCCGCAACGACTTCACCCTGCGGTCCCGGCCGTTCGTCGACGTTGTCCAGCAGGCGCATTCGGAGTCCGAGGGCACCGTCACCGAGGCGGGGCTCGAATCGGTGGACGGCGACCGGGCCGAGGTGCTGCTGGCGGTCGCGGTGCGCACCACGATGGCCGGAAATGTCGTGCCGGAGCCGCGCCGCTGGCGCATGCGGATCAGCCTGCAACGCACCGACGACGGCCCCAAGGTCTCCAACATCGTCTTCATCCCGTGAACGGAGGTGGCCATGTCCATTGCGCCCACAACTGATGCACCCACCGTCGACGACGCCGTCGCCGAGGCGGTTGATCTAGGAGTAGCAGCGGTGGAACCGGACCGCCGGCCGACGCTGCTGCGTCTGGTGTTCGTGTGCCTGCTGTCTGCACTGGTTGCGGTCCTGGGGGCGGCGGCCGGTTACCTGCGCTGGCAGGACATCTCGGCGCAGGTGAGGCAGCAGGCGGCAGCCGAGTCCGTGCAGGCCGCGACCGAGGCCGCGATCGCGATGCTGACCTACCGGCCCGACAACGTCGACACCGCGTTGGCGGCCGCCGCCGACGCCATGACGGGCTCCTTTCGCGACGAGTACACCCACCTGGTCGGCAGCGTCGTGGCCCCCGGCGCCAAACAGCAGCAGATCTCGACGGTGGTCAGGGTGCCGGCGGCGGCGTCGGTGAGCGCGAACAGCCGCCACGCCGTGGTGCTGCTGTTCGTCGATCAGGCGACCACCTCGGGCAAGGGGCCGGCCACCGATACGGCCTCGAGCGTGCGGGTCAGCCTGGATAAGGTCGGCGGCCGGTGGCTGGTCTCGCAGTTCGACCCGGTGTAGGGCAGATGAGATTCGGTGTCCGCCGCGCGGTGGTGCTGCTGATCGTGATGGCGGGTGCCGTGTCGGTGCCGGTGGCCGGTGCCGACAACTCGCGCCTCAACGACAGCGTGGTGACCAACGTCTACACCATTCATCATCAGGCCGGCTGTGCGGAGAGAGTGATGGCGGATCCGCGGCTGGTGCTCGCCGCGGAGTGGCACGCCAAAGATGTTCTTGGACATCGCGATCTGGACGGCGAACTCGGCTCGGACGGCTCCACGCCGCAGACCCGCGCGCAGGCCGCCGGGTTCCCGGGGCCGGTGGCTCAGACCGTCGCGATCAACCCCGCGGTGGCCATCAGCGGCATCGAGATCCTCAACCGCTGGTACTACAACCCGACCGATTTCGCGATCATGTCGGACTGCGCCAACACCGCGATCGGGGTGTGGTCGGAGAACAGCCCGGACCGCTCGGTGGTGGTCGCCGTTTACGGTGCGGCTTCTCGGGGTTCGGCGTAGTACGGTGATCAGCGCGGACGAGTTGGCCGGGCGGCCGCGGCTCGCTTGTGGCGGGTCGAGGAAAGTCCGGACTTCACAGAGCAGGGTGATTGCTAACAGCAATCCGAGGTGACTCGCGGGACAGTGCCACAGAAAACAGACCGCCACCGCAAGGTGGTAAGGGTGAAACGGTGCGGTAAGAGCGCACCAGCGTTCCGGGTGACCGGAACGGCTTGGTAAACCCCACCCGAAGCAAGGCCAAGAAGGCCGCATTCCGGTGCGGTCGCGCAGGTGTTTGAGGGCTGCTCGCCCGAATCTGCGGGTAGGCCGCTTGAGGTACCCGGCAACGGTGTGCCCAGATGGATGGTCGCCGCCGCACCGCGCAAGTGGTGCGGAACAGAATCCGGCTTACAGGCCAACTCGTCCGCCTCGCAACGGTGACCCGTGCCCCTTCGGAGCTGTCTCGAACGGCATCGGAGTTCCCAGGCCGTTACCAGGTCCTCACACTGTCACCCAGGACTGCGCGAGGTGGGGATTACGGGTTAACTTGTCGTCCATGGCGAGCGAAGAACAGCTCCGGCAGATCGCCCGGGACGTATTCCCGGATTGGTCGCGTCCGCCGAGGATCGTGGTCGAGCAGATCGGCGAGCTGGTGAGGCGCTGGCCGGTTGAAGGTTTCGCTCGCGAGGCGCTGCCAGATCGGCAGTGCCGCCTTGTCTGGATCGACAGGCACGTGATCGGACAGCTGGATTACCTTGCGGATGCCGCGGAGGAGCAGAGTCTCGATGCGCTGATCCGGCCGCTGAATCAGGTCACTGGGGTCGATGTCAGTGCCTGCGGATCGATGGACGCTTTCGGGGAGCGAACGTACCGGCGCGCCATCCGGGTGCGCTTCGCATCGGGGAATCCGATTGTGGTCGACACGACCCAACACACGAACGACGGCCTTCGCGGCAATGCCGACCGGTTCATCGATCGGGTACTTGACGCACTGGCGGGCGCAGCCCCAGGGGACAAGGCGCCTTCGCCGGCTAATGGCAGCACGCCGCCCAGCGCCCGCAGTACGGCGCCGTCATCGAGCCTTAGTGAACAGCCCCGGCCCATGGGGCGGTTCTGAGTATCGGCTCTCCAACGTCGAGCCTTACCGAACCGCCCGGTCGAGCTTGCGCAGTGCCGGCCGCAATTCCGCCCGGCACCGCGCGGCAAGGTCGGCCTCGCGGGCATACAGCAACCCGTAGGTGAAGGTGTCCTCCCCGGCGGCCGTCGCGGCATTGGCCTGGGTAAGCAGGTGCGCCCGGCTGACCACGCTGTCCTGGTGATCGCCCAGCAACGTCTGAATCGCTTTGGCTCGCCGGGCGACCTTCGTCTTGTTCGCCGCCGACGCGGCGTAACGCAGTCGCTTGGCAGCCTTACGAATCCGGTGCAGGGCGGCGTCGCGGTCGGCGGCCTTCTTGGCGGCCTTCACCGCCTTCCGTAACCGCCGATAGGCGCTGCCCACGGGCGCCGACCGCTCGGAATCCGGCGCGCTGATCAGCTCATCGAGACCGTCGAGCAGGCGGAAGTACCGCGGTGAGCGCATCGCGGCCAGGCTGCGCCGGCGCCCGGTGTCATAGCGGCGCAGCGAACCGTCGACCAGCCGTTCGCGCACCGGCCCGCGGACCAGCTCGGGCGCCAGCTCATCGAGCGCCTGCTGATAACGCTGGGCCAAGACCTCGGCGTCGCGTGCCACACCCAGCACTGCACCCAATTCCTTCAGCTCACCCAGCAGTGCGGCGTGCGCGGCTTCTTCACCGTGCAACAGGCTGCGGAGCCGGCGGATGGTCACCCGCATCTGGTGAACCGCGTCGTCGGCGTCGGCGCGCACCGCGCGGTCCCAGACCAGCAGTTGCTCGATCTGGTCGGCCACCGCACGATGCAGGCGGTCGGTGGGGTGGGTGGCCAGCTGCGGTGTGCCGAGCACCTTGGCCAGTTTGGAGCCGTGGCCGGCCGGCGTGGCGCCGGTGTCGACCAGTCGGTTGCCCAGCCGGTCCAGCAGCTTGAGGTCCCCGCAGCCCAGTTCCAGTTCCCATTCCCGCCAGCGCTGTTCGGCTGGTGTGGGCGCGGCGCCTTCGGCCGACGCGGTGACCTGGTCGTCGCAGAATTCGGCCAACACCTCGCCGTGACCGTCGCGCAGCACCACCACCTCGCGGGCGGTGCGGATCTGGGCGACGGGTGCCAGCGCCCGATCGCGCACGATCGCCATGACCACGTCGAGAAGTTCGCCCGGAATATCTGGGCCCAGGGGAGCGCGTACCTCGGTGCGGGTGTCCGGTCCGGCAGGCAGCTTCAGGTGCCAGCCGGCATCGGGACCTCCCGTGCGCCGACGCAAGGTGATCTTGTGGGCCGCCAGGTCATGGCCCGCAGTGTCGAAGTACACCGCCGCCAGGTCCTGTGCCGGCAATCGTTCGACTCGAGCGACCCCGGCGATGCCGTCGAAGGACGGCGAGATCGCCGATGCGTCAACGTCGAACTTGCGCTCCACCTCGCGATACCGCGAGGCTTTCGGGCTGGCTGCGGACACGGTGTCCAGCTTTTCACATCCGGGCCGCCCGGACATGGCGTTCTAGAAGCAGTGCTCCTCGGCCGGGAAGGTTCCCGACGCTACCTCGTCGGCGTACTGTGTTGCCGCGCGGCGCAATTCAGCACCCACCTCGCCGAAGCGCTTGACGAACCGGGCGGTCTTACCGGTGGTCATTCCGGCCATGTCCTGCCACACCAGAACTTGCGCGTCGCAGTTGGGTCCGGCGCCGATCCCGACGGTGGGGATGGTCAGCTTGCCGGTGATCTGGGTCGCCAGCTCCGCGGGAACCATCTCCATCACCACCGCGAAAGCACCGGCTTCGGCCACCGCGATCGCGTCGTGAATGGTCTGCTCGGCGGCGTCGCCGCGTCCCTGCACCCGGAAACCGCCCAGGGTGTTCACGCTCTGCGGGGTGAACCCGATGTGTGCCATCACTGGGATTCCGGCCGCCGACAGCGTGGCGATCTGGTCGGCCACCCGCTCGCCGCCTTCCAACTTGACCGCGTGCGCGCCGCCCTCCTTCATAAACCGCGTGGCCGTCGCCAGTGCCGCGGCCGGCCCACCCTCATAGGAGCCGAACGGCAGGTCGGCCACCACCAGCGCATGCGGGGCGCCGCGTACCACCGCGCGGACCAGCGGGATCAGCTCGTCGATCGTGATCGGAACGGTGCTGTCATAGCCGTAGACCACATTGGCCGCGGAGTCCCCGACCAACAGCACCGGGATGCCGGCGTCGTCGAAGATGCGTGCGGAGGAGTAGTCGTAGGCCGTCAGCATTCCCCACTTGCGGCCTTCGCTCTTCATCTGCTGCAGATGATGGACGCGGGTCTGCGGTGCAATGCGGACTGGGTCAGGAGAAGCGCCATAAACGTGCTCAGACATCGTTGTCCCTCGATGTGGTCGGGTCGATCCTCGAAGCCCTTAACCGGGTCCCCGGGTCGTCTGACCCAATCAGTCTGCCACTTGCCACGGCGCAGCTGAACCAGAAGGTGGAGTGGATTTCCTCACACCGTCAACGCGCTGAGCGCACCGGGTGCCCGGGCTTGCTCGGGCGTGCATGGCAGCATGTGGTGTCATGAGCTCGCCGACCCGCCGCGACAGGACCACACGCACCGCCCTGACCTGCCTCGCGATCGCCATGGTGTCGCTCTCCGTCGGCAGCTGTACCCGAATGACCCCTGGTCAGCCGGTGATGGCCGTGCCGCAACTCGGTCAGCCGGTCCAATGGGACAAGTGCCGATTCACCGCCGACACCAACATCAAGGTGCCCGCCGACGCCCAGTGCGGCTTCATCGGCGTACCGGTCGACTACGCCAAACCGCAGGGCGACCTGGCCCGGCTGGCCATGATCCGATTCCCGGCGACCAAGAACAAGATCGGTTCGCTGGTGATCAACCCGGGCGGCCCGGGCGAATCCGGGATCGAGACCGCGGTGGGTCTGGTCAGCTCGCTGCCGCGGCAGGTGCGCGAGCAGTTCGACCTGGTCGGATTCGACCCGCGTGGGGTGGCCTCGTCAAGGCCCGCGGTGTGGTGCAACTCCGACGAGGAGAACGACCGGCTGCGGGCCCTCGACCAGGTCGACTACAGCCCCGCAGGTGTGGAACGCATCGAGAACGAGACCAAGGAGTACGTCGAGCGCTGCCTGGACAAGACCGGCAAGGAGTTTCTGGCCAACGTCGGCACCGTCAACGTGGCCCGCGACCTCGACGCGATCCGCGAGGGGCTCGGCGACGACAAGCTGACCTACCTCGGCTACTCCTACGGCACCCGGATCGGCTCGGCCTACGCCGAGGCCTACCCGCAGAACGTGCGCGCGATGATCCTCGACGGCGCCGTGGACCCCGACGCCGACCCGATCGAGGAGGACCTGCGGCAGGCCGAGGCCTTCCAGGGTGCCTTCGACGACTTCGCCGCGGACTGTGCCAAAGATGCCGACTGCCCGCTGGGCACCGACCCGGCCAAGGCCGTCGACACCTACCACAGCCTGGTCGATCCGTTGGTGGGCAAGCCTGCCAAGACCAAGGATCCGCGGGGCCTGAGCTATAGCGACGCGATCGTCGGCACCATCATGGCGCTGTACTCGCCGACGTTCTGGACGCATCTCAACGACGGGCTGTCCGATCTGGCCGCCGGCCGCGGCGACATCATGCTGAGTCTGGCCGACCTCTACATGCGCCGTGACTCCAGCGGCCACTACACCAACGCCACCGACGCGCGCGTCGCGGTGAACTGCGTCGATCAGCCGCCGATCACCGACCGCGCCAAGGTGATCGAGGAAGACAAGCGCTCACGCGAGGTGGCGCCGTTCATGAGCTACGGCAAGTTCACCGGCGACGCCCCCCTGGGCACCTGCGCCTTCTGGCCGGTCCCCCCGACCAGCGAGCCCCACGCCATCTCGGTTCCGGACCTGCCGCCGACGCTGGTGGTCTCCACCACCCGTGACCCGGCCACCCCGTATCAGGCCGGTGTGGACCTGGCCAAGCAGCTCGGCGGCGGGTTGCTGACCTTCAACGGAACCCAGCACACAGTGGTATTCCAGGGCAACGAATGCGTGGATCGGATCGCCGCGCGGTACCTGGTCGACGGCACGCTGCCGCCAACCGCTGCGAAGTGCTGAGCGCTGATACGCTTCGCGGTATGGACCGTCAGAAGGAGTTTGTGCTCCGCACGCTGGAGGAACGCGACATCCGTTTCGTCCGGCTCTGGTTCACCGACGTACTCGGTTATCTGAAGTCGGTGGCGATCGCCCCGGCCGAACTCGAGGGCGCCTTCGATGAGGGCGTCGGCTTCGATGGTTCGGCCATTGAGGGCTTTGCCCGGGTCTTCGAATCCGACATGGTCGCCCATCCCGATCCCTCCACGTTCCAGCTGCTGCCGTGGACCTCGGACTCGGGCCGGCAGTACTCCGCGCGGATGTTCTGCGACATCACCATGCCGGACGGATCCCCGGCATGGGCGTCCTCGCGCCACGTGTTGCGCCGGCAGCTGGGCAAGGCCGCGGAGATGGGTTTCGCCTGCTACGTGCACCCGGAGATCGAGTTCTTCCTGCTCGAACCCGGTCCTTACGACGGCAGCACCCCGGTTCCCGCGGACGACGCGGGCTACTTTGACCAGTCGATCCACGGCTCGGCCGCCAACTTCCGCCGGCACGCGATCGACGCGCTGGAGTCGATGGGCATCTCGGTGGAATACAGCCACCACGAGAACGCCCCGGGCCAGCAGGAGATCGACCTGCGCTACGCCGACGCGCTGTCGATGGCCGACAACGTGATGACGTTCCGCTACTTGATCAAAGAGATCGCCCTCAAAGAAGGCGTCCGGGCGTCGTTCATGCCCAAGCCGTTCCGTGAGCACGCCGGTTCGGCCATGCACACCCATCTGAGCTTGTTCGAGGGCGAGGTCAACGCTTTCCACAGCCCGGATGACCCGCTGCAGCTGTCGGACACCGCCAAGTCGTTCATCGCCGGAATTCTTGAGCACGCCAACGAGATCAGCGCCGTCACCAACCAGTGGGTCAACTCCTACAAGCGCCTGATCCACGGTGGGGAAGCTCCCACCGCGGCCTCGTGGGGTGCCTCCAACCGCTCCGCACTGGTGCGGGTGCCGATGTACAGTCCGCACAAGACCTCCTCGCGGCGCATCGAGGTGCGCAGCCCGGACTCGGCGTGCAATCCCTACCTGGCCTTCGCGGTGCTGTTGGCGGCCGGGCTGCGCGGGATCGAGCAGGGCTACGAGCTGGGCCCGGAGGCCGAGGACAATGTCTGGGCGCTGACTCCCGAAGAGCGCAGGGCGATGGGCTACAAGGAGCTGCCAGGCACCCTGGAGCGCGCCCTGAGCGAGATGGAGAACTCCGAGCTGGTCGCGGAGGCGTTGGGGGAGGAGGTCTTCGACTTCTTCCTGCGCAACAAGCGCCAGGAGTGGGCGAACTACCGCAGCCACGTGACCCCTTACGAACTGCAGAACTACCTGGCGCTGTAGGCCCTATTTCGTGTCGTATCCCGGATCTCAGCGCCGAAAGCTGCCCAGCGTAGGGCGCCTCGGTCTGGTAGACCGGTACGCCGAAGCGGATTTGACCGCACTGGGCTGGTACAGCGCCTACACCCAACCGCACGTCGACGTGCTCTGGGCACTGTCGCGGGCTCCCGACGCCGACGCGGCACTGCGCACGCTGGTTCGGCTTTCCGAAGCCCCGGGCATCGACTGGCCTGAGCTGAGCGCGGCACTCATGGCCGACCGGGGCCTGCGAGGGCGCCTGTTCGCGACACTGGGATCCTCTCTGGCACTGGGAGATCACCTGATCGCCCACCCGGAATCCTGGAAGCTGTTGGCCAGTCCGAAGGACTCCGGGGACTACACGATCGCGCTGCCCTCGGCAGCGGAGTTGCGTGCGATCCTCGCCGACGGCGTCGCCGCCGTCACCGACGGCGCCTACGTGGAGCGCCTGCGGTCGCTGTACCGCGATCGGCTGCTGGTGCTGGCGTCGATCGACCTGGCGCCGACCGTCGAGAACCTGCCGGTACTGCCTTTCGTGGCGGTTGGTGAGCACCTGGCGGACCTGGCTGACGCCGCGCTGGCGGCCGCTCTGCGAGTCGCCGAAATCCGGGTGTGTGGCAGCGATGCCACCCCGCCCCGGATCGCCGTGATCGCCATGGGCAAATGCGGTGCGCGCGAACTCAACTACGTCAGCGACGTCGACGTCATCTTCGTGGCCGAAGAAGCCGACGCGGTGAGCACCCGGGTAGCCGGTGAGCTGATGCGGGTGGCCGGTGAGGCCTTCTTCGAAGTCGATGCGGGGTTGCGGCCCGAAGGTCGGCACGGTGCGCTGGTGCGGTCGTTGGAATCGCACATCGTCTACTACCAGCGGTGGGCCAAGACGTGGGAATTCCAGGCCCTGTTGAAGGCGCGCGCGGCGGTGGGAGACGCCGAGTTGGGCCGGGCGTATATCGACGCGATGTTGCCGATGGTCTGGACCGCTTGCGAGCGTGAGGACTTCGTCGTCGATGTGCAGGCGATGCGTCGCCGCGTCGCGCAATTGGTACCCGCCGACATCCGATCCCGCGAGCTCAAGCTCGGCTCGGGAGGACTGCGCGATGTGGAGTTCGCCGTGCAGCTGCTCCAGTTGGTGCACGGCCGCGGCGACGAGACGTTGCACGTGGCATCCACCGTCGATGCGCTGGCGGCCTTGGGAGCCGGCGGCTACGTAGGCCGTGATGATGCGGCCAACCTGACCGCCTCCTACGAGTTCCTGCGGCTGTTGGAACACCGGCTGCAGCTGCAGCGGCTCAAGCGCACCCACATGCTGCCGCCCCCCTACGACGACGAGGCGCTGCGCTGGCTGGCTCGCGCCGCTCACGTCCGGCCCGACGGCCGCCATGACGCCCTGGGCGTGCTTCGTGAAGAGCTCAAGGCACAGAACAGGCGGGTGTCGCGCCTGCACGCCAAGCTCTTCTATCAGCCGCTGCTGGAGGCGGTCGGTCCGGCGGGACTGGAGATGGCCGGCGGGCTCACCCCGGGTGCCGCGGAGCGGCAGCTGGCGGCACTGGGTTACGAGGCGCCGCACAACGCCCTGACGCACCTGGGGGCGTTGACCAACCAAAGTGGGCGCCGCGGCCGGGTGCAGGCGGTGCTGTTGCCCAAGCTGCTGTACTGGTTGTCGGGCACGCCCAACCCCGACGCGGGTCTGTTGGCCTATCGGCGGCTCAGTGAATCGATGGCCCAAAATCGCTGGTATCTCAGCACTCTGCGTGACAGCAGCGCGGTGGCCAAGCGGTTGATGCGGGTGCTGGGTACCTCGGCCTATATCCCGGAACTGCTGATGCGTTCACCGGATGTCATCCAGGCCTACGGCGACGGACCGTCTGGTCCAAAGTTGCTCGACACCGGACCGGAGGCGGTGTCGCGGGCGCTGATCTCCTCGGCGGGCCGTCATCCCGATCCGGTGCGTGCGATCGCGTCGGCCCGCAGCCTGCGTCGCCACGAGCTGGCCCGCATTGCCTCGGCCGACCTGCTGGGCATGCTGGACGTGACCGATGTCTGCCGGGCGCTGACCGCGGTGTGGGTGGCGGTGCTGCAGGCCGCCCTGGAGGCGATCATTCGGGTCAACCTGGCCGGCGACGAGGTGAAGGAACCCCCGGCGCGGATCGCGGTGATCGGCATGGGCCGGCTGGGCGGACGGGAATTGGGCTACGGCTCGGACGCCGACGTGATGTTCGTGTGCGAGGTCAACGAGAAGGCGGCCGGGGTCAGCGATGCCGACGCGGTGCGCTGGGCCACGTCGATCGCCGAGCAGGTCCGGGCGCTGCTGGGGACCGCCAGCAACGACCCTCCGTTGCAGGTCGACATCAACCTGCGCCCCGAGGGCCGCAACGGCCCGCCGGTGCGCACGCTGGCGTCTTACGAGGCCTACTACGCCCAGTGGGCGCAGCCCTGGGAGATCCAGGCGTTGCTGCGGGCGCACAGCGTGGCCGGCGATCCCGAATTGGGCGAACGGTTCCTGCGGATGGTCGACGCCACCCGCTATCCACCCGGCGGGGTGTCCGCTGATGCGGTCCGGGAGATCCGCCGAATCAAGGCACGCGTCGACGCCGAGCGGTTGCCGCGCGGCGCCGATCCCAATACCCACACCAAGCTGGGACGCGGTGGGCTGGCCGACGTCGAATGGACCGTGCAGCTGCTGCAGTTGCGTCACGCCCACGAGGTTCCCGAGCTGCACAACACCTCGACGCTGGAAACCCTGGACGCCATCGCCGCCGCCGGACTGCTCGCGCACGACGACGTGGACCGGCTCAGGCAGGCCTGGCTGCTGGCCACCCGCGCTCGTAATGCACTGGTGCTGGTCCGCGGCAAGCCCACCGACCAGCTGCCCGGGCCGGGGCGCGCACTCAATGCGGTCGCGGTGGCCGCCGGCTGGCCCGGCGGCGATGGCGGGGAGTTCCTGGACAACTACCTGCGTGTGACACGACGCGCAAAAATCGTGACACGCAAGGTATTCGGAGACTGAAGGAGAGACACGGTGGTGGATTTCAGGGCCCGCTCGGACGTGCCGACGATCAGCGTCGACGAGAGTGGGCGGCTGTTGGAGCGTTACGGGCCGTTGGCACAAGCGGTGCGCGACCTGATCGACGCCACCATCCGCACCCAGGCTGACGACGACACGGCCCGGGAGGTCACCGCGCAGGTGCAGGCATTGACCGCCCGGCTCAGTGCCGACGACCTCAGTGACTCGCCGGGCCTGCGCTATGTGGTCGACGGTAGGCCGCTGGCGTGGGGCAACGCCGTGGTGGGACTGCGTAACCCGGTAGCCCCGCCGCTGGTGATCCAGCACGGGGAGAACGGGCATTGCTGGAGCGATTTTCACCTGGGCGCGGCGTACGAGGGCCCGCCGTCACTGGTACACGGCGGGGTCAGCGCGCTGGTCCTCGACCATGTACTCGGTGAGGCGGCCAGCGACGGCCTGACCAAGCCGCTCTACACCGGCACGATCACGGTGAAGTACCTGCGCGGAACGCCCCTGGGACCGTTGCGGGCCGAGGCCACGATCTACCGCAAAGAAGGCGTCAAAACCTATGTCCGCGGACATATCTCGGACGCCTCGGGAGTCACCGTCGAGGCCGACGGGGTGTTCATCACTCCGTCGTGGGCGCGCGACGAGCTGGAGTGACGAACAGTCGCCCCGCCGCTACAGCGACATCAGGGCCGACAGCACGCTCAGCGCGCCGATCCCGATCCCGGCGGTAACGAGCCCCGTGTCGGCGGCCAGCGGCATCATGAGCGCGCCGAGCGGGTCACCGGAGGCGAGCTCCTGCGCGAACAGGCTGACGTTGTAGGCCGGCAGGGTGGTGAGCATGGCGTTGACCAGGTCGGTGATCGGCAGCAACGTCGAGTACAGGGTGGACAGGTCCGCGGAGAACGCGTTCACCCCGTTGGACAAGGTGTCCAGCACGGCTGCGCTGTTCGCCAGAGCCTCGGGCAGGCTGGGCAGTGAACCCAGATCGTTGATGAAGTCGTTCCAGCCCTGCTCGACGCCATTGCCCAACGCCGTAAGGACGTCGCCCAGATCGATGTTCGTCGGGAACAGCCCGAAGGGCGTGGACAGGTCGGCCGGTCCCGGATCCCAACCATTCTCGATACTGCCGTAGCCCAGGTTGATCAGCACACGCAACGCCGGCTGCATCAGGTCCGCCAGCGGGTCACCGAGGAAGGGAACGGCCCGCAACAACTCCAACAGCGGCAGGTTCTCGGTCGGAATCATGAAGTAGTCGGTGTTTCCGGCGTAGCCGTCCGAGACCGGCAGCAGAACAGACTGGGCGATCTGTTCGTCGGTGAGGTAGGGGATTGTGCCGTGCACAAAGGCGATACCCAAGACCGCGTTGAGATCGGCGAGGAAGTTGAGCGGGTAGCGGGGGAAGTCCGAAAATCCGTCGTACTCCATGTTGTAGATGGCCGTGTCCCACGGCGTTTCTGACGGGGTGGCTCCGCTGAAGGTGACCCCGATGCTCGGAATGCTCAGTTCCGGCAGGCTGGGGTCGCCGAAACGCGAGAGCAGACCACCGTTGGGGTTGCTGGGGTCGACCAACAGGACGAACGACAGCTGATCGGACGTGGGGATCTGGTCTGCTGGGAGTGCCAGCAGGTTACGCATTTCCAGGGAGGCGATCGTGGAACTCTGGGAGCCGCCCACCACCACCAGGTCACGGCCCAGCGCGAGCCGCTCCTTGATGGTGTGGTCCAGGATTTGTACGCCTTGGGCCAGGGACTGGTCCAATACCAGCGACTTGACGCCGGTCAGCGGGTACAGGCCTTCCGGGGTGAACAGGGGATGCACCGAGTCGACCGGGAAGATCGGCTGGCCGGGGAACAGCGGCGACGCCGGCATGATGTAGCGCTCGCCGATGGCGTCGATGAGCGCCTGGGAGGGGATCGGGGTGCCGCTGCCGCCCATGCCCCAACCCTCGGTGTCGAGCAGGACCACCTGTGCGGAGACCGACTTCGGCGCCTGCGCCACAACACTTGCGGGCGGGACGAGACCGGCGATCAACAGTGGCGCGAAGGCTAAGGGGAGCAACCTGCGGTCAGTCATGGCCGGTCCTTTCCTCACGGGATCCCAGCCCTTTATTCGCTGGATTTTGCTGATCTGGCGATAAATTACATCGATTAGTTTTTAAGGTCAATCACATGTTTGACGCTTTGGTAATCGCCGTTACCAGCGGGCTGCATGGGGGCCGCGACGGGAATCCGGTGAACAACTATCGAACCAATCGAGGTGTCGTCTTCGCGCCGGTTGACAGGCTTCTACGTGGCCTTAAGTCGACATCAGATGGTATGTCCCGGATATGTTTTCAGCCTTCATTGCTGCGATACGCGCGGTCTGGATCGTGCTGGCAACCACTGCCTGATTTGTGTGCCCGGAGCCCTTAGGCGCTTACAGCAAATTCAAAGCAAATACGCAGATTTTGGCCTGCAAACGGGGCGCATCAGGCGCCAGTCCCGTCGGGCGGGTCGGTGCCGCCGCGCAGGAGTTCTTCGGGATGGTGGGCGTGGTTGATTCGGGGTGGGCCGGTTCCGTCGGTCCAGCTGAGGCGTCCTGACGTGACGGTGGTGTGTTGGCGGCCTTGGGTGACGTCGGTGTGGTGGGGGCTGCAGGCGAAGTAGAGGTTGTCTGTGTTGGTGCGGCCGCGGGGGCTCCAAGGTTGGGCGTGGTGGACTTCGCAGTGATAGCCGGGGGCGCGGCAGTGGGGGTGCGTGCAGCCGCGATCCCGCGCGTAGCAGATGAGGCGCTGATCGGCGGTCGCCACGCGTTTTTGCCGGCCGAGGAAGAGGGGGCGGGCGGTGTGGTCGTCGAAGACGGCCAGGTAGTGAATTGACTGGGCGGCGAGGGAAATCAGGTCACGCATCGGCAGTCGCGATCCACCCCCGGTCAGCGCCGGCGGTGGCATGGCGATGTTCGGGTCGTTCGCGGCGTGGGCAGCTTGGTTGAGTTCGGTAAGGCTGGTGGTGACCACCACGGTGACGGGATGTCCTCGATGTGTCCCGAGTTTGCCGGAGGCGATCGCGGTGGACAACGCCAGACGCAGCGCGTCGTGACAGCGTTGTGCCGGGGTGCGGGAGTCAGCGGCGGGACCCTTGTCGGTGTCGGGCAGGTGGCGGCCGGGGCGTACTGCTGCGGTGATCGCTTCGAAATACGCGCGGGTACCAGGGTCGAGGAGCCCGGTGAGTTTCGACATGCCGTCCGGGCCTTGGCGGCCCAGAGTCAGGGTCCGTCGCCGGGCCCGGTCGCGGTCGCTGAACAGCCCGTCGGGGTTGAGGTGATCGGCGATGCGTTGTCCGATCTTGGAAAGCACCCCGGCGTCGACTCCGGTGGCATGGGAGACCAGGGCCGCTTCCGCGGCGGCGATCTGAGCCGGCGGCACCGAAGCAGGCAGGACATCGACGGCCTGGCAGATCGCGCGAATGTGGTCGTCCCCAATCGATCCGGCTTCGATCGCGGTGGCCAAGACCGGTAGCTCGGGTGGGATCGTGGCGCCGGTCAGGGACCGTTGGGTCCGGATGCGGGCGGCCAGGCGGCAGCGGCGGGTGATCTCGCGTGGGGTGATCCGCAACCGTGTCCACACCGCAGCCCGGACCGCGGCGATCGAACCGGAACCGTCCGGCGGGTCGGCGAGTTCGCCGAAGATCCGGTACATCAGGCCGCGATTGATGCGCTCCTGGGCTTCCAGCCGATCGGCAATGTCGACCCGAAAGTCATTGCCCACCAGATCCGTCGAGGTCGCCCGTATCAGCGCATGGGCGGCATCAATGGCATCCAGAGCAGCCCAAACCTGCTCCCGTGCCGCAGCGGCGCCGACCGGTGTTGCCATACCCCGAAACTAGAAACCGGCACCGACAACACCACCGAAGCCAGCCCCAACTACCGACTCACCTGTGGATCAACCCACAACTGGGGATAACGACGCCCGGAGCCCCGGGCGGCCAAGCCTCAGCAGTCGTAGTAGAGCGCGAACTCGTAAGGATGGGGGCGCAGGTTGATCGGGGTGATCTCGTTATCCCGCTTGAACCGGATCCAGTTCTCGATGACGTCGGGGGTGAATACCCCGCCTTCGGTGAGGTATTCATGATCGGCCTCGAGGTTGTCCATCACCTCGGACAAGGACGTGGGTGCCTGGGCGATCTGGGCGGCCTCGTCGGGCGGCAGTTCGTAGAGGTCCTTGTCGACGGGAGCCGCGGGTTCGATCTTGTTCTTGATGCCGTCAACACACGCCATCAACAATGCCGAGAACGCCAGGTAGGGGTTGCCGGAGGAATCGGGGCAGCGGAACTCCAGGCGCTTGGCTTTGGGGTTGGTGCCGGTGATGGGGATGCGCACGCAGGCGGAGCGGTTGCGCTGGCTGTAGACCAGGTTGATGGGGGCTTCGTAGCCAGGCACCAGCCGCTTGTAGGAGTTGATGGTGGGGTTGGTGAACGCCAGCAGTGACGGTGCGTGGTGCAGGATGCCACCGATGCAATACCGGGCGATATCGGACAGTCCCGCGTAGCCGGCCTCGTCATAGAACAGCGGCGAGCCCTCCTTCCACAACGACAGGTGCACATGCATGCCCGAGCCGTTGTCACCGAACAGCGGTTTGGGCATGAAGGTGACGGTCTTGCCGTGCTCCCAGGCGGTGTTCTTGATGAGGTACTTGAACAACATCACGTCGTCGGCGGAGTGCAGCAGGGTGTTGAATTTGTAGTTGATTTCGGTTTGGCCGCCGGTGCCGACTTCGTGGTGGCCGCGTTCGACGGTGAAGCCGGCGTTGGTGAGGTTGGTGGACATGACGTCGCGCAGGTCGACGTATTGGTCGTTGGGGGCGACGGGGAAGTAGCCGCCTTTGGGGCGGACTTTGTAGCCGAGGTTGGGGCCGCCGTCGGGCTCAGTGCTGCGCCCGGTGTTCCACCAGCCTGAGGCGGCGTCGACTTTGTGGAAGGTGCCGTTGATTTGGGAGTCGAAGCTGACGGAGTCGAAGATGTAGAACTCGGCTTCGGCGCCGAAGTAGGCGGTGTCGGCGATGCCGGTGCTGGCCAGGTAGTTCTCGGCTTTGCGGGCGATGTTGCGGGGGTCGCGTGAGTAGGGCTCGCGGGTGAAGGGGTCGTGGACGAAGAAGTTGAGGTTCAGCGTCTTGGCCGCCCGGAACGGGTCGATCTGCGCGGTGGCGTAGTCGGGGAGCAGCATCATGTCGGACTCGTGGATGGACTGGAATCCACGGATCGATGAGCCATCGAAAGCCAGTCCATCCTCGAACACGCTCGCGTCCAGGCCCGCCGCCGGAATCGACAGATGCTGCATCTGACCTGGCAAGTCGCAGAACCTGATGTCGACGTACTCGACATTCTCATCGGCGATCAGCTTGAGAACGTCGTCAGCAGTCTTGTCGGTCACAGAGATTCGCTCCTCAGTCGGTCGCCTCGGTCTCGGGCCCTGGGTTGCCGACGCTGACGTTACGCAACGGCGGCCGGACCGGTTGACGCCGGGTCGAGTTGGCCGTCCGCCTATCGTAGGGACCATGAGCCGCACGTTCTCCTCGTGGCTGTCCGGGCCGGAATCGGCCGGACCACGCCTTTCCGACAGCGCACCAGGGCAAAGGCTGGGCCTGCCGGCAAGCGGCCCCGGTTCCCTGGCCCCGATGGGCCGCCGTCTGGCTGCCCTGGCTCTGGACTGGATGGTGGGCTACGGCCTCGCCGGCCTGGGCGTGGCCGCGGGTGTGGTGACCCCGGAATACCTGGCGACCGTGGTGTTGGGTGTCTGGCTGGTACTCGGCGTCGCCGCTGTGCGACTGTTCGGCTTCACTCCAGGCCAGTACGCCTGTGGGCTGCGGGTGGTACCGGTGGACGGCCCCGGCCTGGGCGTCGGGTTGGGCCGCGCTACGGTGCGCGGACTGATGATCGCGCTGGTGGTCCCGGCGTTGTTCGCCGACGCTGACGGCCGTGGCCTGCAGGATCGGGCCACCGCCACCGCTGTGGTGCGCAGTCGCTGAGTCCTAAGGTCGCGGCTCGTCGCTGCGCCGCCGGCGGCTAACGGCGGCGAACCGCGCGCTGCACGCCGCGCACCTTCGCTCCGCCCGGCAACGGACCCTTGGGCATGGCCGCGGTCCCAGTCCGCGACGTCAAGGCGGCCAGCTTCGACTCCAGCGAGTCCATCTGCTTCGTGGTGATGTTTGCGGGCAGCTTGGTCAGGAAGCGCTCCAGCTTGCTCAGCGGAACCTCGCCCTCACCGTTGCCCACCACCACGTCGTAGATCGGCACGTCACCGATCAGTCGGGCGGTGCGCTTCTTCTCCTGGGCAAGCAGCGGCTTGAGCCGGTTGGCGGAACCTTCGGCGACGAAGATGATGCCGGGGCGGCCGATCACTCGATGCACGGCGTCGAGCTGCCCGGTGGCGGACACCCCGGGGGTCACGCGCCATTTGCCGCGGAGGTTGTCCAGGGCCCACGCTGCAGCCCCGGCTTGCCCCTCCGCCTTGCGGTAGACCGATCGCTGCGCCCGCCGCCCGAAGATCACGAACGCCACCAGTGCGCCCAGCACCAGGCCCAGCGGGATCATCGTGGCCTTGGCGAACGTGCCGCCGTTGAGTGCCAACGCCGTGGTCACCCCGGCGACCAGCACGAATGCGCCGGCCATGTACGGCACCAGCCGCGTGTCTTCTTTGCGTTGCAGCTGAAAGGCCTGCCACAGCTGAGCACGGCGTTGCCTGCTGGCGGTCTTGCGGGCGGCTTTCGCTTCCGCCCGGGCAGCCTTGTTTTCGGCGGTGTTACGCAGTCTGGGCATAGCTACCAAGGATACCCAGCCGGACTCACCGGCACCCGGGGCGTCAGCCGTGGACGGGGGTGGGGCACTCGCCGCGCCGCGCCCGATTCTCCAGCGCCTGTTGGTAGAGCCGTCCGGCCCGATACGACGAGCGCACCAACGGCCCGGACATCACCCCGGCGAAACCCAGCTCCTCGGCGTAGCGGGCATGCTCGACGAACTCCTCGGGCTTGACCCATCGATCGATCGGGTGATGCCGCTCGGTGGGGCGCAGGTACTGGGTGATGGTGACCAGCTCGGCTCCCGCGTTGTACAGGTCCACCAGCGCCGCCCGGATCTCTTCGGGGGTCTCGCCCATGCCGAGGATGAGGTTGCTCTTGGCCACCAGTCCGGCATCGCGGGCCTGGGTCAACACGTCGAGGCTGCGTTCGTAGGTGAATCCCGGCCGGATCAGCCGGAAGATGCGCGGCACGGTTTCGACGTTGTGGGCCAACACTTCCGGACGGGAGTCGAAAACCTCGCCCAACAGGTCGGGGCGTCCGCCGAAGTCGGGGATCAACAGCTCCACGCCCGTCGACGGGTTGAGGGCCTTGATGGCACGCACCGTCTCGGCATAGAGCCAGGCGCCCTGATCGGGCAGGTCGTCACGAGCCACCCCGGTCACGGTCGAGTACCGCAGTCCCATCGATTGCACGCTTTCGGCGACCCGGCGCGGCTCGTCGCGGTCCAACTCAGGCGGCTTGCCCGACTTGATCAGGCAGAACGAGCAATTGCGGGTACAGACCTCGCCGCCGATCAGGAAGGTGGCTTCCCGGTCCTCCCAACATTCGTAGATGTTGGGGCAACCCGCCTCTTCGCAGACCGTGTGGAGCTTCTCGCTCTTCACCAAGACCTTGAGCTCGGTGTAGCTCGGCCCCATGCGTGCGCGGGTCTTGATCCACGGCGGTTTGCGTTCGATCGGCGTCTCGGCGTTGCGTGCTTCGGCACGTCGCAATCTACGGCCGTCTCCGAGGGCGCTCACGGGGTCGATGGTACGCGCGGCTCGGAATGCTCGCGCACCGGTAGCACGCCGTCGAGAGCGTCAACGGCGGCTCTGGCGACCGCCTCCCGCACATCGTCGACACCGGTCGCAAAGCCCAATTCCGAGGACAGTGAGGTCACACCCGCATCGGTGATCCCGCACGGGACTATCGAGCCGTACGCACTGAGATCGCAATCACAATTGAGTGAGAATCCGTGCAGCGTGGTCGCGCGGGCCACCCGCACACCGATCGCGGCGATCTTGCGGGCCGGTCGGCCCGCTCCCGGCGGGAGCCACACGCCCGACCTGCCGTCAATCCGAACAGTGTTGAGGCCCAGTGTGTTACACACCTCAATGAGTGATTCCTCAAGGCGTCGAACATAATTCACGACATCGAGTGGTTCGGCCAGTCCGATGACCGGATAGCCCACGAGCTGGCCCGGGCCGTGCCAGGTGATCTTTCCACCGCGGTCGGTGTCGACCACCGGGGTGCCGTCCATAGGACGCTCGTGTGGTTCGGTGCGGCGACCGGCGGTATAGACCGGTGGATGCTCCAGCAGCAGCAGTGTGTCGGGCCCGCCTGCTGACCTGGCCTCGGCCAGCTCACGCTGGAGCTGCCAGGCGGACTCGTAATCGACCGTGCCCAGCTGACGCACATCGATGGGTGCACCGCTGGATCGGATAGACACCATGCTGGCAGGTTACTCGGTGTGCCGGGTCTAGACCGGGGTCGGCCGCGCGGTGGCATAGGCGAGGGCCTCGCCGATGGTGTTGTGCCGGAACTGGAAGCCCGCCCGTTCCAACGCGTCGGGGATCGCACGTTGCCCGCCCAGAAGGCTGTCGGCCAACTCTCCCAGCCCGGCACGCACCGCGAATCCGGGCAGCAGCATCGGGGTGGGGCGGTTGAGGGTGCGGCCCAGCACGGTGGTGAACTCGGCGTTGGTCACCGGTGCAGGCCCGGTCAGGTTGACCGGTCCCGACAAGGTGTCCTGCGAGATCGCGAACATCAGTGCGCGAACCTCGTCCTCCATGCTGATCCAGGACATGTACTGACGGCCATTGCCGATCCGGGCTCCAAGGCCCAACCAGAACAGCGGCCGCAACCGGCCCAGGGCACCGCCCGACGCTGACAGCACGATGCCGGTACGGGCCAGAACGACGCGGGCGCCGGCATCCTGGGCGGACGCGGTGGCGCCTTCCCAATCCTGGGCGAGCTGCGCCAGGAAATCTGTTCCTACGGAGGCGGACTCGTCGACGATACGATCGCGGCTATCGCCGTAGTAGCCCACTCCACTGGCATTGATCAGTACCGGAACGCCGGCGTCGGCCACGGCCGCCGACAGCACCTCGGTCGGGGTGATCCGGCTGTCGCGCAGACTCTGCTTGAACGCCCCCGACCAGCGCCGGTCGCCGATTCCCACGCCACACAGATTGACCACCGCGTCGACACCGGCCAGTGCGCCGACGTCGATCTCACCGGCGTCGGGGTCCCATTGCAGCTCGCCGGTGCCCGTCGGTGCCCGCCGCACGATCCGCAACACCTGGTAGCCGGCGGCGCGCAACGCCGAAACCAGAGCCGAGCCGATCAGGCCGGACGAACCGGCAATCGCAACCACCGGCTGGCTCACCGCTGAATCCTCTTGTCGCACATCCCAAGCCCCCCGGGCCGTCAGAGACCCAGGTCGGCCTCGAACGCACCTTCTTCGAGCCGGTTCTTGATCGTGGTCACAAAACGTCCGGCGTCGGCACCGTCGATCAGACGGTGGTCGTAGGTCAGCGGCAGGTAGCTGACCGAGCGCACCCCGATCGACTCATTGCCGGCCTCGTCGATGATGACCCGCGGTCGCTTCACGATTGCCCCGGTGCCCAGCATGGCGGCCTGCGGCGGAACCAGAATCGGGGTGTCGAAGAGAGCGCCCTGACTGCCGATGTTGGTGATCGTGAAAGTGCCCCCGGACAGCTCGTCCGGCTTGAGGTTGCCCGAACGCGCCCGCGCCGCGATGTCGGCGATGGCCCGCGCAAGACCGCCCAGGGAGAGATCCCCGGCATTGTGAATCACCGGCGACAGCAGACCCTGCTCGGTGTCCACCGCGAAGCCCAAGTGCTCGGCGTCGTAGTAGGTGATCTCCCCGGCGTCCTCGTTGTAGCTGGCATTGACGTTGGGGTGCGCCTTGAGGGCGTCGATCACCGCACGGGCGATGAACGGCAGATAGGTCAGATTGACGCCTTCACGCTCGGCGAACCCAGCCTTCGCCCTGGCCCGCAACGCCACGATCTTGGTCATGTCGACCTCGTGAGTCTGGGTGAGCTGCGCAGTGGCCTGCAGGGACTCGCGGGTCTTCTTGGCGGTGATCTGACGAATCCGGTTGGCCTTGGCGGTGGTGCCGCGCAGGTGGGCCAGCGCCGAGCTGGGGGCCGCAGCCGCCGGGCGCTGGGCTGCCGCCGCCGGGGCAGCGGGCGCCTTCTGCTGATCGGCCTGCTGCGCGGCGAAGGCCAGCACGTCCTGCTTGCGGATCCGCCCGCCGACGCCGGTTCCGGTCACCCGGGCCAGGTCGACGTTGTTGTCCGCGGCGAGCTTGCGCACCAGCGGGGTCACATAGCGGGCGCCGTCGCCGTCGGACGCCGCGGATGCGGCGGGCTGTGCCGGGGCCGGTGCGGGCGCCGGGGCAGCGGCGGGCGCCGGCGCCGGGGTGGGCTCGGGCTGGGCCTGCGGAGCCGGAGCCGGAGCAGCGGGCTTGGGTGCGGGCTCGGCCGCGGGCGGTGCAGGCGCGGGCGCCGACTCGGCGGCCGGGGCGGGGGACCCCGTTCCGATTCGGGCCAGCTCGCCGCCGACCTCGACGGTGGCGTCCTCGCCGGCTGTGATCGAGAGCAAGGTGCCGGCCACCGGCGAGGGAATCTCGGTGTCGACCTTGTCGGTGGAGACCTCCACCAGGGGCTCATCGACCTCGACGGAGTCACCGACCTGCTTGAGCCAGCGTGTCACCGTGCCCTCGGTGACCGACTCACCCAACTCGGGCATCAGCACCGGTGTGCCGTCTCCGGCGGAGGACTCTGCGGCGGCCGCCGGGGCAGCAGCCGGAGCCTCAGCGGCGGGAGCCGGTTCCGCGGGTGCGGCTTCGGCCGGTGCCGCCTCGGGCTCGGCCGCCGGGGGGCTGGCGGACTCGCTGCTCTCGCCGGCCTCGCCGATCAAGGCCAGTTCGCCGCCGACCTCGACGGTGGTGTCCTCGCCGGCGATGATCTTGGTCAGCACGCCGGCCACCGGGGAAGGGATCTCGGTGTCGACCTTGTCGGTGGACACCTCCAACAGCGGCTCGTCGACCTCGACGGTGTCGCCTTCCTGCTTGAGCCAGCGGGTGACCGTTCCTTCGGTGACACTCTCACCGAGGGCGGGCATCTGGACTGAGAAGGCCATCGTTGTTGACTCCTCGCTCGATCGGTCGCTGCACGTCGTCCCCTGGATACCACAGAGTGGCGGGGCGAGGGGGGCGCCCAGGTGGACTGCTGAAAACCATCCTGTCATTGCGGGGTAATGGGCACACATCGAGGTGGCGGTCGGGCCTTCACCGAGGCAGTGGGGTAATGAGCGCCGGCTCGTCCGCAAAAGCACCGTTGCGGCCTGCGCTGCGTCACTAATGTCTCGCGGATGCCCTTTGAGCAGATCGCCGGAGCCTGTGAGATGTGGACCGGTTTCGACATATCCATCGTCGCCCGCAATTACGCCCAACTGGCTGGTTTGCTGGCTGGTTTCGCGTTCGTCGTCATCAATCTGGTGCTCGACCGTGCCTACCGTCGCCGCAGTGAGGGGCCACCGGACCGGCGTGAGGTAGCGCATGAAACCCTCACCGGGATCGCGCTGATGAACGCGTTCCTCGGGTTGTTTCTGACAGCGGTGCAATACAGCCTGTTGGCCGGTGAGCAGGGCTGCGCGGTGACCGGCGGACGAGCGACATCCGCAGAACTGTTGGGCGGCATATCGTTTGTGGCGTCGCTCTACGTCTTGCTGTACGCCATCGTGCAGTTCGTATCCGGAGCCGTGGGCGCACTGATTCGGCACTGCGTGTTCATCGTCGCCGTCCTGGTCCCGCCGATCGCGGTGTTCTTCGTCGAAGCGACGCTGACCGACCTCGCCCTGACACTCGGTGACCCGCAGACTCATCAACCGTTGCAGCCACTGTGGGACGACGCCAACCGGTGGTCGCTGCCCATCACGGTCGCTATCGCGCTGGCCTGCGCCCTCGCGTGGTTCGGCGGGCGCCGTCGACGGCGCAGCGACATCTCGATCGGCCCCCTGGCCGCGCGCATCCGGACGGTGTTCCCGTACTTGAGCACCGCGGTCATCATCGCGGCGATCATGCGGTCCATGTCGGCGTTGCCGAAAACCGATATGGCCTCGCACCTCAGCCCGACAGAAGCCTGGCTTTGGGTGGCCGTCTTCGCTGCACTGATGCTGGTTCAAAGCTCGGCACTGTCGTTTCAGCAGGGCGTGGAGAGCCCGTACCGACCCGCGCCGAACACCGAGGGTGCCGAGAACGCCTGACCTGTGGCCCTGCGCTACCCGTTCGCGGCGATGTCTTCCAGGACCGCGAACATGGTGCGCGTCGGCACCCCGGTACCGCCCTTGCCGGTGTATCCCCAAGCTCCGCCGGAGTTGTAGGCCGGGCCCGCCACGTCGATATGCACCCAGTCCACTCCATCGGCCACGAATTCGCGCAGGTAGACACCGGCTACCAGCATGCCGGCGAAACGCTGTCCGCTGACGTTGGCCAGGTCGGCCACCGTCGACTTCAGGTCTTCCTTGAGCTCGTCGGGCAGCGGCATCGGCCAGCCGTTCTCGCCGACGGCCTGCGAGAGCGACGCCACCCGGTCGCGGAACGCGTCGGAACCCATCACTCCCGGGATGCGGGCACCCAGCGCCACCGTCTGCGCACCCGTCAGTGTCGAGGTCTCGATGAGGTAGTCCGGATCGTCCTCACAGGCGCGAACAATGGCGTCGGCCAGGATCAGCCGGCCCTCGGCGTCGGTGTTGAGCACCTCGACAGTGGTTCCGCCGTACTGGGTCAGGACATCGCCGGGACGCTGCGCAGTCGACGAAGGCATGTTCTCGGCCATCGGCACGGTGGCGGTAACGTCGATCGGCAGGCCCCGGCGGGCGGCCAGCACGACAGTCGCGATCACCGCAGCTGCCCCGCCCATGTCGGAGGTCATGTGGTGCATCGAAGCGGCCGGCTTGATCGAGATACCACCGGTGTCGAAGGTGATGCCCTTGCCCACCAGCGCCACCTTCTTCGCGGTGTTGGGGTCATCGCTCAGGCGCGAGCCGCGATGGATCAGCCGCACCAGACGGGGCGGGCGCGAGGAGCCCTGGCCCACCCCGATCACCCCGCCGTAGCCGGCTTCGGCGAGCGCCTGCTCGTCGAGCACCTCGACATCCAGACCTGCGGCTTCGCCCAGCGCCTTGGCGCGATCGGCGAACTCGGCCGGGAACAGGTGACTCGGCGGGGTGTTGACGAAGTCGCGGGCGGTGGCCACCGCGGCGGCGATGTCGGCGCCGCGGGCGGCCTGTGCCTCGGCGTCGTCCGCCGTGGACAGCACGGTTACCGCCTGCAGGCCCGGTTCCTTGGGGGCGGTCTTTTCGCTGCGGTACGCGGTGAATCGGTAGCCGCCCAGCAGCAGTCCCTCGACTCCGGCGGCGAGCACTCCATCACCGGGCAGCCCACCCAGCGCGCTGATCGCCGTCGCGGTGCCGTTGAGTGCCCGCGCCGCATTCCCGGCGGCCCGGCGCACCGTGTCGGCCGGCCAGGACTCGCGTGGCTTGCCCAGCCCCACGGTGATCACGCTGGCCACGGGCAGCGAGGCCACCACCAGCCGGTTGACCTGCTCGGCGCCGCCTTTGGCCCCCAGCGCACGCAGTCCGGCCTCGATCTCAGCGACCGCGTCGGCCGGCAGCGCCGGCTCGGTCGCGGCAACCGCTGGACCTTCGGACTCGGAGTCGTCGTCAGCGGCGACGACGCCCACGATCAGCACGGCCTCATCGGCATCGCTCGGCAGCGCATCGGCGACGGTGACGGAGGGGGCAGGGTATCCGGGATCGGTGCTCACAAGCACCCACCCTAACGATCGGCGACCGAATGCAGTTCGTACGCTGGGACAGGTTTGTCGAAACCCTTGAGCGTCAACGGTTCCTGAAGGGTGGCCGGCCAGTTGGAGAGCTGATCGCGGACGCAGCTGGAGGCCAGCACCTGTTTGGGCGCGGCCGCGTCCACCAAACGCGCGGCCAGGTTGACCGGGGTGCCGAAGTAGTCGCCATTGATGGCGATCATCTCGCCGTAGGCCACGCCGGCGCGTACCCGCAGGCCGGTTTCGCGGGCTTTGGGGTGGTTGACCAGATCCACCGCCGCTTTGGCCAGCAGCTCGCCGGTCGCGCTCACCCACATCACCGCGTCGCCGATGAACTTGACCACCCGACCTCCGTCGCAGTGCACCACGTCGGCGACAGTGCCGGCAAAGTCGGTCAGCAGCGTGGCCAGCTCCGCCGACGTCAGGACTTGGGTCAGTGCGGTGAATCCGGTCAGGTCGGCGAACCCCACGCCGCACACGATGCTCGCCGACGGCCCCCCGGCCAGTCCCTCGAGGAACGTTCGGTGACTGACCTGGTGTTGACGATGGACGGCGTCGATCATCGCGCCGATGCGAGGGATGTACTGCGCAACCATGCGCCAGGCCCGGGCGGTGGTGAGTTCGTCGCCGGTATGGCCCAGCCACATGTCGGGCTGGGTGAGCCGGATCATCGACGACTCGGCTTCGGCCAGCCGCGCCATGGTGGCGCCCAGGACCCGCAGGAATCCGTCGACCGGTTCCCCCAGATAGGACCGCATCTGCAGCCAGGTGGCCAGCCCGTCCACGTCGGCCTGGCTCAGCGCGGGCGTGTCGTGGCTGGGAACACTGAGCCCGAGCATCCGCCAGGCCTGGGCGACCTCGCCGACCGGCACGCCCAAGGCGTCTGCGGCGCTGTGCAACGTGTAGTCCGGCGGTCCGGACTGGCCCACCGTGTCACCGGCCAGGCCGAACAGCCGGCCCCGGCGCTCGGCGTCGATCATCTGCTCGGCGGTGAAACCGAGGCTGTCGAGGTATTCGACCAGGCCCGCGCGGCCCCTCGCGTCAGCGATACCGCCGGCTTCGAGCGCATCCCAATCCACCATTTAGACAAGTGTGCCGATTAGGGTGGCTCGTCGTGAGCGAACTGCAACACGGACCCTTGGAAGACCGCCACCGCGCCCTGGGCGCCAGCTTCGCCGAGTTCGGCGGCTGGCTCATGCCGGTGTCCTATGCCGGCACCGTCGCCGAGCACAATGCCACCCGCGACACGGTGGGGCTGTTCGATGTCAGCCACCTGGGCAAGGCGACCGTTCGCGGTCCGGGCGCGGCGGCCTTCATCAACGCCACGCTCACCAACGACCTGGCCAGGATCGCCCCAGGCCAGGCTCAATACACGTTGTGCTGTAACGAGAGCGGCGGCGTCATCGATGACCTGATCGCCTACTACGTAGCCGACGACGAGATTTTTCTGGTGCCCAATGCCGCCAACACCGCCGACGTGGTGGCCGCCCTGCGCGAGGTCGCGCCGGCCGGGGTGACGATCACCGACGAACATCGGTCACGCGCGGTGCTTGCGGTGCAAGGACCCCGATCGACCGAGGTGCTTGCGGGGCTGGGGCTGCCCACCGAGATGGACTACATGGCGTTCGCCGACGCGGACTACGCCGGGGTGCCGGTTCGGGTCTGCCGCTCCGGCTACACCGGTGAGCACGGCTACGAGCTGCTGCCTGCCTGGGACTCGGCGCCGGTGGTGTTCGACGCGCTGGTGGCAGCGGTCGGGCAGATCGGGGGAGAGTTGGCCGGTCTGGGCGCCCGCGACACGCTGCGCACCGAGATGGGCTACGCGTTGCACGGGCACGAACTGTCCCCGGAGATCTCGCCGCTGCAGGCTCGTTGTGGTTGGGCGATCGGCTGGAAGAAGGACTCGTTCTTCGGCCGTGACGCGCTGCTGGCGGAGAAGGCCGCCGGACCTACCCGTCTGCTGCGCGGGCTGCGGGCCACCGGGCGGGGCGTGTTGCGGGCGGAGTTGGCTGTGCTCGACGGCGACCGCCGCGTCGGGGTCACCACCTCGGGGACGTTCTCGCCGACCCTCAAGGCCGGGATCGCGCTGGCGCTGATCGACACCGATGCCGGGATCGAAGACGGCGCGCGACTCACCGTCGACGTGCGGGGCCGCGCTGTCGAATGCGAAGTGGTGACGCCGCCGTTCGTGACGGCAAAAACCCGCTAGCGCACCGGTTATACAATCGCTGCATGACAAGTAGCGTCCTCGAGTTCCACGTGTCGGTCAACGCGAATCCGACGCCCGCCGAGGTACGTGAATCCATTTTGGCGGAACCGGGTTTCGGTAAGTACCACACCGACCACATGGTGTCGATCGACTACACCGTCGACGCGGGCTGGCACAACGCGCGGGTCATTCCCTATGGGCCTATCGAGTTGGACCCCTCGGCCATCGTCTTGCACTACGCGCAAGAGGTATTCGAAGGGCTCAAGGCCTACCGCTGGACCGACGGGTCGATCGTCTCGTTCCGGCCGGAGGCCAATGCCGCGCGGATGCGCGCCTCGTCGCGGCGGCTGGCCATTCCGGAGCTCCCCGACGACCTGTTCATCGAGTCCCTGCGGCAGCTGATCGCGGTGGACGGATCATGGGTTCCGGCGCCGGGCGGCGAGGAGTCGCTGTACCTGCGTCCGTTCGTCTTCGCCACCGAGCCCGGGTTGGGGGTGCGCCCGGCCAATGAGTACCGCTGCCTGGTGATGGGCTCCCCGGCCGGGGCCTACTTCAAGGGCGGCATCAAGCCGGTCAGCGTGTGGCTGTCCACGGAGTATGTCCGGGCATGCCCCGGTGGGACCGGCGCCGCCAAGTTCGGCGGCAATTACGCCGCTTCGCTGGTCGCCCAGGCGCAGGCCGCCGAGAACGGCTGCGACCAAGTGGTGTGGCTGGATGCCGCCGAACGGCGCTACGTCGAAGAGATGGGCGGGATGAACCTGTTCTTCGTTTTCGGCACCGGGGGATCGGCGCGCCTGGTCACTCCGGAGCTGTCCGGCTCACTGCTGCCCGGTATCACTCGGGATTCATTGCTGCAGTTGGCCACCGACGCCGGGTTCGCCGTCGAAGAACGCAAGCTCGATGTCACCGAATGGCAGGAGAAGGCCGCCTCCGGTGAGATCACCGAAGTCTTCGCCTGCGGAACGGCCGCCGTCATCACCCCGGTGTCGGTGGTCAAGTCCGCCGAAGGCGAGTTCACCATCGCTGACGGTCAGCCCGGGGAGGTCACGATGGCGCTGCGGGACACCCTGACCGGAATCCAGCGCGGCACCTTCGCCGACACGCACGGCTGGATGGCCCGACTGGACTGAGCCGAAGCTCAGCCCCGCGCGCTCAACCAGGCGTGCCTGGAGTGCCCGGCGATCCGTCGGCGCCGCCCGGGCCACCGGGACCGCCACTGGCGCCGAAGCCGTCGGTGGCGTCGGCCCCGGCTCCTCCCACCCCGCCGACACCACTGGCGCCGGGGTGCGCCACTCCGCCGGCTCCGCCGGTCCCACCCCAACCGCCGGTGGCGGTGCCCGCCGTGGCGGTGGTCGCGTCGCCGCCGGCACCGCCCACGCCTCCCGCACCGCCGGTGACGTCGTTGTAGCCGTCGGCTCCCGCGTCGACAGATCCGTCCGCGGTGCCGCCGGTTCCGCCGACGCCGCCGCCACCGCCGAGTGCCCCCTGACCGAGAACGACCGAGCTTCCTCCGGTGCCGTCACCCCCGGTGCCCCCGGCGCCGCCGACGCCGCCCGTGCCCCCGGCGAAGGCCATGCCCCCCGCCCCGCCGTCTCCGCCGCGTCCGCCGCCGCCGTAGCCGCCGCCGATGCCGCCGACTCCGGTGCCGGTGCCGCCGGTTCCGCCGGCCCCGCCGGTTCCGCCGGTACTGCCGACGCCGACGCCGCGCCCGCCTTCGCCGCCGGTCCCACCGCTACCGCCCACTCCGGTGACCAGCCCGGTGATATCGAGGCCACCGCCTTGTCCGCCGGTCCCGCCGGCGCCGCCCGCGCCGCCGGTGCCGCCGGCACTCCCGACGCCGCCGCCTCCGCCGCCACCTCCACCCCCACCGGAGGTGGTGCTTCCCGGGGAGGGTGCGGCCGCCCCGATGCCGCCCACTCCTCCCACTCCGCCGCCGTCAGCGCCGCCGTGGCCACCGTTGCCGCCGGTACCGGTGCCGACGAGTCCGAATCCCGACCACCCGCCGTGGCCACCTACGGCGCCGGTCGCGCCCCCGCTGCCGTCGCCGCCGGCACCGCCGTCGCCGCCCGCCCCGCCTATCGCGCCGGCGCCGCCACCGCCACCGCCGTTGCCGCGCCCCGCGCTGTGGCCGTCCCCGCTGGCGTTTCCGCCGTCACCGCCTTGACCGCCCGCACCGCCGACCCCGGACAACCTCTCGAAGAGGTTGCTCCCGCTGCTGCCGCCAAACCAGCCCACACCGCCGCTGCCGCCGTTGCCGGAGGTGGTTCCCCCATTGCCGCCGTGGCCGCCGTTTCCACCAGCTCCGCCGCTGCCGCCCACACCCGTGACCGCGGCGCCGCCGTCGCCGCCGAGTCCGCCGTAGCCACCGTCGCCGCCATCACCGACTGTGCCCGCCGAGCCGCCGTTGCCGGCGTTGCCGCCGGCTCCGCCGTTTCCGCCGTCACCGAACAGTGCGAGGGTCCTGCCGCCGTCGCCGCCGTACCAGCCGTCGCCGCCCACCACGCCCGCCGCGCCGTTGCCGCCGTCCCCGCCGTGCCCGCCGGCTCCGCCGTTGCCGAACAGCCAGGCCACCGCGTTGCCACCGTCGCCGCCATAGGCACCGTTCCAGCCGGCGGCCGCGTCTCCGCCGTCTCCGCCCGCGCCGCCATGGCCCATGAACGTGCCACCGCTGCCGCCGTCTCCGCCGTCGCCGGGGTAGTCGCCGGAGCCGAAACCGCCGCCGTGGCCGCCGTCGCCGCCGTTGCCGAAGAGCCCGGCGTTGCCGCCGTTGCCGCCCCAGCCGCCGAATGCGGTGCCGCCGTCGCCGCCGTCACCGAACCACAGTCCGCCCGCTCCGCCCATGGCCTGTTCGTTGGTGCCGCCGTCGATGCCGTCGGCGCCGTTGCCGATGAGCAGCTGACCGTTGCCGAAAGTGGTGTTGATCCAGCCGCTGATCTCCATGCCCGACTGGGTGGCCAGCCAGTCTTGGCCGGCGTCGTGGATCGGGGCATAGATCCAGGTGTCGAACAATTCGGCCGTGGTGGGGGCGGTGGCTGCCGCAGTGTTCGACAGTGTGACCTCGGTCCCGGCTGAGCCGCTGAGAACAGACAGGAACGTAGTCCAGTCGGCTGTGTCCAGGCTTGGGCTGTCGGTGGCACCCAGCCACGACCAGCTCGCCGGATCGAAGAGGTCCGCCGTCCAGTCGAACGGATCGGCCTGGGCGGGCGCGGTAGCCAGGGGGCTCAGACCCCATGCCAGGAGGGCGCCGGCAGCGCTGCCCAGACCTATCATTCGGCGGCGGCGGAGGGTTTCTTGGGCGTGTCGACGAACAGGCATGATCCACTCCCTCACCGAGAATTCCCATCACCGATCAGCGCCGACCCTACGGTCGCTGCACGGCAGGGGATGCAGTAGTCGACTACTGCACTTGTCGGTTAATGCCGCGCCGTGGAGGACGCGGAGGGGAGTGCAGCGGCGCGCCGCCGTCGTCGGGGGCGTGCGGCCATTCGTCGCCCCCGCGTTCGGCGCGGTCGGGATAGTCCACATCGGCAGCGGGGCCGTTGGCCATGGCCTTACGCGACTCGCGACTTCGCTTGCTGTACCTCTGATGACGCGCCATCGACGCCCTCTCCTGCGGACCGGAAAGTTAATGTCGACCCATCTTTACAGACCTATTTCTAAGATAAGAAATGGGGTAGAGAAATCTGTATAGATCCCGAGAATCGGCAAGGGGTCCCGCGCGATCAGAACGCCGCCAGCGACACCGCCGTCAGCGTTGTCGTCCACTCGATAGCCGCGCCCAGCACGTCACCGGTGACCCCACCCAGCCGGCGCACGCAGTGTCTGACCAGCACAAGGCCGCCGATCAGCGCCAGCGTCACAGCAACCGGCCCGTGCCACGGCGCCGACCCGGTCGGCACGGACGCCGCCACCAGGACCAACACCCACGCGGCAGCCACCGGCAGCGGCTGAGTTCCGGCCACCGTGGCACCCAGCATGCTGCCCGCGGCGGCTGGCACCGAACGTCGGCAGGCCAGCACCGCAGCCACCCTGCCCGCGCACACCGCGACCACCAGCTGCCCGCCGTTCAGCAGCGGAAAGGTCGTCGCCTGCAGCCCCATCACCAGCACCACCGCGACCACACCGAACGGGCCCGTCGAACCCTCGCGCATCACCTGGAGCGCCTGCGGGGCCGGCCGGTAACACCCGAGACCGTCGGCGGTGTCGGCAACTCCGTCGATATGCAGGCCGCGGGTCGCCGCCAGCAGGGCCGCCACGGCCAGCAGTCCCGTCACGGGACTGCCCGGGCCGAACGCGAACCCGCCGCCCCACACCACGACCGCGGCCAGCGCGCCGAGACCGGCGCCGACCAGCGGAAGTGCCGTCATCGTTCCGCGTCCCGGTGCCCCGGCGACACCACCGGGCAACCGCAGGGCGGTTCCGAACGCGACCGCAGCGGCCAGCGATCGGATCACCCGCCGGCCTCACCCGTCGGACCCGATACCCCCGCCTCGGCGAAGGTAGCCATGGACGACAACGTCGCCACCGCCGCGCGCAGCACCGGCAGGGCCACGGCCGCGCCGGTGCCCTCGCCCAATCGCATCTGCAGGTCGAGGATCGGCTCCAGCCCCAGTGCGGCGCAGGCCAGCGCGTGCGCCGGCTCCGGCGAGCGGTGACCGGCCTGCCACCAGGCTCGGGCCCCGGGGGCCAACCGGTCGGCCACCAGGGCCGCAGCCGTCGAGGCCAGGCCGTCGAGTAACACCGGGGTGCGCCGCACCGCGGCCTGAGCGCAGAAACCCGCCAGCGCCGCCAGATCGGCGCCTCCGCAGCAACGCAGCAGCGCGAGGGGATCGGTGTGGTGCGGCCGCGACCGGAACAGCGCGTCGCGTACCGCCGCGGTCTTACGCGACCAACCGCCGTCATCGATCCCCGTCCCGGGGCCGACCACGTCGGAGGGCTCGGCGCCGGTCAGCGCCGCGATCACGGTGGCACCGACGGTGGTGTTTCCGATCCCCATATCGCCGGGGATGAGCAAATCTGCCCCGCCGTCGACTTCCTCGTCGGCGATACGCCGGCCTGCCTCGACCGCGGCGATGGTCTCCTCGGCGGTCAGGGCGTCCTCGCGGGTGATATCACCGCTGCCGCGGCGCACCTTGTAGGCGCCCAGCGCGTCCCCGGGCAGTTCCGTGGCGACCGCCATGTCCACCACCCGCACCCCGGCCCCGGCAACGGCGGCCAGGGCGTTGATGGCGGCTCCGCCTCGGTCGATATTGGCGACCATCTGCGCGGTGACCTCCGCCGGATAGGCCGACACCCGTCCCCGCGTCACGCCGTGATCGCCGGCGAACACCACGACGCGGACGCGCTCGAACGGCCTTGGCGGGCAGTGGCCTTGGCACGACGCGGCCCACACGGAGAGGCTCTCCAACCGGCCCAGCGAACCCACCGGTTTGGTCAGAAGGTCCTGCCGGGCGCGGGCGGCGGCCGCGACGGCTGGATCGGGCGGGCGGACCGGAGGGAAATCCATCGCTGGCGGCGAAGAATGCGAACTCAGCCGAGCTGCTCGCCGCGCCGCACCTGCGGGCGCGGTGCCCGCATGCGGCGCAGCGTCGACGCCCGGCTGGCGGCATAAAGCCCCAACTTCCACCGGCTCTCGACATTCTCGGGGAATTTGGCGTCGACCATCCGGCTCACCTTGCGGGCCACCAGCACACCGTCGACCGCCATCGAGACCATCAGCAGCATCATCGCCGGGGAGATGTAGTACTGGATCTGCGGGGCCGCCATCATGATGAACATCAGGCCCAGCGCCACCGGCATGAACAGGCCCAGCAGGTTATGGCGGGCATCGACGATGTCGCGGACATAGCGGCGCACCGGGCCACGGTCGCGCTCCAGCAATGCCGACTCGTCGCCGGCGAGCATCCGTTCGCGCCGGTCGGACATCCGCTCTCGACGCTCCGCCTTGGCGGTTCGACGCTCCTCTTTGGACAGCTTCGGGCCGGCCAGCGACTTGCGGCGGGCCCGGGCCTCCGCGGAGGTCATCGGAGCCGGTGCCACCGGGCCACGCCGCTTGGCCGCGGCGTTGCGTTTGGGGGTGGGGCGCCCTTTGGGGGCAGTGCCGAGGGCACGAGCGGACTCCGCGGACCCGGCGCCGTCGACAACGACGGCGGAGGCCACGGACTCAGTGGACTGAGTCTCGTCTTTTCTGCGCCCGGGCAACTTCACGCCCGCCAGATTACTTGCCCCGTCCGCCCGGCCTGCGTTGCCGTCTACGCGGCTCGATACCCTGCAGGTATGGCCTACAACCCGGGTGCTGGCGGTTTCGCTGGCCCAGGGGCGCGGGCGCTTCGGGTCCTGATCGCGCCCGACTGCTTCGGTGAGAGTCTGACCGCGGTACAGGCCGCCGCCGCGATATCGACGGGCTGGCATCGCAGCCGGCCCCACGACCGGCTCAAGATCGCCCCGCAGTCCGACGGCGGCCCGGGTTTCGTCGCGGTGCTGGCCGCTGAGCTGGGCACCGTCGTCCGCTCACGGGTCAGCGGGCCGTTGGCGGATGCGGTGGACGCCGAATGGGTGTGGGACGACACCAGCAAGACGGCCTATCTGGAATGTGCGCAGGCGTGCGGTCTGGGACTGCTCGGCGAAGCACCGTCGCCGCAGACAGCGTTGTCGGCCCACAGCAGGGGAGTGGGTCAGCTGGTCGTCGCGGCGTTGGAGGCCGGAGCGCAGCGGATCGTCGTGGGACTCGGGGGCAGTTCCTGTACCGACGGGGGCCGCGGCATGGTCGATGTACTCGGCGGCCTGGCCACCGGCCAGCGGCGGCTCGCGGGTATCGAACTGGTCGCGGCCTGCGACGTCGAACACCCGCTGCTGGGTCCCTGGGGCGCAGCCCGCGTATTCGGGCCACAGAAGGGCGCTGACGCGGCCACCGTGGCCGTGCTCGAGAGCCGCCTGGCCGCCTGGGCCAACGAGCTCGACGCCGCCGCGGGTTGGGACGCCAGTGCCGCCTCAGGTGCCGGCGCGGCCGGCGGGATCGCGGCGGCGGTGCTGGCCTTGGGTGGCGCCATCGAGTCCGGTGCGCAGATTGTGGCGCGCCACACCGGTTTGCAGGAAGCGCTGGCCGACACCGACGTCCTGGTGACCGGCGAGGGCCGATTCGATCAGCAGTCGCTGCACGGAAAGGTGATCGGGTCCCTCGCCGCGGCGGCCCGGGGCCGTGACATTCCGCTGTTGGTGTTCGCCGGGCAGATCGACCTGGATGAACCGGCACTGCGAGCTGCCGGGGTGCTGGCCGCCCGGGCGATCGCCGACTATGCGGGCTCGGTGCGGCTGGCTCTGATCGATGCCGCCAACCAGCTGATCGGCCTGAGCAGCGTCACGGCGTCCCAGATCAGTGGTCGCCCCGCGCAGACGCCCGATTCGCCACGTCAGTAGGGAACACCCAGGTGCAGGGTATCGTTGTTGCGGTGGGCCAAGAAGCCGCGCAACGTGGCGGGCTCACCCCATAATCAACCGCAATAGGGAGACGCAATGACTGTTCAGGATCAGTCGACCACCGAGTCTCACGGCGTGGTCTTGACCGACGAAGCCGCGGCCAAGGTGAAGACGCTGCTGGAACAAGAGGGCCGTGACGACCTGACCCTGCGGATCTCGGTCCAGCCGGGTGGCTGCGCGGGCCTGCGCTACAACCTGTTCTTCGACGACCGCAGCCTCGACGGTGACGTGGTCGCGGAGTTCAACGGCGTGACGCTCACCGTCGACCGCATGAGCGCCCCGTATCTGCAGGGCGCCGAGATCGGCTACGCCGACCAGATCGACAAGCAGGGCTTCACCATCGAGAACCCCAACGCCGGCGGCTCCTGCTCGTGCGGCGACTCGTTCAACTGAGCGCCTAGCCGCGATCGCCAACGCGGCGCAACCCGGGCGCTACCTGCTGCCCGGCGGCGAGCCGGCCGCGCCGGGCCGCTACCGTGGATACCCACATCCAGGCCCATGGTGACGAAAAGTAGGGGGATAGTTCTGTGACGATTGCGGTGACCGGTTCGATCGCGACCGACCATCTGATGCGCTTTCCGGGTCGGTTCTCCGAACAGCTGCTGGCCGATCACCTGCAGAAGGTTTCGCTGAGCTTCCTTGTCGATGACTTGGTGGTGCACCGCGGCGGGGTGGCGGGCAACATCGCCTTCGCCATCGGTGTGCTCGGTGGCGACACCGCGCTGGTCGGCGCCGCCGGTGCCGACTTCGCCGACTACCGGCAGTGGCTGGTGTCCCACGGTGTCAACTGTGATCACGTCCTGACCTCGACGACCGCGCACACGGCCCGCTTCGTGTGCACCACGGACCAGGACATGGCGCAGATCGCGTCGTTCTACCCGGGAGCTATGTCGGAAGCCCGCAACATCTCGCTGGCCAAACTCGTCGAGGCCGCCGGCAAGCCGGAGCTGGTGATCGTCGGCGCCAACGACCCCGAGGCGATGTTCTTGCACACCGAGGAGTGCCGCAAGCTCGGTCTCGCGTTCGCCGCCGACCCATCGCAGCAATTGGCCCGGTTGACCGGTGATGAGATCCGCAAGCTCATCGACGGTGCCACCTACCTGTTCACCAATGACTACGAGTGGGACCTGCTGCTGTCCAAGACCGGATGGACCGAAGACGAGGTCATGAAGCAGGTCGGGCTGCGGGTGACCACCCTGGGCGGCGACGGCGTGGACATCGTTTCCCCCGACGGCTCCCGGATTCACGTCGGCGTGGTCCCGGAGAAGTCGCAGACCGACCCGACCGGGGTCGGCGACGCATTCCGCGCCGGATTCCTCACCGGACGCAGCGCCGGCCTGAGCCTGGAGCGCTCGGCCCAGCTCGGTTCGCTGGTGGCCGTGCTGGTGCTGGAGTCCACCGGAACCCAGGAGTGGGCGTGGGACCGCGACGCCGCGGTGAGCCGCCTGGCCGACGCCTACGGTGAGGCCGCCGCGGACGAGATCGGCGCCGCACTCAACTAATCGACGTTGACTCTGCGGCTACGGTGCGAAAGTGCGAGTAGGCCGCGCCGTAGGCGCAGAGTGAACGGCTCATAGCCGCACGGGGTAGTCCGGCTCCCGGATGGCGGGAACCACACTGCGCTCGATGAAGATCGCGTGCCAGAGCATGAAGATCAGCACGGTCCACAGCCGGCGGCTGTGATCAGCGGCGCCGGTACGGTGCTCGTCGAGCATGGAACGCACCGCGGCCACATCGATGAGGTGACCCGCACCGGTGGCGTCCACCATGCCGTAGGCCCACTCCAACAGCTCACCCGCACGCAGCCAGTGCCGCAGCGGCACCGGGAAGCCGAGCTTGGGCCGATGCAACACATGCGCGGGAATGATCGGCTCCAGCGCACGGCGCAGCGCGTACTTGGTCGTGGTGCGGGTGATCTTGGCCGACACCGGAAGGCGCGAGGCCACAGCGAACACCTCGGGGTCCAGGAACGGCACCCGCAGCTCCAGCGAATTGGCCATCGTCATCTTGTCGGCCTTGACCAAGATGTCGCCTCGCAGCCAGGTGAACAGGTCGATGTGCTGCATCCGGGCCACCGGATCCCAGCCGGCCGATTCTGCATACAGCGGCGCGGTGACATCGGTGTGAGTCCAGTCGGGGGAGAAGCCGGGCAGTACCGCGCGCAGTTGTTCGTCGGAGAAGCTGCGCGCGTTGCCGTAGTAGCGCTCTTGCAACGTCAGCGATCCGCGGTGCAGCAGGCTCTTGCCGCGCATTCCCTCGGGCAACGGCCGCGAGGCCTTGCCGAGCGATCGGCGCACCGGAGTGGGCAGGTAGTCGAACGGGCGCAGCGACAGCGGCTCGCGGTAGATCGTGTAGCCGCCGAACAACTCGTCGGCGCCTTCGCCTGAGAGCACCACCTTGACGTGCTTGCGGGCCTCTGCGGCGATGAAGTACAGCGGCACCAGAGCCGGGTCGGCGACCGGGTCGTCGAGGTACCACACGATCTCGGGGAGTGCAGCGACGAATTCGGCCGGGCTCACCACTTTGACCACGTGCCGGGCCCCGATGGCCTCGGCGGACGCAGCGGCGACGTCCACCTCGGAGAAACCCTCACGCTCGAACCCGGTGGTAAAGGTGATCAGCTTGGGGTTGTGGCGCATCGCCAGCGCGGCGATCGCGGTGGAGTCGATGCCGCCGGACAGAAACGCCCCGACCGTGACGTCGGCCCGCATGTGCTTGGCGACCGAATCCTCGAGCACCGCGGTGATCTCGTCATAGCGAGCCTGCTCGCTGTCGCGGGTGATCGGAGTGGCATCGAAGCGTGGCCGGAAATAACGGGTGGTCTCCGGCGCAGCGCCGGGACGAATCCGGGCGTAACAGCCCGATTCCAGCCGCCGTATGCCCCGGTGCAGCGTCTCCGGCTCGGGCACATATTGCAGCACCGTGTAGTGCTGCAGCGCGCGGGTGTCGATGCCTGAAGCGCCAGCGTCGAAACCCACGACCTCAGCGAGGTCCAGCAGGCACTTCTTCTCGCTGCCGACCACCGTGCCACCGGGACCGGTGGCCATGAACAGCGGTTTGATCCCGAACGGGTCGCGGGCGCAGAACAGCTCCTCGGCCACGGTGTCCCAGACGGCGAAGGCGAACATGCCGCGCAGTCGCTTCAGCACGTCAACGCCCCAGTAGTGATATCCCGCGACGATCGCCTCGCCATCGCCGTCCGTCGCGAACAGCGCACCGTGCTCTGCGGCAAGTTGCGCCCGCAGCTCCAGGTAGTTGTAGATCTCGCCGTTGAAGACCAGTTCGTAGCGCTCGGGGGCCTCCGGCGGGCCCCACCGCATCGGCTGGTGGGAGTGGGCGATGTCGATGAAGGACAGTCGGTTGAACCCGAACACCACGCGATCGCCGGCCCAGATGCCACCTGGCTCGTCGGGTCCGCGGTGGCGCATCAGGTGGGTCGCACGCGAAACCGCGCCGGCGACTGTCTCGATATCCGCGGCCGACCGCGGACCAGCGGTGTCGGTGCCGGCCGGGGCACACACGAAAGCCAGCAGTCCACACATCGGGTCCCAGTATGCCGCACCGGTATCGGCTCGTGCCTGCGCAGGGCCGGTGCGTACGGGCTAGTCCGATGTTGTGGTCAACACACCGGGGCCGCCAACCGGCAGGTACGTCGAACCTTGATGATGCGGGTGGTCTACGCTGCGTAGTATTCGACTGCTCCGCCGGGTCAGTCGGCCCGTTCTGTGACTCGAGGAGGCACCAACGTGACACGTCGCGGGCAGGGCGTTGCACATCGCCGTCTGCTTCGACCGCTGACCGCGGTCAGCGTGCTCGGACTGCTGGCGGTGACGCTCAGCGGTTGCAGCGTCGACTGGACCGACATCGTCGGTTTCGGCTGGCCCAAGGGCATCACGCCCGAGGCTGAGGCCAACTACCAGCTGTGGATCGGCATGGTCATCGCTTCGGTGGTGATCGGCGGGCTCGTGTGGGGAATGATCTTCTGGTCGATGATCTTCCACCGCAAGAAGGCGACCGACACCGAACTGCCGCGCCAGTTCGGCTACAACATGCCGCTGGAACTGGGACTCACCGTCCTGCCGTTCCTGGCCGTCGCGGTCATCTTCTACTTCACCGTCGTGGTCCAGGAGAAGATGCTGCACCAGGAGCCCGACCCCGAGGTGGTCGTCGACGTCACCGCGTTCCAGTGGAACTGGAAGTTCGGCTACCAGAAGATCGACTTCCATGACCACACGCTCAGCTATGACGGCGTGGACCAGGTCCGCAAGGATGCGATGACCTCCAAGCCCGAGGGCGTGGATGCCCACGGCGAAGAGCTCGTCGGGCCGGTCCAGGGCCTCAACACCGAGGACCGCACCTACCTGAACTTCGACAAGATCGAGACGGTGGGCACCACCGACGAGATCCCGGTGCTGGTCCTGCCCAGCGGTAAGCGCATCGAGTTCGTGCTCAACTCGGCCGACGTGATCCACGCTTTCTGGGTTCCCGAGTTCCTGTTCAAACGCGACGTCATCGCCTGGCCCGAGCGCAACAACCAGGTGAACACCTTCCAGGTCACCGAGATCGCCAAGGAGGGCGCGTTCGTCGGTCACTGCGCTGAGATGTGCGGCACCTACCACGCGATGATGAACTTCGAGGTCCGGGTGGTTTCGCCCAATGACTTCAAGGCCTACATGGATCAGCGCATCGCCGGCAAGACCAACGCCGAGGCGCTCGAGGCGATCAAGCAGGAACCGTTGGCCACCACGACGTTCCCGTTCGAGAGCCGCCGTGGCCTGCTAGCCCCCCAAGCCAGCAACAAGTAGGGACAACCTCCAATGCGCATCGAATCCAGGCTGTTCGAGTTCGTCGCGGTATTCTTCCTGGCCGTCGGCGTGATCTACGCGGTGATGACCGCGCAGTACGCCACCGGCGGCGTGGAATGGGCCGGAACCACCGCACTGTTCCTCACCGGCATGATGGCCATGATCGTGGGCACCTTCTTCCGGTTTGTCGCACGTCGACTGGACACCCGGCCCGAGGACTACGAGGCGGCCGAAGTCAGCGACGGCGCCGGCGAGTTGGGCTTCTTCAGCCCGCACAGCTGGTGGCCGATCCTGATCGCGCTGTCCGGTTCGGTAGCCGCAGTCGGGATCGGCTTCTGGCTCCCGTGGCTGATCGCCGCCGGAGTGGTGTTCGTGTTGTCGAGCGTCGCCGGGCTGGTCTTCGAGTACTACGTCGGCCCCGAGAAACACTGACCACATCTGCTCCGCAGGCCGCCGTGTCGACCCCGCTTGGGTAGGGTTGCCCATGCACAATGACCATCGGTGGTTGATCTGGGCCGGAGGCGGAGTGGCGCCGCAGGCGCGGCGGTTTGAACAGGATAGGCGGGAATGAGCGGGCCGAATCCCCCGGAGGCGGGCTCTGGAGACGAGGACTCCGGCAACGTTCAGCCGGGTCCTGACGCGGCCGCAGGCGGCGACATCCAGCCGATCGACGACGTCGCTGCCGCACCCTCTGCGGCGACGCCGGACAACACCGCCTATTCGCAGGCGTACTCGGCTCCTGAATCCGAGCAGTTCCTGAGTGCCCCTTACGTTCCGGTGGACCCGCGGCTCTACGACTACGACAGCTACGACGCGCCCGAGGAACCCGACCCGGACTCCAAGACGCCACGTTGGCCGTGGGTTGTCGGCGTCACCGTGATCCTGGCCGCTGTCTCCCTGGTGGTGTCGGTGGCCCTGCTGTTCGCCCGCACCGAGACCCGCGATCTGGCCACACCGGCCACCTCCAGCAGCACCGTCTCGGTGCCTCCGGTGCAGGACGAGCTGCCCCGATCCAGCACCACGAACCCACCACCCCCGCCGGCAACCCCGAGCTCCACCGAGGAGCCGCCGCCCCCGCCGCCCCCGACCGAGGAGCCGCCGCCCCCGCCGCCCCCGAGCGAGGAGCCCGCACCCGAACCGTCGACCACGACGCAGGAGCCCACCACGACCACCCAGGCCAAGCCGCTGCAGGTCACCTATTCGGTCACCGGCACCAAGGCGCCATTCGACCAGATCACGATCACTTACGTGGATGCCTCCGGGCAGCGTCGGACACAGCGCAACGCCTACATCCCATGGTCTTTGACGCTCACCCCGATCTCCCAGTCGGAGATCGGCTCGGTGGAGGCAACCAGCATGCTGCGGCTGAGCAAACTCAACTGCTCCATCACCAGCAGTGACGGTAGGGTGTTGTTCTCCAACAGCAACGACGCACCGGCGACGAACTGCGGATGACCGGCGGAGACATGGTAGATCGATTCATTGGGCCGGGACAGTCCCCGGAGCTCATCGACCGCATCTTGCTGGGTGTGTGTGCCGCGATCTGGCTGACATGGCTGGGCATGAGTGTGGCCGCCACGGTGGCGCTGGTGGACCTGGGGCGCGGGTTCCACCAGCCGTCCGAGAGTTCGCACAGCGGCCTGCTCTACATCGTCATCGGGGTGTCCGCGTTGGTCATCCTGGCGGCGATCCCGGTGCTGCTCCGGGCACGCCAGCCCAGCCCGCCGCGGCCCCCCGGATTTCCCCCTCAAGCGCCGGCCAAGCCCCTGCGCCAGGACACCCCGCTGCCGCAACGCGGATTCGACGCGCCGGGTCGGCGGGCGGCCGCCACACGCCAGGCAGCACCCAACCAGGCCCAGGTGGACCGGGTGCTGCTGCGTGGCGCCACCCTACTGACGGCCGCGCTCGGCGGTGCGTTGGCCGCGGCGGCCTTGGCCACCTATCTGATGGCCATCGGAAAGGACACCGGCTCGTGGGTCTGCTACGGACTGGCCGGAGTCACCACGCTCGCCATGCCGGTGATCCCGTGGCTGTACCTTCGTCGGCTCGGTGAAGTTCTGGAACTGCCGTCCCGATTCGGCTGAACCTGCGGGACGTCGGCCGCTACGGCCAGAGCAACGTCGTTGACCAGCGGTCACCGTCTCGTTCATAGCGGAGCCTGCGATGCCGGCGCTCCGCATCGGACTGCCAGAACTCGACGGAGTCCGCACGCACCGCATACGAAGTCCATTCGACCGGAACCAGACTGGGGGAGTGCTCCAACTCCAGGTGTGCCTTTGCCAGGGCCTCACTGATCTCGTCCGGATCGGAATACGGCTCACTCTGACGTCCGGTGAGCACCATCGCCCTGGCTCCCTCGGAGCGGGCCAGGAAGTCTTCTGCGGTCACCGGCGGCGGGTCAGCAACCGCAATCCCGTCGACCCTGACCTGACGGCCCAGCGCGGGCCAATAAAACGTCAGCGCGACAGCCGGGTTGCGGGCCAGATCGGCGCCCTTGCGACTGGCCGAACTGATCCCGAAGTGCCAACCGAGAGCATCTACGTCTTTGAGGATCAGCACCCGTGCCGAAGGCCGCGGTCCGGCCACCCCGGCGGCGGTGCCGACCGTCGACAACGTCATCGCATGGGGCTCGGTGACGCCGAACTCGACCGCATACAGCAGCCACTGGACGAACAGTTCGACCGGATCGTCGGGCGCATGATCCGGATCGAACTCCGGAGCCGCACCAACCAAAACGGGCAGCCCACGCAGCAGAGTGCGCAGGCTGCCCGATGGTTCGGACCCGGTAGGCCTAATGGTGGCCGTTGGTGTTCCCACCTTGGTGCTCGGCCAGGGCGGTCAGCGCGCGGTGCTCGCTGGCGTGTGCGGCCTCGGTGAGCGCCGCGTCCTCGGAGGCCGGGTCTGCGGTCAAGAAGCTGCCATGACCGGTGGCGCCGCCCGAACCCAGCTTGTTCATCTTCTTGGGCAGCGGGGCGCCGGCGTACTCCAGCGGAATCGGGTGGCCGTGGTCGTCGACCGGGCCCAGCGGCTGGTGCAGCTCGATGTAGGCACCGTGCGGCAGCCGCTTGATGATCCCGGTCTCGATGCCGTGCTCAAGCACGTCACGGTCACTGCGCTGCAGGCCGATGCACCACCGGTAGGTGACGAAGAAGACCAGCGGCGGCAGCACCACCATCCCGATACGGCCGATCCAGGTGGTCGCATTCAGGGAGATGTGGAACTTCCACGCGATGATGTCGTTCATCGCCGCCAGGGTCAGCACCATGTAGAAGCTGATCGCCATGGCACCGATCGCCGTACGGACCGGAGCGTCCCGGGGACGCTGCAGCAGGTTGTGGTGCGCGTAGTCGCCGGTGAACTTCTTCTCCAGGAACGGGTAGACGATCAGCAGGCCGAAGACCGCGCCCATGGCCAACGCCACGCCGACGACCGCGGGAATGGTGTGGCCAAAGGGGTAGAACTCCCACGCGGGCCACAACCGGGCGAAACCTTCCGTCCACATCATGTAGAAGTCCGGCTGGCTTCCCGCCGACACCTGCGACGGCCGGTAGGGGCCCAGGTTCCAGATCGCGTTGATCTGGAAAAGTCCGCCCATCAGGCCCAGGACTCCGGTGATCATCGCGAAGAACGCACCGGACTTGATCGCGAACACCGGCAGCACCCGCACGCCGACCACGTTGGTCTCGGTGCGGCCCGGTCCGGGGAACTGGGTGTGCTTCTGGAACCACACCAGCGCCATGTGCACGCCGATCAGAGCCAGGATGATGCCTGGGATCAGCAGGATGTGCAGGGCATACAGGCGGGGGATCAAGATGGTGCCCGGGAAGTCGCCGCCGAACAGCGCCCAGTGCAGCCAGGTGCCGATCACCGGCATACCCAACGTGATCGAGGACAGCGCCGCGCGCAGGCCGATACCGGAGAGCAGATCGTCGGGCAGCGAATACCCGAAGTAGCCCTCGAACATGGCCAGGATCAGCAGCAGCGAACCGATCACCCAGTTCGCCTCACGCGGCCGGCGGAATGCACCGGTGAAGAAGATGCGGGCCAGGTGGACCATGATCGACGCCGAGAACATCAGCGCCGCCCAGTGGTGCAACTGACGGACGAACAGACCGCCGCGGACCTCGAACGAGATGTCCAACGCCGACTCGTAGGCCCGTGACATCTGCACGCCGTTGAGCGGCTGGTAGACGCCGTGGTAGATGACCTCGGCCATCGACGGGTCGAAGAACAGGGTCAGGTAGACACCGGACAGCAACAGGATGATGAAGCTGTACAGCGCGATCTCACCGAGCAGGAACGACCAGTGCGTCGGGAAGACCTTGTTGAACTGGCGGCGCAGAGCGGCCGCGGGGTGGTAGCGGGTGTCGATGTCGTCCGCTTGGCGGGCGAGCAGGTCGCCGATTGCAGGGCTCATGAGGTGCGCTCCCAGAAGGCCGGTCCGACAGGTTCGACGAAGTCGCCGTTGGCGACCAGATGTCCATTGGCATCAATGGTGATCGGCAGCTGTGCCAGGGCACGCGCCGCCGGACCGAAGACCGGCTTGGCGAAGTGCAACGCGTCGAACTGCGACTGGTGGCACGGGCACAGGATGCGGTACGTCTGCTGCTCGAACAGCGAGGACGGGCAACCCAGGTGCGAGCAGATCTTCGTGTAGGCGAAGAAGTCGCCGTAGTTGAAGCTCTCCTGGCCTTTGCGCTTGACCACCTTGGCCATGTCATCGGGCCGGATGCGGATCAGCATCACCGGGTTGCGGACGCCCATCATGATCTCGGTGAGCTTCTCCTGCGATTCCGGCGTGGTGCCGTCGCCGTCGGACTCCCGCCACGGGAACACCGTCTCCATACCGCCGGCGTCCAAGTCCTCGGGACGCATCTTGACGAATGGCGAGTTGGTGCTCAGACCGGTCGAGCGGGCCAGGTAGATGGTCTCGCCGTGGTAGCGCGGCGTCCACCCGGAGGTCCAGAGTTCGGCCTTCTTGCCCTCGGCGGTCTCAACGACCGGCTTCCAAGGGTTCTTGATGAGGCCGCCGGCGAAGGCCACCAGGGTGCCCAGTCCGAATGCGCCGAACCCGACGCCCAAGGACGCACCGAGCAGCTTGCGACGCCCGATGGTCGAGCCCTCGAATGCGTCGGTCAGCTGAGCGCCCACAGTCTTGCGGTCCAGCTCGGAAGAGCTGCCGTCGTGCCGCTCCTGGATGGTGATCTCTTCGGGGATGAACTTCTTGACGAACATCACCGCGCCGACCGCGATACACAACACAGAGAGCCCGAAGGTCAGCCCGTACAGCGGCGTCGCGAACGAGTAGGCCAGCCCGTCGGGGGACTCCAGCGGCGCGTACTGCCACGGCCAGAACAGGAAGATCAGCAGCAGTGCCAGGCCGAAGCCGCCCGCCGCCAGGAACCAGGCCGCGACACGGCGCTCAGCGCGCTTCTCCGCCCGAGTTCCCTCGACCGGCCAGCGGGATTCCTTGAAGACGATGTCGACACCGTCGATGCGTCCACCGAGAGCCAGCAGCTCCTCGGTGGTCATCGTCGCCAGTGCGGCGTCGTCCGGGATGTCAGTCTTGTCGTTGCTGCTCATGAGCGTGCCCCGATCCACATTGCCGCGGCGATGGCTGCGACCATGCCGATGATCCACATCACCATGCCCTCTGGGGCAGGTCCGAACCCGCCGAGTCCCATGCCACCGGGATCACGTTCCTCGGTAACGGATTTCACGTAGGCGATGATGTCTTTCTTCTCTTCCATCGAGACCTGCCGGTCGGAGAAGCGCGGCATGTTCTGCGGTCCGGTCAGCATGGCTGTGAGGATCTGCTGCTCGTTGGCCGGGCCCAGGTCGGGTGCGTACTTGCCCGACGACAGGGCGCCGCCCTTGCCGGTGAAGTTGTGGCAGGACGCGCAGTTGAGCCGGAACAGGTCGCCACCGCGGCCCAGGTCGTCGCCTCGCAGCGAAGCCTGCGCGATGCTGCCGTCGGCGTTGCGGACCACGGTGGGGCCGCCGCCATTGGCCTGGACGTAGGCGCCCAGGGCATCGATCTGGTACTCGTCGAAGATCGGATCCTTGCGGGCCGCCTGCGCCTCGCCGCGCATCGCCGGCATCCGTCCACTGGAGACTTGGAAGTAAACAGCGGCCTCGCCGACGCCGAGCAGGCTCGGGCCGCGGCCGGACTCACCCTGCAGGTTGGCGCCGTGGCAGGTGATGCACGAGGTGTCGAAGAGCTGCTTGCCGGTGCGCAGCAGGGCCGAGTTCGATTCGTCGGCGACGGCGACCTGCGGGGTCGGGGTCAGCAGCGTGGCCATGCCGCCGGCCATGGCCAGGGCGACCAGCAGCAGCAGTCCGCCGGAGATCCGACGGCGCAGGCGACGGCCAGCGACGCTCTGGTTGTTGCCAGGTCGGCCCCACTTCTTCAGTGTCTTCAACCGGACACTCCTGTTCATCGGGCGGTTGCTCATCGGATGAAGTAGATCGTGGCGAACAGGGCGATCCACACGATGTCGACGAAGTGCCAGTAGTAGGACACGACGATCGATGCGGTGGCCTGAGCCGGGGTGAACTTGCTCATCGTGGTGCGCAGCATCAGGAAGATGAAGGCGACCAAACCGCCGATGACGTGCAAGCCGTGGAAGCCGGTGGTCAGGTAGAACACGGTGCCGTAGGCGCTCGACGGGATGGTGGTGCCGTGCGCGACCAGGTGCGAGTACTCGTAGGCCTGACCACACACGAAGAACAGCCCCATGAGGAACGTCACCAGGTACCAACGGCGAAGCCCGAACACGTCGCCGCGCTCGGCGGCGAACACACCCATCTGGCAGGTGAACGAGGACGCGATCAGCACCAGTGTCACCGGGACCGCCAGGGCCAGGTTCAACTCGGTTGGTGGTGGCGGCCAGGCGCCTCCGGATTGCGCACGCGCTGTGAAGTACATCGCGAACAGGCCGGCAAAGAACATCAACTCACTGGACAGCCACACAATGGTGCCAACGCTGACCATGTTGGGCCGGTTCAGCGAATGCACACGAGAAGTAATGGCAGTACCCGAGGACCCCACAGCGCTCGTCACCCCGCAAGTATGACGCTACGTAGTTGTAGATATCCACCCGGGGCACACATTTCCTCTTCAGTCTTAGTCGTGTACGTCGTCGCCGCAGTTCCCTGCTGGCTTTGGTGGCCTGGACCTGGCCGTGCGACGATCGGCGCGTGGTCGAGCCAGGTGGTCAGGCGCAGCCGAAAGCGCAGATGGGGCAGTGGCGTCAGGTACTGGGTGCCTTGACGTCGGGGACGGATCTGGCGCGAGGCCAGGCGGCCTGGGCGATGGAGCAGATCATGGCCGGTGCCGCCACGTCAGCCCAGATTGCAGCGTTCGGGGTGGCGTTGCAGATGAAGGGCCCGACCGCCGCCGAGGTCGGTGAGCTGGCCGACGTCATGCTGTCCCACGGGCGCAAGGTTCCCACCGAGGCGATCGGTACCAACACCGTGGATGTGGTGGGCACCGGTGGTGACGGTGCGAACACGGTGAACCTCTCCACGATGGCGTCGATCGTGGTGGCTGCCGCCGGAGTTCCGGTGGTCAAACACGGCAATCGGTCGGCGAGCTCGTTGTCCGGGGGCGCCGACACGCTTGAGGCGCTGGGCGTACGCATCGACTTGGGGCCTGACGACGTGGCGCGCAGCGTTGCCGAGGTCGGCATCGGGTTCTGCTTCGCCCCGCAGTTCCAGCCGTCCTATCGGCACGCCTCGGTGGCCCGGCGCGAGATCGGCGTTCCGACGGTGTTCAACCTGCTGGGGCCGCTGACCAACCCGGCGCGTCCACGGGCTGGGCTGATCGGATGCGCGTTCGGCGAGCTGGCGGAGGTGATGGCCGGTGTGTTCGCAGCGCGCGGGTCCAGCGTTTTGGTGGTGCACGGTGACGACGGCCTCGACGAGCTGACGACCACCACGACCAGCACGATCTGGCGGGTGCAGGCGGGCACCATCGAGCGGCTGACATTTGACCCGGCCGGGTTCGGTTTCGCCCGGGCCGAGGTGGCCGAGCTGATCGGTGGGGACGCACAAGCAAACGCCGAGGAGGCGCGCTCGGTGCTCGCGGGAACCAAGGGTGCGGTGCGCGACGCCGTGGTGCTCAACGCCGCCGGGGCGATCGTCGCCCACGCGGGGTTATCCAGCAGCGCTGAGTGGGTGCCGGCCTGGGAGGACGGGTTGGAGCGCGCGGTCGAGGCTATTGACAGTGGCGCGGCCGAACAGTTGCTGGCCCGTTGGGTCCGCTTCGGCGCCCAGCTCTGAGACCAGACGCGCCGAACGGGCCAACGCTGCCCACGACATCCACGGCCCGGCGGAGGCCAGGGGAGAAGCCCAGCCATGGTCCTGGGCAGACGCCGCCGGGGGTGCGACTCGCACCAGGCGTACCCCGGGAGCTGCCAGCCATCGGGCGATCAGCTGGGTCTCTTCGAACAGCGCTCCGGCCAACGGCGCCGGCTCGGGCAGAACGGTCTCGGCTCCCAGGGTGATCGCATCGAGGACGGGCATTGGCGGGACTCCGCGCGCCGCGCACCCCGCCGCGGCCAGCCGGCCGTGGCGGATCACCGCCAGCTGCCAGCCGCCGCTGCCGTCGGGGGCGGCGGCCACCAGCTCCGGCAGTGCCGCGAGTGCGCGGGCGCGCTGGCTGCGCCACAGTACGTCGATGGCGGCCGCGGTCTGGTCGCGCAGCCGGGCGGCACTCTCGTAGTGGCCGCGATCGGCCAGCTTTGTCACCTGGTGAACCGCAGCACCCAGTGCGCCGTTGTCGGTGCCGTCGAGCAGTGCCGTTGCACGTCGGACTGTTACGGCGTACTCGGACGCAGTGCTGTTGGCCGCCGCCGGACAGGGACCGACTTCTACCGGTGGGCAGGAGTGTCGTCCGGTGTGGCTCAATCGCACTGTGCAGGTGCGGATTCCGATGAAGCGCGCTACAAGTAGGGCGGTATCGGCGGCATCTGCTCGCGAGCGGAACGGGCCGATCACACGGTCGTGCCGGGGGGCCCGAACCACGATGAAGCGGGGAAAAGCCTCTTCGGACAGCGTGATCCACCACCATCGTCGGGGGAATTTCGATCGGCGGTTATACGGCGGGGCGTGGGTAGCCAGCAGGCGCAGCTCGCGCACCCCGGCCTCCAGCGGATGCGCGCACTCGACGTGGTCGACCCGGGTGGCCAGCGCCACCATTTCGGCGATGCGCCGCCGGCGTTCGGAGCCGTTGAAGTATTGCGCGACGCGGCGGCGCAGATTGGTGGAAGTGCCGATGTAGAGGACTTCATCAGACGGGCCCCGGAACAGGTATACCCCCGGGCGGTGCGGTAGTCCGACCGCTAGACCGCGCTTGCGGCGCTGCGCCGGCGTCGCGTGCGACAGATAGGCGCGCAGGTCGACGAAAGTGTGGACTCGCTGGTTGCCGAGGCGTTCGAGCAGTGCATGCAGCACATCGACCGTGGCGCGTGCGTCGTCGAGTGCCCGGTGGGTGGGTGTGGTGCTGACCGCGAACAGCCGGGACAGTTCGGCGAGCCGGACGCTGGGCGCCTCGTCGCGGCTGAGCACCCGGCGTGCCAGCCGAACGGTGCACAGCACGGGTGGCCGTGGCCATGCCAGGTCGCACCGGCGCGCGGCGGCAGTGAGGAACCCGACGTCGAACCCGGCGTTGTGAGCGACCAGCACTGACCCGCGGTCGAACCCGGCGAATTCGAGGAAGGAGGGGAGTACGGCATCGATGGTGGGCGCCTCGTACACCATGGCGGTGGTGATGCCGGTGAGTTGAACGATCTGCGGCGGAATCCCGCGCTGGGGGTTGATCAAGGTGGCGAACTCGCCCTCGACGACTCCGCCCCGGACTCTGACTGCGCCGATCTCGGTGATCGCGTCCGCGGCGTCGTCCCCACTGGGCGAGGCCCGGCCGCCGGTGGTCTCCAGATCCACCACCACGAACGTGGTGTCGCGCAGGCTGGCCGGGTTCGCGTCGAGGTCGGCTTCGAACTGGGCTCCGAGTTGGGGGAAGCTCAGCTGCCATGCGTCAGAGCCGGAGGTCATGTGCGCAACCGTAGGCGGGCGCACCGACACCTCAGGGCGTAGCGAGGCTGGGCCGGCCGCTGCGGGACCGGGTTGTCGGTGGCCGCAGTTAGCGTGCGGGCAACCGATGGAGAGGAATCGTCATGGGACACATCTCGGGGCATCCGGACGGCTGCGGCGCGCGCCGGGCAGAGCCGGAGCCGATGGTGATCGACTGCGATGACTGTGCGGTGCGCGGACCGGCTTGCCGTGACTGTGTGGTCAGTGTGCTGCTGGGTGTGCCCAACGAGCTGCTCGAAGATGAACGGGCCGCGCTGGACGTGCTTGCCGAAGCCGGAATGGCACCGCGGTTGCGGCTGGTTCCGATCCGCGGCGAGCGCGGCGCGACACCCCGTTCGGGCGTGGCCTGACCAGGGGCGAATCCCCCGCGGGCGGCCTTAGAGCTTTCACAATTCTGGCTGTTAGTGTGGGCAACTCGTGATGGACAACGGCGTTGCCATTTCGTAACCTATTCGAGACCTTACGTACTAACGGTGGCGGCACTACCCCCGTGCCGCCCTGGGCAGTGTTAAGGATGCAATCTTGGAGTTCGAACGTATGCGGTGGAGTCTGCGTGCTCTGAGGCGCCCCGCCCTCGGCGCCGCAGCCGGCCTAGTGGCTGGTATCACAACTCTGAGCTGCGTTTTGGTCGGAAATGTGCACGCTGATCCCGCGGATGACGCGTTGGCCAAGCTCAGCGAATTGTCCCGTCAGGCCGAACAGACCACCGAGGCCATGCACACCGCGCAGCTCAATTTCGAGGAGAAGCTTGCCGCGCAGCAGGCCGCAGACAATACCCACGCGGCCGACCAGGCGGCGCTGGACGCGGCCAGAGAGCAGCTGACCACCTATCGAGCGGCCGTCAACCGATTCGCCGCCACCACGTATATGGGTGGCCGGGTCGGGGGCGCTGATGCCATCTTGACCGCGGAGTCGCCGCAGCAACTGATCGACAAGCTCGGGGTGCAGCGCGTCGTTGCCGGCGACATGTCGGTGCAGCTGGACCGCTTCCGCGCCGCCAACGAGCAGGCCGACCAGGCCGAGCAGGCCTCCGCGAAGTCGGCTGACGACGCCCGGACGGCAGCCGAGCAGGCTGCCGCGGTGCGCGCCGAGCTGCAGGCCCGCCAGAGCCGGCTGCAGTTGCAGATCTCGGTAGTGAAGTCCCAGTACTACGCGCTCACCCCCGAGCAGCGCACCGCGATGGCCGGACCTGGCCCCGCGCCCGCGCCCGCGCCCGAAGCCGAGCCGGGGGCTCCTGCCCCCGAAGGCGCGCCGCCGGCTCCCGGGTTCCCGATGCCGTGGGCCGCTGCGCCGTCGCCGATGGAGGGCGGGGGCGGCGGGGCCGCCGCGACCGCCGTCCAGGCGGCCCTGACCCAGGTCGGTTCACCGTATGTCTGGGGCGGTGCCGCTCCGGGTGGCTTCGACTGCTCCGGACTGGTGATGTGGGCGTTCCACCAGGCTGGGGTCAACCTGCCGCATTCCAGCCAGGCGCAGGCAAACGGCGGACAAGCGGTGTCGCTGTCGGATCTGCAGCCCGGTGACGTGCTGACCTTCTACTCGGACGCCTCGCACTCGGGCATCTACGTCGGCGACGGCATGATGATCCACTCGTCCACCTACGGTCAGCCGGTCCGGGTGGTGCCGATGAACTCGTCCGGCCCGATCCACAACGCCCGTCGTTACTGAGCGCCGACGAGCCCGCCGCCTGGTGGCGGCGCTGCTGACGGTCCAGCTGATCAGCGCTGCAGTCCTGCTGGGCCTGCCGGACCGCCACAGCGCGGCGCCGCTGATCGTGGGGGATGACCGCACGGTGGTCCTGGACAATCTCGGTGGCCGATCCGGTGAGGAACTGCTGGCGCGAGTGGCGGCCCAGATCGGATCAGCGGTCGAGGCCGTCGAAGCGTTCTGGGGCACCGATTGGACCCACCGCATTCAGGTGACCGCCACCGGCACCGAGCGGCAATTCGTGGAGCTCGCCGGCGATGACACCGCCGATGTCGCCCAGTGGTCTGACGTCGCCGCGGTCGCCGTCGCCGAACGGGTGGATCCGGAGCGTCGCACCGCCGAGGGTCAGCGGATCGTCCTGGCGCCAGGTGCCGCCGCAATGACTACGCCGGCACTGCGAATCGTGTTGACCCACGAGCTGTTTCACTACGCCGCTCGAACCGATACCGCGCTCGATGCGCCGCGCTGGCTCACCGAGGGAGTGGCCGACTTCGTCGCGCGGCCGGCCCCGGACCGGTTCGGCGCCCTGGCCGGACCGGTGGCGCTTCCCTCCGATGCGGACTTGGATGCTCCTGGGCCACGGCGTGTGCAGGCCTACGACCGGGCGTGGCAGTTCGCCCTGTTCGTGGCCCACCGATACGGGACCGCCAAGCTCCGGGAGCTCTACCTGTCTGCCTGCGGTCCGGCTCATGTTGCTCCGGCGGTGGCCGTGCCCTTGGTTCTCGGCGTCGACCTGCCCAGGCTGCTCGCCGCGTGGGGCGCTTGGCTAGCATCCCTGCAGTGAGCCGGGTCCTGCTGGTAACCAACGATTTTCCGCCGCGTCCCGGCGGCATTCAGTGCTACCTGGAAGAGCTGGTGCGCCGCATCGCCGGTTCCGGTCGCCATGACATCACGGTGTATGCGCCGCAGTGGAAGGGCGCAGACGCCTTCGACGACGCCGCGAAGTCCTCCGGCTACCAGGTGGTGCGCCACCCGGGCACGCTGATGCTGCCCGGTCCCGCCGTCGACTCGCGGATGCGCAGGCTCGTCGCCGAACAGGGCGCTCAGACCGTCTGGTTCGGTGCGGCCGCCCCACTGGCACTGTTGGCGCAGCGTGCGCGCACCGCGGGAGTCACCCGGGTGCTCGCCAGCACGCACGGCCACGAGGTGGGCTGGTCGATGCTGCCGGGAGCCCGTTCGGTGCTGCGCCGTATCGGCGAATCCTGCGACACCGTCACGTTCGTCAGCCACTACACCCGCGGCCGGTTCGCCGCGGCGTTCGGCCCCGACGCCGCGCTGGAGCATCTACCGCCGGGGGTGGACACCGACCGCTTCCGGCCCGATCCCAGTGCCCGCGCCGAGCTGCGGGCCCGGCATGGGCTCGGCGAGCGCCCCACCGTGGTCTGCGTATCGCGGTTGGTGCCCCGTAAGGGCCAGGACATGCTGATTAGGGCTCTTCCGGCGATCCGGCAACGGGTGAATGGTGCCGCGTTGGTGATCGTGGGCGGCGGACCCTACGCCGAGAGGCTGCACCAGCTGGCCCAGGAATGCGGGGTGGCCGATGCGGTGACCTTCACCGGCGGTGTTCCTGCCGCCGAGCTGCCGGCCTATTACACGCTCGGTGACGTCTTCGCGATGCCGTGCCGCACCCGCGGCGCGGGGCTCGACGTAGAAGGCCTGGGCATCGTGTTCCTGGAGGCGTCGGCAGCGGGGGTTCCGGTGGTTGCCGGCAACTCAGGCGGGGCGCCCGAGACGGTATTGCATGACCAGACCGGGCTGGTGGTCGACGGCCGGGCCGTGGACCAGATCGCTGACGCCGTCGCCGGATTGCTCGCCGACCCCGACCGTGCCGCGGCGATGGGTGCCGCAGGCCGGCAATGGGCGACCGGGCACTGGCGCTGGGACACGCTGGCCGGGCGCATGGCAGACCTTCTGCAGGCCTGAACCGGTCAGCCCTTGGCGTAAATCGCCTCGATCGCGTCGGCGAACTTCTCCGCCACCACGTTGCGCTTGACCTTCATGGTCGGGGTCAGCTCGCCGGTGGCCTCGGTGAAGTCGACCGGCAGGATCTGGAACTTCCGGATCGACTCGGCATGCGAGACCGCAAGATTGGCGTGCTTGACAGCCGAATCCACCTCGGCGATCAGGTCCGGGTCGGTCGCCAGATCCGCCGGTGTGGCGCCGCTGGCCTTGCCGTGGCGTTCCTTCCAGCCCTCGATGGCCTCGGGGTCGATGGTGATCAGCGCCCCGATGAACGGCTTGGCGTCCCCGACGACCATCGCCTGGCTGATCAACGGGTGAGACCGCAGCTGGTCTTCGAGAACCGCAGGTGCGACGTTCTTGCCGCCGGCGGTGACGATGATCTCCTTCTTGCGCCCCGTGATCTTCAGGTAGCCCTCGTCGTCGATGGCGGCCAGGTCGCCGGTGCGGAACCAGCCGTCGGTGAACGCCTCGGCGGTGGCCTGCTCGTTGCGCCAGTAGCCGTGGAACACCACGCCGCCGCGCACCAGCAACTCGCCATCCTCGGCGATACGCATGCTGTTGCCGGGCACCAGCGTTCCGACGGTGCCGACTTTCATGCCGCCGACGGGGTTGACGGTGATGGCCGCGGTGGTCTCGGTCAGCCCGTAGCCCTCATAGATCGACAGGCCGACGCCGCGGTAGAAGTGGCCCAGCCGTTCGCCCAGCGGCGCGCCGCCAGACACCGAGGCGCGGCAGTTGCCGCCCAACGCCGTGCGCAGCTTGTGATAGACCAGCTTGTCGAACAGGGCGTGCTTGGCGCGCAGCAACAGGCCTGGACCGCCGCGGTCGGTGGCCTCGCTCCAGTCCACGGCGGTCTGGGCCGCAATCTCGAAGATGCGCCCCTTGCCGTCGTTGGCGGCATTCTGGGCGGCGGTGTTGTAAACCTTCTCGAACACCCGCGGCACCGACACCACCACGGTCGGCTTGAACACCGACAACATCGGCACCAGGTTCTTGATATCGCTGGTGAACCCCACCGTCACCTTGTTGGCGAAGCCCGCGATGCTCAGCGCACGGGCCAGGACGTGTGCCAACGGCAGGAACACCAGCAGTCGCTGGCCGGAGGTCATCAGCGTGGGCAGGGCGGCCTGGGTGCCGCGAACCTCGTGGATCAGGTTGGAGTGGGTGAGCTGGCAGCCCTTGGGACGGCCGGTGGTGCCCGAGGTGTAGATCAGCGTCGCCGGATCGGTGGACCGTAATGCGGCAAGGCGCGCAGTGAGTTCTGCGGGGTCGTGGCCGGCGCCGGCCTCCGTCAGCTCATCGAGGGCCGGGGCGTCCGAACCGTCGATGGTCAGCACCCGCCGCAGTGCGGGCAGGTCTCCGGCGAGTTCGTTGACGATCTGGGCGTGAGCGTCGGTCTCGGCGAAGGCCACTACCGCGCTGGAGTCCTGCATCACCCAGCGGACCTGCTCGGCCGAAGACGTCTCGTAGATCGGCACGGTCACCGCGCCGATGGACAGGATGGCGTAGTCGAGAATGGCCCACTCGTAGCGCGTAGCCGAGAAGATGACCACGCGGTCGCCGGCCTCCACGCCCAGTCCGATCAGGCCCAGCGCCGCCGACCGGATCTGTGCGGCCGCGGTGGCGCAGGTGACGTCTGTCCAGGCGCCGTCGATCAGCCGCTGGTAGATGACGAAGTCGGGACTGTTGCGTTCGTGTTCGAAGACAGCCGCGGCGACGTTGTCGTGCTCCTCGACGGTGAACGGCGCGGGAACACTGAACTCACGCATTGCGATGACCTCTCTTGCCAGCCTGGGTGTCGATCCGCACAGCCTAGTCGGCTCCTGGGGACGACCGTGACGAGGTTCACTCTGCGTCCCTGCCGGAAGCTCCCCGCGAATGCGCCGCCGGGCCCTTGGCCCGGAAAAAGTGTTCGATACGCTTGCGGGCCATGAACAGTATCCAGGTTGCCGACGAGACGTTCGTCGCCGCTTCCGGCGAGCAGGTGGGCATGGCTGTCGCCGATCGGTCGAATTGGCAGCGGTGGTGGCCCGATCTGCAGCTTGAGGTGGTCGAAGACCGCGCTGACAAGGGCATTCGGTGGACAGTGGGCGGGCCGCTGACCGGCACCATGGAGATCTGGCTGGAGCCGATGCTCGACGGTGTGCTGCTCCACTATTTCCTGCACGCCGAACCCACCGGCGTGACCGGCCGGCAGCTGGCGCGGCTGAACCTGGCCAAGCTCAACCACCGCCGCCGGGTGGCGGGCAAGCGGATGGCCTTCGAGGTCAAGCACCGCTTGGAGCGATCTCGGCCGGTGGGGGTCGCGCCGATCGCCGTGAGTTGACCCGGCCCGGCCGAAGACGGCGAGGTAGCGTCTGTGCCGAGGGCCGGTGGCAGGCGCGAGCGAGTTAGGGAAGTAACCACGTGGCGGACAAGACAGCTCAGACGATCTTCATCGCGGCCGATCCGGACACGGTGATGAAGGTGATCGCCGATATCGGCGCCTACCCCGACTGGGTCTCGGAGTACACCGAGGCCGAGGTGCTCGAGACCGATGCCGACGGCTATCCGAAGGTGGCCCGGTTGGTGCTCGACGCAGCCGTGCTCAAGGACACCATGGTGTTGAACTACGACTGGTCGCCGGATCGCCGGGCGGTGCGGTGGTCCCTGGCGTCGAGTTCGCTGCTCAAAGCGCTGGACGGCGAATATCGCCTGACGCCGAAGGGATCTGGGACCGAGGTCGTCTACGAGTTGTCGGTGGATCTGATGATTCCGATGATCGGACTGCTCAAGCGCAAAGCGGAGCGTCGGCTGACCGACACCGCACTGAAGGATTTGAAGAAGCGAGCAGAGGCTGAGTGAGGCCGCCTGAACCGGCGCCGGCGACAGCGCTTTCCGTGGCTGCCATCAGTTTGTTCGTGGGCAAAGGCGGCGTGGGCAAGTCCACGTGCGCCGCGGCGACGGCCGTCGCGCAGGCGTGCGCTGGCGATCGGGTTCTGCTGATCTCCACCGACCAGGCTCACTCGGTCGGGGACGTACTCGGTGTACAGGTGGCGCCCAGCGCTGCCCGCGACCCCCTCCGGGTGGTCCTCGACGGTGCGTCGGCCGGCGGCCAACTGGATGTACTGGCGCTGGACACCGTGGCACTGCTGGAGCGGTATTGGACCGACGTGGTCGAGGTTCTGGCCGACCGCTTCCCGGAATCGGACCTGGGTGGTGTTGCCCCCGAGGAACTTTCGGCGCTGCCCGGGGTGCAGGAAGTGCTGGGACTGCACGAGGTGGGCGAACTGGCGGACAGCGGGCGGTGGGACCGGGTGGTGGTCGATTGTGCATCCACCGCCGACGCCATGCGCATGCTGACCCTGCCCGCGACGGTGGCGCTCTACGTCGAACGGTCGTGGCCGCGGCACCGCCGGCTCAGCGGCACCGAGGATCCTCGATCGAGTGCCCTCGTCGAGCTGGTCGAGCGGATCGCCCTAACCGCCGAACGGCTTGCCGAGCGACTGACCGATGAGGCATCGGTGGCGGCACACGTGGTGTTGACCGCGGAGCGTGTGGTGGCCGCCGAAGCCGTGCGTACCTTGGGTGCGTTGTCGCTGACGGGTGTGCGGGTGGCTGAGCTGATCGTCAATCAGATTTTGTTGCAGGACGATTCGTACGTCTACACCAACCTTCCCGCCCATCCGGCGTTCGACTGGTACGCCGAGCGAATCGGTGAGCAGCGCAGTGTTCTGGAGGAGATCGACCACGCCATCGGTGATGTGGCGATGGTCCTGGTCCCGCACCTGGCGGGTGAACCCATCGGCCCCAAAGCCCTGGGCGATCTGCTGGCGAACAGTCGTCGCCGCGACGGGGCAGCGCCTCCGGCCCCGGTGCGGCCGGTGGTCGACCGGGAGTCCGGTTCCGGGCTGGGGGCCGTCTACCGGCTCCGGCTAGAGTTACCCCAGGTCGATTCCGGTGCGCTGAGCCTGGGGCGATCCGGAGACGATCTGATCATCGGTGCGGGCGGCACCAGACGTCGGGTTCGGTTGGCGTCGGTGTTGCGTCGGTGCACGGTCGTGGACGCAACGTTGCGTGGCAGCGAACTGACGGTGCGCTTCCAGCCGGATCCGCAACTGTGGCCGGCGAGTGGCGATGAGGAGGTGCGGCGTTGACCGATGGCGCGCACCCCGACCTGGGTGAGCTCGGGCCCGAGTTGCGCAAGCTCGCCCAGGCGATCCTGGATCGCCTTGACCCGGCCGTGCGCGCCGCCGCGTTGCTGGCGGCTTCCGCCGACAGCCCGGGAAAGTGTCAACAGGTGTGGTGCCCGGTCTGCGCGTTGGCGGCCCTGGTCTCCGGCGAGGAGCACCCCCTGCTCACCATCGTCGCCGAGCACAGCGTCGCGCTCTACGAGGTGATCCGCGCGGTGGTCGGAGAGGCCGCCGAGGCCGGTGGGGTGCCGCGCCCGCCCGAGCCGGCTCCGCCGGGCGGCGACGGCGAGGGCGACCGGTCGTCGGCACGCCCCAGCTATCAGCACATTCCCGTGCGCGTCGAGGACGACAAGCACGAAAGCTGAGGAATTCCGCGGAATTCCCGATGTGACGAATCACCGTGTGGCTCTTGACACGCTCGGTCGGTAAAGTTGGCGCGAACACGGCCGCCTAGCGGGGGCAGGAGGGAGGGGCCATGTGGTACTGGCTGGTCAAGTACGTCTTCTTCGGGCCCCTGCTGGCCCTGATCGGGCGGCCGAAAGTCGAGGGTCTGGAGAACATCCCCGACGACGGCGCGGCGATTCTGGCCAGTAATCACCTGGCCGTCATGGACAGCTTCTACCTGCCCCTGGTGGTCCGTCGTCGGATCACGTTCCTGGCCAAGTCGGAATACTTCACCGGTACCGGGATCAAGGGCTGGCTCACTCGGTCGTTCTACACCGCGGTGGGACAGGTGCCCATCGACCGCAACAACGCTGACGCCGCGCAGGCGGCCCTGACCACCGCCCAGCGGATTCTGGCGCAGGGCAAGCTGCTCGGCATCTATCCCGAGGGCACTCGCTCGCCCGATGGTCGGCTCTATAAGGGCAAGACCGGTCTGGCGCGCCTGGCGCTGCACACCGGCGTCCCGGTGATCCCCGTCGTGATGGTCGGCACCGACGTCGTCAACCCGCCGGGAACCAAGATGCTGCGGTTCGGCCGCGTCACGGTCCGATTCGGCGAGCCGATGGACTTCTCACGGTTCGAGGGAATGGCCGAGAACCGATTCATCGAGCGTGCCGTCACCGACGAGGTGATCTACGAGCTGATGCGGTTGTCGGGCCAGGAATACGTCGACATCTACGCAGCCAGCGTCAAAAACGGTGCCGCGCAACAGGACGGAGCCTCCGGTCAGCCGGTCGCCCGGTTTCCGGAGACCGCAGCGGGCTGATCCGGATTCGGCCGAGGGTGCGGCCGAACGGCAAGACCAGCCGTGACGATCACGGCCAACGCCCACCACACGTAGGACATCCCGGCCAGCTGGCGCCACCACGCGGCACCGGACTCATGATGCTCGGGCAGCAGCTCGATCGGGCTGCGCAGCATCAGTGCCACGCCTGCGGCGCTGAGCGCGCCGAGCGCCATCGTGCGATGCCGGTAGGCCACCACCGCGGTCACCACCACGGTGGGAAGCATCCACACCCAGTGGTGCGACCAGGACACCGGTGACACCACCAAACCGAACAGGGCCACACAGACCAGCGCCAGAATGGGCTCGCCGGCAGCCAGCACCCGGCGGGCCGCCCACACCAATGCCGCCAGCACCAGCAGGCTGCCTGCCACCCACAACAGGGACCGAAGGTTCTCGCTCAGCGGTAGCCGGGCCAGCGCGCCGGCGAGATTCTGGTTGGTGTTGAGGGTCGCTCCACCGATGCGGTCGGTGTCGGTGACGGTGTGTGTCCAGTACTGCCAGGAGTCGCTCCAGGCCATCGCGAAGCCCACCAGGGTCGCCGCCAGGAAAGATGCCGCCGTGGTGACTGCCGCGCGGGTATCGCGTCGCAGCAGGAAATAGAGCAGGAACACCGCGGGCGTCAGCTTCAATGCCACCGCGACACCCAGCAGTGCGCCGCGCGGCCAGTACGTGCGCCGCGGCACGCAGTCTGCGATCACCAGGGTCATGAGCACCGCATTGACTTGGCCGAAGTCGAAATTGGCCCAGATCGGTTCGGCATCCAATCCGATGGCCGCCGCGACGATCGCCACCGCCAGGACCCCGCGGTGCCACCATTGCGGGCCGCTTCCGGAGTCGGCGCCGAGGCGCACCCCCAGGCCGCTGAGCATGATGGTGATCGAGACCACCAGCAGCAGGGTGGAGATGATGGTGAGCGCGGCGGTGGCCGTCCCCAGCGACACCCAGGTCAACGGGGCGAACAACACCGCGGCGATCGGGGGATAGGTGAACGGCAGGACGGTTCCGTCGATCTGGGTGGCGAACCAGTCCTCGCCGTAGAGCGGGCGGCCGTCGCGCCAGGCCCGTGCCGCCATCCGGTAGACGTCGACGTCGATGTGGTACGGCGTGCTGCCCAGCGCCCGCCACGTCGTGTAGCCCAGGGCTGCAATCGCCAGCATCGTGAAGATCCACCAAACGGCCCAACCGCTGATGCCCCCGTGCCGACGGCCCGGGTCGGGCGGCCGCGATGTAGTCATGTCGTGGCACAGCCTATCGGGTGGCGACGTTGCGGCGAGGCATACCGGTGGCGTTCCGGGCGTGGTGTGGCCCGGGGGCGTACGTTCCATTAGGTGCTCGACTGGTTCCGCGACGACATCATCGGACGCGGCAGACTGCCGCTGCTGGGCTGCCTGTTGGCTTTCTTGGCGACGTTTCTGGTGACCCGGTTCGTGGTGCGCTACATCCGCAGTCAGGCCGGCAAGCCTGGCACGCCTCGGTGGTGGCAGCCGCGCAACCTGCACTTCGGCTCCAAGCACATCCACCATGTGGTGTTCGGTGTCGTATTGGTGTTGGCCTCGGGGGTGGCGCTGGTGGCGATGGGGGCCGGTGCGCGTGAACCGGCGTTCAGCCTGGCCGCGATCGCGTTCGGGATCGGAGCGGCTCTGGTCCTCGACGAGTACGCGCTGATCCTGCACCTGTCCGACGTGTACTGGGAGGAGGACGGCAGGGCGTCGGTCGACGCCGTGTTCGCCGCCACCGCGGTCACCGGATTGTTGGTGCTGGGCTTTCATCCGCTGACGTTTCTGGTGGGGACGTGGCACGATACGTCGTCCCTGCTGATTCGGGTGGGGGTGTTCGTGGGCCTGGTTACGGCGCTGCCGTTGGGCGTGATGGTGTTGCTGAAAGGCAAGGTGTGGACCGGATTGATCGGGATGTTCTTCTTTCCGCTGCTGGTGGTGGGCGCGGTACGACTGTCTCGGCCGCACGCGCCGTGGGCTCGGTGGCGCTATCTGCCCGATCAGCAGCGGCTGTCGCGCGCGCTGGAGCGGGAGCGTCGGCTGCGCCGCCCGGTGATCGCGGCCAAACTCTGGTTGCAGGACGCGATCGCGGGTCGGCCCCAGGTGCCTGACGAGGAGGCCGTCGACGCCGAACTCGACCGCGAGGTGCGGGCCGCATCGGCTCCCACGGTGCAGTTCATGGTTCCCCGCCAGCAGGTGCCGATCGGCAGGCCACCTGCCTCCCCGACGACCGACCGACCCCCTGTCGGGTCGGGACCCAATCGAGCGGTCTCGGAGGCGTCGGCGCCCACCATGCCGGTCTCGATCCCGCGCATCCACCGCCCGGGCGGGCCGTGGCGGTGAGATATTTCTACGACACGGAATTCATCGAGGACGGCCGCACCATCGAGTTGATCTCGATCGGGGTGGTCGCTGAGGACGGCCGCGAGTACTACGCGGTCTCCACCGAATTCGACCCCGACCGCGCTGGGTCCTGGGTGCGCGCCAATGTATTGCCCAAGCTGCCGTCGCCGGCGTCGCAGGTCTGGCGGAGTCGACGCCGGATCCGCGAAGACCTCGAGGAGTTCTTCGGCGTCGATCGCGGTGAGCAGATCGAACTGTGGGCGTGGGTGGGGGCTTATGACCACGTGGTGCTCTGCCAGTTGTGGGGCACCATGCCGGATCTGCCGACCCCGATCCCGCGTTTCACCCACGAGCTTCGGCAGTTGTGGGAGGACCGGGACCGACCGCGCCTACCGCCGAGGTCGGCGGGCAGCCACGATGCGCTGGTGGACGCCCGCGACCAGCTGCGCCGCTTCCAGGTCATCACGGCCGACGACCACACGGGTCGCGCAACCGACCGTTAAGGAGTTGGCCCGTCGGCACGGCCAGCGAACTGGCCTGATCAGGACGGGTCGGTCCCCGGCTACCATGGTCGGGTGAACTGGACCGTTGACGTACCCATCGACCAGCTGCCGGCGTTGCCGCCGCTGCCCGCGGATCTGCGCGAGCGCCTCGACGCCGCGCTGGCCCGGCCGGCCGTCCAGCAGCCGAGCTGGCCCGCTGACCAGGCCAAGGCGATGCGCACCGTGTTAGAGAGCGTCCCGCCGATCACCGTGGCGTCCGAGATCGAGCGCCTCAAGGAGCAGCTGGCACAGGTGGCCCGCGGGGAAGCGTTCTTACTGCAGGGCGGCGACTGCGCCGAGACCTTCACCGACAACACCGAGCCGCACATCAAGGGCAATATCCGCACCTTGCTGCAGATGGCCGTGGTGCTGACCTACGGCGCCAGCATGCCGGTGGTCAAGATGGCCCGCATCGCCGGTCAGTACGCCAAGCCGCGGTCGGCCGACATCGACTCGCTGGGCCTGAAGTCCTACCGCGGGGACATGATCAACGGGCTGGCCGCGGATGCCGAAGCGCGCCAACACGACCCGTCCCGGCTGGTGCGGGCCTACGCCAACGCCAGTGCCGCGATGAATCTGGTGCGGGCACTGACGTCGTCGGGCCTGGCATCTCTGGAGCTGGTGCACGACTGGAACCGGGAGTTCGTTCGCACCTCGCCGGCCGGGGCGCGCTATGAGGCACTGGCCGGGGAGATCGACCGCGGCCTGAAGTTCATGAGCGCCTGCGGGGTCGCCGATCGCGAGCTGCAGACCGCCGAGATCTACGCCAGCCATGAGGCGCTGGTGCTCGACTACGAGCGGGCCATGCTCCGGATGGCAGACGTTGCCGGGACACCGCAGCTCTACGATCTGTCGGCGCACTACGTGTGGATCGGCGAGCGGACCCGTCAGCTCGATCACGCGCACATCGCGCTCGCCGAGGTGATCGCCAACCCGATCGGGGTCAAGCTCGGTCCCACCACCACACCGGACCAGGCAGTCGAGTACGTGGAACGTCTTGACCCGCACAATGTTCCGGGTCGACTGACGCTGATCAGCCGAATGGGCAACGCCAAGGTGCGCGACCTGCTGCCGGGAATCATCGAGAAGGTTCAGGCCACCGGCCACCAGGTGATCTGGCAGTGCGACCCGATGCATGGCAACACCCACGAGGCCTCCACCGGGCACAAGACCCGGCACTTCGACCGGATCGTCGATGAGGTGCAGGGATTCTTCGAGGTGCATCACGCACTGGGCACACACCCCGGCGGCATCCATCTGGAGTTCACCGGGGAGAACGTCACCGAGTGCCTCGGTGGGGCCCAAGACATCTCAGACGCCGACCTTGGCGGCCGCTATGAGACGGCGTGCGACCCGCGGCTCAACACCCAACAGTCGCTCGAGCTGGCTTTCCTCGTCGCGGAGATGCTGCGCGGCTGAGGCCGCCACCTGGCACGCGATGCTGAAATTGCGTCCGTGGTCGTGACTGCACCGGCGCCACGACCATGGACGCAATCTCAACGTTTGCTCCGCCGAAAGGCGCCTACAGCAGTGCGCCGAGATTGTTGCCCAAGGTCCAAGCCAGCGCCGCCAGCACGGTGGTGAAGGCGAAGAGCACGGCCAGCCAGATCACCACCATGCGACGTGCGTGCTGGCGCTCGAGAACAAACCGACTCAGCTCGACGCCGCCGAATTGGCCTGTCACCAGGTCATAGTGGGTATCGGTGTCGTCCACCCAGTCCTGCGGTCCGCGGGTCATGTGCAGCGTCTGGCGTGGCGGCGCAGGGTGCTCGGGTCCCCGCGACGGCGCCGCGACATGCTGGGCGGAGTTACGGGGCGCGGGCACCCGGAATGCCGGAAGTGCCAGCGCTTCGGTGATCGCGTCGACGGCGTGGGCCATGTCCAGGCCGTCGACGAAGCGGGCCTGCGGGTCCTGCGCGGTCGCACGGGCAATCAAGTCGTCGAACGCGGCAGGAACTCCCTCGATGGCGGCGCTGGGTGGCGGGACATCGTGATCCAGCCGCTGGTAGGCCACCGTCAACGCCGAATCGCCGGAGAACGGTGTGTGGCCGGTCAACAGTTCATAGGCGAGTACGCCGACGCTGTAGACATCGCTGGCGGGGCCGGCGTTGCCGTCGCGGACCTGCTCGGGGGACAGGTAGGCCGCGGTGCCCAAGATGACGTTGGTCGAGGTGATTCCCGCCGCCGCGATGGCCCGCACCAGCCCGAAGTCGACCACCTTCACGTCGCCGTCGTCGGAGATCAGGATGTTCTCCGGTTTGATGTCGCGGTGCACCAGTCCGGCACGATGCGCGATTCCCAGTGCTCCCAGCACTGGACGTAGCACCGCGGCCACCGCGTGCGGCGGCATGGGGCCGCGCTCGTTGAGCAACTCCCGCAGCGTCCCGCCCTCGACCAGTTCCATCACCAGAAACGGCTGTCCGGGGTCCCGCGGGGTGCCGAATCCCTGGTCGTACACCGCCACCAGCCCGGGATCCTTGAGCCGCGCGACAGCCCTGGCCTCGAGCTGAAAACGGGTCAGGAACTGCTGGTCACCGGCGTAGCGCAGGTCCATCACCTTCACCGCGACGGGCCGGTCCAGGCGCTCATCGACGCCGCGGTACACCGTCGAGGTGCCCCCAGTGGCGATCCGGGTCCCCACCCGGTATCGGCCGTCGAGCAGCGCGCCCTGCACGCCGTCGCCGTCCCACATGGAAGTCACGTGGTCATGGTAGGTGTGCGGAGGGCCGGTCCGGCGGTTCTAAACTTGTGTCGTGAGTAGCATTCCGGCCTCTGAAGACGTGCTTGAACCCGACGAACCCACTTTCGACCTGCCCCGGGTCGCCGAGATGCTGGCGGTGCCCGTCACCAAAGTGCATCAGTACCTGCGCGACAATCATCTGATCGCGGTGCGGCGGGCGGGGGCGCTGAGGGTTCCGCGGAACTTTTTCACCGAAGAGGGGGACATCCTCAAGAGCCTGCCTGGACTGCTGGCTGTGCTGCGCGACGGCGGTTATCAGGAGACCGACATCGTGCGATGGCTGTTCACCCCGGATGCGTCGCTGACTTTGACCCGCGACGGCACCCGCGAGGCTATTTCCGACGCCCGCCCGATCGATGCGCTGCATGCGCACCAGGCGCGAGAGGTGATGCGCCGGGCGCAGGCCATGGCGTACTGACTTTCACGCGGCGTCTTTCACGCGGCGTCTTTCAAGCGGCGTCGGCCGTCGGCAACGGCTGCGCCCTCGACAGCCGGTACCAGGCGTACACCGCGCACCCCGTTGCGCCGATCACATGCACCCAGGTGTACATGCCGTGGGAGCCATCGGGTTTGAAGATCACCATGATCCATGTCGAGGCCGCGGCGATCGCGGCGATCGCGGTCGGTGAACGCACAACGGTGGCTGCCACCGCCAGCGGCCAGGTGTAATACCAGGGCAAGGCGGCGGGGACGAACAACACCACCACCAGCATCGCCCAGGCGATTCCGGCCACCGCGTCACGATCGTTGTGCCGCGACCGCCACCACAACACCGGCAGCAGCAGCGCGATCATCGTGACTCCGCCGATCCGGGTGACGTGCAGGACGGCGTAGAAATTGACCTGCGTGAACAGCCCGACGACGGCGTGGATCAGATTGGCGGCCGCGGTCGGCACGGTCAGCCAGTTGATGATCTTGACGTTGCCTGCCAGCAGCGCGGTCAACCAGCCCAGGCCCACCCCGGCCAGCGCCGAGAGCACCGCGAACACCGCGACGACGATTCCCGTCGACGCTGCCGCGGCGATCAAGAAAGCCACCACCGCCGGATAGCCACGTCGCCCATACCGCGGTTCCAGTGTTGGCTCTCCTTCGTCGAGCCTCGCTGAACCGCGGGGCTCATGCCGCGGTTCCAGTGTTGGCTCTCCTTCGTCGAGCCTCGCTGAACCGCGGGGCTCGCGCAGGCGGCGCATCCACACCCACACCAGGAACGGCAGGGCGATCACCGCCGTGGCCTTGACCGCCGCCGCGAGCGCCACCAAGACGATTCCGGCCAGCTGCCGCCGTTCCAGGGTCAGCGCGATTCCGGCGATCACCAGGCCGACCATCAGCATTTCGTTGTGCACGCCACCCATCAGATGGATGATCACCAGCGGATTGAGCACGGCCAGGTACAGCGCCGCGGGGGCGCTGCCGCCGACTCGGGCGGCCACTCGCGGTGCGGCCCAGATCAACAGCGCAAGACCGGGCAGCATGCACAGGCGCAGCACCATGGTGCCGGCCACCACGTTGTTGCCCACCAGCATCGTGACGAGTTTGGCGACCAGGATGAACGCCGGCCCGTAGGGCGCTGTCGTCGCCGCCCAGATCGGGCTGACGTCGTCGAGCAACGTATTGGGGTTGTCGACCGGGCCGACGTGGTAGGGGTCGAACCCATCGCGCAATAGGGCGCCCTGAGCCAGGTAGGAGTACGTGTCGCGGCTGAACACCGGCACCGACAGCAGCAGGGGAGTCAGCCAGAAGCCGGTGGTCGCGATCAAGGTGTAGGTGCTCACGGTGCCCTCGATCACCCGCCGGCCTAGGCCGAGCCAGGCCAGCAGCATCACCGCGACACCGGCCCACAGCAGCACCGAGGACAGCACCAGCCCGTGGCCGAAGCGCAACCACGACAGGTGCAGGGAATCCAGTACCGGATCTTGGATGCGAGTGCTGCCTGCGCCCAACCCGCCCAGGGTGATCAATAACGCGCCGAGGCAGCCGAGCCATGCGGCGTCGGCCTGATCTCCTGCCGCGAACTGCCGCAGTCGGGCGAGGGCGCCTGGGCTGCCGTCGGAGACGTCGGGGGCCGGTGTGGTGCTGCTGGGGTTCGACATGGGGGCTCGGGACTCCTCAGGCCGACCGGTCGGCGAGCCGGCGGGCCAGGTCGGTCAGCCCGGCTTTGGCGACCTCATCGATGGGGGCGGCCTCCAAGGCGGCCATGGCGCGGCGGGTCAGCAGGTCGATGCGGTCTTCGACAGCCGCCAGCGCGCCCACCGATTCGATCGTCGCGCATAGTTCGCGGACCTGATCCTCGGTGAGGTCGGTGCCGATCGCGGTGCGCAGCCGGTCGGCCGCCACCGGGTCCGACTTGTCGGCCAGCTCGACGGCTTCGGCCAGCAGCACGGTGCGTTTGCCGGAGCGCAGGTCGTCGCCGGAGGGCTTGCCGGTCACCGCGGGATCGCCGAACACCCCCAGCACGTCGTCGCGCAGCTGGAACGCCACACCCAAGTCGGTGCCCAATTCGTAGAACAGCGCCTCGATATCGGGCCGGTCGGCCGCGGCCGCGACACCCAGCTGCAGCGGGCGCACCACGGTGTAGGACGCGGTCTTATAGGTGTTGACCCGCATCGCCGAGGCGATCGAGTCCACGCCGCACGATTCGGCGACGATGTCGAGATATTGACCGCCCAGCACCTCGGTGCGGATGTCTGACCACACCCGGCGCACCCGGCGCTGTGCGTCGGCGGGCAGATCGGCGCTGGCGACGATGTCGTCGGCCCACACCAGCGACAGGTCGCCGAGCAGGATTGCCGCCGACATCCCGAACTGATCGGCAGAGCCCCGCCACCCGCGGGAACGGTGCAGTTCGGCGAACTTGCGGTGCGTGGTGGGGTTGCCGCGGCGGGTCGCCGAGGCGTCGATCACGTCGTCGTGGATGAGCGCACAGGCATGCAGCAGTTCCAGGGCGGCGAACAGTAACAACTCACCGTCGTCGGCGTCCCGGCCGGTGATGGCGCGCCAGCCCCAGTAGGCGAACGCCGGCCGCAGCCGTTTGCCGCCCACCAGCACGAATTCTTCGAGGCCGGTGATCAACGCCTCGTAGTCGTCGCCGATGTAGGCGGTCTCGGTGCGGCGGGTGCGCAGGTAGTAGCGCAGCTGTTCGGTCACGGCGGCGGCCAGTTCGGCGGCCGACGGTGTAGTAGCTGCTGTTGCCTTGAAACTCAGCTCGGCGCCCCTTTCTGTGCTGCCCGGCCGGGGACCCCCAGCGTGGGTCCAGCGTAGAGTGTGCCACCACGACCGGGGGGACTCAGGCCGGTGACGGCCGGGCGGCCGCCGGAGCTTGGCCGCCGCATCCCGCGGCACCGTCGGCCTTCTGCCGACCGTCTTGCATGAGGAGCTGGTACGTGACCTTGAACACCGTCGCACTCGAGCTTGTCCCACCGAATGTGGAACGCGGTCCCGAGCACACCATCGAGGAGGCGCACAAGGTTGTGCGGTTCGCTGCCGAGGCCGGCATCGAAGGGCAGATCCGCCACATCCTGATGCCGAGCATGATCGCCGAGGATGACGACCGGCCGATCGAGATGAAGCCCAAGCTCGACGTGCTGGACTTCTGGAACGCGATTCGGCCCGAGCTGCCGGGCGTGGCCGGCTTGTGTACCCAGGTGACCTCGTTCTCCGACGAGGCGGCGCTGCGGGGCCGGCTGGGCGATCTGACCGGTGCGGGGATCGAGGGCGTGGTCTTCGTCGGCGTGCCGCGCACCATGGCCGACGGCGAGGGCTCGGGCATCCCGCCCACCGACGCATTGGCGACCTTCCGTGCCGACGTGGCCAACCGCGGCGTCATCCTGATTCCCACCCGGGCCGACGAGATCGGCCGGTTCAACTTCAAATGCGACAGCGGCGCGACCTTCGCCCTGACCCAGCTGCTGTACTCCGACGCGATCGTGCCGTTCTTGACCGAGTTCGCCAAGCACAGTGATGCGCGCCCGGAGATCTTGCTGTCGTTCGGCTTCGTTCCGACGTTCGAGAACCGGACCGGCCTGATCAACTGGCTGATCCAGGATCCGGGCAATGCATCGGTGGCTGCCGAACAGGACTTCGTCAAGACGCTCGCCGACAGCGAACCCGACCAGCGGCGCAAGCTGATGGTCGACCTGTACAAGCGGGTGATCGACGGAGTCGCGGACCTGGGCTTTCCGCTGAGCATCCACTTCGAGGCCACCTACGGGGTTTCTGCGGCCGCGTTTCGGACGTTCGCGCAGATGCTCGACTACTGGTCGCCGCGGGCGCGCTGAATCGCGCGCTCAGCCGGCGTTGTCGTCGGGCGTGCTGAACCGCGGTGAGCGGTCCCGGCCGTACCAGGCCAGCGCCGCGACCGCTCCGGCCGCGGCGAACGTCGACAGGATCAGCCACAGGGCCGCGTGGGCGAAGGCGCGCGTGCTGGGGTCGGTGTAGCGGGCCTGGGCGTTCATGGTGCTCACCACGCCGGGCTTCAGCCGCCACCGGACCGTGTCGGCGCCAATGCGTTCACCGTTGGTGGAGGTCACCTCGCCGGGGAACGACACACTCAACTCGACATCGGACTCCGGGTCGTTGAGCGTGGTGAGATCGACCCGGCCTTCCAGGATCACCAGGTTGCCGGCACGGCGCAGCGACAGGTCCACGCCGGCTGCGTCGCGATGCATTTCGGCCAGTTGCGGCAGTTCGGCGAAGGTCAGGTCGGAGAACACCGCCTGGGAGCCCACGTAGCCGTCTCTGCTGTAGTTCGAGACCGCGACTTTTTGGGGAAAAGGTAGGTCGGCGCTGAGCTTGGGCCCGGTGTCGTTGTCGTTGCGCGGTTTGGCCGCCACGATGACCTGGCCGGAGACCTGATCGTTAGGGGAGACGGTGATGGTGGCCCGGATGCGCACGCACCCGGCCAACGGTGCCGTGACGAGAAGCAGTGCGAGTACCGCCACCATGCGGCGGTAGCCGTGCAAGCGGCCGACTCGTCGGGAAACGGGCTCCGCTACGGGCCCCCGAGCGAGTCCCCGAACGGGCCAAAGCGAACGCCGAAGATGCACGACGTCATCGTGCCAGACCCGGCGGCCGCAGCGACGACGACGCGGCGCTTGGCGGCTACAACGGCAGTGGTCGGCCCAGGATGGCGAAGGGGCGGGGATCGCCGGCGAAGTGATGACCGCGGATGACGTCGATGAAACCCAGTCGCCGGTACAACCGCCAGGCGCGGTTTCCTTCGCCGTTGGTCTCCGGGGTGGACAGCAACACGCCTGCCTCCGGGCGGCCTGCCAGCAGCCGTCGCGCCAACGCCTCCCCGACGCCGCTGCCCTGTGCATGCGGCGCCACATGCAGTTCGGTGAGCTCGAAGTAGCTGTTCGTCGCCCGTGCGATGTCTGCAGGGGGCATACCGCGCCGCTGCATGCCCAACACCACCTGCTGTTGCCACCACTGGTCGGGGCCGCCGCTGTAGCCATAGGCCACCCCGAGCAGTCCGGCGTTGCCCACTTCCGCAGGACTCGTGGTCTGCTCGACGATCTCGCCGATGCCGCCGGCATCGCCATTCCCGAAGGCGGCCACCGCACGCCAGCCGTTGCGGCGGGTGTGATCGAGCCACATGGCGGCGCGCTGACTCTCGGTCCCCGGGGGATAGCCCATCGCGGTGACGTAGACACGCAGCGCCTCACCCAAGTGGTCTGCCATCTCTCGTGGCGACAGATCGCGGAGGAAGGTCACCAACGTGCGGGTTCCTTTCCAAAGAAGTGTGGCGTTGCCCGAGTGTCTGCCGGTCCATTATCCGGGTCCGGCCTGCGGCGTCGGCCGTTGTTGATCCACATTGCCCGACCGCCGCTACAATCGGCTGGTGAAGCCTGTGGTACGGCGCAGGCCCACCTCGTATTATCAATGTGAGTTGCCCGCAACAGTCCGTATACCGCCGTGGGCAGTGATGATGAGCGGCCGTCGGCAAGGAGGGACGAATGCCACTCTCCGATCATGAACAGCGCATGCTCGACGAGATCGAGAGCGCGCTTTACGCCGAGGACCCCAAGTTCGCGTCCAGCGTTCGGGGTGGCGCACTGCGTACCCCCACCACCCGTCGGCGGGTGCAGGGAATGACCCTGTTCGTGTCCGGTCTCGTGATGCTGGTCTCCGGCATCCCGTTCTACGCGACCACCAGTAATCCCGGATTCCTGATCCTGAGCGTGCTCGGCTTTGTGGTGATGTTCGGCGGGGTGGTGTTCGCCATCACCGGCAACCATGTCCCCGCCGGTAAAGACGGTGCGGCCAAGCAGGGCGGGAACGCGCAGCGCCGCGTCAAGGGCGGCAGCGGTACCTTCTCCAGTCGCATGGAGGACCGATTCCGTCGCCGGTTCGAGCCTTAGGCCGAGTCGACGGCACGTGTGATGTGAAAGGGCAGCCCACGGGCTGCCCTTTTTCGTGCGCGCGACACGGTCGGTGACAGGGCCTGACTCTGCGTGTCGGGCCGCGGAGCGCACCGTGCTCGCGTGTGCCCCCACCTCTCCCCACTTCGCCGCTACCGGCTGTGAACTGCTGTTTTAGCCTCCCTCTGGTGGGTTGCCGCCCTGCGTAGACGGCAAAAACGGGTCGATGGTGGGGCATAGGGGTGGAACCGGCCTAAGAAATGGTGCGTAGTGGGGGATTGTGGGGTATCGTGGGCTGACGACGTCGAGAGTGTGGGAGGTAGCCGATGTTCCTCGGCACCTACACGCCCAAGCTCGACGACAAGGGGCGGCTGACACTGCCCGCCAAGTTTCGGGATGCACTGGCAGGAGGGTTGATGGTCACCAAGAGTCAGGACCACAGCCTGGCCGTGTATCCCCGGGCGGAGTTCGAGCAGTTGGCCCGCCGGGCGGCCAAGGCTTCGCGTAGCAACCCGGACGCGCGAGCATTCCTGCGCAACCTGGCTGCGGCCACCGACGAACAGCACCCCGACGCCCAGGGCCGGATCACCTTGTCGCCCGATCACCGTCGCTACGCCAACCTCTCCAAGGAGTGCGTGGTCATCGGCTCGGTCGACTACCTGGAGATCTGGGACGCACAGGCCTGGAGCGACTACCAGCAGACGCACGAAGAGAACTTCTCCGCGGCCAGCGATGAAGCACTCAGCGACATCATCTGAGGCGCACGCCCGTGCCTCGTGGCCTCTGTCCGAACCGACCCTGACGTACTTCCCCAACGTCAGGTTCGCGCCGTCGGGCAGGGACCTCGAGGCAAGGGTCTGCGGGCGAGCCGCTCGCCGACAGTCCGGCCGATCGAGCCGGATGCAGGCCGCGTCTCATGCAATTCACTGGCCGCAACAGGGAGGTGTTGCTGTGGCCGAGCAGGGCGAATTCGGACATGTACCGGTTCTGCTGGACCGCTGTGTGGAGCTGTTGGCCCCGGCGCTGACTCGGCGATCGCCCGACGGACGAGGCGCCACGCTGGTCGATGCCACCCTGGGCGCCGGTGGCCACACCGAGCGGTTCCTCACCGAGTTCCCCGGTCTGCGCGTCATCGGCTTGGATCGTGACACCACTGCACTGGACATCGCCGGCACCCGGTTGGCCCGGTTCGGTGATCGACTGCACCCGGTGCGAACCCGCTATGACGGCATCACCGCGGCGCTGGCCGAATCAGGCTTGGGCGCAACCGGATCGGTCGACGGCGTGTTGTTCGACCTGGGCGTGTCGTCGATGCAGCTCGACCGGGTCGAACGCGGATTCTCCTATGCCCAGGACGCGCCGCTGGATATGCGGATGGACCCGCAGGCCGAGCTGACGGCTGCAGAAATCGTGAACACCTACGACGCAGCGGCACTGACCGACATCCTGCGCCGCTTCGGTGAGGAGCGTTTCGCGTCACGGATCGCCTCCTACATCGTGCGCCGCCGGGCGCAGACGCCGTTCACCTCGACCGGAGAACTGACGGAGCTGCTCTACCAGGCGATTCCGGCGCCGGCGCGGCGCACCGGAGGCCACCCGGCCAAGCGCACGTTTCAGGCGCTGCGGATCGCGGTCAACGGTGAGCTGGATTCGTTGCGGGCTGCTTTGCCTGCGGCACTGGACGCCGTGTCGGTGGGCGGACGTGTGGTGGTGATGGCCTACCAGTCGTTGGAGGACCGGATCGTCAAGCAGCTGTTCGCTGCCGCGACCGCGTCGCGTACGCCGGTCGGGCTGCCAGTCGAATTGCCCGGCGACGAAGCGAAGTTCACGACCCTGACTCGGGGGGCTGAGCGGGCCGAGGCGGATGAGGTCGAGCGCAATCCGCGGGCGGGTTCGGTCCGGCTGCGTGCCGTCGAGCGTGTTCATGCTGGGGCGATCGTGGCATCGAGGGGGAAGTGATGGCGACCAAGCGCACACCCGCGGCGGGGCAGGGCGACCGCCGTCGCAGCCCCGACGGCACAACGCGCACCAGCCCGCGGCGTGCCAACGAGACGGCACAGGCCCGGGGCTCTCGGCGACAGCGGGGCAGCACACCCACCCCGGGGCGCGAGTCTCGGCCGCGGTCTGGCCCGTTGAAGACGGCACCGCTTCGCCCCGATGCCCGGCCGGTGCCGGCTAAGAGCACCAAACAGGCCAAGGCTCGCGCCAAGGCGCGGAAAGCCAAGGCTCCAAAAGTTGTACGTGTTCCCCTGCGCGAACGCCTGATCGCCAAGCTGGCTTCGGTCGACCTGCGTCCGCGCACGCTGGCGGCCAAGGTTCCGTTTGTGGTGCTGATCATCGGTGCATTGGCCGTAGGGCTGGGAATCACGTTGTGGCTGTCGACCGATGCCGCTGAGCGGTCATATCAGTTGGGCGGCATCAGGGAGCGCAACCGCGTCCTTCTCCAGCAGAAGGAAGCACTTGAGCGGGACGTGCTTACCGCAGAGTCCGCGCCCGCGCTGGCCGAGGCGGCCCGCGAACTGGGCATGATTCCGAGCCGGGACACCGCGCATCTGGTTCAGGACCCGGTCGGCAACTGGGTTGTCGTCGGGGTGCCCAAGCCGGCCGAGGGAATGCCGCCGCCGCCGCTGAACACCAAATTGCCCGACGATGCGGCACCTCCGGCTGAGGTTCCGGTGCGCCTGCCGCCGACCGCGCCCAAACTGGACACCCGGCATCTGCCCGCCGCGGTTCCACCGGCTCCGGCAGTGCCCGGCGCGCCGCTGGTCCTGCCGGGCCAGCCCGGCGCTCCCGGTATACCGATGGCCGGACCATTGCCTGGCCCCAGCGCGCAGGACATCCCCCTGCTGGCACCGCATCCTGGAGGCATCCCGCCCGCCGCAGTGCCGCCCGGGCTGGTAGTGCCACCGGAGACAGTTCCCGCCCCTGAGGGATCCGGACTGCCGGCGACCGTCTTGCCGCCGGCCGCGGTGGTGCCGCCGGCGGTGGTGCCGCCCGAGACCGTGCTGCGGCCGCAACTCCTGTTGCCACCGGACGCCGCGGGCGCCCCGACGGTTCCCGGGGCCGCGCGATGACACGGACCGAGCGGGGAACCGGACCGGCACGTCGCGCCGACAGTTCGGCCACGGCCGACAGGCGAAAGACCCGCCGCGCTGCCACCCCGCCGGCCAAAATGGCCAAAAAGACCAAGGCCGCCAAGCCTGGAAAAACCCCGAAAGTGACTCCGGAAGAAGGGCATTCGGCCCGCGATCGCCGTACCCGGCAGGCCACCGAGATGGGCCTGCGCAGCGCCTCATTCGTCTTCCGGCATCGCACCGGCAATGCGGTCATCTTCCTGGTGCTGGCCTTGTCGGCGGCGCAGCTCTTCTACCTCCAGGTCCCTCGGGCATCCGGGCTGCGGGCCGAGGCCGCCGGACAACTCAAGGTCACCGACATCCAGCAGGCCATGCGCGGCGACATCATCGACCGCACCGGGGACAAGCTCGCCTTCACCATCGAGGCCCGAGCGCTGTCCTTCCAGCCGGTCAAGATCGGCAAGCAGCTCGCCGACGCCAAGAAGAAGGACCCGTCGGCCCCCGATCCGCAGCTGCGGCTGCAGGAGATCGCCAAAGAGATCTCCACGCGGCTCGGCAATAAGCCGGACTCCGCTGCTCTGCTGAAGAAGTTGCGCAGCAACGAGACGTTCGTCTATCTCGCTCGTGCCGTGGACCCCGCGGTGGCGGAGCAGATCATCGAGAAATGCCCGGAGGTCGGCAGCGAGCGTCAAGACCTGCGGCAATATCCGGGCGGCTCCTTGGCCGCCAACATCATCGGTGGCATCGACTGGGACGGCCACGGCCTGCTGGGCCTGGAGGACTCGATGGACGCGGTGCTGGCCGGAACGGACGGCTCGGTCACCTACGACCGCGGCTCGGACGGCGTGGTGATCCCGGGCAGCTATCGCAACCGCCACAAGGCCGTCAACGGATCGACCATCCAGCTCACCCTCGACGACGACATTCAGTTCTACGTGCAGCAGCAGGTGCAGCAGGCCAAGAACGTCACCGGCGCACACGACGTCACCGCCGTGGTGCTGGACGCGCACAGCGGTGAGGTGCTCGCGATGGCCGGCGACAACACCTTCGACCCCTCCCAGGACGTCGGACGCCAGGAGGACCGCCAGCTCGGCAACCTGGCGGTGTCCTCTCCGTTCGAACCGGGCTCAGTGAACAAGATCATCACCGCCGCCTCGGTCATCGAATACGGCCTGGGCCACCCCGACGAGGTTCTGCAGGTGCCCGGCTCGATCAATATCGCCGACGTCACCGTCGGCGACGCCTGGGAGCACGGTGTCGCGCCCTACACCATGACCGGCGTCTTCGGTAAGTCCTCCAACGTCGGGACCCTCATGCTGGCACAGCGGGTAGGACCCGAGCGCTGGTTCGACATGGCAGAGAAGTTCGGGCTCGGCCAGCGCACCGGCGTGGCACTTCCCGGTGAGAGCGCCGGTCTGCTTCCGCCGGTGGACCAATGGTCCGGCAGCTCCTTCGCCAACTTGCCTATCGGCCAGGGCCTTTCGATGACACTGCTGCAGATGACGGGGATGTATCAGGCCATCGCCAACGACGGTTTGCGAGTTCCGCCGCGGATCATCAAAGCGACCGTCGCCGCCGACGGCAGCCGCACCGAGGAGCCTCGCCCCGAAGGCGTTCGGGTGGTCTCGGAGCAGACCGCGGCGACCGTGCGCAACATGCTGCGTTCAGTGGTGCAGCGTGATCCGACCGGTGTTCAGCAGGGCACCGGCTGGCAGGCCGCCGTCGACGGCTACCAGGTCGCCGGAAAGACCGGCACGGCACAGCAGATCAACCCGGCCTGCGGTTGCTATTACAACGACGTCTACTGGATCACCTTTGCCGGGATAGCGCCGGCGGACAATCCGCGCTACGTCATCGGCCTGATGATGAATAACCCGCACCGCGCTGCCGACGGCTCGCCCGGTACCTCGGCGGCTCCGCTCTTCCACAACATCGCCGGATGGTTGTTGCAACGTCACAACGTGCCGTTGTCGCCCGACCCCGGGCCGCCGCTGGTGCTGCAGGCGATGTAGCCGAAAACCGGTGCTCGCGGACTCACCCGTGCGTTTGTATCCGCAGATAAAGGCGTGAATTCGCCATTTCCGCGGTCGTCGGGTGGTTATCGTTCGGACAACGCCGCGACATAGGGGATCACGGCGCCGAAAAGAAAGGGTCGATCATGGCCCGAACAACAATTGCGATGCGTTACACAATTCCGGCGTACCTGGCCCTGATGGCGGGGATCCTCGCTGGTGGGCTGGTTGCGATGCCCACTGCGAGTGACCTTCATGCCAGCGGCTGTTTCATGACAAAAGACGGCAACTGCGAGGACGTTCCGGACCCGACCCAATATGGTTGCCCGCCCGGGGATTTCCAATGCATGTTTGACGCGAAGCTCGGCAAGAGGCCGCCCGGCTCTGAGAGCTGAGCGCGCGGGTCGGGCGTCATGGGCGAGAGGCGATCCACCGCATCGCCCCGCTCCGACCGCCGCTGCGGCTGTGACGCGCCGTCGGCCAAGCCCGATCGCCTGCGCCGCGGTCACCGTCCGCCTAGGTAGTCTCAGGGCCGATCTTGACGACCCGGCCGCAGCGGATGGAGGTGATGGCGGTGCCTGCTGCTCTGCGCCCCGATGTCGGCACGGGTACCCCGCTGCGTACCTTGGCGGGCCAGATCGGCGCGGTCGCCGTCACCGGCGACGTGGTGCCGGAACTGCCGATCATCGGCCTGACCCTACGTGCCCAGGATGTGCGGCCCGGCGACCTGTTCGCGGCGCTCCCCGGCGCCACCACCCACGGCGCACGGTTCGTCGGCGATGCCATCGCCCGGGGTGCAGCGGCAGTGCTGTCCGACGGTGCGGGTGTTGCCGAGATCGGCGACAGCGCAGCCGTGTCCGGTACTCCCGTGCTGGTTCACCCGGATCCGCGGTCCGTGCTCGGCGGACTGGCGGCCCAGATCTACGGACATCCCAGCGATCGGCTCACTGTTATCGGCATCACCGGGACGTCCGGCAAGACCACCACCACGTACCTGGTCGAGGCGGGACTGCGGTCGGCGGGCCGCTCCGTCGGCCTGATCGGCACGGTCGGCGTACGCATTGACGGTGTCGACCTGCCCAGCGCACTGACCACCCCGGAGGCGCCGGCCCTGCAGGCACTGCTGGCGGTGATGGCGCAGCGGGGCGTGGACACCGTGGTGATGGAGGTGTCGAGCCACGCCCTGACGTTGGGGCGCGTCGACGGCATTCGGTTTGCCGTGGGTGCCTTCACCAACTTGTCCCGCGATCATCTGGACTTCCACCCCACGATGGCCGACTATTTCGAGGCTAAGGCCCGGTTGTTCGACCCGGCCTCGCCGCTGCATGCCGCGCGGTCGGTGATCTGTGTGGATGACGACGCCGGCGCGGCAATGGCGGCGCGGGCGGCGGAACCGATCACTGTGAGTGCTTCGCGCCGTCCGGCCGACTGGGCTCTGGAACAGTCCAGCGCGGGGGACTCTGGCGGGCGGGAATTCTTGGCCGTCGACCCCGCAGGGGTGCATCACCCGGTCGGAATAGCCCTTCCGGGTGACTACAATGTTGCGAATTGTCTTGTTGCACTGGCTATTTTAGACAGCGTCGGCGTTTCCCCCGAGCAGGCGGCGCCTGGTCTGCGTCAGGCGCGAGTGCCGGGACGGATGGAACCGATCGAGCGTGGCCAAGGGTTTCTGGCCTTGGTCGACTACGCGCACAAGCCGGGGGCGCTGGCAGCGGTGCTGGCGACCCTGCGCCAGGAGTTGCGCGACACTCCAGGGCGTCTGGCCGTGGTGTTCGGTGCCGGCGGTGACCGCGACCACGGTAAACGTGAGCCCATGGGGCGGATCGCCGCCGACGCGGCCGACCTGGTCGTGGTGACCGACGACAATCCGCGAGGCGAAGACCCCGCCGACATTCGCCGGGCCGTCCTGGCCGGCGCCGCGGCCGGTAGCGCGCAGGTGGTCGAGATCGGTGACCGGCGGGCGGCGATCGAGCACGCGGTTCGCTGGGCTCGGCCCGGTGATGTGGTGCTGATCGCGGGCAAGGGGCACGAGTCCGGCCAAACCGCAGCGGGCCACACCCACCCGTTCGACGACCGGGTGGAGTTGGCCCAAGCCCTGGAAGCGCGCGAGGAGCACCGATGATTGCGCTGAGCGTCGCGCAGGTCGCCGAGATCGTCGGTGGCCGGCTTGCCGACATCACCCCGGAGCAGGCCGAGAACAGCTTGATCACGGGCACAGTGGAATTCGACTCGCGCCAGATCGGCCCCGGTTCGTTGTTTCTGGCGCTGCCCGGTGCTCGGGCCGACGGCCATGATCACGCGGCATCGGCGGTGGCCGCTGGGGCGGTGGCGGTGCTGGCCGCTCGCCCGGTGGGAGTCCCGGCGATCGTCGTAAGCCCAGCCGATCCGGTCTTGTCCGACAGCCGCACCGGTGCCCTGGAACATGATGACGCGGTCGGCTCGGGCGCCGCCGTGCTCGCCGCGCTGGCCAAACTCGCCGCCGCGGTGTCGGCGGCGCTGGTCGCCAAGGGACTGACGATCGTCGGCGTCACCGGGTCGTCGGGGAAGACCTCCACGAAGGACCTGATCGCCACGGTGCTGGCGCCGCTGGGCGAGGTGGTGGCACCGCCCGGGTCGTTCAACAACGAACTGGGCCACCCGTGGACGGTGCTGCGGGCCGACGAGAACACCGACTATCTGGTGCTGGAGCTGTCGGCACGGCATCGCGGCAACATCGCCGCGCTGGCAGCCATCGCCCGCCCTCAGATCGCGGTGGTACTCAACGTCGGTACGGCGCACCTGGGAGAGTTCGGCTCCCACGAGGCTATCGCCGAGACCAAAGCCGAGCTAGCACAAGCGGTTCCGGAATCCGGTGTGGTGATCCTCAACGCCGACGACGCGGCGGTGGCCGCGATGGCAACCAAGACTGTTGCTCGGGTGGTGCGAGTCAGCCGCGCAACGTCCGCCGACGTGTGGGCCGGGCCGGTGGCGCTCGACGAGCTGGCTCGTCCGCGGTTCACCCTGCACGCGGGCACCGGCGAATCCGAGGTGCGCCTCGGGGTCTCCGGTGACCACCAGGTGGGTAACGCGCTGTGCGCCGCCGCGGTGGCACTGGAATGCGGCGCCACGCCCCAACAGGTGGCTGACGCCCTGGCCGGGACCGGACCGGCTTCGCGACACCGGATGCAAGTCAGCACCCGGGCCGACGGGGTGACCGTGATCGATGACTCCTACAACGCCAACCCGGACTCGATGCGGGCGGCGCTGCAGGCGCTGGCCTGGATCGCGCGCGGCGAGAATCCGGGGGCCAAACGGCGCAGTTGGGCGGTGCTGGGGGAGATGGCCGAGTTGGGGGAGGACGCGATATCTGAGCATGACCGCATCGGACGGCTCGCAGTGCGCTTAGATGTCTCTCGTCTCATTGTCGTCGGAGTAGGGAGATCGATGGGCGCGATGCTGCATGGCGCGGTCATGGAGGGATCCTGGGGTTCCGAAGCCACCGCGGTACCCGACGTCGACGCTGCCCTGGACCTGTTGCGCGCCGAACTGGAGTCCGGCGACGTGGTTTTGGTCAAGGCATCGAACTCCGCCGGGCTGACCGCGTTGGCGCAGGCGCTGAACAGCGAAGAGCCAGGAGATCGCCGATGATAATGATCCTCATCGCGGCCGGTGTCGCTCTGCTGGTCGCGATCCTGCTGACCCCGGTGCTGATCCGGGTGTTCACCAAACAGGGATTCGGGCAAGAGATCCGCGAGGACGGCCCGGCCAGCCACCAGCGCAAGCGCGGTACTCCGTCGATGGGTGGAGTGGCCATTGTGGCCGGCATCTGGGCGGGATACCTGACCGCCGAACTGGCCGGCCTGGTGTTCTACGGAACCGGGCCGACGGCGTCGGGCCTGCTGGTCCTGGGTCTGGCCACCGCGCTGGGCGGTGTGGGCTTCGTCGATGACCTGATCAAGATCCGCCGGTCACGCAACCTCGGTCTGAACAAGACTGCCAAGACCATCGGCCAAGTCACCGCGGCGACTTTGTTCGGTCTGCTGGTGCTGTGTTTCCGCAACGGGTCCGGGCTGACCCCCGGCAGCCTGCAGTTGTCCTACGTGCGGGACATCGCCACTGTCACGCTGCCCGCGGCGGTTTTCGTGCTGTTCGTGATCGTGATCGTCAGCGCGTGGTCCAACGCGGTCAACTTCACTGACGGCTTGGACGGCCTGGCCGCCGGATCCATGGCGATGGTCAGTGCCGCCTATGTGCTGATCACCGTGATGCAGCACCGCAACGCCTGTGCGATCGCACCGGGCCTGGGCTGCTACAACGTGCGCGACCCGCTGGACCTGGCGCTGATCGCCGCCGCGACCGCGGGCGCCTGCATCGGGTTCCTGTGGTGGAATGCCGCCCCGGCCAAGATCTTCATGGGCGACACCGGCTCGCTGGCGCTGGGCGGCGTGATCGCCGGGATGTCGATCACCACCCGCACCGAGATCCTTGCGGTGGTGCTGGGCGGGCTGTTCGTCGCCGAGATCACCTCGGTGGTGGTCCAGATCCTGGCCTTCCGCAGCACCGGCCGCCGAGTGTTCCGAATGGCGCCGTTCCATCACCACTTCGAGTTGGCCGGCTGGGCTGAGACCACCGTCATCATCCGGTTCTGGCTGCTCACAGCCATTGCCTGTGGTTTGGGTGTCTCGATGTTCTACGGCGAGTGGTTCACCGCCGTAGGTGGCTGAGGTGTCTGGCGTAGCGGGCCCGCCCGGATTGGCCCTGCTCTCGGGCGAAGCGCGGGTCTTGGTGGCTGGGGCCGGGATCACCGGCCGGGCCATCGTGACCGCGTTGGCGCCGTTCGGGCTGGATGTGACGCTGTGCGACGACAACCCCGCGGCGCTGCGTGCCTATCCCGACGTGACCACCTGCCCCCCGCACCAGGCTGCGGCACGCATCAGCGACTACGCGCTGGTGATCACGAGTCCCGGCTTTGGGCCGGAGACTCCGGTGCTGGCCGCTGCGGCGTCGGCAGGGGTACCGATCTGGGGCGACGTGGAATTGGCCTGGCGGCTCGATGCCGCCGGCCACTACGGACCGCCGCGGCGCTGGCTGGTGGTGACTGGCACCAACGGCAAGACCACCACCACCTCGATGCTGTACGCGATGCTGGTGGCTGCGGGCCGCAGCGCCCAGTTGTGCGGCAATATCGGCAGCCCGGTACTTGAGGTCCTGGGACCGCCGCATGAATCCGAACTGCTGGCCGTCGAGCTGTCCAGTTTCCAGCTGCATTGGGCTCCCTCGTTGCGCCCGGAGGCCGGTGCGGTGCTCAACGTCGCCGAGGATCACCTGGACTGGCACGGCAGCATGGCCGCTTACACCGCGGACAAGGCTCGCGCGTTGGCCGGACGGGTGGCGGTGGTCGGGATGGACGATGCCCATGCCGCGGCGTTGCGCGATGCCGCGCCCGCGCCTACCAAGGTGGGCTTTCGGCTGGGGCACCCGGCGCCGGGTGAGCTTGGCGTCATCGACGGCATGCTGGTCGACCGGGCCTTCGGCGACACCCTGGCGCTGGCATCGGCGGCGTCGATCCCGGTGCCGGGGTCCGTGGGGGTGCTCAACTCGTTGGCGGCCGCCGCGCTGGCCCGCAGTGTCGATGTTGCCCCGGAGGCGATCGCTGCCGCGCTGGAATCGTTCCAGGTGGGCCGCCACCGCGCCGAACTGGTCGTCGTCGATGCCGGCGTCCGCTACGTTGACGACTCCAAGGCCACTAATCCCCATGCCGCTGAGGCCTCGGTGCTGGCCTATCCGCGGGTGGTCTGGGTGGCCGGCGGATTGCTCAAGGGCGCCTCGATCGAGCCGACGGTCGCCAGAATCGCCGGGCATCTGGCTGGGGCGGTGCTGATCGGCCGCGATCGCGGAGAGGTTGCCAAGGCGTTATCACGACACGCGCCGGATGTCCCCGTCGTCCACGTTGTGACGGGCGAGGATATTGATATGGGTGATACTGCTGTGTCTCCAGTTACTCATGTGAGGCGAGTGACTGACGGGCTGGACGAGACGCTGGGTTCGCGGGTGATGACCGCGGTGGTGGCCGCCGCCCGCGAGCTGGCCCGGCCCGGTGACACGGTGCTGCTGGCTCCGGCGGGAGCGTCCTTCGACCAGTTCGCCGGCTATGGCGCCCGGGGCGACGCGTTCGCCGACGCCGCCCGCGCCGCGGCGGGATCGGTGTGATCGCCATCCTGGCCCGGCTGCGGCGGGATGCCGGAGCCGCCGACGGCGCCGCAGCCGACGAGGCCACCACGGACAAGCCCGCCAAGACCGAGCCGCGCACCCGGTTCGGTGCCTGGTTGGGCCGCCCGATGACCTCGTTTCATCTGATCGTCGCGGTGGCGGCGCTGCTGACCACGCTCGGCCTGATCATGGTCCTGTCCGCATCCGGGGTGGAGTCCTACGGCGTCGACGGATCTGCCTGGCGGATCTTCGGCAAGCAAGTCATGTGGACGTTGATCGGGCTGATCGGCTGCTATGTGGCGTTGCGGATATCGGTCCGGTTCATGCGCCGGATGGCTTTTGCCGGTTTCGCGTTCACCATCGTGCTGCTGGTGCTGGTGCTGATCCCAGGCATCGGTACGTTGTCCAACGGTTCTCGCGGCTGGTTCGTCATCGCCGGCTTCTCCATGCAGCCCTCGGAGCTGGCCAAGATCGCCTTTGTGATCTGGGGCGCGCACCTGTTGGCGAGCCGGCGCATGGAGCGGGCGTCGCTGAGCGAGATGCTGGTCCCGCTGGTACCGGCCGCCGTGGTCGCGCTGGTTCTGATTGTCGCCCAGCCCGACCTGGGACAGACGGTGTCGCTGGGCATCATCCTGCTGTCGCTGTTGTGGTACGCAGGCCTGCCGTTGCGGGTGTTCCTTACGTCGCTGACGGCCATCGTCGCCGCGGCCGCGATCATGGCGGTGACCGAGGGCTACCGCTCTGACCGGGTGCGGTCCTGGCTGGACCCCGACGCCGACCTGCAGGGCGCCGGTTACCAGGCGCGGCAGGCGAAGTTCGCCCTGGCCAACGGAGGCATCTTCGGTGACGGCCTGGGACAGGGCACCGCGAAATGGAATTACCTACCCAACGCCCACAACGACTTCATCTTCGCGATCATCGGCGAGGAACTCGGCTTCATCGGCGGGTTCGGACTGCTGGCGCTGTTCGGGCTGTTTGCCTACACGGGCATGCGGATCGCCAAGCGCTCCGCCGACCCGTTCCTGCGACTGTTGACCGCCGCCACCACGATGTGGGTGATCGGGCAGTCGTTCATCAACGTCGGGTACGTGATCGGGCTGCTGCCGGTTACCGGAATCCAGCTGCCGTTGATATCTGCAGGCGGAACATCCACGGCAACAACACTTTTCATGATCGGTATCATGGCCAATGCGGCCCGGCACGAGCCGGAGGCGGTGGCGGCGCTGCGGGCGGGCCAGGACGACCGGATGAACCGGATCCTGCGGCTTCCCTTGCCGGAGCCGTACTCGCCGACCCGCCTTGAAGCGCTGCGCGACCGGCTGAGGTCACGCCCGCAGCAGGGGGCGCGGCCGCGTAGTGGGACACGGCCACCGGCTCGATCCAGCCGCCAAGGAGCAGCCGCCCAGCCCACGGCACGGGCAGCGAGTCACCGCGCAGGGAGCGCAGGGCAAAATGGAGGCGGCCGGCGTCACGCCGGGGCGCGTCCGACCGGCGGGCGCGTACGCGCATTGGAAGGTCAGCGATAGGCGGTGAACGACTCGGTCATTAAGCCGGACCGCGGTGCGCCACTCTCGGTTGTTCTCGCCGGCGGCGGCACGGCCGGCCACGTTGAGCCCGCGATGGCCGTCGCCGACGCGCTGCGCGCGCTGGATCCCGACGTCCGAATCACCGCGCTGGGTACGGCCCGCGGCCTGGAGACCCGGCTGGTGCCTGCCCGCGGCTACGACCTGCAGTTGATCACCCCGGTGCCGTTGCCCCGCAAGCTCAACGCCGATCTGGTCCGGCTGCCGGTGCGGGTGCTGCGCGCTGTCCGGGAGACCCGGTCGGTCTTGCGCGACGTGCGCGCCGACGTGGTGATCGGCTTTGGCGGTTACGTTGCGCTGCCGGCCTACCTGGCCGCTCGGGGCCTGGGGTCGCGGCGTGTTCCTGTCGTTATTCACGAGGCCAACGCGCGCGCCGGCCTGGCCAACCGGGTGGGTGCGCGCGGTGCGCAGCGGGTGCTCTCGGCCGTCGCCGACTGTGGACTGGCTCGACCCGAGGTGGTCGGCGTACCGGTCCGGGCAGCCATCACCACTTTGGACCGGTCAGCGTTGCGTGCGGCGGCTCGCGCCGAGTTCGGCTTCGCCGACGACGCCCGGGTGCTGCTGGTCTTCGGTGGTTCCCAGGGCGCCCGGTCGATCAATCAGGCGGTCGCCGGGGCAGCTAAACAGCTTGCCGCCGCTGGTATTTCGGTCCTGCATGCGCACGGCCCGAAGAACACCCTGGACCTGCCGGAAACTGCTGCCAGTGACCCGCCCTATCTGGCAGTGCCCTATCTGGACCGGATGGACCTGGCCTACGCGGCCGCAGACCTGGCGATCTGCCGGTCGGGGGCGATGACGGTCGCCGAGGTGTCGGCGGTCGGGCTTCCCGCGGTCTACGTCCCGCTGCCGATCGGCAATGGTGAGCAGCGCCTCAACGCGCTGCCCGTGGTCAACGCCGGTGGCGGCATCCTGGTCGAGGACGCGGCCCTGACGCCGGATTTTGTGGCCGACACGGTCGCTGGGCTGCTCACCGACACCGCCCGGCTGGCCGCGATGACAAGCGCCGCGGTGCTGGCTGGACATCCGGAGGCGGCCCGACGGGTGGCTTCCGTCGCGCTGGACGTCGCGAGCGCAGCGAGGGGCGGCCAGTGAGCGGCATGAGTACGGTCGCGCTGGACGTCGCGAGCGCAGCGAGGGGCGGCCAGTGAGCGGCATGAGCGCTTCGCAACTGCCGCCGGAGCTGAGCCGGGTGCACATGGTCGGTATCGGCGGAGCAGGGATGTCGGGCATCGCCCGGATCCTGCTGGATCGCGGTGGCCTGGTCTCGGGTTCGGACGCCAAGGAGTCCCGCGGTATCCACGCATTACGAGCCCGCGGCGCGCAGGTGCGCATCGGTCATGACGCGTCGGCCCTGGACCTGTTGCCCGGTGGGGTCACCACGGTGGTCACCACGCACGCGGCGATCCCCAAGACCAATCCCGAACTCGTCGAGGCCCGGCGACGCGGCATTCCGGTGGTATTGCGACCGGCGGTGCTGGCGAAGCTGATGGCGGGTCGCACCACGCTGATGGTCACCGGCACCCATGGCAAGACGACCACGACGTCCATGCTGGTGGTCGCCCTGCAGCGCTGCGGACTGGATCCGTCCTTCGCCGTCGGCGGCGAATTGGGTTCTGCCGGTTCCGAAGCCGGCACCAATGCACACCACGGCAGCGGGCCACTGTTTGTTGCCGAAGCCGACGAGAGCGACGGCTCGCTGTTGGAATACACCCCCAATGTCGCGGTGGTGACCAACATCGAGGCTGATCACTTGGACTTCTTCGGCAGCGAGCAGGCCTACACGCAGGTGTTCGATGCGTTCGTCGAGCGCATCGCGCCGGGTGGGGCAGCGGTGATCTGTGTCGATGATCCTGGCGGCGCCGAGTTGGCGGACCGCACTGCGGCACAGGGCATTCGGGTGTTGCGCTATGGAAGCGAAGGAACCGGGACCGCCCCACTCGACGGCGTGCTGGCCAGTTGGGAACAGCGGGGCACCGGTGCGCTCGCCGAGGTAGCACTGCTCGGCAGTGGCGAGCGCCGCTCCATGCGACTCTCGGTTCCCGGACGGCACATGGCCCTCAACGCGCTCGGCGCGCTGCTGGCCGCGGTCGAGGTCGGCGCGCCGCTGGAGGGGGTGCTCGACGGATTGGCCGGATTCGACGGGGTGCGCCGCCGGTTCGAACTGGTCGGCTCGGCCGGCTCCACCGGGTCGGTGCAGGTCTTCGACGATTACGCCCACCATCCCACCGAGATCACGGCCACGTTGACCGCGGTCCGAGCCTTGCTCGACGAGCGGGGTACCGGGCGCAGCCTGGTCGTGTTCCAACCGCATCTGTATTCGCGCACCCAGGAGTTCGCCACGGAGTTCGGCCGGTCCCTGGACCGCGCCGACGAGGTCTTCGTCCTAGACGTCTACGGTGCGCGTGAGCAGCCCTTGCCCGGGGTGAGTGGGGCCAGCGTCGCCGAACACGTCAGCGTGCCCGTGCACTACCTGCCGGACTTTTCTGCCGTTCCCGAGGCAGTCGCGGCGGCGGCCGGTCCCGGCGACGTGATCGTCACCATGGGTGCCGGTGACGTGACCGTATTGGGCCCGGAGATCGTCACCGCGCTGCGAGCGCGGGCCGATCGGAGCGCTCCCGGCCACCCGGGCGTGCTGTGAGCGTGCCGCCCGAGAGCACCGAGGACCCCGAAATCGTCGGGGACACTCCTGACGGCGAGGCCGCTTCGGCGCCGCCGACGGATGCCGCAGAGGCTGTAGCAGGCGTTGCGTCCGCCGAGGAAGAGTCGACCGAGGAAGAGCCCGCCGGCGAAGGGTCGGCGGAGGGCGAGCCTGCCGAGGAGGAGGGCCCGCGTCGGCGGGCTCGTCGGGAACGCGCGGAGCGGCGCGCGGCGCAAGCGCGCGCCGAGGCCATCGAACAGGCCCGCAGGGACGCCAAGCGGCGGCTGCGTGCGGGGTCCACTGAGCCACCCAAAGGCGTTCCCCGGGGCACCATCAGGGGCCTGAAGATAGTGCTGGCCGCCTTCCTGGCGGCTGCGCTCGTAGTCGGGATCGGGCTGATCCTCTACTTCACGCCGCTGATGTCGGTTCGCGAATTCGAGGTCACCGGGATCGTCGCGGTGACTCGCGAGGAAGTGTTGGACGTGGCGCGGGTGCAGTCCGGGACGCCGCTGCTGCAGATTGACACCGGCAGCGTGGCCGAGCGGGTGGCGACCATCCGGCGGGTGGCGAGCACCCGGGTTCAGCGGCAGTATCCCTCGGCGCTCGGGATTGAGATCGTCGAGCGGATCCCGGTGGTGTACAAGGATTACCCCGACGGCCCGCACCTGTTCGACCGTGACGGTGTCGACTTCGCGACGGGTGCGCCGCCGTCGATGCTGCCGTTCTTCGACGTGGAGAATCCTGCCCCGGCCGATCCGCCGACGATGGCGGCTTTGCAGGTGATGACCGCTTTGGCTCCCGACGTCGCTGGGCAGATCAGCCGGGTGGCGGCTCCATCGGTGTCGTCGATCACGTTGACGCTGGCCGACGGCCGGGTGGTGGTGTGGGGCAATACCGACCGCACCGCGGAGAAGGCCCAGAAGTTGGCGGCCCTGCTGACCCAGCCGGGCCACACCTATGACGTGTCGAGCCCGGATCTGCCCACCGTTCGGTAGGGCGGCCGCAGGAAAATTCGCGCGGCGTGTCTCGGCGCGTCGGCGCCGCGGACGACCGAGCCGGCCCTACTGTGGCGGTTGCACGGAACAACTTGACATAACTCTAAGCCTTTGGTTGAGGTTGAAGGTTTAACCGAAGGCAGTTCGGCGAGTTTCGCGTCAAGCCCGGCCCCAGAGAGGACTCCAATCCCACCAGGGAGGAAGACGAACGATGACCCCACCGCACAACTATCTGGCCGTCATCAAAGTCGTGGGTATCGGTGGTGGCGGCGTCAATGCCGTCAACCGGATGATCGAGCAGGGGCTCAAGGGCGTCGAGTTCATCGCGATCAACACCGACGCACAGGCATTGCTGATGAGCGACGCCGACGTCAAGCTCGACGTCGGCCGTGAATCCACCCGCGGCCTCGGCGCCGGCGCCGACCCCGAAGTGGGTCGTCGGGCTGCTGAAGACGCCAAGGACGAGATCGAGGAGCTGCTGCGCGGCGCCGACATGGTGTTCGTCACCGCCGGCGAGGGTGGCGGTACCGGCACCGGCGGCGCTCCGGTGGTGGCCACCATCGCCCGCAAGCTCGGTGCGCTGACCGTCGGCGTGGTCACCCGGCCGTTCTCCTTCGAGGGCAAGCGGCGTGGCAACCAGGCGGAGCTGGGCATAGCTGCCCTGCGCGAGAGCTGCGACACCCTGATCGTGATCCCCAACGACCGGCTGCTGCAGATGGGCGACGCCCAGGTCTCGCTGATGGATGCGTTCCGCAGTGCCGACGAGGTGCTGCTCAACGGTGTCCAGGGCATCACCGACCTGATCACCACCCCCGGATTGATCAACGTCGACTTCGCCGACGTCAAGGGCATCATGAGCGGCGCAGGCACGGCGTTGATGGGCATCGGGTCGGCCCGCGGCGACGGTCGGGCGCTCAAGGCCGCCGAGATCGCGATCAACTCGCCGCTGCTGGAGGCCTCGATGGAGGGCGCCCAGGGCGTGCTGATGTCGGTCGCCGGCGGCAGCGACCTGGGCCTGTTTGAGATCAACGAGGCGGCATCGCTGGTTCAGGACGCCGCGCACCCCGAAGCCAACATCATCTTCGGCACTGTGATCGACGACTCGCTCGGCGATGAGGTGCGGGTGACGGTGATTGCGGCGGGCTTTGACTCCGCGGGCTCCGGCCGCAAGCCGGTTACCGGTGCCTCCAGTGCGGCCCGGCATGCCATGGCGCCCGGACAGGCCGGCAAGGTGACCTCGTCGTTGTTCGACCCGGTGGATGCGGTCGGTGTTCCCCCCGCCACCAACGGGGCAACGGTCAGCGTGGGCGGTCGCAACGGCGACGACGGCGTCGATGACGACGACGTGGACGTTCCGCCGTTCATGCGGCACTGAGCTGATGGCGCTGGCCCGCGTCGCCCGGCTTCGCCGCGCTAGCGACCACCGCTGGCTCGCCCCGTGACTTTTCGCGTCCGGCGGGTGAGCACCACCCGCGCCGGTGGTGTGTCGAAGGCACCGTTCGACAGCTTCAACCTCGGCGATCATGTCGGTGATGACCCTGCCGCGGTAGCGGCCAACCGTGCCCGGCTGGCCAAGGCCACCGGTCTGGGGGCTGACCGTCTGGTCTGGATGAACCAGGTGCATGGCGATCATGTGGTGAGGGTCGATGAACCACGCGCGAGTGTGGTCGAAGAGACCGATGCACTGGTGACCACCGTGCCCCGGCTGGCCATGGTGGTGGTGACCGCCGACTGCGTTCCGGTGCTGATGGCCGACGCGCGCGCGGGGGTGGTCGCTGCGGTGCATGCCGGCCGGGTCGGCGCGCAGCACGGCGTGGTCGTTCGGGCACTGGAAACCATGCTCGCGGCCGGCGCCCGGGTGGGCGACGTCTCGGTTTTGCTGGGCCCGGCGGTGAGCGGGTTGCACTATGAGGTGCCCGCCGCGATGGCCGACGAGGTCGAGGCAGCCCTGCCCGGCAGTCGCACCGTCACGTCTGCGGGCACGCCCGGGTTAGACCTGCGCGCCGGAATCGCACGTCAACTAAGGGAATTGGGCGTGGCGGCCATCGATGCCGACCCGCGTTGCACCGCTGCGGATCCGAAGCTGTTCAGTCACCGCCGGGACGGGCTTACCGGCCGGCTGGCATCGGTTATCTGGCTGGAATGAGCCGGCGGTAAAGGTCGCTGGCAGGGGCGGGTGAAACCGGTGGGAGGTGTCCGCGTGTCGGTGCCACGCCATCACGCTCGCTGCCGTTACCGTCACCGTTATTAGTCACTTCAGTCACACCTTCATCACAGTCATCAGCCTAGAAGGGTCCAAGGATGAGCACACTCCACAAGGTCAAGGCCTACTTCGGGATGGCTCCAATGGAGGACTACGACGACGACTACTACGAAGACGGCGACGACCGTGCCGGGTCACGTGACTACGCACCTCGGCCCGAGCGATTCGGCGAGGATGTCTTCGACCGCGTCGCCGGCCGCGCGGAGAGCCGCTATGACGAGCGTTTCGAGGACCGTGACTATGACGACGCCCCGGCCGGCTACCGCGGCGGCTATGAGGATGACCCCCGCGAGCCCCGGTACCGGGGCCGTGAGTTCGAACGTCCTCGTGACTTCGAGCGCCGGTTCTCCTCGCTGCGCGGTTCCACCCGCGGCGCCCTCGCGATGGAGCCGCGCCGGATGGCCCAGATGTTCGATGAGAGCAGCCCGCTGTCGAAGATCACCACGCTGCGGCCGAAGGACTACAGCGAGGCGCGCACCATCGGGGAGCGATTCCGCGACGGCACCCCGGTGATCATGGACCTGGTCTCGATGGACAACGCAGACGCCAAGCGACTGGTCGACTTTGCCGCGGGCCTGGCCTTCGCTCTGCGGGGTTCCTTCGACAAGGTCGCCACCAAGGTGTTTCTGCTGTCGCCGGCCGACGTCGACGTGTCGCCGGAGGAGCGCCGCCGCATCGCCGAGACCGGCTTCTACGCGTATCGGTAGGCTGGAAGGGCAGTCGAGCCGGTCAGCGCTGCTGATGCGGGCCCACCCTCGTCAGTAAGGTCTCACTCCGTTGGCGCTGTTCTTTACGATCCTCGGTATCGCGCTGTTCGTCTTCTGGCTGTTGTTGATCGCCCGAATCGTCATCGAGTTCATCCGCTCATTCAGCCGTGACTGGCATCCGCGCGGTACCACGGTGGTGATTCTCGAGCTGATCATGAGCATCACCGACCCGCCGGTAAAGCTGCTCCGACGCCTCATCCCTCAGTTGACCATTGGGGCAGTGCGTATCGACCTCTCGATCATGGTGCTGCTGCTGATCGCGTTCGTCGGGATGGAACTGGCTCTGCAGCACGCTGCGTGACGCGGAACGGCGCCCGGCGCGACACGTTTGGCCGCGCCGCGAAATAAATCACATTCTGGGTGCGTCGCCGCCTCAGTGCTTTGCTGTCGGGCATCCGGTGGGGCCGATCCGGCCGCGGTGGCCCGCGGTGCTCCGCGAGGCAGGTCCAGCCGGTTTCGGCCCCGGTCAGGGCCGTCGGCGGGCCGCGTTCCCCGGTGGGGACCTCTGATAGCCCTCAGAGCTCCCGTTTGCCAAAGCGTGATTTCTGTGGCAGCAATTTGAAATTCGCTCTTAATATCATTCACATTGCCGAGCGCAGCGGCGGATGTGACAGGATGGACGGCAGTTACACACGGCTAGCGTGTTTCCGGTCGACCTACCCGTGCCCGATCGGCGCTAACTACTACCTGACTCGAGGGGGCAGACGATGCCACTAACACCGGCCGACGTACATAACGTCGCGTTCAGCAAACCGCCGATTGGGAAGCGCGGCTACAACGAGGACGAGGTCGACGCCTTCCTCGACTTGGTCGAGACCGAACTGACCCGGCTCATCGAGGAGAACGCCGACCTGCGCCAGCGGATCAGCGAGCTCGACCAAGACCTGACCGCGGCCCGCGCCGGTGGTGGGTCGCAGCAGCCGGTTCCCTCCATCCCGGTCTACGAGCCCGCCCCCGAGCCGGTGGCACCGCCTCAGCCTGTGGTGGCCGCACAGCCCGGACCGGAAGTGTCCACCGAGGAGCAGCACCTCAAGGCGGCACGGGTGCTGAGCCTGGCCCAGGACACCGCGGACCGTTTGACCGGCACCGCGCGCGCCGAGTCCGAGAAGCTGATGGCCGACGCCCGCGCCAACGCCGACCAGATCCTCACCGAGGCACGTCAGACCGCGGAGACCACGGTCACCGAGGCCCGGCAGCGGGCCGACGCGATGCTGGCCGACGCCCAGACCCGCTCGGAGACCCAACTGCGCCAGGCGCAGGAGAAGGCCGACGCATTGCAGGCCGACGCGGAGCGCAAGCATTCCGAGATCATGGGCACCATCAACCAGCAGCGCACTGTGCTGGAGGGCCGCCTCGAGCAGCTGCGCACCTTCGAGCGCGAGTACCGCACCCGGCTCAAGACCTACCTGGAATCCCAGCTCGAAGAGCTCGGTCAGCGGGGTTCGGCCGCACCGGTCGACAGCAGTGCTTCCGGAGACGGCGGCGGGTTCAACCATTTCAACCGCGGTACCAACTGACCGTCAGAATCGAGCCGCCTCACCGCGGAATCGAGTAGTTCGCCCGTCGGACTGGAGGTGATTCGATGCTGGTCATCGCATTGGTATTGGCGGTAGTCGGCCTTGCCGCGTTGGTGTTCGCCGTGGTCACCAGCAATGCCCTGGTGGCGTGGGTCTGTATCGGCGCGAGCCTGTTGGGTGTTTTGCTGCTGATCGTGGACGGGCTGCGAGAGCGGCGCGCGAACACGCGCCCCGCGCAGGATCCCACCGACGAGGTGGACCCTGAGACGCCCGCCGACGATGACGACAACGTCGAGGTGGAAAGCGCCGACGAGGCCGAGGTGGCGGACTTCGACGCCGAGGCGTCCGCTGAGCTGCCTGAAGCGACCGGCGAGGACGAGCCCGCCGCGCACCCGCTCGACTGACGCGCTAACGCCAGTCCCACACCGACATGTCGCCGGCGGGATAGTTCAGGCAGATTTCTGTGGTGCGCGCGGCCACACCCTTATTGTTGAAGAACAGCTTGGCCCAGTTCGGCCAGCGCCAGGACATGGGCTCGAAGAAGGCGTTGGTGGCGGTGTCTTCGGCGTACTGGCGCCGCCCGGCGTAGTCCATGGCGAAGAACCTGTGGATGCTGTCCTGGGCGGCTTGGCGGTCGGCCACCGGCTTGTTGTGATAGTCGATCATGTAGCGCTCGTAGTAGACGGGTTCGACGTCGCGGGCAGCGGCCATGATCTGCTCTGCCGTGCATGGGGTTCGCAGGATCCGGCGGGGAATCGGATAGTCGTCGGTGGCGTCGGCGGCGGCGACCCCCGCGGTGGCCAGTGCGCCGGTCAGCATTGCGGTGGCGATGGCGGAGCGCAATCCGAAGCCGACCATCCGCGCGGCGACGGCGCGC